>DASUXA010000041.1:0-31441 GCA_036378155.1 Micromonosporaceae bacterium | reverse complement strand
GGGGACCGGGCGGGCGCACGAGAACGCCCGGTCAGCGTGCGGCGGACGGCGGTCAGCGGCGGCGCAGGATCTCCCGTACCTCCCGCAGCGCGTGGTCGACCTCTGCCTCGAAGTAGCCGTTCGGCACGAGGCTGAACTGCGCCGGATCCAGTTCACCGTCAGTGATCGGTACCGGCGAGCGTCCGGTCAGCGCCGCCATGATGCCCTCGAACAGCCGGTCCACCTGCCCCGGGTCGTACCCGCTGCCGAACCGGCGCGGCTGGAACGCCCGGCGCATCTCGTCGACGTACTGGATGTCGCTCGCCGACACACCGGGAGGCGGGCTCGCCGACTGGACCCGCATCTCCGTGGTCATGTCCGCCTTGCCGTGCCGACCCGGCTCGAAGCCGTTGAACGTACTCCCGGAAAAGGCTGACGGGTCCAGCCGCGGAATGACGGGCGGGCGGGGCTGCGGAGCCGGTTGAACGGGCGGAGCGGGCGGAGGTACCGCCGGGAAACCCTGAGTAGGCGCGGACGACGGTACCGCCGGGAAACCCTGCGTCGGCGCGGACGCCGGCGGGGCCGCGAAACCCTGAGCGGCGCGCGCCGGCAACGGTGGCGCGGCGAACCGGTCGTCGCGAGGCGCCGGCGGCGCGGCAAACCGGTCGTCGCGAGGCGGGGGTGCCGGGGCATGCCCCACCGGCGGACCGATCCGCTCCGGCGGCGGTACCCGGCTCGGCATCGGCGCCGCCTGCGGACGCGTCGCGCCCCGCTCCTCCATCTCGGCGAGCTGCCGCTCCACGCGGTCCAGATGCAGGTCGACCTGCCACTCGTCGTACCCGCCGAACCGCACCCGGAAGACCACGTCGTGGACCTCCTGCGCGGTCACCGGGTCGGGTATCGGCTCACCCGCGAGGGTCGCCTCCACCCGGTCGAGGAAGTCGTCGACCTCGTCGACCTTGTAGCCGCGGCGCAGCGCCCGTCGCCGGAACCGCTGACCCTGACTGCTCACTGTGCCGCCTTTCGTTCGCCCGAACTCAAGGGTCCCACCTCCGCCGCCGCCAGTTGACCGCAGGCCCCGTCGATCTCGCGACCGCGGGTGTCCCGAACAGTAGTAGGCACGCCAGCCGCACGCAGCCGCCGAACGAACTCCCGTTCCACCGCCTTCGGGCTCGCGTCCCATCGGCTGCCCGGCGTCGGATTCAACGGGATCAGGTTGACGTGGGCCAACTTCCCGGCGAGCAGCCGACCCAGCAGATCGGCACGCCATGGTTGATCGTTCACGTCTCTGATCATGGCGTACTCGATCGACACGCGGCGTCCCGTCCGGTCCGCGTACCGCCAGGCGGCGTCCAGCACCTCGGACACCTTCCAGTGTTGGTTCACCGGTACCAGTTCGTCACGCAACTCGTCGTCCGGGGCATGCAGGGACACCGCGAGGGTGACCGACAGGTCCTCCTCGATCAGCCGGTGGATCGCCGGTACCAGACCGACCGTGGACACGGTGATGTGCCGCTGCGACAGGCCCAAGCCCTCGGGCGTGGGTGCGGTGAGCCGGCGCACCGCGTCGATCACGCGCGGATAGTTCGCCAACGGCTCACCCATGCCCATGAACACGACATGCGACAGTCGCGGCGGCGACCCGGCAACCGCGCCCGAGGCGGCGACACCGGCGAACCACACCACCTGGTCGACGATTTCCGCGGTGGACAGGTTGCGGGTGAGCCCGCCCTGCCCGGTGGCGCAGAACGGGCAGCCCATACCGCAACCGGCCTGGCTGGAGACGCAGACGGTGACCCGGTCGGGATAACCCATCAGCACGCTCTCGACCAGCGAGCCGTCGTGCAGTCGCCACAGCGTCTTGCGCGTGGCGCCGTCGTCGCAGGTCACGTCGCGTACCGGGGTGAGCAGGCTGGGCAGCAGCGCCTCGGCGAGGCGGTTACGGGACGCCGCCGGGATGTCGGTCATCCGCCCCGGGTCACGGACCAGTCGAGCGAAGTAGTGGGTGGACAGCTGCGTGGCCCGAAACGCCTTCTCCCCCAGCTCGGCGACCGCGGCGCGGCGGCCGGCCAGGTCGAGGTCGGCGAGGTGACGGGCCGGCAGGGACGGCCGACGGCGCGGTGGGGCCAGGGGCAAGGTGCCGGTCGCAGCGACAGGGGGCGGGGTACCAGTCATGACTGGTCCAGTGTCCCACGCGGGCCGCAGCGACTGTCGCGCCCGTCACGCCCGGCGCGGGGCTCACCCGGCGACCGGGGCGAGCACGATCAGCAGCAGGTACGCCACCGGGGCGGCGAACAGGATCGAGTCGAGGCGGTCCATCAGTCCGCCGTGACCGGGCAGCAGCGAACTCATGTCCTTGATGCCGAGATCCCGCTTCAGCAGCGACTCGGCGAGGTCGCCGAGGACGGCGGCAGCCGACACCGCCAAACCGAAGATCACCCCGTGCCACCAGGCGACGTCGAACAGGTAGTACAGCAGCAGGGCACCGCCGACGGCGGTGGCGACCAGCGAGCCCGCCAGCCCCTCCCAGGACTTCTTCGGGCTGACCCGGGGCGCCATCGGATGCTTGCCGAAAAACACGCCGGCGGCGTACCCCCCGGTGTCGGACAGCACCACGGCGGCGAGCATCACCAGGATGCGCAGCGAGCCGTCGTCGGGGCGCAGCAGCAGTACCGCGAAGCCGGCGAGGAACGGGATGTAGACGGTCACGAGCGTCGCGGCGACCGCGTCCCGGTGGTACCGCTCGGGTCCGTCCGGTATCCGCCACAGCAACGCCGCGAGGACGGTGAACACCAACCCCGGCAGCATCGCCTCGAGCCCGGCGAACCACGCGAGCGCTGTCATCGCCACGCAACCGGCGAGCAGCGGTACCAGAGGGGCGCGACCCCTCCCCTGGCCCGCGATCGCCCGGACCAGTTCCCATGTCGCCACGCCCGCGGCGAGCACCACGACGCCCAGGAACGCGGGCCGCCACACGAACAGGGCGACCAGGACCACGGCGCCGAGCCCGACTCCGACCCCGATCGCGGCGGGCAGGTCGCGACCGGCGCGGCTCTTCTTCGGCTCGCCGTCGCCGCGCGACCGGCGTTCCGCCCTCGACCGCCGGCGGGTCGGCTTGCCGGTACCGGCGGGTTCCGTCGACCCGGTCGCCGGGCTCGGCTGGGCGTCCGCCCGGGTGCTCGGTTCGGCGGGCGGCACCTGGTCCAGCGGCGCGGTTCCCTCGTCGTACCAGTCCGCGCGGTCGTCCGGCGGACTGCGGTACCCCTCGGGCGGGCGCGGCGGTGCCGGCGGCCGGCGGTCGGCGGCGGACCAACCGGGCTCGGGATTCCGGACGGACCAGCGGGGGTCCCGGTCCGGGTCGGACCAGCGAGAATCACGGTCCGGGGCGAAACCCGGGTCCGGGTCGCGGGTGTAACGGGGGTGCGGGTCGGGGGCTGACCAACGCGGGTCGCGGTCCGGCTCCGACCAGCCCGGGCCGGTCGGTGGTTCACGCCAGCCGCGATCCTCGGGTCGCCGCCAGCCGGGATCGGTGGGCGGCTCCTGCCGGCCGGGGCGCCCCTCCCGACGCGGCGCCGGGTCGCGGCGCTGGGCCGGGTCCGGCGCGTACAGCGGTTGGGCGGACAGACCGTCGCCGTAGCGGTACGCCTCGTCCGCCGCCCGCCGGCCCTGGCGGTACGGGTCGTCGGGCGGCGCGCCACGGTGCTCGTACGGCGCGCTGGTGGAGCGGTCGTAGCCGGGCGTGCCGTCGTCGTAGCCGTACGGCTCGCCCGGCGTGCCGTCGTCGATCCCGTCCGCGTACGGTTCGGGCGCGGCATCAGCGTGCCGCGCCCGGTGACGTCCGTGTCGGATGTCCCGCTCCGAGGGGTGGGACCAGCCCGCAGGGTCGTACGACATCAGACCTCGAGCAACTCGTTTTCCTTGTGCTTGACGAGCTCGTCGATGTGGCCGACGTACTTGGCGGTCAGGTCGTCGAGCTCCTTCTCCGCGCGGCGTACCTCGTCCTCGCCGGCTTCGCCGTCCTTGACGATCCGGTCCAGCTCTTCCTTCGCCTTGCGCCGCACGTTGCGGATCGCGACCTTGCCCTCCTCGCCCTTGTGCCGGGCGACCTTGATCATCTCGCGGCGCCGCTCCTCGGTCATCTGCGGCAGCACGATGCGGATCTGCGTACCCTCATTGTTCGGGTTCACGCCCAGGTCGGAGTCGCGGATGGCCTTTTCCATCGCGCCCAGTTGCGAGTTGTCGTACGGCTTGATGATCGCCATCCGTGGCTCCGGTACGGCGATGGACGCCATCTGCGGCAGCGGCGTAGGCGACCCGTAGTAGTCGATAATGATCTTGGCGAACATCGCCGGGGTGGCGCGGCCGGTGCGGATCGTCGCAAGATCCTCCCTGGCGAACTCGATGGCCCGCTCCATCTTCTCCTCGGCCTCGAGGAGCGTGTCGTCGATCACGTGCTCCGTCGCCTCCTTCGGGCGCTTGTCGCTGTGCTATCAGGGGTGACCGCCACGGCCGTCAACCAGCCGTGATCAAGGTACCGATTTTCTCACCGCTGACGGCGCGGATGATGGTGTCCGTCCCTTCCGCGGCGAACACCAGCATCGGCAGCTTGTTGTCCCCACAGAGGCTGAGGGCGGCGGCGTCGACCACGCGCAGTCCCTGACGCAGCGCGTCGGAGAAGGTGATCACGTCGAGCTTGCGCGCCTCGGGGTCGGTGCGCGGGTCAGCGGTGTACACGCCGTCGACCCCGTTCTTGCTCATCAACACGACGTCGGCGTGGATCTCCAGCGCCCGCTGCGCCGCCACCGTGTCCGTGGAGAAGTACGGCATGCCGGCGCCGGCGCCGAAGATGACGACCCGACCCTTTTCCAGGTGCCGGATCGCGCGACGCGGGATGTACGGCTCGGCGACCTGGGCCATGGTGATCGCCGTCTGGACCCGGGTGTCGATGCCCTCCTTCTCCAGGAAGTCCTGCAGCGCCAGGCAGTTCATCACCGTGGCGAGCATGCCCATGTAGTCCGCGCGCGGACGGTCCATGCCCCGGCGCTGCAACTCGGCGCCCCGGAAGAAGTTGCCGCCGCCGACCACGACCGCGACCTGGACACCCCGGCGTACCACTGTGGCGATCTGCCGGGCGAGCGACTGGACCACGTCCGGGTCCACCCCGATCGCACCGCCACCGAAGACCTCACCGGAGAGCTTGAGCACGACCCGCCGGGCCCGGGGGTGGTCACCGTGCCAGTCGGAGACGCCTGCCGCGAGTGGGGTCATGGTGCCGGTCGTCATCAAGTCGTACCTTCCTCGTCAGGGGCGGATACCCGGGCGGAGCCCCGGTCACCCGGAGCGCCGCCCCGTCGCTCGGTCGAATGCGGCGTTACACGCCACGAGGAGGCCGCGGCGTACGAGGTGTCCACCGGCAGCCTCCTCGTGTGCGGTGCTGTGGTTGCGTCGGTCAGGCCTGGCCGACCTCGAACCGGACGAACCGGGTCACGGTCAGCCCGGCCTCGGCGAGCACCTGCTTGACCGACTTCTTCTGGTCCTGTACGGACGGCTGCTCGAGCAGCACGAAGTCCTTGAAGAACGCGTTGACCCGGCCGTCGACGATCTTCGACAGGGCCGCCTCCGGCTTGCCCTCCTCGCGAGCGGTCTGCTCGGCGATACGCCGCTCCGACTCGACGACGTCGGCCGGTACCTCGTCGCGGGTCACGTACTTCGGGCGCATCGCGGCGATCTGCATCGCCACGCCCCGCGCGTCCGCCTCCGCCGCCTCGTCGGACTTGCCGGTGTACTGCACCATGACGCCGACCTGCGGCGGCAGGTCGGGGCTCTTGCGGTGCATGTACACCGCGACTGTGCCGTCGAGCACGGCGAACCGGTTGAGCACCAGCTTCTCGCCGATCTTGGCGGACTGTTCCTCGACGGTCGCGGCGACCGTGCGCCCGTCCGGCAGGGTCGAGGCGAGCAGCGCCTCGAGGTCCGCCGGTCGGGTCGCGGCGACGTGCTCGACCAACTGCTGCGCCAGGGCCACGAAGTCGGAGTTCTTGGCGACGAAGTCGGTCTCGCAGTTCAGCTCGAGCAGCGCGGTGCCGCTGTGCGCCACCAGACCGTTCGCGGCCGTGCGCCCGGCCCGCTTGCCGACGTCCTTGGCGCCCTTGATGCGCAGGATCTCGACGGCGCGGTCGAAGTCGCCGTCCGACTCCTGCAGCGCCTTCTTGCAGTCCATCATGCCGGCGCCGGTGAGGTCGCGGAGCTTCTTCACATCCGCGGCAGTGAAGTTCGACATGCTTCTCTCTCTAGACACGCTGTGGTTGACCGGTAGCCCGCCAGGGCCTCATCCGTGCGGGTGGGACGCCCGGCGGGCGGTGGTGCTCACGCCTCGGTCGAGCCCGACCCCTCGGCGGCCTTGCTGCCTTCGAGCAGCTCCCGCTCCCACTCGGCGAGCGGCTCGTCGGCGGCGACGACGCCCGGCTCGGGCTTCTCGTCGGTACGCAGCGACTTGCCGGAGCGGGCGATCAGGCCCTCCGCGACCGCGTCCGCGATCACGCGGGTGAGCAGCGCCGCCGAGCGGATCGCGTCGTCGTTGCCCGGGATCGGGTAGTCGACCTCGTCCGGGTCACAGTTGGTGTCGAGGACGGCGATCACCGGGATGCCCAGCTTGCGCGCCTCGTCGACCGCGATGTGCTCCTTCTTGGTGTCGACCACCCAGATCGCGGCCGGAAGCTTCTGCATGTCGCGCAGGCCGCCCAGGGTCCGGGTCAGCTTCTCCTTCTCACGGGTGAGCTGGAGGGTCTCCTTCTTCGTGTACCCCTTCGCGGCACCGGTCTGCTCGATCGACTCGAGCTCCTTCAGCCGCTGCAGCCGCTTGTGCATGGTCTGGAAGTTGGTCAGCATGCCGCCCAGCCACCGGTGGTTGACGTACGGCATGCCGACACGGGACGCCTGCTCGGCGACCGCCTCCTGGGCCTGCTTCTTGGTGCCCACGAAGAGGATGTTGCCGCCCTCGGCGACGGTGTTCTTGACGAAGTCGTAGGCCTTCTCGATGTACTGAAGGCTCTGGCGCAGGTCGATGATGTAGATGCCGTTGCGCTCGGTCAGGATGAACCGCTTCATCTTCGGGTTCCACCGCCGGGTCTGGTGCCCGAAGTGGACGCCGCTTTCCAGCATCTGCCGCATCGTGACGACTGGCATGGTGAGGCCGCTCCTCGTCTGGATCCTGGTTGTCGCGGCGGACCGGGTGGTCCGTCGCCCTGGCGCCTGGTCGCCGGCCGCGATCACCCGGCGGAAGCCGGGACCAGGGCGGCCGTCGCCTCACTGGGAGGAGGGCGCGCGAGTTCGACCACAAGGGTGGTCACTGGTGTTCGAGTGTACGCGGCCGAGCCGCGTGGTGCGGTGCGGCCCGGCACCGCACCGGTCCCGGCGCTGACCGGGGCCGATCGACGGGGCGCGCCGATCGGCTGGTCAGGCCGCGATCGCCGCGCCGAGCAGCAGGATCAGCCCGACCGGCAGGTACGCCAGCGGCGCGCGCAGCCACGCCAGTCCGCCCTGCAGCGCGGCGGGCGAGGCGGCGCCGGTGGCCAGCCCGTACAGCCCGATGGTGGACAGCGGCAACCCGAGCAGCAGGAGCGCGCTGGACACGATGCCGGACGGGGCAGCCTTGCCGACCGTGGCGGCGACGAGGAACGACCGCAGTCCCACCAGCTCGAACACGACGAGCACGATGATCAGCAGGATCGCGACGCCGACCCGACGGGTCCGGTACACCGCGCCGCCGGATTCGGCGGACGCCGCCGGCGGCAGCATCGGCGACATGGTGGGCGGCGCGGGCGGCATGCCCGGTGATGCCGGCGGCATGCCGGGCGGGACCGGCGGCCGGCGCAACGCAGCACGGTCGATCGGCTGGGTGTGGAACTGCACGGGCTGGTCCGACGCGGGCGGCACCGGCGGGAGTTCGCTCTCGGTGCGCGGACCGACCGCGTACGAGCGGGGCGACGAGTCGAACCCGGGGCCTTCCGGGGCGCGTGGCGCCGGCTCCGACTGCCGTGGTTCGCCGTACCGCGCCGGGCCGCCAAGATCGGCGAGTTCGGCGTACCGCCCCTCGCCCGGCGGGTCACCGAACCGAGCGTCCGGTCCGTCGCCGAATCTGCTGTCCTGCCCGTCGCCGAACCGCGGGTCGCCGCCCGCGTTCCACTCCGGCTCGGGGTAGCGCCGCTCGGGCTCGTACCACCTGGGCTCCGACTCGTCCGGGTAACCACGCAGTCCGTCCACGACATCGCACCGTAGGCGAAACAACCGCCCGCTGGCTAATCCATCGCGGCGCACTGTGGACAACCACCGTCGTGTGGTGTCGATCGCTGCGCCACCGCGGCGAGGCGAGCAGCATCTGGCGGTATGGCAGCAGATCAGCAGCCGTCGGCGGGGCAGCGCGACAGCGAGCGCGACGACGAGCGCATGACGCGGATGTTCCGGACCTTCGCCGAGCGTGAATTCGTCGGCTCCTCCGAGGTGTACACCCGGCTGTCGGCGGCGATCGTCGAGCGCCCCGACCTCGCCGACCCGCTGTACGCCGCGCCGCCCCGGCAGCGCCGGGCGATCCTGTACTTCGCGGCCGCGCAGTACCTGCTGCGCACCAGCGCGACCGGGCACCGGCTGTCGGAGTACCTGCCGGTGCTCGGCGGCACCCGCGAACCGGACGACGGACTGGTGCCCGCGTTCGCGGACCTGGTCAGCCGGTACGGCCCCGAACTCGGCGAACTGTGCGCGAGCCGGACCACCCAGACCAACGAGCCGCTGCGCGCCGCCCTGCTGCGCCCGGCGTTCGGCCTGGTCGCGAGGCTGCTCGGCGACCGCCCGGTCGGGCTGGTCGAACTCGGTACCAGCGCGGGGCTGCTGCTGCTCGCGGACCGGTACGGCTACCGGTACACCGGACCGTCCGGGGTGCGGCGGGTCGGCCGCGCCGACCCGCCGCACCCGTTGCTGCTCGACTGCGAAGTGCGGGGCGAGCAGTGCCCGGAGTACCTGGACGACAGCCCGCTGATCGCGTCGCGTACCGGGATCGACCTCCACCCGGTCGAGGTCGACGATCCGGACCAGGTGACCTGGCTGCGCAGCTGCATCTGGCCCGAGCACGTCGAACGGCTGGCGCGGCTGGACGCGGCGTTGGGCGAGGCGCGCGAGGTACGCCCGCCGCTGATCGCCGGTGACATGGTCGGCGCGCTGCCCGAGGTGCTCGCCGGCGTCTCCGCGGTACCCCTGGTGTTCAGCTCGAACGCGACGACCTACCTGCCCTCCGCCGCCCAGGACGAGTTGGTCCGCGTCCTGGACGCCGAGGGTCGGCGGCGGGACCTGATCCTGGTCGTCAACGAGGCGGCGAAGTGCGGGGCGGACCTGTTCACCGCCGGGGTACCGGCGCCGACCGCCCAGGCGATCGGCACCCTGACGGTCGTCGCGTGGCTGGACGGCCAGCCCACGGTCGAGGTGCTGGCGCGCACCGGCCCGCACGGCTCGTGGCTGTCCTGGCAACCGCAGCGGTACCGGTACGCCCCGCCCGCCCTAGGCTGAGCGGCATGGACCCACTGGTGGAGCGGATGCGCCCGTTCGGCACGACCATCTTCGCGGAGATGTCGGCGCTGGCGGTACGCACCGGGGCGGTCAACCTCGGTCAGGGCTTCCCGGACACCGACGGACCGGCGTCGATGCTCGACGCGGCGGCCGAGGCGCTGCGCGGCGGGCACAACCAGTACCCGCCCGCTCCCGGCATTCCGGCGCTGCGCCAGGCGATCGCCGACCACCAGCGGGAGTACTGGGGACTGGACTACGACCCGGACCGCGAGGTCGTGGTGACCGCCGGGGCAACCGAGGCGATCGCGGCGTCGATCCTGGCGCTGTGCGACCCGGGCGACGCGGTGGTCTGCTTCGAGCCGTACTACGACTCGTACGCGGCGTCGATCGCGCTGGCCCACGCGGTGCGCCGGCCCGTCACCCTGCGACCCCGGGCCGACGGGCGGTACGGGTTCGACCCGGCCCAGTTGCGCGCCGCGTTCGCCGGGTCGGCCGGCGGCGCGGGACGCGCCCGGATGGTGCTGCTCAACTCGCCGCACAACCCCACGGGCAAGGTGTTCACCCGCGAGGAACTCGCGTTGATCGCCGCGTTGTGTGTCGAGTACGACGTGTACGCGGTGACCGACGAGGTGTACGAGCACCTGGTGTTCGGCGGCACGCACACCCCGCTGGCGAGCCTGCCCGGCATGCGCGAGCGGACCCTGCGCATCTCCTCGGCGGGCAAGACGTTCTCGTGTACCGGCTGGAAGGTCGGCTGGGTCAGCGGACCACCCGACCTGGTGTCGGCGGTACTGCGGGTCAAGCAGTTCCTGACCTTCGTCAACGCCGGGCCGCTGCAGCCCGCCGTGGCGCACGCGCTGCGGCTGCCCCGGTCGTACGTCACCGGATTGCGCGCCGATCTGCTCGCCAAGCGCGACCTGCTGGCGAACGGTCTCGCCGAGGCGGGCTTCGACGTGCTGGTACCGGAGGGGACGTACTTCATCACGGCGGACATCCGCCCGCTGGGCGGTACGGACGGCGTCGAGTTCTGCCTCGCCCTGCCCGAGCGGTGCGGCGTGGTCGCGGTACCGACCCAGGTGTTCTACGACGATCGGCAGGCGGGTCGGCACCTGGTCCGGTTCGCGTTCTGCAAGCGGGTCGAGGTGTTGTCGGAGGCGGTCGACCGGCTGCGCAAACTCGCCGCCTAGGCGTGGTGCGGGGATCGCCTGCCCCGCCTCGTGCGTACGGTCTTCGTCAGGTGTTCCGGATGGATGGGAAGGTCCAGCTTCCGTTGAGGATCTCGGCGCGGGGGCGGTAGAGGCGGACCATGTAGTTCCACCCGTTCATGACCGCCAGCCGGTTGGGCAGGCTCGGTTCGCCCCCGAAGTGGATGGTCACCGCGCCGTCCGCTATGCCACACATCATCCCGAACCGCGCATCCGGTATCGGAAATATCGGCATCTCCCTATGTTGTGCCGCTGCAGCTGGCGACCGCGTAGCACGTCGGCGCTCCTGGTGGAGTGTTGTCCACACCTGGGTGCCTTGTCCACAGCCCTCGCGAGGTGTGGTGGTGCTGGGTCGGCCGGTGGCGGCAGCCTTCGCGCATGACACAGGCGAAAGACACGGTGGGCGCGTACGGCGAGCGGGTCGCCGTCAGTTATCTGGTCGACCAGGGGATGGTGCTGCTCGACCGCAACTGGCGCTGCCGGGCAGGCGAGGTCGACGCGATCCTGCGGGACGGGGACACGCTCGTCTTCTGCGAGGTCAAGACGCGTCGCAGCGCGCGATTCGGGTCGCCGAGCGAGGCGGTACAGCCGGCGAAGGTGGCCCGGCTGCGCAAGCTCGCGACGCTGTGGCTCGCGCAGGCGGGGGTACGTCCGAAGGAAGTCCGCTTCGACGTGGTCAGCGTCGTGCGCCCACGATCGGGCCCGGCCCAGGTCGAGCACCTGCGCGGAGCTTTCTGATGTCGTACGCGAAGGTGCTGTCGGTCGGGCTGGTCGGCCTCGCCGGGCACGTCGTCGAGGTCGAAGCGGACCTCGCCGCCGGACTGCCCGGAATGACGCTCACCGGACTGCCGGACACGGCTCTGTCGGAGGCGCGCGACCGGGTACGGGCCGCGCTGGTCAACTCCGGGGAGGCATGGCCGAACCGGCGGATCACCGTCAACCTGCTGCCGGCCAGCGTGCCGAAACACGGGTCGGCGTTCGACCTGCCGGTCGCGGTGACCCTGCTCGCCGGTGCCGGGGCGCTGCCGCTCGCGCCGCTGCTCGGCGTGGTCCTGCTCGGCGAGCTCGGTCTCGACGGGGCGGTACGGCCGGTGCGTGGCGTCCTGCCGTGCGTCCTCGCCGCGCACCGCGCCGGACTGCGCCGCGTCGTGGTACCTGCCGCGAACGCCCGGGAGGCCGCCCTGGTACCGGGGATGATCGTCAAAGCGGTCGACACGCTGCGGCGCCTGGTCGACTTCGTTCGCGGCGGCGGAGCGCTGCTCGACCCGCCCGACTGCGTCGACGCCCCCGAGTCGGGCGGCCCCGACCTCGCCGAGGTGGTCGGGCAGGAGACCGGCAAGCGGGCCCTCGAGGTCGCCGCCGCCGGCGGTCACCACCTGTCCCTGATCGGCGCGCCGGGTGCCGGCAAGACCATGCTGGCCAGGCGCCTCCCGTCGATCCTGCCCGCGCTCGACGACGACGCGGCGCTCGAAGTCACCGCCGTGCACTCGATCGCCGGCGCGCTGCCGTCGGGTGCGCCGATGATCCGTAAACCGCCCTTTCAGGCTCCGCACCACACGGCGAGCGTCGCGGCGTTGGTCGGTGGCGGTTCCGGGCTTGCCCGACCGGGTCTGCTGTCCCTCGCCCATCGCGGAGTGCTGTTCCTGGACGAGGCTCCCGAGTTCAGCAGCCAGGCGTTGGAGGCGCTGCGCCAACCGCTGGAGGAGGGCGTGGTGACGCTCGGCCGCTCGGCGGGACAGATGACCTATCCGGCGCGGGTACAGCTCGTCCTTGCCGCCAACCCGTGCCCCTGCGCGCGTCCCGCCGGCGACGTCCAGTGCGAATGCAGCGCCCTGGTCCGGCGGCGGTACCTGGGCCGACTGTCGGGGCCGCTGATGGACCGCGTCGACCTGCAGGTGTCGCTCATGCCGGTACGCGCCGCTCAGTTGCTCGACGACGCGACGCGCAGCGAGTCGTCCCAGGTCGTGGCGGCTCGTGTCGCCGACGCTCGGGCCGCCGCGGCGGAGCGTTGGGCGGGGCGTGGCTGGGCGACGAACGCCGAGGTGGCTGGTTCGGTACTGCGAACCCCGCCATACCGGCTGCCTCGCATCGCCACGGAGGCGCTGCGCCGGTGCCTCGACGTCGGCACGCTGTCCGCCCGGGGGTACGACCGGGTGCTGCGCATCGCCTGGACCGTCGCCGACCTCGACGGTCGATCGCAGCCGGGCGTCGAGGACGTCACCGAGGCACTGACGCTGCGGACCGGAGGTGCGGCATGAGCGGTCGCGAGGACGAACGGCTGGCGCGGGTAGCGCTCGCCAGCCTGGTCGAGCCCGGCAACCGTGAGCTCGGCACGCTGGTGGCAGCCGCCGGCGCGCCGGTCGCGCTGGCGCGCCTGATCGCGGGTGCGGTACCGGACCAGTTGGCCGCCGCGGCGGCGCCCCGGTTGGCAGCCGGCGACCCGTACCGGGCAGCCGAGGTCACGTTGTCGCGGACCGAGCGGCTCGGCGCACGGCTGCTCATCCCGACCGACGACGAGTGGCCGGCTCAGGTAGCCGACCTGGCGACGGTGAGCCGGGCGGACACCGGCGACCGGATCGACCGGGACACCTACCCACCCCTGTGCCTGTGGGTTCGGGGCGGGGGCGACCTGGGCGAGGCGGTCGAACGTTCGGTGGCGATCGTCGGCGCCCGAGCCGCGACCGAGTACGGCAAGCACGTCGCCAGCGAGATCGCGTACGGGCTCGCGGGGCGGGGCTGGACGGTGGTGTCCGGCGGGGCGTACGGCATCGACGCCGCCGCGCACCGTGGCGCGCTGGCTGCCTCGGGCACCACGGTCGCGGTCCTCGCCTGCGGGGTGGACCGCCCGTACCCGGCGGGGAACGCCAGCCTCTTCGAGCGGATCGCCGACGACGGGCTGCTGATCAGCGAGTGGCCACCGGGCGCGGCGCCGCATCGCCACCGGTTCCTGATCCGCAATCGGGTGATCGCGGCGTCGACCCGCGGGACGGTCATGGTGGAGGCGGCGGCGCGCAGCGGAGCGCGCCAGACGCTCGGTCGCGCGGTGCTGCTCGGTCGGGCGGCGATGGTGGTACCGGGACCGGTCACCTCTGCCATGTCGGTCGGATGCCACAGCGCGATCCGCCATTTCGGTGCCCGGCTCGTCACCTCGCATCTCGAGGTGCTCGAGGAGGTCGGGCGCATCGGCGACGACCTCGCGCCGCTGCCGCGCGCCCAGGAACGCCCCGATGACCTGCTCGATCCCCTGGCGCGGCAGGTCCTCGACGTGGTTCCGCCCCGCCGAGCGGCCGACATCGACCACCTCGCGGCAGCCGCCGGCGTCTCGGTACGCGACGCGATGCGCGCGCTGGGCCTGCTCGACGCGGGAGGGTTCGTCATCAAGACGCCCGAGGGGTACCGGCTGCCGCCACCGGACCGGACGACGGCACCGGTGGCGACCTGAACATGCCGGTTCGGGAGCGTGAGCGGGTCGGGCTGCGATACGGGAGCGGATCGAGGTCGGACTGGCGAGCGGGTCGGGTTCGCGCCTCGGCGACCCGACCCGGTCCCGCCGGTCCCGCTCGATACCGGTCGCCGGCTTCCGGCGTGCCGGCTTGACGAGGCGCGATCCGATGACGACGGTCGTGGCGATGACCCGGCGGACCGACACCGGAACCGAAGCGCTCCACGCCGCGCTTCCGGAGCCGATGCGCGACGCGGTGGACGCGTTCGCGCGCCACCTCGCCAGCGAACTGAACCGCTCGGCGCACACGGTCCGCGCGTACGTCGCGGACATCGTGTCGCTGCTCGACCACGCGACCCGGATGGGATACCAGTCGCCGGGACAACTCGACCTGATGGTGCTGCGGAGTTGGCTGGCGCGGCTGCGTACCGCCGGCGCGGCACGCACCACGCTCGCCCGGCGTGCCGCGGCGGCGCGGGGCTTCACCGCCTGGGCGCACCGCGAAGGGCTGCTCGCCCACGACGTCGGGCAGCGGCTGACCAGCCCGAAGGCGCATCGCGAGTTGCCTGGTGTGCTGCGTCAGGACCAGGCAGCCGAACTGGTGACCACCCCCGCACCGGACGACGATCCGGTCGCGCTGCGCGACCGGCTGGTGCTGGAGCTGCTGTACGCCACCGGTATCCGGGTCGCCGAACTGTGTGGTCTCGACGTTGACGACGTCGACCGGGGCCGGCGCACGGTACGGGTGCTCGGCAAGGGCGCCAAGGAACGCTCGGTGCCCTACGGTGAGCCCGCCGACCGGGCGCTCGACGCGTGGCTCACCCGCGCCCGGCCGGTCCTCGCGACGGCAGCCAGCGGACCGGCGCTGCTGCTCGGGGTACGGGGCGGTCGCCTCCAGCCGACAAGCGTGCGGCAGATCGTCGCCCGGTACGCCGAGATCGCCGGACTGCCCCGCGTGTCGCCGCACGGGCTGCGTCACTCGGCAGCCACCCACCTGCTCGAAGGCGGCGCCGATCTGCGCTCGGTACAGGAACTGCTCGGTCACGCCTCGCTCGCCAGCACCCAGATCTACACCCACGTCTCGATCGAACGGCTGCGCGCGGCGTACCGGCAGGCACACCCGCGAGCGTGAGCCGCCTACGATCACGGGGTGACCAGGCCCCCCGAGCCGATCCCCGGCGCCCGCCTGCTGTTCTCCCTCGACCCCGCTGTCGCGCACCTCAACCACGGCTCGCTCGGCGCGGTACCGATCCCGGTGCAGCGCGCCCAGCAGCGACTTCGCGACGAGGTCGACGCGAACCCGCAGCGCTTCTTCACCCGGGGGCTCGCCGACCGGGTCGCCCACACCCGTCGACACCTGGCTGCCTTCCTCGGCGCCGACCCGGACGGCACCGCGCTGGTCGCCAACGCGACCGCGGGCGTCGCGGTCGTGCTCAACTCGATGCGTCTGCGCCCCGGCGACGAGGTCGTGACCACCGACCACGGGTACGGCGCCGTCGACCTCGCCGTGGACCGGTTGTGCGCGGCGACCGGCGCCGGGCACCGGACGGTCGCGGTACCGCTGACCGCCACCGACGACGAGATCGTCGCCGCGATCGCCTCGGCTGCGGGTGACCGCACCCGCCTGCTCGTCATCGACCAGGTCGCCTCCCCCACCGCCCGGCTGATGCCGGTTGCCCGGATCGTCGCCGCCGTGCCCGGTGTACCGGTGCTGGTCGACGCGGCCCACGCGCCCGGCATGCTTCCGGTCGACGTCGCGTCGATCGGTGCCGACTTCTGGGTCGGCAACCTCCACAAGTGGATGTTCGCGCCGCGCGGCACAGCGCTGCTGTACGTCGCGCCACGCTGGCGCGACACGATCCGACCGCTGGTCGTGTCGTGGGAGGAGCCGACCGGCTTCCCGCGCGCCGTCGAGTTCCAGGGCACGATCGACTACAGCCCGTGGCTCGCCGCCCCGACCGCCCTGTTCACGCTGCGCAGCCTCGGTGTCGATCGGGTACGCGAGCACAACCGCACCCTGGTCGAGTACGGGCAGCGGACGGTCGCCGACGCGCTCGGCATCCCCCACGACCGGCTGCCCGACCCGGGCGGCCCGGTCAGCATGCGACTGGTACCGCTGCCGGACGGCGTGGCGACCACCCACACCGCAGCCGTCGCGCTGCGCGAACGGATCAGCGACGAGTTGCGCGTCGAGGTCGCCGTGACCGCCTGGGGCGGCACCGGCCTTCTGCGCCTGTCCGCCCAGGTATACAACGGCGCGGAGGAGTACGACCGGCTCGCCGAGGGGCTGCCCCGCCTGGTCGCGACCGGGTGACGGCGGCCGCGTCCAGCGGCAGCAGCCGTACCCGGCCGAGACCCAGCAGGCTGAGCGGGTCGAGGTACACCTCGCCCCGGCGCAGCCCCCAGTGCAGGCACACGGCCACCGGACAGCCGACGTGCCCGGCTTGCAGGAGGCCGATCACGTCGCCCACGGCGACCTGCTGCCCCGCCCGTACCGTCGCGGCCACCGGCTCGTACGTGGTCCGCAGCCCGCCGGCGTGGTCGATGCTCACCACGCCCACACCGGCGACCGAGCCGGCGAACGCGACCCGACCCGAACCGGCGGCGTGAACCGCGATGCCCGAGCGTCCGGCGAGATCGACTCCCCGGTGCCCGGGCAGCCATGGACGCGGCGGCGGATCGAACCCGCGCACCACGCGGGGGCTGCCGGGGAGCGGCCAATCGAAGCCGGATCGCGCGGTTGGTACGTGAACGGGTGGTCGGACGTGGGTCGGTGCGACGGCGGACATCGCCGCCGCGGACTGTGCCGACGCCAGCGCCACAGTGCCGACGAGCGGGATTGCCACCAGAGCGAGAGCGAGTCGGACGAGCCGGGTCTGGGAGGTCACGCCGAGATCATGGGCGCGCGGCGTGACGCACGCGGAGCGGTCGCGGCGATAGCTGTGGACGAAGGCACCGGTTGTGGACGGGCTCGCGGTACCGGTCGGGGTCGGTCACTGTTGCCGCAGCCGATCCCGTAACGGTTGGAGGCGCGCGTGGAACAGCACCCGGTCCTGGCCCGGACCTGCGTAGTCCGGGATCAGTTCGGCGGCGAGGCCGAGCCGCGTGTGAAACGCGATCGAGGCGGAATTGGTCGGCGTGGTGATCGCCTGCACCTTGTGCGCGCCTGCCGACCACGCCCGCTCGACGAACCGTGCCCACAGAGCACGACCGAGACCGGCGCGCCGGTGGGTCGACCGGACCGCGATCAGGTGCACGTACCCGACGCCGCCGCGGGTGACGGAGCCCAGCAGATACGCGGCGATCCGGCGTGTGCCGCCCTCGCCGTCCTGCCACGCCATCAGCCCGGCGTCGGAGAACTGCCGGAACCACACCGGGTGGTGCAGACCGCGCAGGTCGCGACCGTCCCAGAAGTCGTCGTGCTCGGTGAGCACGGTGGCGAGCAGCGCGGACGGGTCGCCGTCCGCCAGGGGCTCGATCGTGGTCGAGGTCAGGGTCATCCCCCTGTCCGCACGGCGCCGACGGTGTGACGATGGACCCATGCGAGCTCTGCTGGCGGTGGCGGGACTGGTCCTCGTCGGGCTGGTCGCCTGGTGGCTGCTGAAGGCCCTGATCGGGCTGTTGTTCTACGTTCTGGTCGGCGCGCTCGTGGTGGGCGGCGTCGTCTACCTGTACAGCCGGGCGAGGCGGTCGCTGGGCAGGCGCTCCGGTCCGCCGCCGATCCGCCGCTGAGTCGGGTCGGCGCCGGTCACGTGTCGACCCGGCATGATCCGGTGACGTCCGGCACGGGTGGCGGCACGTGGACCGACGCGAGGGACCGGACCGACGCGCCCGGGACCCGGCAGGGCGACGCCGCGCGCGAGGCTGGTCAGCCGAACGTCGAGTCGGTCGGCAGAGAGATGTCCGGCTTCTCGAGTTCCTCGACGTTGACGTCCTTGAACGTCATTACCCGCACATTCTTGACAAAACGGGCGGGGCGGTACATGTCCCACACCCACGCGTCGTGCATCTCGACCTCGAAGTAGACCTCGCCGTCCGAGTTACGGACGTGCAGGTCGACCTGGTTCGCCAGGTAGAACCGCCGCTCGGTCTCCACGACGTAGGAGAACTGGCGCACGATGTCGCGGTACTCCCGGTAGAGCTGCAGCTCCATCTCGGTCTCGTACTTCTCGAGATCTTCCGCGCTCATTGTCGCCCGCCCTCCATGCCGCCATTGTCGTTCACGCCCCGCTCGCCTGGCGCCACAAGCTCCAGCGCCACGCCGACGGTACCCTCAGCGGACCCCGAACCGGCATCCGTATCCTCCGCCGATTCGTGCCCACCCCGGTGCCTCGCCTGCCCATCCTCGCGCCGAGCGCCGACCGCGGCCACGTTCGCGTAGGAAAGCCGATGCTCGGGGCACGGTCCGTGCTCGCGCAGCGCGGCGTTGTGTTCCGGCGTCACGTACCCCTTGTGCTCGGCGAATCCGTACTGCGGCCACCTCGTGTCCAGGTCGCGCATCATCCGGTCCCGGGTCACCTTCGCGATCACGCTCGCCGCCGCGACGCATGCCGCGACCTGGTCGCCTTTCCACACGGCGAGCCCCGGCACCCCCAGCCCGTCGACCGGGAAGCCGTCGGTGAGCACGTAATCCGGTCGTACCGCGAGCCCGGCGAGAGCGCGTCGCATCGCCGCCAGGTTGCACACGTGCAGTCCACGCGAGTCGACGTCGCCAGGCGGGATCGCCACCACGGACCACGCCACGGCGCGCTCCACGACCGCCTGGTACACCCGCTCCCTGGCCAGCGGGGTGAGCAGCTTCGAGTCCGCCAACTCGTCGATCTCGCCACGCCGACCGGGCGGCAGGATGACCGCGCCCGCGACCAGCGGACCGGCGCAGGCGCCCCGTCCGGCCTCGTCCGCGCCGGCGACCCGCGCGAAGCCGCGTCGCTGCAGGGCGCGCTCCAGCGCGTACAGACCGCTACCACGGTGTACCACGGTGCGGGTGGGCGCCAGCATCACCGGACCGCCAGGTCGCGCAGCAGCATCGGCAGATCCTCCGGGTAGTAGTGCTCCTCGGTCGACTCCAACTCCTCGATCGTCCACCACCGATGACCGACCATCGAGCGCAGTTCCACCTCGGTGAAGTGCGCCGGAGCGACCTCCCACGACTGCACGCGGAGCAGGAAGAACTCCTGCTCGGCGCGGTAGTGGGCGCCGTCGAACGGGAACTCGACCAGCTCGCTGTACACCACCGGGCCGAGCTTTCCCGGTTCGACCAGCAACCCGGTCTCCTCGTACAGCTCTCTCGCGGCGGCCTGCGCGGCGGTCTCGCCGGGGTCGATGCCACCACCCGGGGTCAACCAGAACTCGTCCTCCGGGCAGGCTGGATCGAACCCGTGCAACAGCAGGACCCGATCAGCGGCGTCGACCACCAGAACCCGGGCCGCCGGGCGAGAGATCGGCTCGGTCACCACGGGGACCAGGGTACGAGGCGACGCGGACCGGGGACGGCGAGGTCGACCCCGCGCGGACCGGGGACGGAGACGTCGACCCCAACGGCGACGTCCCCCGACTGCGGGTTCGACCTGGCCCGGACGTCCCCGACGACCCCGGCACGGTCGAGGTCGCCGACGGTCATCCGGAATGCGGGCTGGGCACCTTGTCGAAAGTGTCCGGGACGGTGAGCCACGTCGCCCTGCTGACCGGCCAGAACAGCACGAAGGCGCGTCCGATGACGGCGCTGTCCGAGATCGTCGACGCCATCACGTCCTTGTTGGTGCGCAGGTACTGCTCGCGCGAGTCCCCCGACCGCGACCGGTGGTCGCCCATCACCCACAGCCGCCCCTTCGGCACCACCACGTCGAACGGCTGCTCGCTCGGCAGGTCGGATCGACCGTCCTCGGTGAACAGGTACGTCTCGTCGAGCGGGTGCCCGTTGACGGTGATGCGCTCCTGGGCGTCGCAGCACACCACGTGGTCGCCGCCCACCCCGATGACCCGCTTGATGAAGTCCTTCTCGTTCGGATCGCCGCGCCACGACGGTGGAGAGGTGAAGACGATGATCTCGCCCCGGTGCGGCGACCGGAAGTCGTACACCAGCTTATTGACCAGCACCCGGTCGTTGATGTTGAGCGTGTGCTCCATGGACTCGGACGGGATGTAGAACGTCTGCAACACGAAGGCACGCACCACGACCGCGACGATCACGGCCACGGCGAGCAGGATGGGAAGTTCGCGCCAGAAGGTGTTGCGGGACCGGGTCTGCTCGTCAATCACTCGGGAAGCGTACGACGCCGCCGACGACGCGCCCGTCGGGCACGGTGCGTAGCGAAAGGCGCCACAGCGAGCAGGACCACGGCACCGCCCGCGTCAAGTGGGACGGAGCTGGTCGGTACCGGGCCGGATGCCGTAGTGACGTGCTCGCCGTCGGGCATCGCCCGGTGCGGCGCGATCGGACCCAACGAGTACGGCTTGGGTACCTTCGCGAACGTCGGTGGTACCGGCAGCGTGCCCCAGCGCCCGCTGGGCCAGACGATCACGAACGCGCGACCGATGATGTTGTCGATCGGTACCTGCCCCTGGCAGCGCGAATCCTGCGACACCAACCGGTGGTCGCCCATGACGAACATCTGCCCCGGTTCCACGGTCACCGGGCCGAACCGGCGCGACCGGCACTGCCTCGGGTCGGGCGGGGCGTCCAACGGCGAGTCGTCGGTGACGTACGGCTCGTCCAACGGGTACCCGTTGACGGTGACGTGTCCGTTGACGTCGCAGCACGCCACCGTGTCGCCGGGCAGCCCGATGACGCGCTTGATGAAGTCCTTCTCGCCGGGCTGGCTGATGCCGACGAGGTCGCCGATGGAGTGCCCGAGCTTGGAGAAGAAGCCGGTATTGGGGTCCGGGGCGTACTCCGGCGCCCAGTTGTCGGTGCCCTTGAACACCACGACCTCGCCGCGCTTCGGCGTGCGCGTGTCGTACACCACCTTGTTCACCAGCACCCGGTCGCCGACGAGCAGCGTGTTCTCCATCGAGCCGGAAGGGATGTAGAAGGCCTGGAACAGAAAGGTGCGGATCAGCACCGCGAGCGAGAACGCGACGATGAGCAGCAGCGGGAGCTCCTGCCACGCGGGCATGTCGCGACGCCGACGCATCGCGCGGTGCCGCCAGGACATCTGCTCGTCACCAGCGGCGTCGGGCTGCGGATCGGAAACACGACTACCGCCCGCGGCCGGTGGCTGCGAGCGGTAGTACGGGTAGGTATCGTCGCCGCGGTCGCTGCGGTCGTAGCCCTCGCTGTCCATCACCGGCAGCTTAGGTGGCACCCGCCACGTTCGTCACTCCGGTGTTCGGCTGGCGAGGATTCCGGCTCGGCGCGCCTGCGCCGCCGCCGGAACCCGGTGACAGCGGTCAGCTGGCGACCTTCTCCCGCTTCTCCTTGACCTTCGCCTTCTTACCGCGCAGTGCGCGCAGGTAGTACAGCTTGGCCCGGCGAACGTCGCCACGGGTGACGACCTCGATCCGGTCGACGCCGGGGCTGTGTACCGCGTAGGTCCGCTCGACGCCGACGCCGAAGCTGACCTTGCGGACCGTGAACGTCTCGCGCAGCCCCGACCCCTGACGCCGGATGACGACGCCCTGGAAGATCTGGACCCGGGAACGGCTACCTTCCACGACGCGCGCGTGAACCTTGACCGTGTCGCCGGCCCGGAAGTCCGGGATGTCGGTCCGGAGCGACTGTGTGTCCAGGGCGTCCAGCGTGTTCATCGCTGCTGCTTCCTTGAGCTTCAAGGCGCGCCGGCAGCGGCGCGCGTGGTCTGACACTTGCTGACATGGGCGCGGCAACCCAGCGGGTCGTCCGCGGCAACCCCACTACTCTGCCATACGTTGCCCGGCGACCTGAAATCCGGCCCCGCCGAGCACCGCGACGTCACGCCGGTCGAGCGCGTCCGGCGGCAGCGCGGCGAGCAGGTCGGGGCGGCGCTGCGCGGTACGCAGCAACGCCTGGTCACGCCGCCACCGGGCGATCCTGGCGTGGTCGCCGGAGCGGAGGATCTCCGGTACCGCCAGTCCGCGCCACTGCGCCGGCTTGGTGTACACCGGGGCTTCCAGGAGCCCGTCCGCGTGCGACTCCTCGACCAGCGAGTCGGCGTTGCCGAGCACGCCGGGCAGCAGCCGGGTGACGGCTTCGAGGATCACCAGTACCGCCACCTCGCCGCCGAACAGCACGTAGTCGCCGATCGACAACTCGGTGACCCGCATCCGGGTCGCGGCATGGTCGACGACCCGCTGGTCGATGCCTTCGTACCGCCCGCAGGCGAACACCAGGCGCGGCTCGCCCGCCAGTTCGCGGGCGATCGCCTGGGTGAACGGGATACCGGCGGGACTCGGTACCACCAGTCGGCAGTCGTCCGGCGCGACCTCGTCCAACGCCCGACCCCACGGCTCCGGGCGCATGACCATGCCCGGTCCACCGCCGTACGGGGTGTCGTCCACGGTCCGGTGCACGTCCGTGGTCCAGTTCCGCAGGTCGTGTACCACGAGGTCGAGCAGCCCCGCCTCGCGCGCCCGACCGATCAGGGACAGGTCGAGCGGCGCCAGGTACTGGGGAAAGATCGTAACGACGTCGACCCTCATCGCTCGCTCCGCTCCGCGTCGGCGACCCGACGACGTGCCGGTACCGCTGCCGGACGGGTCACAGGTCCAGCAGGCCGGGCGGCGGATCGACGACGATCCGGCGACCCGCCAGGTCGACCTCGGGAACGATCGCGGTGACGAACGGCACCAGGGCGGTACCGCCCTGCGGCCGGCGCAGCACCAGCAGGTCGGAGGCTGGCGCGTGGTCGACCGCGACCACCTCGCCCAGCGCCTCGCCGTCCGGGGTCACCGCGGTGAGCCCGACGAGCTGGAAGTCGTGGTACTCGTCCGGGTGTTCCGGGGCGGGCACGTCCGCGCTGTCCACGCACAGCAGGACGCCGCGCAGCAGGTCCGCGCCGTCCCGGTCGTACACCCCGTCGAACGCGACGATCAGCCGGTCCCGCCCGCCGGACGTGTGCGGTCGAGCCGCCTCGACGGTCAGCGGACCGGCCTGCGCCGGGTCGGTGACCAGCACCGAGCCCGGCGCGTACCGGTCAGCCGGTTCGTCCGTGCGCACCTCGACCACGACTTCGCCGCGTACCCCGTGCGGACGCACGATGCGGCCGATGACGAGCAGCATCGCCGGTCGTCAGTAGGCGTCGACGATGTCGACGCGCACGCCCCGCCCGCCGATCGAGGTGACCACCTGGCGCAGCGCCTTGGCGGTGCGCCCACCGCGACCGATCACGGTACCGAGGTCCTCGGGGTGGACACGCACCTCCAACCGCTGCCCACGGCGCGAGTCGACCAGCCGCACGCGCACGTCGTCCGGGTGGTCGACGATGCCCTTGACGAGGTGCTCCAGCGCGGGCCGGAGCGGCGTCTCAGGCCTGCGCGGCGCCGTCGGCACCGGCGGACCCCTCGGTCGTGGCGGCCGGCTCGGCGGCCTTCTTCTCGGCCTTCTTGGCCGGCTTCGCCTCGGTCCCGGCGACGCCCGCGGCGGCCTGCGCCTCAGCCTCGTAGATCGCCCGCCGGTCGGCACGCGCCGGGGCGGTCTTCAGCGGCGGCGGGGCGGGGAGGCCCTTGAACTTCTGCCAGTCGCCGGTCTTCTCCAAAATGCGCTGCACCGGCTCACTCGGCTGCGCGCCGACCGAGAGCCAGTACTGCACCCGCTCGGAGTCGACCTCGATCAGCGAGGGCTCCTCCTTCGGCTGGTAGACCCCGACGAACTCGATCGCCCGACCGTCGCGCTTGGTGCGCGAGTCGGCGACGACGATGCGGTACTGCGGGTTGCGGATCTTGCCCATCCGCAGGAGCCGGATCTTTACGGCCACGTGTGCTCGCTCCTGGTTTCTATCTGGAAGCTGAGCGTACCGGCCGGCATCGTGGGGTGGATGCGGCAGGCTGCTCGTGGATTGGCGACACACCCGGGTTAGAGGGCGCGGATGCGTGCCGGATACCAGCCAATCATTGTGCCAGATGGGCGGCGGTGAGCACGAATCGCGGGTCGGACCGCGTCGGTCACCCGCCGCGGGCTTCCCGCGCGGCGTCGACCTCGGCTTCGGCGAGCCCCGGCTGTTCATAGATCCCCAGCAGGTTCCCGGCAGGGTCCCGGAACCAGGCGAACGTCTCCGGCGCGCTCTCGTCGACGGGCAGGACGATCTCGCCGCCCGCCGCCACGATCGCGTCCACGGCCATGGTCGCGCTCGCGACCATGACGTAAGCGATCATTCCGGGTTCGCCCGCCGGTGGGCGGTTGGTCACCCAGGTGCCGCTGACGCCGCCGACCGTATCGTCGAAGGCGACGGCGCCGTCTCTCCTGCGACGGATCGACCAGCCGAAGGCGCGGCGGTAGAACTCGGCGGACCGGTCGACGTCGGTCGCCGGGATCTCCAGATAGCAGATCTTGCCGGTGCGGTACAACGGCTCGGACGAAGCGGTCACCGGAGCCTCCGATGGTCAGCGGACGCCTTTCACCGCGACGATAGCGACCCAGGGCTCGGCGAACCGGGATCTGCCGGACAGCGCGCGCGACAGGGGACGTCCACCCGAGCGGCGGATCCGCAGCACCCGTCGGCGGGCGGTCCGGCGGACCGCCCGCCGACGCCCGGCTCAGTACGCGCGACCGAGGTACGCGATCAGATCCGGCTCGTCCTCCGAGTCCGGTACCGACCCGTCCGCACGGGTCAGACAGCGCACCGTCACACCCTCGGCGTTGGCCTTCGCCTCGCCCGCGACACCCACCGCCGACCACGGCACCCGCGCCCAGCCCTGGGCGGACGCCTCGATCGCCTCGTCGACGCTCGACACGTCGACCGTGCGCTCCTCGCGTCGCGCCAGCGCCTCGTCGTACAGCCGCTGCTGGTCCTCGTCGAGCGCGGCGAGCACCGCGCCGACCAGATCGGCGACCGGTACCGGCGTCTTCGACCCGTCGACCCGGCGGACCAGGACGACGTTGCCGGCGGCGAGGTCGCGGGGACCGACCTCGACGCGTACCGGATAGCCCTTGAGCTCGGCGTCCACCGCACGGCGACCGAACGGCGTGTCGACCCGGTCGTCGAGCGCGACCCGTACCCCGGCGTCGCGCAGCGTGTCGCGCAGCTTGCCGGCTGCCTCCGCCACGCCCTCACCGGACTTGACGACCATGACGTACGCCTGGACCGGGGCGAGGCGGGGCGGCACCCGCAGCCCGTTGTCGTCGCCGTGGCACATGATCAGCCCGCCGATCATCCGCGTCGACGAGCCCCACGAGGTCGTCCACGCCAGCTCCTGGCGACCGTCGGCGGACAGGTAGTCGATCTCGAAGGCGCGGGCGAAATTCTGACCCAGCTCGTGGCTGGTGCCCATCTGCAGCGCCTTGCCGTCGCCCATCATGCCTTCGAGCGTGTACGTGCCGGTCGCGCCCGCGAACCGCTCCCGCGCCGTCTTGCGCCCCACCACGACCGGGATGCCGAGCACGGCGACCATGAAGTCCTCGTACACCTCGTGCAGGATCTTGCGGGCGTAGTCCCGCGCGTCCGCCTCGGTGGCGTGCGCGGTGTGCCCCTCCTGCCAGAGGAACTCGCTGGTGCGCAGGAACACGCGGGGACGCAACTCCCAGCGCACCACGTTCGCCCACTGGTTGAGCAGCAGCGGCAGGTCGCGGTAGCTCTGCACCCACTTCGCCATGAACTCGCCGATGACGGTCTCGCTGGTGGGCCGGACCACCACCGGCTCTTCGAGCTGCTTGCCGCCGCCGTGGGTGACCACCGCCAGCTCCGGCGAGAAGCCCTCCACGTGCTGCGCCTCGCGGCGCAGGTAGCTCTCCGGGATGAACAGCGGGAAGTACGCGTTCTGCGCGCCGGCCGCCTTGATCCGGGCGTCCATCTCCGCCTGCATCCGCTCCCAGAGCGCATACCCCGTCGGTCGGATGACCATGGTGCCCCGCACCGGGCCGTTGTCGGCCAGCTCAGCCTTGGCGATCAGGTCCTGGTACCAGCGCGGAAAGTCCTCCGCCCGGGGAGTGAGCACGCGTGCCATGACCCGACATCCTAGGCGGTACCGCCACACGGCCGCCCGGTCGGCCCGACGCTCAGCGGAACACCCGCCCGCGCAGCACGATCCGCTTCGGGTCGCGTACCACGCGAAGGTCGCGGCGCGGGTCCTCGTCGTACACCACGAGGTCGGCGAGCCCGCCTTCGACCAGCCCGGCGAAGCCCAGCCACTGCCGGGCCCCCCAGGACGCCGCGCGCAGCACGTCGAGCGCGGACATCCCGGCGCGCTCGTGCAGCAGCAGCATCTCCTCGGCGGCCAGACCGTGGTCGATCCCGCCGCCCGCGTCGGTACCCACGTAGATCGGCACCCCGGCGTCGTGGGCGGCGGCGACGACCTGCGGGAACCGGGCCTGCAGGGCGCGCATGTGCGCGGCGTACCCGGGGAACTTCGCCTCCGCCTGCGCCGCGATGCCGCCGAACGTCTCGATGTTGATCATCGTGGGTACCAGCGCCGTGCCCTGCCGCGCCATCAGGTCGATCAGGTCGGTGGACAGCCCGGTGCCGTGCTCCACCGAGTCCACCCCGGCGCGTACCAGGGTCGCCACCGCCTCCTCGGAGAACGTGTGCACCGCGACCCGCGCGCCGGCCTCGTGCGCGGCTGCCACCGCGCCCGCCAGAGTCGCGTCGTCCCACGCCGGAGCGAGGTCGCCGACGCCCCGGTCGATCCAGTCGCCGACCAGTTTCACCCAGCCGTTGCCCGCCTTCGCCTGCTCCGCGATCGTCGCGGCGACCTGCGGCGCGTCCACCTCGATACCGATGTCGCGCAGGTAGCGGCGGACCGGCGCGACATGCCGCCCGGCGCGGGCCAGCCGGGGCACCTCGGGGTCGTCGTCGAGTTCCGGGTACGGGTACGGCGAGCCGGCGTCGCGGATGGCGAGGACACCGGCGTCCCGGTCCAGGGCGGCGAGCGCACGCGCGTCGTCGAGTCCCTCGATCGGTCGCGAACCGTGCCGGATGCCGATGTGGCAGTGCGCGTCGACGAGACCGGGCAGCACGAAGCCGCGATCGGCGACGGTCTGCGCGTCGGGTACCGGGGTGAACGTCACCCGGTCGCCGACCAGCCACAGGTCGCGTACCTCGTCATCCGGCAGGAGCACTCCACGCACATGCAGGGCCATGTGTCAGTCCTACCGGATGCCGGCACCGGTTCGCCGTGGGGGCGGGTGTCGCGTCGTACCGCCGGCTGCGGCGCGGCGCGTCCCGCCGTGGGAGCGAGGCGGCGGCAGCCCCCACGGCGACCGGCTCAGGCGGCCAGGACTGCCTGGAACACGCCGGCTATCACCGCGTACCCCTGCTGGTTCGCGTGGATGTCGGGTCCGAGAGTAGGCGAACACATCCAGGTCCACTGACAGATACGCGCCACGTCCAGGGGTACCGCGCCGACGCCCGGCAGTGGTACCTGGTCGGTCGAGTCGAACGTGGAGAACGCCGCGGCGACGTCCGCGACGGCGATCCCACCGGAGGTGTACGCGCTGGTCAGCAGGGTGTTGAGGACCGCCGCGAACTGCAGCGACTGCTGCGCGAGCGCCTGCCCCGCCGGTCCGGTCAGCCACGCGGCCAGGTACGGGTCGTAGTAGGTCATCGCGACGATCCGGGTGTGCGGCGCCGCCGCGCGCAGCCGCGACACGATCTCGCTCAGGTTCTGCGCGGCGCCCGCCATCGCCCGCGGTACGCACTGGGCGTCGATCACGCCGCCGTGCACGCAGTGGTTCACGTCGTTGGCGCCGATGTCGAGCGTGACCAGGTCGACCTTGTCCTTGTGGGCGTGCAGGAACCGCTCCGCCGCGGTCAGTTGGGACACTTCGCCCGGGTACGAGCAGATGCCGCCGACCAGCATCGTGGTGGTCGTCTCGCCGCTGCAGCCGAGGTTGTCCAGGGACAGTTTCGGGTCGTCGGCGCGCAGCCGGTCGTACAACTGGTACACGTAGCCCTGGGTGCGGTCCAGCGGCTTGACCGGCTGGTACCCGTAGGCGAGCGAGTCGCCGAGGGCGAGGTAGTAGCGGGTAGCCGAGGTCGGCGCGGCGCTCGCCGGTACGGCGAGCAGGCCGACGGTCGAACACGCGAGGATGATCGCGCAGGCGAGTCGACGCAACATGCCCAGACCGTACGCGCGAGTAGCACCCGACGTGAAGAGCCCGCTTCAGTTACCGGTCGTCACGCTTGGTGAGCTTGTTGAAGTCGAGCTTCGGCGGCTTGAAGCCGCCGGTCGCGCCGGAGCCGTCCCCGCCGAACATGCTCGGGTCGAGACCCGGCGGCAGGTTCGGTACCCCACCGGGCAGCCCGCCCGGCAGACCGCCGGGCACGCGTGGACGGCTGCCGCCCTTGGTGCCCTTGCGCTTGTTCTTCGGCGACTTGGTCGCCTTGCGCCGACCGGGCAGCCCCATCATGCCGCCCATCTGCTTCATCATCTTCTGCGCGTCGGCGAAGCGGTTGAGCAGCTGGTTGACCTCGGTGACGGTGACCCCGGAACCGTTGGCGATACGCGCCCGCCGCGAGCCGTTGATGATCTTCGGGTTTTCCCGCTCGGCGGGCGTCATCGACCGGATGATCGCGGTGACCCGGTCGAAGTGCTTGTCGTCCAACTGGTCGAGCTGGTCCTTGACCTGGTTCATGCCGGGCATCATGGCGAGCACGTTCGCGATCGGACCCATCCGGCGTACTGCGATGAGCTGGTCGAGGAAGTCCTCCAGGGTGAAGGTCTGACCGCCGAGCAGCTTGGCGGCCATCTTCTCCTTCTGGTCGTCCTCGAACGCCCGCTCGGCCTGCTCGATCAGGGTCATCACGTCGCCCATGCCGAGGATGCGGCTCGCCATCCGGTCGGGGTGGAAGACGTCGAAGTCCTCGAGCTTCTCCCCGGTGGACGCGAACAGGATGGGTTCGCCGGTGACGTGTCGGACCGACAGCGCGGCGCCGCCGCGCGCGTCGCCGTCGAGCTTGGACAGCACCACGCCGGTGATGCCCACCCCGTCGCGGAACGCCTCGGCGGTGGCGACCGCGTCCTGACCGACCATCGCGTCGACCACGAAAATGATCTCGTCCGGGTCGGTGGCGTCGCGGATCGCGGCGGCTTGCGCCATCATCTCGGCGTCGATACCCAGTCGGCCCGCGGTGTCGATGATCACGATGTCGCGCATCTGACGACGGGCGTGGTCGATCGACTCGCGCGCGACCTGGATCGGGTCGCCGACGCCGTTGCCCGGCTCCGGCGCGTACACCTCGACACCCGCCCGACCGCCGAGCACCTGCAACTGGTTCACCGCGTTGGGTCGCTGCAGGTCGGCGGCGACCAGCATCGGCTGGTGTCCCTGCGCCTTGAGCCACTTGGCGAGCTTGCCGGCGAGCGTGGTCTTACCGGACCCCTGCAGACCCGCGAGCATGATCACCGTGGGTGACTGCTTGGCGAACCGCAGCCGGCGGGTCTCCCCGCCGAGGATGCCGACCAGCTCCTCGTGCACGATCTTGATGACCTGCTGCGCCGGGTTGAGCGCCTGGTGCACCTCGGCACCCCGCGCCCGCTGCTTGACCGTCGCGATGAACGCCTTCACCACGGGCAGAGCGACGTCGGCCTCGAGCAGAGCCAGACGGATCTCGCGCGCCGTGGCGTCGATGTCGGCGTCGGTCAGCCGACCCTTGCCACGCAGCTTGGTGAAGATCCCGTTGAGCCGGTCGCTCAGCGTGTCAAACACGGCGGTTCATCCTCGCTGTCGGGTTTCGTCGGGCCGCAGGCATGGCGGCCCCAGTAAGGGTAGCCCGGCTGTCGACCCGGTCGCCGACGCGCGAGGGTCAGCCGCCGGTCACTCGAGGCACACCACGTCGACCTGGTGAACCAGGTTGTTGGCGAATCCTCCGCGGTTCCACGGCTGGACCGTCGGCTGGGTGCGACCGGCGGCGTCGGTGGCCCGCGCGCACAGCCGGTACTGCCCTGGTTCCGCCTGCCACGGCCACGACCAGCGTCGCCATACCCAGCCTGGCGCGTCGGCGACCGTCACGTCGGCGTCCGCCCAGGTCGTACCGCCGTCCACGCTGACCTCGACGCGCACCACGGGCGCCTCGCCGGACCAGGCGCGACCGGACACGTCCACCGCGCCCGGTCGGACGATCCGGGTACGGGACATGAAGTCCGGGAAGCCGGGCGGCTGGATCAGGGCGCGGGGCGCCATCCTGGTCACCGGCTCGCCGTGCTCGTCCGGTTCCTGCCGGTACCGGTACGCCACGTCCTGCTGGAAGCCGGTGAACGGCCGATCCGTGACCGTGATCTGCCGCAGCCACTTGACCTGAGCCATGCCGTACCAACCCGGTACCACCAGGCGCAGCGGATAGCCGTGCTGCGGCGGCAACGGCTGCCCGTTCATGTGGTGGACGAGGAGCACCTCCTCGCGCATCGCCTCGGCGATCGGCAGACTGCGCTGGTAGTCCTGCTCGATCCCGCGCTCGACGCCGTGGTCGGCGCCGGTGAAGACCACGTCCACGGCGTCGGGACCGACCCCGGCTTCGGCGAGTACCGCCCGCAGCGGCGTACCCGTCCAATCGGCGGTACCGACCGCCTCGACGAGCCACGGTTGGCTGACCGGGCGGGGCGACAGCCGCGCCCGACCGTTGCCCGCGCACTCCATCGTCACCCGCCGGGTGACGGTCGGCAGATCGAGCAGGGTGGGCAGGTCGAGGGAGAGCGGACGAGCGACCGCGCCGTCCACCGACAGTCGCCAGTCCTGGCCGTCGACCGCTGGGATGTCGTAGTGGATCAGCAGGTAGTGCAGGCCGATCGGGGTGACGTCGTAGCGCAGCGCCTCGAGAGGCATGCCGTGGTTGCGCGCCGCCAGCGCCAGTTCCTCGAGCGAGAGCCCCTCCCCGTCGGCCGCCAGGCGACCGGGAACGCTGATGTCGCTGAGTCGGGCGACCACCTTGTGAGTCTCCCCCGGCTGCCCGCCCTGCGCGGCGACTTCGCCGGACCGGGGGTCTCGACCGCACACCCCGGCGCGGTCAGCCGAGCGCGGCGCGAACGGCGGTTTCGACGCGCGCCCGGTCGGCCAGGTCGCTCCAGGCTCCCACCAGGTAGAAGCTGTCCACCGCGTACCCGCCGAGGGTGGCGATCCGCGCGGCGCGGACCTGCGCGCCCGCCTGCTCCAGCGCCCGAGCGACCCGGAACAGCAGACCCGACGCGTCGGCGGTAC
>DASUXA010000040.1:0-92019 GCA_036378155.1 Micromonosporaceae bacterium | reverse complement strand
TCAACACGGTCCAACCTCCCTGATCGGGCTTACAGCTTCTGTGCCGGGCGTGACTCCCGCTGCGGAACGTCGCGGGCCAGATCGGCGATCTGCTTGCCGTACTTGGCCTCGAACGCGGGGCGCTCCGAGCGGATGCGCGGCATCCGGTCGAAGTTGCGCAGCGGCGGCGGGCAGGACGTCGCCCATTCCAGCGAGTTGCCGAAGCCCCACGGGTCGTTCACGGTCACGACGGCACCGAACCGGTACGACTTCCAGACGTTCCAGATGAACGGCAGGATCGATATGCCGAGGAGGAAAGCCCCGAGCGTCGAGATGGTATTCAGTGTGGTGAATCCGTCGGACGGCAGGTAGTCGGCGTACCGGCGGGGCATACCCATCGCGCCGAGCCAGTGCTGCACCAGGAACGTGGCGTGGAAGCCGATGAACGTCAGCCAGAAGTGGATCTTACCGATCCGGTCGTTGAGCATCCGTCCGGTCATCTTCGGGAACCAGAAGTACACCCCGCCGAAGACCGCGAAGACGATGGTGCCGAACAGCACGTAGTGGAAGTGCGCCACGACGAAGTACGTGTCGGTGACGTGCCAGTCGATGGGTGGGCTGGCGAGCATGACCCCGGACAGGCCGCCGAGCAGGAACGTCACCATGAAGCCGAGGCTGAACAGCATCGGCGTCTCGAAGGTGAGCTGTCCCTTCCACATCGATCCGATCCAGTTGAAGAACTTGATCCCGGTCGGGATGGCGATCAGGTAGCTCAGGAACGAGAAGAACGGCAGCAGCACCTGACCGGTGGCGAACATGTGGTGTGCCCACACGGTCATGGACAGCGCCGCGATGCCGATCGTGGCGCCCACCATCCCCTTGTACCCGAACAGCGGCTTGCGGCTGAACACGGGGATGACCTCGGTGACGATGCCGAAGAACGGAATCGCCACGATGTACACCTCGGGGTGGCCGAAGAACCAGAACAGGTGCTGCCACAGCATCGGGCCGCCGGTCGCCGCGTCGTACACGTGCGCGCCGAGTTTGCGGTCGGCGAACAGGGCGAGCAGGGTCGCCGCCAAGGGCGGGAAGACCATCAGCACCATGAGCCCGGTGATCAGGATGTTCCAGGTGAAGATCGGCATCCGGAACATGGTCATGCCGGGCGCGCGCAGGGTCAGGATCGTGGTGATCATGTTGACCGCGCCGAGGATGGTACCGAGACCGGACAGGGTCAGCCCGATGATCCACATGTCGGCGCCGACGCCGGGGGAGTTCTGCGCGCTGTTCAGCGGCGCGTAGGCGAACCAGCCGAAGTCGGCGGCGCCGGTCGGGGTCAGGAAACCCGCGACGGTCAGCCCGCCGCCGAACAGGTACAGCCAGTAGGCGAACGCGTTGAGCCGGGGGAACGCCACGTCCGGCGCGCCGATCTGCAGCGGAATGATGTAGTTCGCGAACGCGAACACGATCGGCGTCGCGAACAGCAGCAGCATGATCGTGCCGTGCATGGTGAACAGCTGGTTGTACTGCTCGGGGCTGAGGAACTGCAGCCCCGGCTGAGCCAACTCGGCGCGCATGAGCAGGGCGAGGATGCCGCCGATGAAGAAGAACACGAACGACGTGACCATGTACATGATCCCGATCTGCTTCGCGTCCGTGGTCCGCAGCAGCCGCCAGAACAGACCGCCCTTCGGCACCGCGCGTACCGGGCCGGGATAGGGCATCGTCGGGCGGGGCAGCAGCGCCGTCGCCTGCGCGACGCCCCCGCGTTCCGCCTCGCCGGTGCCGTCACCGCCGTCCTCCGGCGGGGCTGCCGCCTTGCGGTACCGGTCCTGTTCGTCGGACGGCGCGGCTTGCGTGCGCTCCTGCGAGAACTGCGGTCGGCGGTACTCCTGTGGCGAGTGCACCTTGACCGGGCGCCGGCCGGTCGAGTCGAGGGGCTCGTCGCTGGTGTTCACTCGGCCGCGTTACCCGGGTCGCCCCGGGTCAAACACCGCCCGCGCCAGCCGGACGAAAAAGCCGACGACCTGGTCCGGTCGGCTGTCTCTACCAGCACGTTCGGCTATGGTGAGGAAAGCCGGGGGTAATCACGCCGCCCACGTCGTGGGGTTCGCCGCCGGTCCATGGTGCTCAAGAAGTGGGCCCACAACGAGTGACTCCGACCGGGAGACCGCCGGTGAGGCGGGGCTGTCCGGCGTCCTCGTCCGGAGCTGACATGGCTGATGTACAGGCGTGGGGTGGTCGCGTCGTGACCGGGGCGTCACCGCCGAACCCCATGAGTCCCGCAAATGTCGCCAACGACCTCGACGATGCCGTGGCCGCGTTGTTCGCCCGGATCGTCACGCTGCCCGACGGGAACGTGTGCCGGGCCCGGCTGCGCGAGCAGGTGATCGAGGCCGGGCTGCCGTACGCGGTGCGGATGGCGCGCCACTACCAGGGTCGCGGCGAGGCGTTCGAAGACCTCGTCCAGGTCGCCACCGTCGGGCTGATCAAGGCGGTCGACGGGTACGACCAGACCCGCGGTCCGTTCAGCCACTACGCCGCGCCCACCATCCGCGGCGAGTTGAAGAAGCACTTCCGCGACCGGGGCTGGCGGGTCCGGGTACCGCGCCGGCTGCAGGAACTGCGGCTGGAGATGACGCGCGCCAACGAGCACCTGACGCACCAGTTGGGCCGCTCGCCCACGGTCGACGACCTCGCCGCCCACCTCCGGCTGGACGCCGAGGAGGTGCTCGAAGGGCTGGACCTGGCTCGGGCGTACCAGCCGGTGTCGCTGGACGCCCCGGTCTCGCACGAGGAGGACGCCGCCGACCTGGGCGCCATGCTCGGCGGGCGGGACCCGGCGTTGGAGCGGATGGACGACCAGGTCACCCTCGCGACCCTGCTGCCCCGGCTACCGGCACGCGAACAGCGCATCATGACCATGCGGTTCTACGGCAACATGACACAGTCGCAGATCGCCGCCGAGATCGGCATCTCGCAGATGCACGTGTCGCGGCTGCTGTCCCAGGCGCTCGCGTGGCTGAGAGCCGCGATGACCAGCGACATCGACCCGGTTTGGCCGGGGCTCGGCGACCCGGTCGTCGACGAGCTGGGCACCCGGATCGAGATCGGCCGCGAGCCGGGCGGGGTGACCGTGACCGTGCACGGCGAGGTCGACCGCGACAACGCCGCCGACCTGCGCGCCTCGCTGTGCCGTACCGCGATGGCCGAGCGACCCCGCTGGGTGCGCGCCGACTTCGCCCAGGTACCGCTGATCGACGCGGCCGGCATCGCGGCGCTGGTCGCCGGGTGCCGCACCGCCCGCCACGCGGGCGCGCGGTTCGCGGTGGTACGCACCCGACCCGTGGTCGCCGACCTGCTGCGCCGCGCCGGAGTGTGGCGCCTGCTGTCCGCCGACGCGCGGGGTCCCGTGCTGCGTCCGGTGGACACGTAGCGGCGCCGGCAGGGCGCGGGGCGAACACCGCCGCGTCGAGCAGGGCGGGGCAAGCAGAGCCCGGCTCGCCGTTACCGGTCGCCGTGCCACGGATCGCCGACGTCCAGCGTCGCCCAGACCACCTTGCCGCCGGTCGCCGGCGAGCACCCCCAGCATCGCGACGTCGCGTCGACGATCATCAGCCCCCGGCCGCCCAGTGCCAGTGGGTGCGTCTCGCAGCGCAGCGCCGGACGGTCCGAGCCGTCGCGCACCGCGATGTGCAGGTACCGGGGCAGTCGGCGGAAACTGAGCGTCATCGGCGTGCCGGCGTGCTGGACGGCGTTGGCGACCAGTTCACCGGCCACCACGCAACTCGGGATCACCAGGTCGGACAGCCCCCAGTCCAGACATGCCTCGGTCGCCAGGTCGCGGGCGCGCCGCGCCGACCCGGTCACCGGCAGCAGCCGCCGGTCCCGCTGCAGCGGGACCGGGACGCGGCGCAGGACGTCGCGCGCCTGCCCAGGGTCGTCGCAGACCGGTACCAGACGCGACGCGATCGCGGCGAACCGTTCCGGTACCCCGCACAACGCCATCGCGATGCCGGGCCAGATCGCCGCCTGTCGCGCCACGGCGACGAACACCGACAACGCGGACTCGTCGGCGACCGTCAGTCGGGACAGGTCGACGATCAACGCGTCCGGGTGTTCGGCGAGGCGCTTGAGCAGCGCCGTACGAACCGTGGACGCGCTGTCCAGTCCGAGTACCCCCTCCAGTCGCACCACCGCGACCGGAAGCGTGGTCTCGACCCGACAGTGGATCTCGTTCATCAGCCATCCAGCGTCTCGCCTGGTCCCGGCACACTACCGCGGCACGGCGTCGTCTGCCCGGTCCGTCGATCGGCGTTTACCCCCTGCGCCCCGGCTGACGCATCCGACGCGTACCCATCTCACGTTTGGCGCGCCTCGGCACCGGGTACCCGATGGCCCGCGTCGGTTCGGCTATGCCGCGCCCGCCGTACCCGCGGCCGAGCCTTGATCGGGGGGTCTCGCTCGGCCGCGGGTGCGTGACCGACGCCGCATGTCGCCCGTGCGGGGGTGACAGCCCGGCAGCGGCGTCGCGTACAGTGTTGGTCGCTGAAGGGGAGTAGTCCTCCCGCCGGTCGTCGACATGCTGGAGCTCGCGCTCCCGGTGGCCGGGCCCGCCGCGATGGTGGGCGGACGAGACCTTCGACCATGTGTCGGCGCTACATGCGCCGCGGTCGAGGTCCCCTCCGCGCCTCGACCCGCGGCGCGGAGGGACCCGAGTGACTCACGTCATCCTGTTGATCGTGGCGGCTGTCGCCATCTACTTCTCGTGCGAGTGGTTCGTCAACGCGGTGGAGTGGCTCGGACGGCGGCTCAACGTCGGGCCGCTCGCGGTCGGTACCATCCTCGCCGCGTTCGGCACCGCGCTGCCGGAGAGCGTCGTGACCTTCGTCGCCGTGGTGTTCGGCTCCTCGCCGTCCGAGAAGGACCTCGGCGTCGGCGCCGCCATGGGCGGACCGCTGGTGCTCGCCACGATCGCGTACGGCGTGGTCGGCTGGATGCTGCTGGCGCGTCGGCGCACCGGCGCCGCGGAACTCGGCGACACCCGCAAACTCGCCCGCGACCAGTCCTGGTTCATGGCGGTGTTCGTCGTCAAGGTCGCCCTCGGGCTGGTCGCGTTCGCCGTCAAACCCTGGCTCGGGCTGGTGTTCTTCGCGGTGTACGGGGTGTACTTCTGGCGCGAGCTGCGCGGCGGCGGCGACCCCGGTGAGCAGGAGGACCTCGAACCGCTGCTGCTGCAGCGTCGTCGCGCCCAACCCGCCGGCTGGGCGGTGGTGGCGCAGACCCTCGGTACCCTCGCGGTGATCTTCCTGGCGTCGCAACTGTTCGTCCGCCAGTTGGACGCCATCGGCCCGATGCTGGGGCTGCCCGCCGCGGTCACCGCGCTGCTGCTGTCCCCGATCGCGACCGAACTGCCCGAGACGATGAACGCGATCATCTGGGTGCGCCAGGGCAAGACCAGGTTGGCGCTGGCGAACGTGTCGGGCGCGATGATGATCCAGGCGACCGTACCGAGCGGGCTGGGTCTGCTGTTCACCCCGTGGCGGTTCGACACCGTCCTGGTGATCTCGGGGCTGGTCACCATGGCGTCCATCGGGTACCTGTGGCTGCTGCTGCGCCGCGGCCGGTTGACGGTCCGTCGGCTGTCCCTCGCCGGGCTGCTCTACCTCGTGTTCGCCGCGGCGCTGTACCCCGCGCTCAGCTGACCGCCGCCGACCGGTACCGCGCCGCTCGACGGTGGCCGGTCAGGGCACGGTCCGCTCGATCGCGGACGGCCCTTCCTCGTCGAGTTCGCGCCGGCTGCGCTCGACGTTGCCGGGCGTCGGGTCCTGTCCCTTCGCCACGGTCAGGTCCTCCGGATCCCACGGCTGGTCGGCCCCGGTGCGTACCCGCACCTCGGGCTCCGGCTCGCGCGACCCGTCGGTCCGCTCCGGTTGCTGCTCGCCGCTGCTGTCGGTCATCGCCGCTGCCTCCCCTGACTGACGTTCGGCGCGCCCGAGGTGGGCCCGCTTTCGGCGCGCCCGGCGTGGGCCCGGCTCGGCGGGTCGGTTCCGCTGGGCGCACACTCCGGCGGTACCCGTGAGCCCCGCGCCGCATGCCTGGTCGCGTCAGGTTTCCGCGTCCCGTTCGCGGGTAGGGCGAGCCGATGCCACGGGTACTGATCATCGGCGGGGGATACGTCGGGCTGTACACGGCGCTGCGGCTGTACCGCCGGATGCGGCCGGGGGAACTCGACGTGGTGCTGGTCGATCCCCGCACGCACATGACCTACCAGCCGCTGCTCGCCGAGACGGCGGCCGGGAACGTGGAGCCCCGGCACGTGGCGGTACCGCTGCGCCGGGTGCTGCCGCACGCGCAGATCATCGGTGGCGAGGTGGTCGGGATCAGTCATGCCGCGCGCCGGGCGACGGTACGGCTCGCCGGCGACGAGTACCGGGAGATCAGCTACGACCACGTGGTCGTCAGCCCCGGATCGGTCGCCCGTACCCTGCCGATCCCGGGGCTCGCCGAGGTCGGCATCAGCTTCCGGTCCCTCGGCGAGGCGGTGTACCTGCGCGACCACGTCCTCGAACGGCTCTCGTTCGCCGCCGGTACCACGAACCCGCACGCCCGACGCCGCGCGCTGACCTTCGTCGTGGTCGGCGGCGGGTATGCCGGCATCGAGGCGCTCGGCGAGCTGTCCGACATGAGCCGCCGGGTGGTCGACCTGTTCGGCGAGCTGGAACCGACGGACCTCAGGTGGGTGCTGGTCGAGGCGACCGAGCGGATCATGCCCGAGGTCGGCGCGGACCTCGCCCGGTACACCGTCGACCTGCTCGCCGCGCGCGGCGTCGACGTACGCCTGCGCACCCGCGTCACCTCCTGCGTCGACGGTCACGTGGAACTGGACCCGGGGGAGTCGTTCGACGCCGACACCCTGATCTGGACCGCCGGGGTACGACCGAACCCGATGCTGGCGGAGACCGACCTGCCGCGCGACAGCCGGGGTCGGTTGCTCGCCGACGCGTACCTGCGGGTCGTCGACACCCCGGCGGCGTGGACCGCGGGGGACTGCGCGGCGGTACCGGACCTCACCAGCGACAACCCGGACGCGCTGGTCGGCCCGACCGCCCAGCACGCGATGCGCCAGGCTCGCCGGCTGGCGGACAACCTGCTCGCCGAGGTGCGCGGGCACCGGTTGCGCACCTACCGGCACCGGTACCTCGGGTCGGTCGCCAGCCTGGGCCGGTTCCAGGGCACCGCCCAGATCTACCAGTTCAAGGCGTGCGGGTTGCCGGCGTGGCTGATGCACCGGACGTACCACTGGTGGCAGTTGCCGACGGTCAGCCGGCAGGTGCGGGTGGCGGCGGACTGGGCGGTCGACGCGGTCTTCCCGCACGACGTCGTGTCGCTCACCGAACTGCAGCATCCCCGCGCCGAATTCGTCCGCGCCGCCGCCGCGACCCGCTCGCCCGCGCACGCCCGCTGATGTGACAGTCCGCGTCGTAGGTGCCGGGTTGCCGCAGGTCGGTCGTCGGGTCAGGGCTGCCCGGCGTAGCTGACCTTCACGGTCGCCTGGTTACGACGTGCTGCTCGCCGGCTTCGGGTTGAAGGTGACGGCGCCGGTACCCGAGCACGGCGGGAGCAGCGTCGTCGGGATCGCCGTCGCTCACGGCAACCGGAGAACGTACCGCCGCCAGCGCCGCGACACCAGTGCTGGTCGTCGATGCGCGCGCATGCCAGGATGACCCGGTCGGCGATCACCACGGCGGTGGTCGACGCGCGCTCGACGCAAGGCTCGACACCGCTCCGTACGTCCGAAGCAGAGGCTGCTCAATGACCAGGACCGCCAAGGTAGGCACCGCGTTCGCGATCTTCGCGGCGACGGCGAGCTTTCTGATCTCGCTCGCCGGGTCGTCCCTGAAGAGCACCGTCCAGGTGTTCTTCCTGGACATCGCGGGCGGCTTCGAGGTCAGCCGGGGCAGCCTGGCGATCGCGACCACGCTGTTCGCGGTGTTCACCGCCGTGTCCTCGTCCGTGGTCGGGCACCTCGCCGACCGGATCGGCGCGATCCCGGTCCTCGCCGTCGGCACCGCGCTCAACGGGCTGGTGCTGCTGCTCAGCGCCACCACCAGCCACCTGTGGATCTTCATTGTCAGCTACGGGGTGGTCGGCGCGGTCGCGGTGACCATGCTCTCCTACGTACCGCTGGGAGTGCTCGCCGATCAACTGTTCCGCGGTCGCAACAGCGGACTGGTGTACGCGGTGCTGACCAACGGCGCGGCAGTGGGCTTCATGGTGCTCGTTCCGCTGTGGGCGCACCTGGACCACACCACGTCGTGGAACCAGGTGCTGTTCGTCCTCGGGCTGATCTTCCTGGTCGTGCTGCTGCCGCTGTCCCTGGTGCTGGTACGACTGTCCACCCGGCAGGCCCCCGCCGAGCGCCCGGCACGGGTGTCGCTGTGGCAGGCGACCGCGACCACGTTCCGCCACCCGCAGATCCGCGCTCTGGTGCTGGCGTTCATCGGGTGCGGAACCACGATGGCATTCATCGACGTACATCTTTTCCCTTATCTGCACGACCACGGCATTTCCAGCTCGACCGGCGCGTCGGCGGTGGCGGTGCTGGGGGCCCTGGAGATCATCGGGTCGCTGGTCGTGGGACGGCTGTGCGACCTGGGGTGGATCCGCGCCTCGTTGGCCGGGGCGTACGCGATGCGCGCCGCCGCGATGGTCATGCTGCTGTTCGTCGCGAACCCGGCGACCGTCATCGCGTTCGGCGCGGTGTTCGGCGCGAGCTACCTCGCCACCGTGGTCGCCACGACCATGTGGGTGAGCCGCGTTCTGCCGCCGGAGGTGCGCGGCACCGCGCTCGGGGTGCTGTGGGCGGTGCACATGCTCTCGGTGGCGGTCACCAGCCAGCTGGGGGCGATGCTCGCGGACATCGAGCACAGCTACACCCCGACGATCGTCGCGTCCGCGGCGTTGACCGCCGCCGCCGTCGTGCTCGTCGCGGTCCAGCCCGCTCCGACCGCCGTGCCGACCGCGCCCACCGTCGCCGACGAGCCGGCGCAGGCGGGTGCCGAAGCCTGAAGCACGCCGCCGCGCGCCCGCGCGGCGCGCGGCGGGGTGCCTGAGCGAAAGCTGAGAACCAACCGATCGGTGGAGGTGGTCGAGGTCACACCGCTCGTCCGAGGCATCTACGCGCGTCGAGGGCGACGGTGAACCCTTGCCCGCCCTCCGAGCCGACCATATCCTCCCCTCCACAGTGGAAGAGGACAGCGTTCGTCATCGTCCAGCGGAGTCGATCATGCGTGGGTTCGACCGGTGGTCCGCGCGCAAAGGCGCGCCGGCGTCCCCCTCCCGGCCGAACCTGACTTGATGGGCACCCGGATAGCCGTCGTCGGCGGCGGCGTCGCCGGCTCGATGCTCGCGCTGCGCCTCGCCGAACAGGGCGCGCACGTCGACCTGTACCGGGACCCGGCGACGTCGGGCATGGACGCCACCGGGGCGTCCGGAGGGTTCGTCCGGGGCTTCGAGACCGACCTGGACCAGTGCCGGTTGGCTGCCGCCAGCCTCGCCGAGCTGCGCGGCGACCCGATGCTGGCGCGCGCCTGCGGGTACCGCGAGACGCGCTCCAGCTACTTCCTGCGCCCGGACGCCGACCCCCAGCCCCAGCTCGCGGTGCTGGACGCGGCGGTCGCCGGTTCGGCGCGGGTGGTACCCGCCGCCGAGCTCGCCCGGACCCTCGACCTAGGACCCCGGCCGGACGGCACGGTCGCCGTGGTCGAGCGGTACGCCGGGTACGTCGATCCGGACGCGATGCGCCGGTACGCCGCCGCGCGCGCCGCCGACCTGGGTGCCCGGGTGCGCGACGAACCGGTCGCGGCGGTGCAGGCGGTACCGGCGTCGGACGCGGGACCGGCGGTGACGCTGGTCGGCGGTACCGTCCGGCGGCACGACGCGGTGGTCGTCGCCGCCGGCGCGTGGACCGGCAGGCTGCTGCCTGTGCCGCTGCGCACCCGGCGCATCCAGTACGGGGTGTACCCGCTGGCACGCCCCGACCTCGGCTGTCTCGTCGACGACCTGTCCACGCTGTACGGGCGCAGCTACGGCGACGGCGCGGTGCTGCTCGGGGTCGCCACGTCGGCGTGGGGTGTCGCGCCGGGCGACATCGCTGCCGACCCGGTCTGCGTCGAGCGGGTGTCCGATGTCGCCCGTACCGTCCTCGGGCTCGCCGGACCGCTGCCGCCGCCGCGACGGGTGACCGCCGCGACGGAGTGTTTCGCCGCCGACGGCGGGCTGCGGCTGCGCGCGGTCGCGGGCATGCCCGGGGTGTACAGCTTCACCGGTGGTGCGGGGGGCGCCGCGAAGAGTGTCCTGGCGTCGAGCCGGCTCGCCGCGACCGCGTTGGGCGCCGCGATGTCCGGGCAGTCGCCGTCGTTTTTCGCAAGCCCGCCGGTGCTGACCTGCCCGGTCCAGGGCGCCGACACAGCGTGGGGATGAGGGCGCACGATGGAAAGACAGATGTCAGTGGTCGCGGTAGGCGCCGGTCCCGCCAACCTCGCCTTCGCCGTGGCGGCCGAGGAGATGGCTCCGCAGCTCGCCGACGAGACCCTCGTAGTGGAACGGCACGACGACATCGCCTGGCAGCGCGGCATGCTGTTGCCGTGGACGCAGAGCCAGGTCAGCTTCCTGAAGGACCTCGCGACGCTGCGCAATCCGCGCAGTAAGTACTCGTTCATCAACTACCTGCACTCGGTCCGCCGGCTCGACGAGTTCATCAACCTCGGCTCCGCCACCCCGTTCCGCCTCGAGGTGTCCGCGTACCTGCAGTGGGTCGCCAAGTCGCTGGAGCGGGTGCAGGTGGAGTACGGACGAACCGTCACCGCGGTCGAGCCCGTCTCGTCGCGCGACGACGGTACCGTGGACGGCTGGCGGGTCCGGTTCGACACCGGCGAGGTCGTGCGCTGCCGGGACGTGGTCATCGGCATCGGTCGCACCCCCGCCGTACCCGCCGAGTTCCGGAACCTGCCCGGCGAGCGGGTCGTGCACAGCACCGAGTTCACCAGCCGCGTGGAGTTGATCGACCCGGCGGCGGTACGCCGGCTCGTGGTCGTCGGCGGCGCGCAGAGCGCCGCCGAGATGCTGTGGACGGTGTACCAGCGGTTCCCCGCCGCCGAATGCCGGATGATCATGAGATCCGCCGGGCTGCGCGGCTACGAGAGCAGCGCGTTCACCAACGAGCTGTACTACCCGTCCTTCGTCGACCAGTTCTACGCCGGCTCGCCGCAGGTCCGCGCCCAGGTGCTGGCGGAGATGCACCGCACCAACTACGCCGGGCTCGCGCCGGGCATGCTCGACGCGCTGTACCGGCAGATGTACCAGGACCGGCTGACCGGCAGCGAGCGGATCGTCATGCACACCCTGACCGATGTGCTCGCCACCCGGATGGACGGCGACGACGTGGTGCTGACGGTGCGCGACCGGATGCGCGGCACGACCAGCGAGGTACGCGCCGACATGGTGCTCCTCGGCACGGGTTTCGAGCAGGACAAGCCGTGGCTGATCCGGCAGACCGCCGAGGCGGTGGGGGTGCGCGACATCGCGGTGGACCGCCACTACCGCATGATCACGCCGGCCTCCGTCACCGCCGGCTGCTACCTGCAGGGTGTCAACGAGGACAGTCACGGCATCGCGGACTCGCTGATCAGCGTGCTCGCGGTACGCGCCGGCGAGATGGTGGACGACCTGCTCGCCCACCGCGCCGCCACGACGACGGCGCGCGTCGACGCCGTGTCCATCCAGGGAGAGGACGACTGAGCATGGAGATTCGCAAGCTCGACCGCGACGGTCTCAAACCCGACAACGGGTTGCGCGCCCAACGGCTGATGCCGTGGGACGTGCTCAACGCCCCGTTCGAGGGCTCCTGGTGCGTGGTGCCGCCGGGCGCGGAGTCGGGCGCGCACGGTCACCACGAGTACGAGATCTGGATCGCCATGACCGGGCGCGCCGAGCTGGTCACCGACGCCGGGACCACGCCGTTCGTCGAGGGCGACGTCGTGCACTTCCCGCCGCACGAGCGGCACCAGGTCGTCAACCGGGGCGACGAGCCGTTCCAGATGTACGCGGTGTGGTGGGACCGGGAGATGGCCGACCGGTTCGTCGAGCGTCACGGCTCCGCGTCGTGAGCCTGCCCGACGCGCCGGTGATCGTGGTACCGGCCACGCCCACCTCCAACGGAGGTCTGCACGTCGGGCACCTCGCCGGTCCGTACCTCGCCGCCGACATCTACGCCCGGTACCAGCGTGCCCGTGACCGGTTCGCCGTCTACACCACCTGTACCGACGACAGCCAGACGTTCGTCGCGACCCGCGCGGCGAAGCTCGGGGTGACCCCGTCGGAACTGGTACGCGACGCGACCGCCCGGATCCAGCAGGCGTTCACCGCGCTGGGCACCACGTTGGTGGGGCTGCCACCGGTCGACGACACGTACCGGCGAACCGTTGTCGACTTCGTCACCGCCCAGCACGCGGCGGGCGTGTTCGAGCTGCGTACCGTCCGGTTTCCGTTCGCCCGGCGCGCCGGCGTGTGGATGTACGACGCGATGGTGTCCGGTACCTGCCCGACGTGCCTCGCGGGCAGCGCGGGCGGCGCCTGCGAGGCGTGCGGGCACCCGAACAACTTCGACGAGCTGCTCGACGCGCGGTACACCCTCGATCCCACCGACGACGTCGAGTACCGCGAGGTGGAGATCCTGGTCCTGCCGTTGGAGCGGCTGCGCGGGAAGCTGACCGACTACTACGACCGGCACCTGCCGACGTGGCGTCCGCACGCCCGCGACCTGATCGCGGAGCTGATGGCCGGTCCGCTGCCGGACGTACCGGTGACCGTGCCCGGCGACTGGGGGCTGCCGGCGCCGTTCCCCGAGACGCCGGGGCAGCGGTTGTACCCGTGGCTGGAGGCGATGCCGGCGGTCATCTACAGCACCTGGTGGTCGGCGCGGCAGCTGGGAGTCGGCGGCGACCGTACCGACGCCTGGTGGCTCGCCGACACCCGCCCGACGATCGTCTACTTCCACGGATACGACAACGTCTTCCACTGGGGCATGCTCGACCTGGCGATGCTGCTGTCGCACCCGGCGGGGTACGCCACTCCGGCGGCGACGTTCACCAACGAGTTCTACGAGCTGGACCGGTCGAAGTTCTCCACCAGCCGCAACCATCTGATCTCGGCGACCGACCTGCTCGACCGGGTGCCCCGCGACCTGGCGCGGTTCTACCTGGCGCTGACCGCGCCGGAATTCCAGCGGGCCAATTTCACCGAGGCGGACCTGCAGGCGGTGGTCGCCGCCCGGTTGGTGCGACCGTGGAACCGGCTGGCCACGACGCTCGCCGCACTGCCGATCGCCGACGGTACGGTGCTGCCGGTGAGCGCGACCGGACACGACCGCGCCCGCCGCCTCGCCGACCGGCTGCGCCGGCACTACGACGACGAGCGGTTCAGCCCGAGCGCGGTGGCGGACGCCGTCGCGACCCATCTCGAGCGGCTGGCGGACAGCCCGATCGAGGTCGGTACCGCCGCCGACGTGCTCGCCCAACTGCAGACCCTGCTCGGGTACGCCGCGCCGGTCCTCGTCGACGTGACCGGCACGCTGACCGCCGAAGGGGTGCGGCTACAACTGCAGGACGCGCCCCCGGACAAGGTCGTCATGTTCCGGTTGCCGCCGCTGCCCACCACGTTCGGATAGCCGGTCGACGGCGTCCGGTCCGCGATTGACGTAGGAGAACCAGTGAAGCTGCTCGCCATCGAGACCTGTCAGTACCTGTCGTACTACAAGTCCCGGTATGAACAGGTGGAGGCTCTGGGCGCGACGCTGTACGTGCTCAACGGCGAAGGCGAGCCGGACTTCTGGCCCGCCGAACGGTACCGGGTGGCGGGCTCGCGGCACATCGACGAGATCATCGCCACCGCCAAGCAGTGGCACCAGGTCGAGGCGTTCGACGGGGTACTGACCTTCTCCGAGTCGTCGGTGATCACCGTGGCGGCGGTCGCCGAGGCTCTCGGTCTGCCCGGCATCGGCGTGGAAACGGCGGTCAACTGCCGCAACAAGTACCTGATGCGGCAGGCGTACGAGCGGGCGGGCGCTCGCTCGCCCCGGTACCGGCTGACCCACAGTCTCGCCGAGGCGAACGCCGCGGCCGAGGAGTTCGGCTACCCGGTGATCGTCAAGCCGACGCACGGCGCCGGCAGCAACTTCGTGTTCAAGGTCGAATCCCCGGCGGAACTGGCCGAACGGTACGCCCAGGCGGAGGCGGGCAGCCGCGACATGTTCTGGGCGAGGTCCGAGCCGGACGGTGTCGACCTCGGACCGAGCGGACTGCTGGTGGAGTCGTTCCTGGACGGCGCCGAGTACCTGATGGAGGTCGTCATCTGGGACGACGAGGTGTACCTCGGCTCGGTCGTGGACCGGATCACCGTCGAGCGCGACACCTTCGACGACGACGTGCACCACGCACCGACGTCGATGAGCCCGGAGGATCTCGCCGCGGTGCACGAGGTGGTCGCCGCCGGGATGCGGGCGCAGGGGCTGCGGCGCAGCGTGGGACACGCCGAGGTGCGCTTCCACGACGGCAAGCCGCACCTGCTGGAGATCGCCGCGCGGGTCGGCGGCGGCGGGCTCGACATGATCGCGCGGCTGACCGCCGACCACGACCCGATCGCCGCGGTGGTGGACATCGCCCGTGGGGTACGCCCCCGGGTCCGCCATTTCCAACCCACCGGCACCCACACCACGTCGATGTGCCTGATCTGCGACGCGGGGACGATCGCGAAGGTGCACGTACCCGCCGAGGTCAGCGAGTCGGACCGGACCTTCCTTCTCAAGATCACCGCGCGACCGGGCGACGTCGTCAAGCGCCCGCCGCACGGCAACACCATCCTCGGGTTCCTCGGTACCACCGGGACGTCCAAGGACGACGCCTTCGACACGATGATGCGGTACGCCGACCTGATCACCGTGGACTTCGCGGACTGACCGGACCGACCGCCGTCACGCCAGCCGGACAGACCACCACAGATACCGAACAGACAAGGACACATGGCACATGGCGCAGACAGTCGAGGCCGTGGTTTCGCTCGGCCCGGGCCAGCCCGTGCAGACCCGCGACATCGTGGTTCCGGACCCCGGGCCGGGTGAAGCCACGGTACGGGTACTGGCCTGCGGGGTCTGCCACACCGACCTGCACTACCGCGACGGCGTCATCGGCTCCGGGTACCCGTACCTGCTCGGTCACGAGGCGGCCGGGATCGTCGAGCAGGTGGGCGACGGCGTCCAGCACGTAGCGCCGGGCGATTTCGTCATCCTCAACTGGCGGGCGGTGTGCGGGCGGTGCCGACCCTGTCGGCGCGGGGTGCCCGAGGCGTGCCTGAACGAACTCGGCGCGAGCCGGCCGATGACGCTGACCACCGGGGAGCCGCTGGGTCCGGCGCTGGGTATCGGCGCCTTCACCCCGCTCACCCTGGTCCACGCCGGACAGTGCACGCCGGTGGACAAGGCGATCGACCCCGCCGTTGCCTGCCTGCTCGGCTGTGGCGTGATGTCGGGGCTCGGCGCGGCGATGCGCGCGGGCAACGTCCGTCCCGGGGACACCGTCGCGGTCATCGGCTGCGGCGGGGTGGGCAGCGCGGCGGTCGCCGGCGCGCGACTGGCGGGCGCGACCACGATCATCGCAGTGGACATCGACGCGCGGAAGTTGCCGGTCGCCGAGGAACTCGGCGCCACCCACGTCGTCGACGCCAGCCGGGACACCGATGTGGTCGCTACGATCCGGACCTTCACCGACGGGCTCGGCGCCGACGTGACCATCGACGCCGCCGGGTTCCCGGAGACCTGGCGGCAGGCGTTCTACGCGCGCGCGGTCGGTGGCACGTTCGTCCTGGTCGCCCGGCCGGACTCGTCGATGCGGATGGAGATGCCGCTGCTGGACATGTTCCTGCACGGCGGCACGTACAAGACCTGCTGGTACGGCGACTGCCTGCCGTCGCGCGACATGCCGACGCTGGTGGACCTGCACCTGCAGGGCAGGTTGCCGCTCGACCGGTTCGTCAGCGAGCGGATCGGTGTCGCCGACGTCGAGGCGGCGTTCGAGAAGATGCGCCGGGGCGACGTCCTGCGCAGCGTCGTGCTGTTCGACTGAGGGTCGGCTGGGTCGGCCCGTACGGGCCGACCCAGCCCCACGTCAGCCCCGCCTCACCGGGGCGCCGGGTCGACGCCCCGGGTACACACCAGGTAGCAGTAGTCGTCGAGCATCTTCGCCAGCGACCGTCCCGGCTGCCCGAGCGCGTCGGCGAGCGCCGCCTCGTCCAGCCCGGTCTCGGCGAGCAGCCGCCGCGCCCAGGAGCGTCCCAGCCGCAGGTGCGCGACGTAGGCGTCGCCGTCGCGGCTGCCGTGCAGGGTACGGGCGATCGCCTCGTCCCACGGCAGCAGCGCGGCGGGACGCAACGCGTACAGCAGTTTGCTCGCTGCCGTCGAGCCGAGCGAGCGACCCCGCGCCCCGGGCGCCACCCGTACCCGGGCGAGATCCGAGAACGCCGCGCCGAGCAGGGGCAGCGCGTCCTCCGGCAACGCCGGCAGCCTCGTGTCCACCGGCGGCAGCACGCCGCCCCAGCGGTTCCACCACCCGGCGAGACCGACGTCGAACAGGTCCTCCTCACCGGGGCGGGGGTAGCGCAGCCGGCAGCCCCAGGCGTTCAGCCAGACCAGGACCGCGCGGCGGTGCTGCGCCGTGGACAGGTCGATCGCCGGGGCGGTCTGCCGACAAAGCCGCAGCCAGGAACGATCCGGTCCGCCGTCGCCGACGAAGGTGGTCACGGCGGCACGAAGAACGTCCACTGTGGGCGCGGCGACAACCATGGTCGCCGAGTGTACGCACGCCGGCGGCGGCATGTGGGGACGTCGATGCGCCTGCTACGATCACGGCCCGTCGTCAGTACGCCGCGCCGTCGGCATCCCAGGGTCTGCCCGACGCGGCTGTTCCGCCGCGATCGGCACGGACACGTCGCAAGGAGCTGCCATGTCCGCACCCGCCGCGTCGATCGACTATCACGGGCGGCGGTTCCGCCCGGTCGAGGACGGCACCGGCGAACACACCCGTGTCGCGCACTACTACCAGGACGGCGACCTGCTGTGGGGCGAGTTCACCGGCGGGCACGCGCGGCGCGGCACCCTCGCCGGGCGATGCGCGCCGGACGGCTCGATCGACTTCGCCTACTGCATGGTTCTCGAGGACGGTCGGATCATCTCCGGTGAATGCCACAGCACGCCGGAGATCCTGCCGGACGGACGCATCCTGCTGCACGAGGTGTGGCGGCGGTACGGGGCACACGCCGACAGCGGGGTGTCCCAGATCGAGGAGATCCCGCAGGAGCGCGGCTAGTCCCCGCCCTCACCCGTGAGCGGGGCGGTCGGCGTCTGGGTGTTGCGCCGGGTGTAGTCGGGTGGCGCGGTTTCGTCGCCGCCCCGCGCCGCGAACGCGACCAACTCCACGTTGGTCGATGCCTCGAGGATCGCTCGATATCGGGGCTGATTAGAGAAATTGTTGGCAACCGATGGTCTTCAGAGCACTGCGCCGGTGCGTAAACTTCAGCAAGCCCGGACCGAAAGTCCTAAGTGGAGGGTTTTCCCATGCGGTTTGCTGATCGCTATCACGGCGCTACCGTCTCACTGTTCCGCATTGTGGTCGGTCTGCTATTCTCCTGCCACGGCGCGGCGTCGCTCTTCGGGGTGTTCGGTGGCGCCATGGGCAAGGGCGGCACGGTGCCTGTCGGTGAGTGGCCCGGATGGTATGCCGCCGTGATCCAGCTGGTCGCCGGGATCCTGGTTCTGGTCGGGCTCGGTACCCGTGCCGCGGCACTGCTCGCCTCCGGCTCCATGGCCTACGCCTACTTCACGGTGCACCAGGAGCGAGCGCTCCTGCCGATCCAGAACGGCGGCGAGCTGGCGGCGATGTTCAGCTGGTCGTTCCTGCTCCTGGCCGTCGTCGGCCCGGGCATCTGGTCGATCGACGCCGTCCTTCGCAAGGAGCGTTCCAGGTCCGAGGCAAAGGCGCCGGCGGTCGCCCCGCTCGCCTGACCGCGTCTGCGGCCCGCGGGCGGCCGTTCCGGGACCGGAACGACCGCCCGCGGGCGGCGCGGATGCTCCGTCCGCCGACGTCAATGCGCCCAGTACCGATATTTGGTTGGCGCGCTTGAATAGCTGAAGAGTTTCTGAAATTGAGTTCGTCAACGACCCGCACCGGTCCGGCTCACCTGGAATCGTCGCCGTTCAATAAGGCATTCAGCTGACCGGCGTTGCGCTGCGCATAGTCCGAGTAGCAGTTGTTCATCAGCACGTGCGTCGCGTTCGTCTGCTCGGCGAGACCGGTCAGCTTCGGCGCCCACTCGGCGAGTTCATCCTCGGAATAGAGGTAGCCGAAACGCTCGTAGATGTCGTGACTGGTCCACTTGTTGCTGTGCCCGTGGAACCGGACCACGGCGAGGTCGGCGGTCGCCGCGAGGACCGGCGGGACCGAACTGCGGTACCCCTGCGGCATGTCGACGCACACCAGCGGCAACTCGTGCCTGGACAGGAAGTCCAGCGTCTCACGCTGGTTGTCCCCGGCGAACCAGGACTCGTTGCGGAACTCCATCGCCACCCGCAGCGGACTGCACCGCTTCGCGATCTCGACCAGGTACTCCTTGTTCGAGCGCCGGATGCCGAACCACGGCGGGAACTGGAACAGGATCGCGCCGAGTTTGCCCGCCGCGACCAGCGGGTCCAGGGCGGACAGGAACCGCGTCCACACCTCCTCGTACGCCTGCGCACTCAGGTCCTGCGGGTACACGTTCTTCTTGTCGACGTCCGGACGCAGGTCCTTGTACAGCGCGGACAGCTTCGTCGGGTGCCCGGTGAGCAGGCTGAACGCCTTGATGTTGAAGGTGAACCCGGCGGGGGAGCGCTGAGCCCACAACTGTGCGGTGCGCTCGGCGGGAGGCGAGTAGTACGTGGAGTCGACCTCGACGATCGGGAACCGTTCCGCGTAGTACCCCAGCCGGCGCTCGGCGGTGTCCGCCTCCGGCGGGTACCACCCGGAGGCGAGCAGCGTCTTGTCCGTCCACGACGACGTGCCGACCAGTATCCGTCCCACCGTCACCTCCGGCGTACCTCCGTCTGCGGGTCCCGGGGCCGGCGGCGTCGTCCGGTCAGAGCCCGGCGAGCACCACCGCCACCGCGGTGACCGTCGCGACCGTTCCCGCGATCACCGTCGCTGTTCCCGGTGTACCCACACTCCAGTCGCGCCTACCCGCCACCGGTTCCTCCCGGCGACGGCGCGCCGTCACGATCGCGGTCGCCACCAGCACCACCCCGACCAGCAGCAGAGCGAAAGCGGCGGACAGCACACCCGGGAAGAACCGCGCCATGGCGCGGGGCAGCACGAACAGCGTCCCGACCGACGCGACCCCGAGCAGGGCGAGGTCGCGGAACGCGACCGCCGCCACGATCAACCCCGCCACGGTCGCCAACGCGAGCGCCATGCCCCACGTCTCGGACATCAGGACGAACACGTTGACCACGGCGGCGACCGAGCCGAGGATCAACCCCGCGCGGCGCGGCGTGACGAGCGACCCCCACGACAGGACCGCCCACACCACCCCGGCGGCCCACATCGACACCTCGGGCAGCGTCCGGCTGTGGGGCAGCATCGTGGTCAGCGCCGCGATCGTCACCAGCAGCGCCGCGAAGGTCGCCAGATTCTGCGGTACCTGCCGGTGCGCCCACCACAGCGCCGCCGAGTACACCGCCGTGCCCGCCCCGGCGAGCAACTCCACCGACGGGTCCCGCCAGCCGAAGCCCTGGGTACCGGTGATCGCCAGGCAGGTGAACAGCGCGATCGACGACGCCAGCCAGAGCACCGCGCGCAGCCGTCGACCGGGAGCGCCCAGACTCGGCGGTACCAGCGCGCCGGCGACCAGCAGCAGGGCGGCGACCGCGGCGGGCAGCGCGATCCGCGCGCCGACCGGCAGCTGACCCCAGATCCGGCTGGTGACCAGGCCCGAGGCGACCAGGATGACGACCCCGCCGAGGTACCCCATCGCCTCGGCCACCAGCGAGGTGCGCCGCCGCCCCTGGTCGCCGGAGTCGACGGGACGCGTCGGCGCGGCGGTACCGCCACCCGGCGGGTCGCTGGTCGCCCGGTGCGCCTCGGGACTGGGCTGCGCGGGCGTCGCCCGCGGGTCGCCCGCCGACGCCCCGTCGCCCCGGGCCTCGTCGGCTCGGATCAGGGCCGCCTGTTCGGCGGTGATGATGCCGGAGGAGACCCAGCGTTCGAGCTTGGTCTCCAGATCGCCGGCCGGCGACGGCGTCCGCATGCCCTCATTGTCGAAGACCCGCGCACCTGCCCGGAGAGCACAAGGTCCCGTACTGCGCGCCACTCGGCGGCGACCGCTTCCCCGCTCGGCGTCCACCACCCGACGGACGGTCGGGGTGTGCCGGTACGGTGACCGCCGGGGAGGACGAATGGCGACCTACGTACTGGTGCACGGGGCGTGGCACGGCGGGTGGTGTTGGCGGGCGGTGGCGGACCGGCTGCGCGGGGCCGGACACGTCGTGTTCACGCCGACCCTGACCGGGCTGGGGGAGCGGTCCCACCTGGTCACGCCGGGGACCGGGCTGCGCACCCACGTCGAGGACGTGTGCGGGGTGCTGCGCTACGAGGACCTGCGTGACGTGGTCCTGGTCGGGCACAGCTACGCCGGTTTCGTGGTGCGCGAGGCGGCCGACCGGATGCCCGACCGGGTCGCGCGGCTGGTCATGGTGGACGGCTGGGCTGGGCGGGACGGCGAGTCGCTCGACGACCGGGCTCCGGAGTATTTCCGCGCCTGGGTGGACACCGCGACCGTGGACGGACTGATCCGCCCGCCGCGACCGTCGGCGGTCGGAGTGACCGAGCCCGACGTTGCCGCGTGGCTGACCGGGCTGCTGACCCCGCAGCCCAGGTACACCTTCGCCGAGCCGACCCGGCTGACCGGCGCGGTCGACGACCTCCCGTGCCGGGCGGTGCTGTGCACCCCGGCGGGCATCCCGTTCGCCGACTGGGCACGCGAATTCGGCTGGTCCTGCGTGGACCTCGCGACCGGACACGACGCCATGATCACCGCGCCCGACGCGTTGACCCGGCTGCTCGCCGAGGCGTGACCGCGCCGCGGCTCAGTCGCGTCCCGCCAGCCTCACGATGGCGGCGACCGAACGGTCGACGTCGTCCTCGGTCGTCGAGTAGTTCGACACCGAGATGCGCATCAGTCGCCTGCCGCGCCACGTGGTACCGCCCATCCAGCAGGTACCGTCGCGCTGGATCGCCTCGACGACGCGGTCGGTGCGGGCGTCGTCGCCGAAGCTGACCAGCACCTGGTTGAGTACCACGTCGTTGACCACCTCGACGCCCGCCGCCGCCAACCGGTCCGCGAACCGCCGAGCCAGTCGGCAGCACCGGTCGACCAGATCGGCGACCCCGTCGCGACCCAGGTGCCGCAGCGCCGCCCAGACCGCGAACCCGCGCGCCCGGCGCGACGACTCCGGCGTGTAGTCCCCGCCGCTCGGTACCGTCCCCGATCCGACCAGGTAGGAGGCGGTGTACGACAGTGCCGCCGCGTGCACCTCGGGACGCGAACAGAACGCGAACGCCGAGTCGTACGGCACGTTCAGCCACTTGTGCCCGTCGCAGCCCCACGAATCGGCCAGTTCCACTCCGTCGACCAGATGCCTGGTGTCCGGGCTGGCGGCGGCCCACAACCCGAACGCCCCGTCGACGTGCGCCCAGCCGCCGTACCGGTGGACGATCTCGCACGCGGCACGCAGGTTGTCGCACGCGCCGGTGTTCACGTTGCCGGCCTGCAGGCACACGATCGTCGGGCCGCCCGGTCCGCGCGCGAGCACCTCGCGCAGGTGATCGACGTCCATCGCGCCGTTGGCGTCGGCGCGTACCTCCTCGACCACGTCCGAGCCCAGCCCGAGCAGCCGCAGCGACCGGTCGATCGTGGCGTGGCGCTCCGCGCCCGCCACCACGCGCAGCCGAGGCGCGCCGGACATTCCCCGGCGTTCCACGTCCCAACCAGCCTCGGCGAGCACATGGTGCCGGGCGGCGGCGAGCCCGACCGTGTTCGCCGCCTGCGCCCCGGTGACGAACCCGACCGACGCGGACTGCGGGATGCCCAGCAGGTCCTTCAGCCACTGCCCGGCGACCTGCTCGGCGGCGATCGCCGCGGGTGCCAGCGTCGCGTTGTACGCGCACTGGTCCCAGCCGGCGGCGAGCACGTCGGCGGCGGTCGCGACCGGCAGCGCCCCGCCGATGACGAACCCGAAGAAGCGCGGTCCCGCCGACCCGGTCAGGCCGCCCTCGGCGGCCCTGAGCAGGTCGTCCAGCACCTTGTCCGGGGCGGTGGGCGCGTCGGGCAGCGGACCGTCGAAGGCGCGGCGCGCGGCGTCCAGGTCGAGCGCGGCGGTGACCGGGGCGTCGGGCAGCGACGCCCGGTACCGTGCCGCCTCGTCGGCGGCCTTGCGCAGCAGCGAACCGAGATCGTCCATCGGCTCACCGTACGCCGGCCCTAGAGTGGAGTCCGGGCGACGGGAGGCGACGGCGTGACCATCGACGAGGCCGAGGCGACGCGGGTGTTCGAGGAGCACCGGGGTCGGCTGTACGGGGTGGCGTACCGGGTGCTCGGTCGGGTCGGCGACGCCGAGGACGTGGTCCAGGACGCGTGGCTGCGCTGGGCCGGCGCGGACCGCTCGACCATCGACGATCCGGCGGCGTACCTGGTCCGGGTCGTCACCCGGCTGGCGATCGACCGGTTGCGCAGCGCGCAGGCGCGCCGCGAGGCGTACGTCGGGTCGTGGCTGCCGGAGCCGATGCTGACCAGCCCCGACGTCGCCGAGGACGTGACCATGGCGGACACGGTGTCGACCGCGATGCTGCTGGTACTGGAGTCGTTGTCGCCCCTGGAACGGGCGGTGTTCGTGCTGCGCGAGGCGTTCGCGTACTCGTACGCGGAAATCGCCGACATCGTCGGTCGCAGCGAGGAGTCGGTACGTCAGACCGCGCGCCGCGCCCGCGAGCACGTCGAGCAGCGTCGCCTGCGGTACGACACCGACCGGGCGACCCGCATCGCCGTCACCCAGCAGTTCCTGGCGGCTGCCTCGGGCGGCGACCTGGCGGGGCTGATGCGGGTACTGGCGCCCGACGTGGTCATGGTCAGCGACGGCGGCGGTCTGGCGCCCGCGCCGCGCAAGCCGATCTACGGTCCGGACCTCGTCGCCCGCGCGCTGGTCACCTTCGCCGGGCGCATGCCGGAGCAGCCGAGCTTCGAGATCACCGACGTCAACGGCGGGCCGGCCATCGTCATGTACTCCGCCGACCAGCCCGCCGCCGCGGCGACGTTGTACGTGGTGGATGGCGTGATCCACGCCATCCACCTGATCAACAATCCGGACAAGCTCACCGGCCTGCGGCGGCGCTGACCGGTCGCCGGGTGGCGCGACCGCCGCGCAGCGCGACGAACGCGGCGGGCACGGTGACCCGCGCGGACAGCCGGTACGCCCAGGGCGGGCTGCTGCTGACCGCCTCCTTGTAGGCGACCGCCGCGCGTCCGGTCAGGTACCACCGGCGCGGCGAGTCGTCGGGTCGGGTGAACTGGATGACCGCGTCGTGCCGACCCAGGCTGACCGGCTGGTGGACGTACCCGAACCGGAACGGCTTCGCCGGACGGTCCCGCAGCCGGCGGGCGATGGTGTCGGCGGCGTGGATCGCCATCGGGATGCCGCTCTGGCAGGTGCCGTGGATCTCGCCCCACGGCTGCCGCACCGCCGCCGCGTCGCCGATCGCGTACACCGACGGGTGCGACACCGACGCCAGCGTCTCGTCGACCACCACGCGACCGCGCGGGTCCACTGCCAGACCCGACCGCTCGGCCAGCGGCGACGCCACGAAACCGGTGGTCCACAGGCAGGCGTCGACCGGTACCGATTCGCCGTCGGCGAGCTCGAGCACGACCGGTTGACCGTCGGTCGGCTGGGGCGCGCCGGGCAGCACCTTGACGACCTCGACCCCGGCGCGCACCTCGACGCCCAGCCGGGCCAGCGACCGGCGCAGGTACCCGCGTGCCCGGTCGCCCATCATGGAGCCGGGTTCGTCGCGGGTCAGCAGCAGCACCCGCACCCGTGGGTGGCTGTCGGCGATCTCGGCGGCCGACTCGACCCCGGTCAGCCCGCCGCCGCACACCGCGACCGTGCCGCCGTCCAGTTCCGCCAGCCGGTTCGCCAGCCGGGTCGCGGCGTGCGGGTCGTCCAGTGTGTACGCGTGCGTCTCGACCCCGGGCACGGTGCGGCTGTCGGCGACGCTGCCGATCGCGTACACCAGCGTGTGGTACCGCAGCACCCTCGGACCACGGTCGGTGTCCACCCACACGTCGCGCTGATCCGGGTCGATGCGGCTCGCCCGACCCTGGACGAACTGGACGCCGGTACCCTCGAGCAGCGCCGGGATCCGGCGGTCGGACAGCGTCTGCCCGGTTGCGATCTGGTGCATGCGCAGCCGCTCGGTGAACCGGTCGGACGGGTTGACCAGGACGACCTCGACGCCGTGCCGGCGGGTACGGCGCGCCAGCCGGATCGCGCACATCATTCCGGTGTATCCGCCGCCCACGATCACGACCCGGCGGTCACCTGTGGTTCCTGCCATCTTCACGCCTCCTCGCGTCGCCCGTACGGGCGTTCTCACCCGCGAGGACGAGACGCCGGGCGACCCACGTGAGGCGGGGTGAGGCGGGTCACAGGACGCGTGTCGACGCGCGGTGCGACCGCTTGTCCAGCGCGGCGAGTCGGATCGGCGACGTGGCGAGGGAGGTCTCCAGGACCCGCAGCCGACGGCTCGGCTCCATCATGTTGGCGCCGATCGCGGCGAGATCCTCGGGACCGGGGGTGAGCACGCGCACCGTCGCACCGGTCGCCTGGACCGCCCGGATCTCCCCGGCCAGCCCCTTGGTGACGAGTTGCCGGACCAGCCGTTCGGCACGGGCCGCCGGGTGACGCGGTCGGTCCGGGTCGAAACTGGCCATCGGGGCGAGCACGTACACCTCGTCGAGTTCGACCCGGGTCAGCAGGTCCAGTGAGGTCGACGAGCGGACGCCGCCGTCGACGTACGGACGACCATCGATGATCTTGGGTCGATGCCAGCCGGGTATCGAACACGAGGCGACCACCGCGTCCGACAGCGACGCGGTCGGCGCGCCGGGACGACCGAACGCCACGCGCCGACCCGACCCGTAGTCCACGGACATGATCCAGGTGCGCCCGTCCGCCGCGACGGCGCGCCCGTCCAGGTGCGTCGCGACGGCGCTGCCGTCCGCCCCGCCGTTGGCGTGGCTGACCAGCGAGTTCACCAGTCCGGCGAGGCAGCGGTGTTCGGCTCGCCCGGCGGGCAGCAGGGCGCTGGCGGCGACCCACGGGTGTACCCGGTGCGGGGCGCGCGCCGTCGCGGCGAGCAGTCGCGGCGAGCCGAGTCGCAGCCGGGGCAGCGGGGGCAGCGCACCTGACTCCTTGTCGAGGTCCGCCAGGTGGGGCAGGGTCGCCAGGGCGAGACCGCGCTGGTACGCGACGATCTCGTCGACGCCGACACCGCAGCGCAGCGAGGCGGCGACGACGCTGCCGGCGCTGGTCCCGACGATCATGTCGACGTCCGGTACCGGTCGGTCCAGCCGTTCCTGCAACGCGGCGAGAGCGCCCGCGGTCCACGCGGCGCCGAGGGCGCCGCCGGCTCCGAGTACCAAGCCGACGCGTGGTCGAAGCGTGGTCGCCATGGCGCCCTCCCAGGACGGTGACCACTGATGTGACGCCGGCCACCCCGGTGATGCGTACAGGATGACAGGTGCCCCGCGCGCTCGCGGTCCATGTGACCGTGTTTCGTCGGTTACAGTGCGTTACCGCTGGTGGCGGCGAGGGCGGCGATCTCGTCGGCGAACGTCGACCACAGGTCGCCGGGCAGGTCGTGACCCATCCCGGGATACGTCACCAGTCGCGCGCCCGGTATCGCCGCGGCAGTGGCGCGACCGCCGGACGGGCGTACCAGCGGGTCCGCCTCGCCGTGCAGGACGAGCGCGGGTATGCGCAGGTTCGCCAGCCCCGCACGCCGGTCCCCGGAGGCGGCGATCGCCGCGAGTTGCCGACGCACCCCGGCGGGGTCGTGCGCCCGGTCGTACGCCTGAGCCGCCGCCTCGCGCAGCCACGCCTCGTCGTGCGGGTATCCCGGCGAACCGATCACCCGGAACACCCGCACCATCCGCCGGGCTGCCTGCTCCCGGTCGCGGGCGTCGTGTCCGACGAGTACCCGCAGCGCACGCGGCCGGGGTCGACCGATCCGGGGCGACGGGGTCGACATGATCGAGGTGAGGGTACGCACCCGGCTCGGGTGCCGCACGGCGACGGTCTGCGCGATCATCCCGCCCAGCGACGCGCCCACGATGTGCGCGCTGGACCAGTCGAGGGCGTCGAGCACCGCGACCGCGTCGTCGGCCATGTCGTCCAGGTCGTACACCGCGCCCGCCGCCGGGCGGGCGAGCATGGTCGGCAGGCTCGCCGGGCGGTGCCCGGTGAGGTGTGTGGACAGCCCGACGTCGCGGTTGTCGAACCGGGCGACAGTGAAGCCGCGCGCCACCAGCTCGGCGACGAAGCCGTCCGGCCAGAAGATCATCTGCATGCCGAGACCCATGACGAGCAGCAGCGGCTCGCCGTGCGGGGGGCCGTCCACCGTGTACGCGATCTCGATCGTGCCGTTCGTGGTGCGCGCGAGCGTCGTCACGGACCAAGCCTGCCCGGCCGTGTGCCGCCGGACAACGGGCAGCGCCGACCGGACAAGGCCGGGCGGCAAGGTGGGCAGCGCCGACCGGACAAGGCCGGGCGGCAAGGGTCGGCAGGGCCGGTCGGCCCTGCCCGCCGCGCGCCGCCACCGGGGAGCCTGGACCCGAGAGCGCCGGTCAGCGTGTGGCTGACGCGGGGTGCCACGGGGGTCGTGATGGAGCACCTGAGCCCGCTCGACGCGGGCTTTCTCGACGCCGAGGACGAGGATCGGCACGCGTCGCTGGCGATCGCCTCGGTCGCGGTGGTCGAGGGTCCCATGCCGGACCGGGACGAGTTCCTGCGGATGCTCGGCGAGCGGGTGCCGTCGATTCCCCGGTACCGGCAGAAGGTCCGCACCGTCCCGTTCGACCTCGGGCAACCGGTGTGGGTCGACGACCCCCGATTCGACCTCGACCGGCACGTGCTGTGGACCGCGATTCCGGAGCCGACCGACGACGCGTTGTGCCGCCTGGTCGCCCGGATCATGTCGCAGCGACTGGACCGGGACCGGCCGCTGTGGCAGTGCTGGGTGATCAAGGGGCTGGCGGACGGGCGGTGGGCGATCCTGTCGAAGGTGCACCACTGCATGGCTGACGGGCTGTCCGGCAACCAGTTGTACAGCCTGACCTTCGACGACTCGCCGCACGATCGCCGCCGCTCGCCCGGCGGTCCGGCACCCGCGTGGAACCCGCCGCCGGAGCCGAGCACGACCCGGCTGACCGTGCTGGCGCTCGCCGACCTGGCGCGGACCCCGATGGAGCAGGTGCGGCTGGTGGGTCGGGCGATGCGTACCCCGGCGGCGTTGGCGCGCCGGGTCGCGGACACCGCGCGGGGACTCACCGAGCTCGCCGGGGTGCTGCGACCGGTGACCCGGTCGTCGCTGAGCGGCCCGATCGGCGCGCAGCGCCGGTACGGCGTCGCCCGCGCCTTGCTGCCGGACATCGTCGGTACCGCCCGCGCGTTCGGAGTCACCGTCAACGACGTCGTACTGTCCGCCGTCACCGGGGCGTTCCGCGCGCTGCTGCTGCACCGCGACGAGCAGCCGGTACCCGACGCGGTCCGCTCCCTGGTGCCGGTGTCGGTACGGGCACCGGACCAGGGAGGCGTCATCGACAACCGCATCTCGATGATGCTGCCGCTGCTGCCGGTCGACGTCGCCGACCCGGTGGAGCGGCTGGGCGTGGTACACGTGCGGCTCGCCGCGCTGAAGGCGAGCAAGGAGGCGGAGGCGGGCGAGGCGATGACGACCCTGGCCCGGCACGAGCCTTTCGCGCCGATCTCCTGGGCGGTACGGTTCGCCGCCCGGCTGCCGCAACGCAACATCGTGACGGTCACGACGAACGTGCCGGGACCGCCGCGCACGCTGTACGCGCTGGGCCGCCCGATCGTGGAGATCCTGCCGTACGTGCCGATCGCCCTGCGGCTGCGCACCGGGATCGCGATGTTGTCGTACCACGGGCAACTGTCGTTCGGCATCACCTGGGACGACGACAGCACGCCCGAGGTCGAACTGCTGGCGGGCGCGATCGAGCGGGAGTTGGCGGTACTGGTCGCCGCGGCACGCGCGCGCGCCGACACGGCGACCCAGCCGGGTTAGCCCCGCATCGCGCTTCGACCAGCCGCCGGTGCCCGCTAAGCCGCCGCCGAGCCGCGTCGCAGCAGGGAGACCACGGTGGCGCTCACCACGTCGCCCGCCTGCGCGGCGGTGAGCTGACCCGCGTTGAGCTGTTCGGCGGCCAGGTGCATCAGGGTGTACACGGTGCCGACCAGCCACTCGCGCGGCAGGTCGGTGCGGAACTCGCCGGTGTCCTGACCCCGTGCGATCAGCGCGTCGATCTGACCCAGCACGTGCTCGGCGTGGTAGGCGTGCAACTCGCTCGGCGACAGCGTTCGCGACGCCACCTGGTACAGGTTCCGGTGCCGCTCCACGATCCGCCACGAGGAGCGCAGCATCCGGTCCAGCGCCTCGGTCGCCGGACCCTCGTCGAGTCGCAGGCGGTCGAACGCCTCGGCGGTGAGCGCCATGGCCCGGCGTAGTGCCGCGTCGACCAGCGCTTCCCTGGTGGGGAAGTGCGCGTACAGGGTGACCCGGCTGACTCCTGCCGCCCGGGCGATCGCCGTCATGTTGAACCCGCCGTCGCTCGGCGCGCACGCCAACGCCGCATCGAGGATCGCGTCGATGCTGCGTTGCGCGTCGGCGCGGCGCTGCCGTCCGGCAGCGCCGCGTTCCGCTTGACGTCGGTCGGTCATGTCGGCGATGACCTCAGTGTATGAACCTCGGGCCGGTGCCGGACGCGAGGCGTCCCCTGGGCAGCAGTATGGCGGCTGACGCCGCCGCGAGCACGGCGGAGGCGACGGCTGCGGCGAGGTACGCGTGCTGGAACCCGGTGAGCGCCGCGCCGCCCGGACCCTGGACGAGGCTGGCGCCGGCGACGGTGGACAGCGTCGCGATGCCGAGCGACCCGCCGACCTCGTGCCCGGTGTTGAACACCCCGGACGCGACGCCGGAGTGCTGCTCTTCGACTGAGGACAGTCCGGTGGTGATGGCGGTGACGAAGGTCGCGCCGATGCCGAGCGCGGCGAGCAGGAAGCCGACCAGCAGCGCGGTCAGCCCGCCGCCCACGCCCCACCATGCCATGACGGCGATTCCGGTCGCGGCGACGAGCAGCCCGGCGGCGGCGGTCGGACGAGGACCGATCCTGGCGACGTGGCGGCTGCCCAGGTGCGCGCCGATCGCGGTGAACAGCGCCACCGGCAGGAACACCAGTCCGACCTTCAGCGGGCTGTACCGGATGACGTGCTGCAGGTAGATCGAGTTGAGGAAGAACATGCCCAGCAGCGCGCCCGTGGCGACCAGCATCACGACCACCGCGCCGGGCAGCGGCGGCCGGGTCACCAGCCGGGTCGGTACCAGCGGATGGGCGGCGGCGCGCTCGATGGCGACGAACGCGAGTGCGAGCAGGACGCCCAGTCCGATCGGTGCCAGCGCCCAGGGCGAGGTCCAGCCCCGCTCGCCGGCCCGGACCAGCCCGTAGATGACCAGCGCCACGGCGGCGGTGCCGGTCAGCGCGCCGGGCACGTCGAGCCGCGCCGAGGGGTCTCGCGGGCGGGCGGGCACGACGACGGCGGTACCGACGGCGACGAGCACCCCGACCGGGATGTTGACGTAGAACACCCACTGCCAGCCGGGACCGGCGGTGAGAACGCCGCCGACGAGTACCCCGACGGCGGCGCCCGCGGCGCCGATCGCGCCCCACACGCCCAGCGCGCGGTTGCGTTCCCGACCGGTGAACTCGGTGGTCAGGATGGACAGCGCGGACGGCGACAGGATCGCCGCGCCGACGCCCTGGGCGACGCGGCTGGGGATCAGAGCCGCGCCGCTGTCGGCGAGACCGGCGGTCAGCGACGCCAGGGTGAACAGGGTCAGCCCCGCCAGGAAGGTGGTCTTGCGCCCCAGGGCGTCGGCGAGGCGACCGCCGAGGATGAGCAGCCCGCCGAAGGTGACGGTGTACGCGGTGATGACCCAGGTCAGGGCTTCCCGGCTCAGCGACAGGGACCGCCCGATGGTGGGCAGTGCCACGTTCACCACGGACACGTCGAGGATGACCATGAACTGGGCGAGGCTGAGCAGGACGAGGATCGGGAGGGCGGGCGGTGTGCCGGCGCGCGCGTGGCGGCGCGTCGGCACACCGGCGGTGAGTTCGCTCATGGCGTTCCCTGCCTCTCTGAGTTCCGGTCCCGGGGCGCCCCGTGCCGCCCCGGGAAACCGGAACTCTTACAGTTGCGTTAGGGATAGCCTAGAGCGCGATCCGGCGAATCTGAACACCGGTGTACGGGTTAATTGTCGGACCGGGTTGTCCGCTGGTCACCGGCCCGCCTGCGGGCGGATCCGCCACCGCGGCTTGTACACCGCGAGAAAGGCGCTGACCACGAGCAGCGTGGCGGCGGCTGCCGGAGCGACGGCGAGCGCGGTCCGGCGGGTGTCGGGGACTTCCGCGGTACCGCCGGCTGCCGCGCCGAGCGCCGGCAGCAGCACGAACAGCACCAGGGCGGTCAGCACCGCGGCGATGGCGAACTTGATGCCGACCCACCAGTACCGCAGCAGTCCCCACCGGCTGGTCACCGCCTGGACCACGCCGGTGATCAGGGCGAGGACCGCGAGCGGCGCGAGCACCCAGGCGCCGACCAGCCGGGCGGCCGGGTACACCGAGCGTGGGTCGGCTGCGTGCAGCCCGGCGATGCCGAGCACGAGCAGCGCCAGGTCGGTGCCGACCAACGCGACGGCGAGGGTGATGTGGACGGCGAGCAGCAGCTTGCGCCACGGTGCGGGTATCGGCATCTGAACGTCCTTCGTCGTGTCCGGAGGTGTCGGGGCGGGCAGGTGACTTCGCGCGCGCCGCCGGCGGGGCAGGCGGAGCCGGCGCGGCGGCGACGGGAAGAATCCATGTCGCCCGACGGGTACGCTCATATTGAGTAAACACCGTTCACTTTGTCAACGGGCGTGCACTCATGGCGAGGAGGTCGATCAGTTGGCGGGCCCAGATACTCCCGGACGGCGCGAGCGGCTGCGTACCGCGACGATTGCCGAGATCAAGCAGGTCGCCCGACGGCTACTCGTGGCTGGCGGACCGGGCGCGATATCGCTGCGCGCCATCGCGCGGGAGATGGGCATGACCGCCGGTGCGCTGTACCGGTACTACCCGAGCCTCGACGGGCTGGTCGACGCGCTGTGCGGCGACCTGTTCGAGGAGTTGACCGCCGCCCTGCACGCCGCCCGCGACGAGGTGAGCGGCGACGAGCCGACCGCCGACGAGCCGACGTCGCGCGTCGCCCGGATGGCGCGGGCGTTCCGCCGATGGGCGCTGGACCACCCCGCCGAATTCGGGCTGATGCTCGGTCCCCGGCTGCCCGGTGTCACCCGGATGTGGGCGGACCGCGAGCAGCCGCACGAGTCGACGTTCCGGTTCGGGTCGGCGTTCCTCGACGAGTTCGCCGAACTGTGGCGTCGGCACCCGGTCGCCGTGCCGTCGCCGGACCTGCTCGAGCAGCGACTGCGACCGCAGCTCGGCCCGTACGTGGCGCGGCGCGGCGACGACCTTCCCCTGGGCGTGGTCGTCGTCTTCCTGACCGCGTGGATCAGGCTGTACGGGCTGGTCGCGATGGAGGTGTTCGGGCACCTGAGGTGGGCGCTCACCGACGCCGAAGCGCTGTTCGAGATCGAACTGGCGAACTTCGCCCGCCAGTTGACCGGCGTACCGGACGACACCGACCGACCGGACGGCGACCGATCAAGCGGCGGCTGAGCCGGGCACGTCCGCGTCCGTGCTGCGTCAGTCCGGTCGGATCGTCACGCAGCAGTGCCCGGGGCGCGGGTCGAGCACGGCGCGCGCGTGCGCGTCCGGTACCGCCGACAGCAGCCCGTCCAGCAGCGACACGTTCATCCCGCAGACCAGATCGGTGTACTCCCGGGCGAGCGCGTGGAACGGGCAGTTGCGCAGCACGATCGCCCCGTCGTCGGCGATCGCCGGCTGGTACCCCCGGTCGCGCAGCGCCGCCATGAGCCGCTCGCGTGCCGGGCGGGCGACCTCGTCTGCGGTGCCGTCGTCCGCCCCGCTCGCGATCTGCCGGCCCACCTCGCGTGCGGTGTCGTGCAACGCGGTGCGCACCGTACCGGTCGCGTCCCGCGCGACCGAGTCGGCGAGGACCCGGGCCAGCAGCCGGTAGTCCCGGGGCGGCAGGCTGACTCGCAGTTCGGTGTCGGCGCGCCGGTACCGCTTGGCGGGGCGACCCGCGCCGGGACCGGAGCGACCAGGCGGTCGCGCGTACGTGGTCGCCAGCAGGCCGCTGTCGGCGAGCCGATCCAGGTGGTACGCGGCGAGCGACCGGCTCACCCCCGTCGCGCGGGCGGCGGCGTCCCTGGTCACCGGGTCGTCGTGGGCGCAGACGTACTCGTACAGGCGGCGCCGGACCGGGTCGTCGAGGCTGGCGAGATCCGCGAGCCTGTCGAGCCCGGGCAGTTTCGCGAGCCGGTCGAGCCCGGACGGTTCCGCGAGCCGGTCGGGTCCGGCTTCGGGTTCGGGTCCGGCGGGCGGGTCGAGGCCCGGTGTTGCGGCGTCGGTCATCGCTGAAATCTATCACCAACGAGCATTGACAAAATCGGGTCGGCGGGTCGAGTCTAAAAACAACGAGGACGTCTTTTAGACATCGGAGGTACCCGTGGCCACCGTCAACCCGCCCGTCCCGGCCGCACACGCCGGCACCGGCGCCGTGCACCGTGTCCGCACCGAACCCGCGTACGGGGCATTCACCCTGCTCCGGGTCGGTTTCACCGTGCTGCCCATCGTGTTCGGGCTGGACAAGTTCACCGATCTGCTGGTCCATTGGGACGCCTACCTGGCGCCGTGGATCGCCCGGCTGTCGCCGCTGTCCACCCACCAGACGATGCTGGTCGTCGGCGTCATCGAAGTCGTCGCCGGCATCGCCGTGGCGGTCAAGCCGCGCTACGGCGCGCTGCTGGTCGCCGCGTGGCTCGCCGGCATCGTCGTCAACCTGGTCAGCTACCCGGGCTTCTACGACATCGCGCTGCGCGACTTCGGGCTGATGCTCGCCGCGCTCACCCTGGCCCGGCTCGCCACCCTGTACGACCCCGCCTGGCAGCGCCGGACGGACCACGACTGACGCGGATGTGCCGGTGTGGGCCGCATCGCGACCCGCACCGGCACATCGTGGGGGATGGACAGCCGGAAAGGGGGAGCCGTGACCGGTCCACGCACCGCGGGGTACGCGCCGCTGGCCAGCTACGCGGCGATCGGCGACGGTCGCACCCTCGCCCTGGTCGCCGAGGACGGGTCGATCGACTGGCTGGCGCTGCCCGACCTCGATTCGCCCAGCGTGTTCGGCGCGCTGCTCGACCCCGACGCCGGGCAGTTCAGCCTCGCGCCCGTCGCCGCGCACACCGCCACCCGGCGGTACCTGCCCGGCACGAACCTGCTGGAGACCACGTTCGCCACGGCGTCCGGTACCGCTCGCGTGGTGGACGCGCTGACCGTACCGGGGTCCGGGCTCGCGCCCGCCCGCGAACTGGTCCGCCGGATCGAGGGCGTCGACGGCGAGGTGCCGATGCGCTGGCGGGTACGTCCCAGGTTCGGGTACGGACTCGCCGGTACCCGGATCGCCCGCCGGCTCGGCGTGCCGGTCGCGACCGCCGGCAGCGACGCGCTCGCGGTCCTCAGCTTCGACGCGGGACAACCCGAGATCGGCGCCGGGGAGATCACCGGCGACCTGGTCGCCCGACCCGGCTCGGCGGGGCTGGTCGTGCTCAGCGCCGCCGACGGCGAGCCGCTCGTGCTGCCGGCGCGCGCCGAAGTCGAGGCGCGGCTGTCCGCCACCGCCGACCTGTGGCGGGACTGGGCGGCGCGGCTGACCTACCGCGGGCGGTACACCGACACCGTGACCCGCAGCGCCCTGGCGCTGCGGCTGCTGGTGTACGCGCCGAGCGGGGCGCTCGCCGCCGCCGGTACCACGTCGCTGCCGGAGCAGATCGGCGGCGAGCGCAACTGGGACTACCGGTACTCGTGGATCCGCGACTCGGCGCTGGCGCTGTCCGCGTTCCTGCGGCTGGGCTGCGCGCCCGAGGCGCGGGCGTACTTCTGGTGGCTGATGCAGGCGTCCCAGCTCACCCATCCGAAGCTGCGCGTGCTGTACCGGCTGGACGGCGGGGCGCGCGCGGTCGAACGGACCCTGCCGCTGTCCGGGTACCGGGACTCCCGCCCCGTCCGGGCGGGCAACGACGCGGCGGGACAGACCCAACTGGACACCTACGGCGAACTGATGCGCACCGCGTGGCTGTACGCCAACGGCTGCGGGCACATCGACGTCGACGTCGGTCGCCGGCTGGCGGGGATCGCCGACCTGGTCTGCGAACTGTGGCACCAGCCCGACCACGGCATCTGGGAGGTACGGGGCGAGCGCCGGCACTTCACCCAGTCGAAGATGATGTGCGCGATCACTTTGGATCTCGCCGTCGCGCTGGCGGGTCGCGGGGTGATCCCGGACCGCCGCATGCGCTGGTGGCGCGACGAGGCGGACGCGGTGCGGGAGTTCGTGGAGACCCGCTGCTTCGACCCGCGACGCGGCACGTACCTGCGCAGCGCCGGCTCGACCGACCTGGACGCCGCGGTGCTGCTGGCGCTGCTGCACGGGTACGGCGACGCGCGCTCGCCCCGCTGGGCGGGCACCGTCGACGCGATCCGCGCCGACCTCGCCTCCGCCGCGTACGTGCGGCGGTACAGCGGGGACGACGGGCTCGAAGGCACCGAGGGAGCGTTCGTCGCCTGTACGTTCTGGCTGGTCGAGGCGCTCGCGTTGACCGGTCGGCGGTCCGAGGCGGCGCGCCTGTTCGACCAGGCGCTCGCGCTGGGCAACGACGTCGGGCTGTACGCCGAGGAGGTCGACCCGGGCACCGGCGAGCAGCTGGGCAACCTGCCCCAGGCGCTCAGCCATCTCGCGCTGATCAGCGCGGCGACCACGATCGACGCCCACCCGGAGCCGGTCGTCAGCCCCACGGTGGGACGTGCCGCGCCGGGGCGGTCGCGATGAGCGTGGCGGGCGCCCTGGCCGGCGGCTTCGTCGGTACCGTCGTGCTGACCACCACCCTGCGCGCCGGCAGCGAGCTGCGGCTGACCCGGATGGACCTGCCGTTCCTGCTCGGTACCGCGGTCACCGCCGACCGGGCTCGGGCGAAAGCGGTCGGCTACGCCCTGCACTTCGCGTTCGGGCTGCTGTTCGCCCTGGTGTACTACGCGGTGTTCGTGGCGATCGGGCGCGACGGCTGGGCGCTGGGCGCGGTGTTCGGGCTGGTGCACGCCGTGTTCGCCGGTACGGCCCTGGTCAGTGTGCTGCTGCCCGTGGTGCATCCGAGGATGGGCGGTACCGACACCGCGGCGGTCTCGGCGGCGCTGCTCGAACCGCCCGGTTTCATGATGCTCAACTACGGGTCGGGTACCCCGCTGGTGAGCATCGCCGCGCACGTCGCCTACGGCACGCTGGTCGGCGGTTTCACCGCGCTCGGCGGCTGACCCGCGTGCGGGTTAGGCACCTCCGGCGGGACGTTCGGCCCTACGTGACCTTCCGGGCGCCGGAAAGGATCGGGGGTGGACAGCGTCTTCGGGAGGTCGCGATGCGGGCTCGGGACATCATGACCAGACCGGTGTACACGGTGCGTGCCGACGATCCCGTGGAGCGGGCGGCGGCGGTGCTGGTCGAGCGGGGTATCACCGCGGCGCCGGTGGTCGACGACCGGGGCGATCTGGTCGGCATCGTCAGCGAGGCGGACGTGCTGTGGCAGCGCTCGACGACCGTCAGCCCGGCGGGTCCGGTCCGCACCACCGCCCGAGCGGTCCGCGACGTGATGACCAAGGACGTGGTGACCCTGCCGTCGGACGCCGACATCGGCGACGTCGCCGAGACGCTGCTGGACCTGGACGTGCACAGCGTGCCGATCGTCGACGACGACGAACTGGTCGGCATCGTCAGCCGACGCGACATCGTGCACAGCGTGGTCCGCGACGACGACGTGCTCGCCCAGGAGGTGCAGCACCGGCTCGACGAGTACGCCGGGGGTCGGCGGCGGTGGACGGCGACGGTCGACCAGGCGGTGGTGACGATCGGGGGGCGGTTCGACGACGAGGCGGAACGGCATGTCGTCGTCATCCTCGCCCGCAGCGTGCCGGGCGTCGCCGAGGCTCGGATCGCACAGTGAGGAGACGCGGGATGAGCGAGGTGTCCGCCGCCGTTCTCGACGTGGCGGTGAGCGTGCGTGGCGATCTGCCGAACGGCATCGTCGGGTACGCGCGCAGAAAGATCGCCGCCGTCGCCGATTGGACCGACCAGCCGATCCTGTACGCCCGGGTCAGGCTCACCCAGCAGCCCGACCCGGCAGTGGCCCTCCCGGTACGCGCCCAGGTCAACCTGGATGTCAACGGCAGGCTGCTGCGCGCGCAGGTAGCGGCGGCCACCGGGTACGCCGCGGTCGACCTGCTGCAGGAGACCGTGCGCCAGCGCCTCGCCCGGTTCGCCCAGCACTGGCAGGCCCGGCGGGGCCGGTGGCCGGAAGCGGGGTCGCCCACCTGGCGGCACGGCGCGCCTCGCACCCAGCGCCCGCCGTACTATCCGCGCCCCGAGGAGGAACGCGAGATCGTCGCGCACAAGTCGTTGGCGCCGAGCCGGCTCACCGCAGCCGACGCGGCGTGGGAGATGGACGCGATGGACTACGACTTCTACCTGTTCACCGAGGTGGACACGGGGCAGGACAGCGTGCTCTACCGGGACGGCGGCACCGGGTACCGGCTGGCGAGACTCACCCCGGTACCGACCGCGCCGACCACGGACGAGGTACCGATGACCGTCAGCGGGCAGGCGGCGCCGACGGCGACCGTGCCGCAGGCGGTCGCCCGACTGGAGATCACCGGGTGGCCGTTCGTGTTCTTCGCTGATCGCGACAGCGGTCGCGGTCGCGTGCTGTACCACCGGTACGACGGGCACTACGGGCTGATCACGCCGGTGGGGTAGGGGCACACCGTGGCGGTCACGCTCGCCCTCGCCGGGGACACCATGCTGGGCCGGATGGTCGCCGAGCGGGTCGCCGGCGAGCCGTTCGAGTCCGTGGTGGCACCGCAGGTACGCGACCTGACCAGCGCGGCGGACGCATTCGTGGTCAACCTCGAGTGCTGCGTGTCCGACCGGGGCAGCCGGTGGCCGGCGCCCGGAAAGCCGTTCTTCTTCCGCGCCCCGCCCCGCGCCGCGCGGCTGCTGGCGTGGCTCGGTACCGACTGCGTCACCCTCGCCAACAACCATGCCCTCGACTACGGCGCGGTCGCGCTGCTGGACACCCGCCGCCACCTCGCCGACGCCGGGGTGGCCGCGGTGGGTGCCGGGGCGCACGTCGCCGAGGCGCGCGCCTGGCAGGGTGTCGACGTCGCCGGGATACGGCTCGGCGTGCTCGGCGTGACGGACCACCCGGCGGACTTCGCCGCCGGTCCGGGTAGCCCCGGCGTCGCGTACGCGGACCTGAGCGCCGGGGTGCCGCAGTGGCTGTGCGACCGGATCGCCGCGATGGCGCGCGAGGTCGACCTGGCGCTGGTCACCCCGCACTGGGGACCGAACATGGTCGACGAGCCCCGCCCGTACGTGCGACGCGCCGCGCAGACGTTCCTCGACGCCGGGGCGACCCTGGTCGCCGGGCATTCGGCGCACGTGTTCCACGGCGTCGCCGGTCGTGGCGCGCAGCGCGGTGCCGCCCCGGTGCTGTACGACCTGGGCGACTTCGTCGACGACTACGCCGTCGACCCGGGGCTGCGCAACGACCTCGGACTGCTGTTCCTGGTCACCGTCGACGACCGCGGTCCGGTCCAGGCGCGGGCGGTACCGCTGGCGCTGGACTACTGCCGTACCCGGCTCGCCGACGCCGACGAGGCACGGTGGATCGTCCACCGGTTCACCGACGCGTGCGCCGACCTGGGCACCACGGTGGTCGCGAACGGCGACGGCAGTGTGGCGGTGCCGCTGCGCTGACCGCCGTGCCCCGGCGACCGCCGCGCCGATACCCGCCGCGGCGACCGGAAAGCTCAGGGCACGAGGATGCCGCGACCGGGCAGCCGCCCACGGCTCAGGTCGTCCATCGCGTCGGCGACCGCGGCCAGCGGGTACGTCCGGGTGTGCAGCGAAACCTTGCCCTGCGCCGCGAGGGTCATCAGTTCGACCAGGTCGTTGTACGTGCCGACCAGGTTGCCGACCACGTTGATCTCGCTGGAGATGACGTCGATCGCCGGTACCGACACCGTCCCGCCGTACCCGACCAGGAAGTAGCTGCCGGCGCGGCGCAGCATCGCGATGCCGTCCTCGATCGCCCCGCCCTCGCCGACGAAGTCGATCACCACCTCGCAGCCGTGCCCGCCGGTGACGTCCAGAACCGCGTCGCGCTGCCGACCGTCCGCCGGCACGGTGTGGTCCGCGCCGTACCCGCGAGCCAGGTCGAGCGCGTCCGGCGTCGGGTCGACCACGGTCACGGTTGCCGGGGTCAGCGCCTTGAGCACCTGGATGCCGATGTGCCCGAGCCCGCCCGCGCCCAGCACCGCGACGTGGCTTCCCGGGTACAGCAGCCCGACCGCTTTCTTGACCGCGTGGTACGCGGTCAGTCCGGCGTCGGCGAGCGCCGCGACGTCCTCCGGGTGTACCGCGGGGTCGAGGGGTACCACCGACCGCGCGCCCGTCTTCAGGTACTCGGCGAACCCGCCGTCCGCGTCGATGCCCGGGAACGTCTGGTCCACGCAGTGCATGTCGTCCCCGGCCCGGCACGCCCGGCAGTACCCGCACGTGACCAGGGGATGGACGATCACCGTGTCACCGACCGCCACGTGTTCGACAGCCGACCCGACATCGTGTACCCAGCCGGCGTTCTCGTGACCGAGCACGTACGGCAGCGCCACGTCGACCTTGCGCCGCCACTGACCCTCCACGATGTGCAGGTCGGTACGGCACAGCCCGGCGCCGCCGATCCGCACGACGACGTCGAGCGGACCGGCGACGCGCGGCTCGTCGATCTCGTCGACGGACGGCTGCCGCTCGTACTCGTGCAGCCGGACAGCCTTCATCCCGCCGTGCCCTTCGGAACCGGGGTGTACCGCACCGTCTGTACCCGGATCAGCCCGTCGCGGAAGACGAACGTGTCGATGCCGTCGTCGACCCGGTTGGCGCGGCTGTCCGCGGTCCATTCCAGCAGCAGGATGTCCTGGTCGAACAGTTGCGTGGGCAGTTCCCAGGACGCGTCGGGCAGGTCGGCGAGCAGCGCGGCGAACCCCTCGCGGACCCCGTCGCGTCCGTGTCTGACCCCGGACGGCGTGATGAACATCGCGTCGTCGCTGTAGTCGGCGACGATCTCGTCGAGGTCCTGCGCGCCGAGCGCCTGGACGTGGTGCGCGAACACCTCCTGCGGCGTGCGCGTCACTGCGCGCCCTCGCCTTCCGACCCCTCCAGCACGAAGGTCACCAGCAGATGCACCCGGTACCCGGAGATCCGACCGTCGGCGACGGTGACCTCCTGCTCTTTGATCCACGCCGAGCGCAGGTTGCGCAGCGTCTCCGAGGCGCGGGAGATACCGGCGTTGATCGCGTCCTCGAAGCTGGTGTCGGACTCCGCGCTGATCTCCACCACGCGCGCGACAGTTCCCATGCTGTACCCCCGTTTGTGTGAATGCGGCGGGTCGGGACCCCGACCCTCGATCGACGACCGGGACCGTCCCGGCCGGGTTGTTCACCGTCGCGCCGAGCGGCGTCCCAGCACCCACGCCACCACCGCCACGGCGGTGAGCAGCGCGACGGTCGGTGCGTGCTCGCGCAGCAGCGCACGCAGTCCGGTGACCTCGAGCAGGTCGATCGGCTCGGCAGCGCGCCCGGTGGTCGCCGTGGGCTGCGTCGGCGCCGGGCCGGGCGCGGTGGCGACCGGTTCGGGCGCGACGCCGACCTCGGCTGCCGCGCCCGGCGCCGCCGGCGACACCGGCTGCCCGGCGCCGGGCGGCGGCGACCCGGCGGCTGCCCCGGGCGCCTGCGCGTCCATCCCGGCTTGTGCCGGCGCGCCGACAGCCGCTTGCGTGGGCGCCCGCGCGCCGACGGCTTCCGCGCCGCCGCCGGTCAACTCCTGCGCGAGACACGCCGCGAACTGGTCGACCAGTTTGCCGCTGACGTCGGCGATCATGCCCCGACCGAACTGCGCGGGGCGGCCGGTGACGTGCAGATCGGTGCTGACCCGTACCCGCGTGGTGTCGCCGACCGGTTCGAGCACGGCGGTCACCGTCGCCGCGGCGGTACCCGACCCCCGGCTCTCCCGACCGTGCGCCTCGATGACGACGCGGCGGGTGGACTCGTCACGGTCCACGAAGTGCCCGGTACCCCGGTAACTCAACGTGATCGGTCCGAGTTTGACCTTGACGGTACCGGCGAACCGGTCGCCGTCGCTGTCGGTCAGCGTCGCCCCCGGCATGCACGGGGCGACGCGGGGCACGTCGAGCAGCACCCGCCACGCCTCGTCGGCTGGTACCGGGACGGTGAAGTCGTGATCGAGGCGCACCGGTACCTCCTCGCTACAGTCCGCTCGCGGCGGACACCGCGCGTCCGGTCAGTACCGTCGCCAGATGGGCGCGGTAGTCGGCGGACGCGGACAGGTCGCTGCCGGGCTGCGTACCGTCGCCGGCGCGGCTCGCCGCCTCGGCGATCGCCTCGGCGGTGGCGGGCGCGCCGACCAGCGCCTGCTCGACCGCGCGGGCGCGTACCGGGGTCGGACCCATGTTGGTCAGCGCCACCCGCGCGCCGGTGATCGTGCCGTCCGCGCGTTCGATCGCCGCCGCCACCCCGACCAGCGCCCACGCCTGGGCGACCCGGCTGAACTTCTCGTAGTGGGTGCCCCACCCGGGAAGCTTCGGCACCCGTACCGCCGCCAGCACCTCGTCGACGCCGAGCGCGGTGGTCAGGTAGTCGAGGAAGAAGTCGGCGGCGGGAACCGTCCGCATCCCGTTCGGACCGGCGATCTCGAGACGGGCGTCCAGCGCCACCGCCACGGCGGGCAGGTCGCCCGCCGGGTCGGCGTGCGCCAGCGACCCGCCGAAGGTACCCAGGTGCCGCACCTGCCGGTCCGCGACCGTCGCGGTCGCCTCGGCGATCAGCGGCGCGTACCGGGCGACCAGCGGATCGTGGAGGACCTCGTCGTGCGTGGTGGTCGCGCCGATCACCAGGTCGTCGCCGTCCTCGCGGACGCCGCGCAGGTCGGCGATCCGACCGATGTCGACCAGGACCGTGGGCGCGGCCAGGCGCAGTCGCAGCACCGGGACCAGGCTCTGCCCACCGGCGATCACCTTCGCCTCGTCGCCGGCGGCGGCGAGCGCGCGTACCGCGTCGTCGACCGTGGACGGTCGGACATAGTCGAACGCCTCGGGAATCACGGCTGCCCACCTTTCCGGGAAGCGGTGGAGACCGCCTGCCACACCCGCTCCGGGGTGCACGGCATCCGCACGTCGGTCACGCCGTACGGGCGCAGCGCGTCGACGACCGCGTTGACCACGGCAGGCGTGGAGGCGATGGTGCCCGCCTCGCCGACGCCCTTGGTACCGAGCGGGTGCTCCAGGGCCGGCGTCTCGGTCCGGTCGGTGATGAAGTCCGGCAGGTCGGCGCTGCTGGGCAGGGTGTAGTCGGCGAACGAGCCGGTGACCAGGTTGCCGTCCGCGTCGTACACCGCCTCCTCGAACAGCGCCTGCGCGACGCCCTGGGCGACGCCGCCGTGTACCTGTCCCTCCACGATCAGCGGGTTGACCACCCGACCCACGTCGTCGACGGCGACGTACCGCCGGATCGCGACCCGACCGGTCTCGGTGTCGACGTCGACCGCGCACAGGTGGGTGCCGTGCGGGAAGGAGAAGTTCGCCGGGTCGTACGTGGCGTCGGCGTCGATGACCGGCTCGACGCCCGGCGGCAGGTTGTGCGCGGCGAACACGGCCAGCGCGCACTCGGCCAGCGTCTTGCCGGCTTCGCCTTCCGGGGTGCCCCGCACCCGGAACGCGCCGCCGGAGAACTCCAGGTCGCCCGGGTCCGCCTCGAGCAGGTGCGCGGCGATCGGACGCGCCTTGTCGATCACCTTCTGGCACGCCTGTACCAGCGCGGTCCCGCCGACCGCGAGCGAACGCGACCCGTACGTGTCCAGCCCGCGCGGCGAGCTGCGGGTGTCGCCGTGCAGCACCTCGACGTCCTCGAACGGCACGCCGAGCTGGTCGGCGACGATCTGGCTCCACGCGGTCTCGTGGCTCTGACCGTGCGGCGACGTGCCGGTGACCACCTCGACCCGCCCGGTGGGCAGCATCCGCACGGTCGCCGTCTCCCAGCCGCCGGCGGTGTACCGCAGCGACCCCCACAGCCGCGACGGGGCGAGCCCGCACATCTCGGTGTACGTCGACACGCCGATGCCGAGCTGCACCGGGTCGCCCGACTCCCGCCGCGCCTGCTGTTCGCGGCGCAGGTCGTCGTACCCGAACAGCTGCATCGCCTTTGCGGTCGCCGCCTCGTAGTTGCCCGAGTCGTAGGTGAGCCCCGCTGCCGTGGTGTACGGGAACTCCTCGTGCCTGATCCAGTTGCGCCGACGCAACTCGATCGGGTCCATGCCCAGTTCGGCCGCGAGCTCGTCCATGATCCGCTCGACGGCGAACGTGGCTTCGGGTCGCCCCGCGCCCCGGTACGCGTCGGTGAACGCGGTGGTGGTGAACACCCCGGTGCACTCGAACCGGTAGGCGCGGAACTTGTAGATGCCGTTGTACATGTACGCGCCGAGAATCGGCACACCCGCCCCGACGAGCCCGAGGTAGGCGCCCATGTTGGCGAGCAGCCGGGCGCGCAGCGCCAGGACGGTGCCGTCGCGTCGCGCCGCCACGTCGATGTCCTGGATCTGGTCGCGGCCGTGGTGCGCGGCGATCATCGTGTCCGAGCGGGTCTCGGTGTACTTGACCGGCTTGCCGACCCGCTGCGCGGCGAGGAACGCGATCAGCTCCTCCGGGGTGACCTGCAGCTTGCCGCCGAAGCCGCCGCCGACGTCCGGGGCGATCACCCGGATCTTGTGCTCCGGTACCCCGGTGACCAGGGCCAGGATCACCCGCAGGATGTGCGGGATCTGGGTCGTCGACCACACGGTGATCTGGTCGGAGGTCGGGTCGACCAGGACGCTGCGCGGTTCCATGAAGGACGGGATCAGCCGCTGCTGGACGTACCGGCGCCGGACCACCACGTCGGCGTCGCGCGCCACCTGCTCGAAGTCGTCGCCCGCGCCCGCCTGCGCCGAGTCGTACACCCAGTGGAACGCCCGGTTGGTGCCCTGGTCCGCGTGTACCAGGGGCGCGTCGTCGGCGAGCGCCGCCTCCATGTCGAGCACCGGCGGCAGTTCGTCGTACTCGACGTCGATGTTCATCAGCGCGTCGAGGGCGCTGGCACGGTCACGGGCGATCACCACCGCGACCGCCTCGCCGACGTGCCGCACCTCGTCGACCGCCAGCGGCGGGTGCGCAGGCTGCACGATGTCCTCGGTCACCGGCCACGCGCACACCAGGCTGCCCTGCACGTCGGCGACGTCCCGCCCGGTGAACGCGGTGACCACGCCGGGCGCCTGCAGCGCCGGACCCACGTCCAGCCGGGTGATCCGGGCGTGCGCCATCGGGCTGCGCAGGATCGCCAGGTGCAGCATGCCCGGAAGACTCAGGTTCTCGGTCCACATCGTCCGGCCGGTGATCAGCCGGGCGTCCTCCTTGCGGCGACGCGCCGACCCGACTTCGCCGGCCGGCCGTTCCTCGGTGACAGTCATGCTCGCTCCTCGCGCTTCGCTCCTCGCGCTCACGGGTCTCGTGGTTGGCGACGGCGGGGCTCGCTGCGCTCGCTCCTCGCGCTCACGGGACTAGGGCATCGGGCGGGGCACCGCCTCGCCGGGTACCTCTTCCACCCTGGGCTCGGCGGCGGCTGAGTGGGGCACACCGACGCCCACCTCTTCCTCGGCGGTCGGCCTCCGCCCGGCGCGCAGCGCGTCAGCGGCGTCGCGGACCGCCCGCACGATGTTCTGGTAACCGGTGCACCGGCACAGATTGCCTTCCAGACCCTCGCGGATCTCCTCGTCGGTCGGGTCCGGGTTCTCGTTGAGCAGGTCGACCGCTTCCATGATCATTCCGGGTGTACAGAACCCGCACTGCAGCGCGTGCCGGTCGTGGAAGGCCTGCTGTACCGGGTGCAGCGTGCCGTCCGGCGCCGCCAGCCCCTCCACTGTGGTGATCGACGCGCCGTCCGCCTGTACCGCGAACAGCGAGCAACTCTTCACCGACCTGCCGTCCATCAGCACGGTGCACGCGCCGCAACTGGTGGTGTCGCAGCCGACCACCGTGCCGACCTTGCCCAGCCGCTCGCGCAGGTGGTACACGAGCAGCGTGCGCGGCTCGACCTCGTCGTCGTAGCGCACCCCGTCGACGGTGAGGCTGATTCGGGTCATGGCACCTCCCGCATACCGCCGTGGCCTGCCCGTGTCCGCAGCCCATGGCCGTGACCGGGGCTGCCGCACAGGCCGTGGCTATAGCCAACCGCGTACCGGCGATCAGCGCAGGAAGTTCGGCAATTCACCCCGTGCCGGGGTCAGACGAGATTCAGCAGTTCGTGGTGGATACGTCCGTTCTGGTGGCTGAGCCGCTCGCCGGTGCCGCCCCACCGGGTCGCGATGATCTCGGCGGCGATGCTGACCGCGGTCTCCTCGGGGGTACGCGCGCCGAGGTCGAGCCCGACCGGTGAGGACAGCCGGGCGAGCTCGGCGTCGCCCAGTCCCGCCTCGCGCAGCCGGCGCAGCCGGTCGTCGTGGGTACGCCGGGAGCCCATCGCGCCGACGTACGCCACCGGCAGCCGCAGCGCCACCTCGAGCAGCGGGACGTCGAACTTCGGGTCGTGGGTGAGCACGCACAGCACGGTACGAGGGTCGACGCGACCGGCGTCCGCCTCGGCACGCAGGTACCGGTGCGGCCACTCGACCACCACCTCGTGCGCGTCGGGGAACCGGCTGCGGGTGGCGAACACCGGGCGGGCGTCGCACACGGTGACCCGGTACCCGAGGAAGACACCGAGCCGGGCGACGGCGGCGGCGAAGTCGATCGCCCCGAACACGATCATGCGGGGCGGCGCGGCGAAGCTCGCCACGAACAGCGTCAGCTCCTCGCCCCGGCGTTCGCCGTCGGCTCCGTAGTGCAGCAGCCCGGATCGTCCACTGGCGAGCATGCCGCGCGCGTCGTCGACCGCCGCGTCGTCCAGCCGGGCGCTGCCCAATGAGCCGCCGACCCGTTCCGACCAGACCACCACGCGCCGGCCCACCCGGTCCGGGTCCGGCCCGGATATGCAGGTGACCACGGCGACCGGGTCGCCCCGCCGGATCGCGTCGGCGACCGCGCCGAAGTCGGGAAACGACGTGCGGTCCAGCCGCTCCACGTACACGTCGAGGATGCCGCCGCAGGTCAGCCCGACCGCGAACGCGTCGTCGTCGCTGATGCCGTACCGGCGCAGCACCGGCTGCCCGCTGCCGAGCACCTCCGTGCCCACCTCGTACACGTCGCCCTCGACACAGCCGCCGGACACGCTGCCGACCGCGGTACCGTCCGGTCCGACCAGCATCGTCGCGCCCGGCTGCCGGGGCGCCGAGCGCCAGGTACCGACCACGGTCGCCATCGCCACCGGCTGCCCGGAGCGCCACCACCGGGTCAGGTCGTCGAGCACCTCACGCACGCGAGATCACCTCTACCAGTTCCTCCAGGGCGGCCAGGCTGTGCCCGGCGACGAAGTCGTCCAGGTACGGCAGGGCCGCCGCCATGCCCCGAGCCAGCGGCGCGTAGCCCGGCTTGCCCCGGTGCGGGTTCACCCACACCACCCGGTACGCCAGCCGTGACAGCCGGGCGACCTGCGCGGCGAGCAGGTCCGCCGTGCCCCGCTCCCAGCCGTCGCTACACAGCACCACCACCGCGCCGCGTGCGGTGCCGCGTTGCCCCCACCGGTCCAGGAACGCCTTGAGTGCCTCGCCCAGCCGGGTGCCGCCCTGCCAGTCCGGGATGGCGCGACCGGCGTCGCGCAGCGCGGCGTCCGGGTCGCGGTGCCGCAGCGGGCGGGTGATCCGGGTGATCCGGGTACCGATCGTGAACACCTCGGTGGACGCCGGTCGGCGGCGCACCGCGGCGTGCGCGAAGCGCAGCAGCGCGTCGGCGTACAGCGCCATCGACCCGGACACGTCCAGCAGCAGCACCAGCCGCCGGGGTCGGGCGCGGTGCCGCCGGTACACCGGGCGCGCCGGCTCGCCGACGTGCCGCAGCATCCGCCGTACCGTCCGAGCCGGGTCCACGTCGCCGCGCGGCGCCGGGCGGTACCGCCGGGTGAGCCTAGGGGCGGTCGCCGGGGCGAGCAGCGCCAGCAACCGGCGCAGTTCCGCGCGCTCGACCGGGGACAGCGCGGCGACGTCGCGGTGGCGCAGCAGTTCGGTGTCGCTGGCGGTCGCTTGGACGACGGCGGGCGACCGGTCCCGCGGTCCGGCGGCGGTACCGCCGTCCGTGGTGAACACGGTGGTCAGCCGGGTCGCGGCGGGTCGGGTCGGCGCGGTGGGGCGATGCGCGACCCGGTCGCCGAAGCAGGCGGCGAACGCCGCGTCGTACACCGGCAGGTCCTCCGGTTCCGCGCACAGCGTCAGCCGACCCGCCCAGTACACCCCGTCGGGGCGGTGGGCGCCGAGCGACCCGGCGGCGGCGAACATGGCCTGGACCCGCTCCGGCGTGGCGTCCACGCCCGCCTCGCGCAGGGTACGGGCGAAGGTCAGCAGGGCTCGGGTGACCTGAGCGTCGTCCATGTCAGCCCACCAGCAACTCGGCGAGACCCGCGCCGCGTACCCGCTCGGCGTCCTCCCGGTACTTCAGCACCGCCCCGAGCGTCGCGGCGGTGACGTCCGGGTCGAGGGTGGAGGCGCCCAGCGCGACCAGCGCGCTTGCCCAGTCCAGCGACTCCGCCACGCCGGGCGGCTTGACCAGGTCCAGTTGCCGCATCCGACCGGTGGCGTGCGCGACCTGTTCGGCCAGCTTCTCGGTGAGCTGCGGCAGCCGGGTACGCAGGATCGCGACCTCGCGGTCGAAACCGGGGTGCTCGACCCAGTGGTACAGGCAGCGCCGCTTCAACGCGTCGTGGACCTCGCGGGTGCGGTTGCTGGTGAGCACCGTCAGCGGGGGCGTTTCGGCGACCACCCGACCCAGTTCCGGGATGGTGATCGCGGACTCGGACAACACCTCCAGCAGGAACGCCTCGAACTCGTCGTCGGCGCGGTCGATCTCGTCGACCAGCAGGACGCAGGGGCTCAGTTCCAGGGCGCGCAGCAGGGGGCGGGCGACCAGGAACCGCCGGTCGTACAGGCTCGCCTCGAGAGCCTGCGCGTCGGGGGAGTCGCCGCTGGCGACCGCGGTCGCCTCGACGGTGCGCAGGTGCAGGATCTGGCGGGTGAAGTCCCAGTCGTACAGCGCCTGCGAGGCGTCCAGCCCCTCGTAGCACTGCAGCCGGACGTACGGGTATCCGGTCGCGGTCGCCAGCGCCTGCGCGAACGCGGTCTTGCCGACGCCCGCGTCCCCTTCGAGGAACAGCGGTCGGCCGAGCCGCAGCGCCAGGTACCCGGCGGTGGCGAGGCCCTCGTCGGCGAGGTAGCCGGCGCGTTCCAGGGCGTGCGCCAACTGCGCGGGCGACTGCGGCGACGCGGGGCTGTCCACCCGCCCACTATGCCGCGTTTCTCCTGATAACTGCCACGATTGCGGGGGTACCGCGAGGCGGTGCGACCACGGTCGGCTACCTCCGCCGCTCAGCCGGCGCGCCGCTCGGTACGTCGAGGTCGGTCGGGTCGGCGACGTCGCCGCACTCGACGCCGACCACGCGGTCGGCATGCCGGGCCAGGTACCCCCGCGCCCCGGCGTCACCGGTCGCGCACGCGGCGACTGCGTCCCAGTGGGCGCGCCCGAGCAGGACCGGGTGCCCGCGCCGCCGGCCGTACCTCGCGGTCGCCAGCACGTCCGACCGGGCGTACCCGGTCAGCCGGCGCACCGCGGCGGCGGTGATGCCCGGCATGTCGACCAGCAGCACGACCACGGCGACGGCGTCGGTACCGGCGAGGGCGCGCAGACCCGCGCGCAGCGAGGACGCCATGCCGGTGCCCCACTCCGGGTTGTCGACGGCGACCGCCGGCAACCCGGCGAGCAGGGCGCGTACCTTCTCGGACGCGGCGCCGACGACCACCGCCACCGGATCGCAGCCGGCCGCGACCAGGGTGTCCACGGCGCGCGCCACGAGTGGACGGCCGTCGATCTCGACGAGCGCCTTGGGGCGCCCGTACCGGCGACCCGCCCCCGCCGCCAGCACGAGCCCGGCGACCCGAGCGGACCCGCCCTCGCGGGCGGGGGACGCCTCGGACCCGCCCTCGCCGGCGGAGGGCCCCTCGGACCCGTCCGGTCCGACACCGGTCCCCGCTCGTGTCTCGTCGGCGGCGCTCACCGCCCCAGCATCCCTCGCCGGCCGCGCCATGTGACCGGGTACACCATCCGTGAGCAGCCGAGTCATCGGGGGACGCGGCAGACTGATCCTCGCGTTCGCCGCAGGCGATGCCGTGCGCCCCGGCTGCGCCCGGCGGGGGTCGGCGCGCCGGGTTACGGTGATGTCGTCCGACGGAAGGGGACCTGGTGAGCGCTGCGCACAGCGTGGCAGCCCCTTGCGGGGGGTACGGGGGCGGGTGATCGATTGATGACGGTGACCGAAGGCGATAGTTTCTGCCACGACGCGGTCTTCTACGACTCGGACGAGCGGTTCGTCGCTCTCACCGCACCGTTCCTGCGCGGCGCGCTCGCCGACGGGCACGGCGCGGTGGCGGCGACCACCAAGGCGCACATCGAGCTGCTGCGCGACGAGTTGGGCGACGACGCCGACCGGGTCGTGTTCGTCGACAACGCCGACTGGTACACGCGCCCCGCCCGGACCGTCGCCGGCTGGCAGCGGCAACTGGACGAGTTCGCCGCGCGGGGCGTCCGGTACACGCGGGTGGTCGGCGAAGTGGTGTTCGGCGAGCCGGACGAGCACGCCACCTGGACCCGATACGAGTCGGCGCTGAACCGCGTGTTCGCGCACGCCCCCGCCTGGATCGTCTGCCCCTACTCCACCCGGCAGCTGCCCCCGACGGTGCTGGGCGACGCGCTGCGCACCCACCCGACGGTGTGGGACGGGCAGCACCGTGCCAGCGGCGCCTACCTCGACCCGGCGGCGCTGCTGGACGAGATCGCCGATCCGGTGCCGCCGACGAGCGGCGAGCCGACGCTGACGGTACCGGTGACGGGCGATCTCGCCGCGCTGCGCGACCGGGTGCGCGCGGTCGCCGAAGCGACCCGGGTGCTGCCGGCTCGGCAGGTCGACGACCTGGCGCTCACCGTGACCGAACTGGCGACGAACTGCCTGCGCCACGGCACGGTTCCGGCACGCGTCGCGTTGTGGTTCGTCGACGACCGGGTGGTGGGCGAGGTGAGCGACGCCGGTCGCGCGTCGATCGACCCGCTCGCCGGGTACCTGCCGCCGTCGCCCGGCGCGGACGGCGGCATGGGGTTGTGGCTCGCCCGCCACGCGTGCGACGCCCTGTCGATCAGTTCCGGCGACGGCGGTACCGTCGTGCGGTTCTCGATCGGCGGCGGGCGCGGCGCGCGCTGACCGGCGCACCCGCGGTCACAGCCACTCCTTGCGTTTGAAGATCAGGTACAGCAGCCCGGACAGTCCGATGATGACCGCGGTCGACGTCCAGAACCCGACCGCGTGCCCGTACCCGGGGTACGGCACGTTCTGCCCGTAGAAGCCGGTGATCGCGGTCGGTACCGCGATGATCGCCGCCCAACTCGTGACCTGCTTCATGATCACGTTGAGTCGGTTGCCGCGTACCGTCAGATGCGTCTCCAGAATGGTGGTGACCAGGTCGCGCAGCGACTCGGTCCACTCGGTGGCGCGCAGCACGTGGTCGTACACGTCCTGGAAGTACGGCTGCATGTCGGGGTCGACGACGCGCAGGTCGCGGCGCAGCAGCGCGTTGACCACCTCGCGCATCGGCAGGACCACCCGGCGCAGGGTCACCAGGCTCTTGCGCAGCGCGAAGGTGCGCCGCTGGGTCTCGCGCTCCTGCGGCCGGTCGACGAACAGCCCGTCCTCCAGCGCCTCCATCTCCTGGTCCAACGCCTGGACCGCGTCGAAGTGGGTGTCGACCACGTGGTCGAGCAGCCCGTGCAGCAGGAACGCCACCCCGAACTTGGCCAGGTCGCGTGACGCGTCCCAGCGCGCCACCACGGCGTCGATGTCGAACGCGTCGGTCCTGCGTACCGTGACCAGCGCGTTGCGGGTCACGAACGCGGCGACCTCGCAGATCGCGAGCGCCCCGGTCGTCGCGTCGAGACGCACCGCGTAGGCGGTCAGGAACAGGTGGCTGTCGTACCGGTCCAGCTTGGGTCGTTCATGCGGGGCGAGAGCGTCCTCGACCGCGAGTTCGTGCAGACCGAGTTCCGCGCTGATCTCGGTCAGCTCACGCTGATCAGGTGAACAGACGTCGATCCAGACCGTGGCGGCCGGGTCGGCGACGTGGTCGGATACCTCGGCGAGCGGGAAGTTCTCTGCCTCCAGCACACCGCTGCGGTAGAGCCGGGTTCGTGCCATGGCGGCAAACATATGCCGGATCCGCGCCGACGGCGCGTGAACGGCACGCGCGCGGCCCGACCGACCCCGGTGCCGCGACGTTGTCAAGAGCGCACTGTCCAAATCGACAGATGGCTATTAATGTGCGCGGCGGCGGCTCCGCGACGCGGTCGTGTGCGTCGCATCGGCGTCCCGCGCCGCCGACCTACCCCTGAATCCGGCGGCCCGAGCTTCTGGAGGCCCGATGCGGCACAGACGCTTCTTCAACCTCGCCACCATCCTGGTCGCCGCGTTCCTGGCGGTGGTAGCCAGCGCCACCGCGGTCGGCGCGGCGATGCGCCACGGCGCGCAGCCGGACGAGGAGGAGACCGAAGCGGTCACCTTCAACCCGTACTCCACCACCGGCAGTTGCGGGGTGGAGCGGTGGTCGGTGAAGACCGGCACCGACGCCGACGCCGGTCTGATCAACCTGTCGTCGGTCACCTCGACCACGATCTCGTACCTGACCGGGCTGCCCACGCCGAGTTCGCTGCCGGACAACAACCGGATCAAGCCGACCGAGACCACCGTCTTCCGGCTCCAGGTCACCTTGACCGAGTACAAGCTGGAGTCCGACTCGGACTACCACCTGGTGCTCAAGGACAGCTCCGGGCGCACCATGATCGCGGAGATCCCGGACCCGTCGTGCGTCGGCGCCGGCAGTCCACTGCTGAGCGGGATCAGGACGGCGCGCGGCGAGTTCGACGCGAAGTACACCCCGACGGGCAGTTTCCAGACGGCGAACGTCCCGGTCACCGTGACCGGCGTCGGGTTCTTCGACTTCCAGCACGGTCAGACCGGCGTCGCGCCGAACGGCATCGAACTGCACGCCGTCCTCGACGTCCAGTTCGGGTCGGGCGGCGGCGGCTGTTCCGGGTCGGGGCAGAAGCTCGGCAACCCCGGCTTCGAGTCGGGCAACACCGTCTGGTCCGCGAGCAGTGGTGTGATCACCAGTTCGTCGGGCGAATCGCCGCACTCCGGGTCGTGGTACGCGTGGCTCGACGGGTACGGCAGCAGCCACACCGACACGCTGTCGCAGGCGGTGAGCTTGCCGTCCGGGTGCACCACGTACACGTTCAGCTTCTACCTGCACATCGACACGGCGGAGACCACCACGTCCAGCGCGTACGACACGCTGAAGGTGCAGGTGCTCAACTCCAGCGGCTCGGTGCTGGCGACCCTGGCGACCTACTCCAACCTCAACCACAACTCCGGGTACACCCAGAAGTCGTTCAGCCTCGCCTCGTACGCCGGGCAGACGGTGACCCTGAAGTTCACCGGTACCGAGGACTCGATGCTGCAGACCTCGTTCGTCATCGACGACACCGCGGTCAACGTGTCGTGAGCCGTTGGCTCACGACACCTGGATGTGGTCGACGTGGCGTGAGTCGGCACGTGGCGTGAGTCGGCACGTGCCCCTCACGGTGTACAACGCTGGTGATGTAGCCACATCACCAGCGTTGTACCGCTGAGCCGGTACACCTCGATCCGGCTCCGTCGGACCCGCGTCGGCGCGCCGCGGTCAGCCGACGACGCGCCGCGGTCAGCCGACGACGAGGATGTGCAGCGTGCGCGGGCCGTGTACGCCCTCGACCCGGTCGAGTTCGATGTCGCTGGTCGCCGACGGCCCGCTGATCCAGGTCTGCGGACGGCGCGGGTCGAGCCGACCGAGCGCCTCCGGTACCGTCGCCACGATCTGGTCGACCCGCACCACGCACAGGTGGTAGTCCGGCAGCAGCGTCAACGCCCGCCGTCCCTGACCCGACCCGCCGTCGAGCACGATCGTTCCCGGTTCGGCGATCGCGACGGCGCAGCCGGTGACGACGCCGTCCAACCGGTCCAGTTCGGCGACGGTCAACGGCGGCTGGTCGCGGACCGCGTCGACGTCCGCACCGGCGATCCAGTCCGCCGGTACCCCGTCCGGTACCGCCACCCGGCGCGCCCCGCGTCCGGCCAGCGCAGCGGCGACCGCGTCGGACACGCCGTCCGGACTCACCCTGGTCACCGTCGCCCGATAGTCGGCGGCCCGCTCCACGAACAGGTCGACGACGTCCGCGTCGCCGGGTGCGGCGGAGCGTCGGTACTCGCGCGGTACCGCCGGCGGGACGGGCCGGTCGGCGAGCGCGGCGCGCACCCGCGCCAACACCTCCTCGCGGGCGCTCATGATCCGCTCCGCCGGGTACGCGAGCGCCACCAGGCGCGGAACGACTCGGTCGGCGGGGCGACGAGGTCCCGCGCGCCGAACCAGGCGGAGATCCAGCCGGGCCCGGGCAGGCGGCGCAGCCGTCCACCCCGCCCGACCAGCCGCCCCGCCCAGCCGCCCGCCTTCTGCGCCAGCGACAGCCGGCGCGGGTCGTCGAACGTCCAGGCGGCGGCGGCCATGACCGCCTGCTCCGGCGTCGGCACCCGGTGGGTCGCCCGCTTGTGGTCCACCACTTTCGCGCGCAGTTCGACCAGGACGCGGGGGATGTCGATGCGGACCGGGCACACCTCGAAACACGCCCCGCACAGCGACGACGCGTACGGCAGCGACGAGGTCTGCTCGTCGACCGGGTGCTGGTTGATGCCGCGCAGTTGCGGGGTGAGGATCGCGCCGATCGGTCCCGGGTACACCGACCCGTACGCCCGCCCGCCGGTCCGCTCGTACACCGGACACACGTTCAGGCACGCCGAGCAGCGGATGCACCGCAACGCCTGCCGCCCCACCGGGTCCGCCAGGGTGTCGCTGCGGCCGTTGTCCAGCAGTACCAGGTGGAACTCCTGCGGTCCGTCGCCGGGCGTCACGCCGGTCCAGGTCGAGGTGTACGGGTTCATCCGCTCCGCGGTCGACGAGCGGGGCAGCAGCTGCAGGAACACCTCGAGATCCGCCCAGGTCGGTACGAGTTTCTCGATGCCCAGCACGGTGACCAGGACGTCCGGCAGGGTCAGGCACATCCGCCCGTTGCCCTCGGATTCCAGGACCACGATCGTGCCGGTGTCGGCGACCGCGAAGTTGCCGCCGGAGATCGCCATCCGGGCGCGCAGGAACTTCTCGCGCAGGTGCAGTCGGGCCGCCTCCGCGAGGTCCGTCGGGGTGTCGGACAGGTTGTCCGGGGCGGGACGTCCGACCAGGCCCATCTCGGCGGCGAAGATGTCGCGGATCTCGGCGCGGTTGCGGTGGATCGCCGGTACCAGGATGTGCGACGGCAGGTCGTGGCCGAGTTGGACGATCAACTCCGCCAGGTCGGTCTCCCACACGTCGATACCGGCCTCGGCGAGCGCCTCGTTGAGTTCGATCTCCTGGGTCGCCATCGATTTGACCTTGACGACCTCGTCGATCTCGTGGGTACGGGCGATGCCGGTGACGATCCGGTTCGCCTCGGCGGCGTCGCGCGCCCAGTGCACGATCCCACCTGCCGCGGTCACCGCCGCTTCGAGTTGTTCGAGGTACTCCGGCAGCCGGGTGAGCACGTCGTCCTTGATCGCCTCACCGGCGCGCCGCAGTGCCTCCCAGTCGTCGCGTTCGGCGACCACCCGGGCGCGTTTCGCCCGGATGGTCGTGGTGGCGCGGCCGAGGTTGGCACGCAGTTGCCGGTCCGCGAGCGCGACGCGGGCCGCCTCGGGGAACGGCGGCATGCCGAGGAACGTCGGCGTGGCGCGGCCGGTACCGGTCGCTGTGCCGCCCGCCCGGCGCGGCGCCTCGACACTCATGACGACCTCCCGTCGGTGTGCGTCAGGATCTCGGCGAGGTGCATCACCCGTACCTTCGCGCCGAGCCGGGACAGCCGCCCGCCGATGTGCATCAGGCACGACGTGTCCACGGCGGTGAGCACCGGGGCGTCGGTGGACAGCACGTCGCGGACCTTGTCGTCGCCCATCGCCACCGAGGTGTCCGGGTTCTTCACCGCGAACGTACCGCCGAATCCGCAGCACGACCGGGCGCGCGGCAGGTCGACCAGGGTCAGCCCGCGCACCTCGCGCAGCAGCCGCTGGGGGCGGTCGCCGACGTGCAGCAGGCGCAGCGAGTGGCAGGTCGGGTGGAACGCGACCGGGTACGGGAACGACGCGCCGACGTCGGTCACGCCGAGCACGTCGGTGAGGAACTCGGTCAACTCGTACACCCGGGGCAGCGTGTGCTCCACGCGCGCCGGCAGGTCGCCGCCGGCGATACCGGCCACGGTCGGGTGGTAGTGGCGCACCATCGCCGCGCACGAGGCGGACGGGGTGACGATCGCGTCGTACGACTCGAAGGCGCGGGTGAACCGGTCGACCATGGGTACGCATTCCGCCCGGTACCCGGAATTGAAGTGCATCTGCCCGCAGCAGGTCTGCGCGACCGGGAAGTCGACGCTCACCCCCAGCCGCTCCAGTACCGTCGCCGTGGCCCGGCCCACCTGCGGGAACAGCGTGTCGTTGAAGCACGTCAGAAACAGCCCGACCCGCACGCCGCCCCCTCTCGCCAGCCGCCGGCACCCGGCGTTTCCCTGAGCATCTCACCTCCGCGGCGCGCTGACTGGGCAACAATGGTCGGTAACGGATCGTGATCAGAAGGCGGGCGGCATGGCAGCACGGTCGCCGACGGCAGTACGCGGCCCGGGGGGTCGCGCCGTCGGCGTCGCGTTGACCGCCCAGGTGGACCGCCTGCTGGGTCCGTTCGGTCGGGCGCTGCGACGGCGTCGCTGGTCGCAGCTGTGGCTGGGGGCTGCCGGGGCGGCGCTCGTGGTGCTGTTCGCCCTGCTGGCGCGCACCCGGTCCGGGGAGGTCGTGGTCCGGCACATCGCGGTCGTCGAGGACTACCTGCCGCTGCCGGTACTGCTCGCCAGGCTCCCGCTGTCGATCTTCGCCCCCGCCAGCCTGCTGCCGTTCTGGTTCGCGGTACTCCAGGTCGGCGTGGTGTTCGCCGCCGCGCAGGCGGCACTCGGCACGCGACGTACCGTGCTGGTCAGCTTCGCCGGGCACGCCGCGGCCACGCTGTCGGTACGGCTGTGGATCTGGTTGGGCACGCCGGTCGGGCTCAGCCGGTGGTACCTGCACTATCCGGACGCGGGGCCGTCGGCGGCGGTGCTGGCGCTGCTGGCGTACCTGGCGGTCAGCCGCCGGGTCACCTGGCTCGCGCTGGTACTGGTCGGGTACCAGGTCGTCGAGAGCGCCACGCTGCACGGCGCCACCCAGCGTGAGCACCTGGTCGGCGTCCTCGTCGGCGCGCTGCTCGCCGCGGCGGGGCAGCTGGCGCGGCAGATCCGCGCGGCTCGCCGCCGCGCTCAGCCGATCCAGATGTCGGTCACCGGCGTTCGTCGCGTCGCCTCGCCGATACCGCCCAGCCCGCACAGCGCCTCGACGGTGCGCAGCAGCCGGTAGTGGTCCACCGGGTCGCCGTACCTGCCGGGGACCACGCGCGCGCCCGCCACGATCGTCGCGATGTGGTTGCCGTGGTCCCTGTCGTCCTCGTCGAACGTCACGACCAGCACCGACCGGTGGCTCGCCGCCCAGGTCAGGTACCCGTCGAGGTGGTCGCGCAGCCACGCGTCGCCCGTCGCCACGGAGCAGTCGTGCATGTCGTGGCACAGGTCCGGGATCACGAACGCGACCGTGGGCAGCGCCGCGAAGTCGCGGGGCAGCGCGGTCAGCGGCTGGTCGACGGCGCTGCCGAGGTCCGGAAAGTCGACCCACGGGGCGTGCTTGCGGGCGTACCGCCCGGCGGAGCAGCCGGTGTAGCCGGGCTCGGGCAGCCCCTCGGAGTACCCGACGAACGAGCCCCCCGCCGTGCGTAGCTGCCCGGCGAGCGTCGGTCCGGACAGCGACACCGGGCAGTGGTCGTCGATGACGCCGTGTGTGTCGCCGGAGAACAGCGCCAGGTAGTTCGGCTGGCTGGGATGGGTCACCGCGTGCGCGTCGGTGAACAGGGCACCGCGGGCGGCGAGCCCGTTCAGCCACGGCGCCTGTGGATCGCCGATGACCTGGGTCGCGGCGCGGTTCTCGAGGACCACGACCACGACGTGCTCGGCGCGCGGTACCGGTCGGGCGCCGCCCGGCCCGGTCGCATCCGGCGACGGCGTGCCGGCGCCGATCGGGGCGGGTGGCGACGGTCCCCCGGTACACGACGCGACCAGCGCCGACGCGGCGAGCAGCGCAACGGTCGTCACGAGCCGGCGGGTGCGGGCGCGTCTCACCCGCACAGCCTGCCACCAGCGCCGGTTTGTCCGCCCGCCCGCCCGGGTAGCCGTGGATGGATCTCGCATAACCTCGACGGCGTCGGCGCGAGCGCGGCAGGACGGAGGGCACGATGGCGATCACGACGACCAACCCGGCGACCGGGCAGGTGGTCAAGACCTTCGACGCGATGCCGGACGAGCAGGTCGACGCCTGCATCAGCCGAGCGGTCGACGGGTTCCGGGCGCTGCGCGACACCTCGTTCGCCCAGCGCGGCGAGTGGATGCGCCGCGCCGCGGACCTCCTCGACGGCGACCGTGACGACCTGGCCGCGCTGATGACCACGGAGATGGGCAAGACGTTGGCGTCGGCGAAGGCGGAGGTGAGCAAGTGCGCCAACGCCTGCCGGTACTACGCCGAGCACGCCGAGTCGTTCCTGGCCGACGAACCGTCCGACGCGGGCGCCGTGGGCGCGGTCCGCGCCTACGCCCGGTACCAGCCGCTCGGTCCGGTGCTCGCGGTCATGCCGTGGAACTTCCCGCTCTGGCAGGCGATGCGGTTCGCCGCGCCCGCTCTGATGGCGGGCAACGTGGGGCTGCTCAAGCACGCGTCGAACGTGCCGCAGACGGCGCTGTACCTGGAGGACCTGTTCCGCCGCGTGGGCTTCCCGTCCGGCGCGTTCCAGACCCTGCTGATCGGTTCGGACAAGGTCGAGCGGGTGCTCACCGACCGCCGGGTACGGGCCGCGACGCTGACCGGCAGCGAGCAGGCGGGTCGCGCGGTGGCGGCGATCGCCGGACGGGAGTTGAAGAAGACCGTCCTGGAACTGGGCGGCAGCGACCCGTTCGTGGTGATGCCGTCGGCGGACGTCGAGGCGGCGGCGGACGTGGCGACCGTGGCGCGCTGCCAGAACAACGGTCAGTCGTGTATCGCCGCGAAGCGGTTCATCGTGCACGCCGACGTGTACGACGCGTTCGCCGAGGCGTTCGTGGCGAGGATGTCGCGGCTGTCGGTCGGTGACCCGACCGCCGACGGTACCGACGTCGGGCCGCTCGCCTTGGAATCCGGTCGCGACGGGGTACACGAGCAGGTCGCCGACGCGGTCGCCAAGGGCGCCCGGGTGCTGTGCGGGGGACGGGTGCCGGACCGGGCGGGCTGGTGGTACCCGCCGACGGTGGTCGCGGACCTGACTCCGGACATGCGCATGTGGCACGAGGAGGTGTTCGGGCCGGTCGCCGGGCTGTACCGGGTGTCGTCGTACGACGAGGCGATCGCGATCGCCAACGACTGCGACTTCGGACTCGGCTCCAACGCCTGGACCACCGATCCGGACGAGCAGCGCCGCTTCGTCGACGATCTGGACGCCGGCATGGTGTTCGTGAACGGGATGACCACGTCGTACCCGTCGCTGCCGTTCGGCGGGGTGAAGAACTCCGGGTACGGACGGGAACTGTCCGCGCACGGCATCCGCGAGTTCTGCAACCTCAAGACGGTGTGGGTGGGACCCGGCACAGCAAGCGGCGGCGCGCCGCACACCGAGTAGCGGGCGCGGCGGTCAGGCGCGACCCTCGGCGAGCCTGATCAGCAGTTCGCGGAGAACGGTCTGTTCGGCGGGGGACAGCGGGGCGAGGAACTCGGCGTGCAGGCGCGCCATGATCGCCTCGAGTTCGGACAGGCGTTCCGCGCCGGCGTCGGTCAGGTGCAGGGCGAAGGTGCGCCGGTCCGCCCGGCGGCGTTGGAGCAGGCCGGCGCGCTCCAGATCGTCGAGGATGGTGACCACGCTGCTGCGGTCGATGCGCAGCCGCTCGCCGATGACCCGCTGGTTCTGTCCGGGTTCGGCGTGCACCGAGCACAGCACGCCGAAGTGGCGCAGGGTCAGTCCGGACGGTCCGAGCATCTCCTCAGCCATCGCGGCGAAGCGCTGTGACGCCTTGCGCAACGCGAATCCGGGCCACACGGCGACCGCGGTCGACAACGGAAGTGAGGATCGGACAACGTCGTCAGAAATCAATTGATTTCTATCTGCTGCCACGTCTGTGATCGTATCATCGGCTATCGACGCGCGCCGTGGTCACGGCGACCGACATCCCGTCGTTTTCGCTGATGGCGAATTGTGGCACGGGCCCGACGGCTCGCCGACCGGAGCGCGCGGGTAAGTTGCGCACGACGTTTCGGTCATTTCCGCTGTGTCGTGCGGAATCGGTGGTACGTACCGGACAATGCCCGCGACGGTCGGCGGTGCGGCGCCATTTCCGCCGGGGTCGGATCTCGATGTGGCGCACGGTAATTGGAGGGTGACTCCAATGCGCACGGCAATCATCTGACAGCGCTGCGCGAACGTATTCGGCGCGCGTGTCCATTGCCACGTCAAAAGTCCCTTCAGACTGCCCCGCGGCACTGGCGCAACTGGCCGTTCCGCTGGTACCACCTAACCCGATGGATGGATACGGGTACGCGTCGCCGGTGGTGCGCTCACCGGACGAGCCGTGGGTAGGCGAACCGTGGGCGACGGCGGCGGTCGCCGAACCGGCGGTCTCGACACCGGCACCGCCGGTCGGCGAGAGCGCGACAGTCGGCTGGGCCGGCGAGCCGGTCCCGGCGCCCTGGGTCGAGCCGGTCCCGGCGCCCTGGGTGGGCGAGCCGGCGGTGGACTCCACCGCGGCGCAGGCCACGGCACAGCCGGGCAGCCAGTGGGCGACTCCGCCGGTCGCCACGTCGTCGATCCGCCCCCCGGTTGCGGCGGGCGCCCGCGACGGCGCCGGCGGACGGACCTTCATCACCGTCTTCTTCTGGTTCGCCCTCGCCGCCAGCCTCGAAGTGTGGTGGCTGGACACGCCGGCGCACTCGCTGAACACCCTCGGCGACGTGCTCACCGCGGCCGGTCGCATCACCGGGCTGATCGGCGGGTTCGTACTGGTCGTCCAAGTCCTGCTGATGAGCCGGGTGGGCTGGCTCGAACGCTGGATCGGCGCCCACGACCTGCTGATGTGGCACCGCGAACTGGGCGGATTCCTGTTCCTGGCGGTCCTGGCGCACGTCGCGCTCGTCATCGTCGGGTACGCCGACAGCGAGCGGGTCTCGATCGCCCGCGAGACGTGGACGATGCTCACCACGTACGAGGACATGATCAGCGCGTTCGTGGCGACCGGGATCCTGGTCGCGGTGGCGGTCACCGCGGTACGCGCGATCCGCCGCCTGCTGCCGTACGAGGGCTGGTACTACATCCACCTGTCCAGCTACCTGGTACTGCTGCTCGGGTACGGGCACCAGTTCGCCACCGGTCAGGAACTGTTCCGGCCGGGCTTCGGCCGGTGGTACTGGACGGCGTTGTACCTGCTGGTCGTGGCGTGCCTGGTGTGGGGTCGGGTCCTCGCGCCGCTGGCGCTCAACCTGCGCCACCTGCTGCGGGTCGCGGAGGTCGTGCCGGAAGGCAACGACATGATCTCGATCTACATCACCGGACGCCGGCTCGACGGCCTGCGGGTACGTGCCGGGCAGTACTTCCGGTGGCGCTTCCTGACCCGTGGCTGCTGGTGGCAGGCGCACCCGTTCTCGCTGTCCGCCGCGCCCAACGGATCGTGGCTGCGCCTGACCGTCAAGGTGGTCGGCGACCACACCGACGACCTGCGACGGCTGCGTCCGGGCGTGCGGGTGTTCGCCGAGGGCCCGTCCGGGGTGTTCACCGCCGACCGCCGCAGGCGCAACCGCACCCTGCTGATCGCCGCCGGGAGCGGGATCGCGCCGATCCGTGCGTTGCTGGAGGAGGTACCGCCGGGCGCGGTGGTGATCTACCGCGCCGCGAGCGAGCAGGAACTGGTGTTCCGCGCCGAGTTGGACTGGCTGGCGTACGAGAAGGAGGCGTACGTCTGGTACGTGCTCGGATCGCGGGACGACCCGTGGCCGAAGCACGTGTTCACCCCGAAGGGCATGCGCCAGCTGGTACCGGACGTCACCCGGCGCGACGTGTACCTGTGCGGGCCGCAGGGGCTGATCGCCGCCTCGGTCAAGACGCTGCGTCGGCTGCGCGTGCCCCGCAAGCAGATCCACCTCGACCCGTTCGAATTCTGAGCCTGGAGGTATCCGGTGCGTCGCGCCGTCTTCGCTGTTCTCGGTACCGTCGCCGGCACCAGCCTGCTCGTCGGGGCGAAGCTGGGCACCAACCCGCTGACGGCACCGCAGGCGGCGGCCGCGACCGGCGACGTCGGGGCGGCGGGCGATCCGACCGCCACGCCCACCGGCTCCGCCTCGCGCGGTCCGACGCCGCCCGCCGCCCACGGCGGATCGGCCTCCGCCCGCCCGAGTCGTACCGGCACGTCGGCCAACCCGCCGACGAAGACGACCGGGTTGACGAACGGCACGTTCGCCGGGCGGGCGGTGACCGAGAAGTACGGCACGGTCAAGGTCACCATCACCGTCTCCGGCGGCCGGGTCACCGACGTGAGCGCCACCTATCCGACGTCACCCGAGACCTCCGCCAAGATCAACGCGAACGCCGTTCCGAAGCTGCGCCAGGAGGCGCTCGCCGCGCAGAGCGCCGCCATCGCCACCGTTTCCGGCGCCACCTACACCAGCACCGCGTACAAGACGTCGCTGCAGTCGGCGCTGGACGCCGCGCATGCCTAGCGTGACCAGGCTGCCCGGGCTGCGCCGCGTGGAGCAGGTCATGGGCATGCCGGTCAGCCTGCACCTGTCCGACCCGCTGCCGGCGCACACCCTGGACCGGCTCGCCGCCCAGGTGTTCGCCTGGCTGCACGAGGTGGATCGGCGGTTCAGCACGTTCCGGCACGACAGCGAGGTCAACCGGCTGGCGCGCGGCGAGACGTCGCTCGCCGACTGCTCCGCGGACCTGCGGCTGGTCCTGGACGCCTGCGCCGACCTGTGGCGCGACACCGAGGGCTACTTCGACGTGTACGCGACCGGCGCGCTGGACCCGTCGGGATTCGTGAAGGGCTGGGCGGTCCAGGTCGCGTCGGACCGGCTGCTCGCCGCCGGTTGCCCGAACCACTGCCTGAACGCCGGCGGTGACGTGCGGGTACGCGGGCACCAGGCGCCGGGGCAGCCGTGGCGGATCGGGGTACGCCACCCCCGGCAGGCGGATCGGGTGTGCTGGGTGCTGGAAGGCACCGACCTGGCGGTCGCCACGTCCGGCACGTACGAGCGCGGTCACCACGTGGTCGACCCGCACCGGGGCACCGCCGCCGCCGGGCTGTGTTCGGTGACCGTGGTCGGTACCGACCTGGGCCGCGCCGACGCCTACGCCACCGCCGGTGTCGCGATGGGACGCGCCGGGCTGACCTGGCTCGCCGACCTCGTCGGGTACCGGGTCGCCGTGGTCGCGGACGACGGTACCGCCTGGCGCTCGGACGACCTGCCGCTCGCCCCGCCCGCCTGAACCGCCGCCCCTCGGGTCGACCGTGTGGTGCCCGGTCGGTCGACGTTCGCGCTGGCTAAGGCCCTCGTAACCCTTGCCGGCACCCTCGTTTGCAGCCAATCGCCGTCGGGCGAGGGCGCCGAGCGTCGCCGTTGCCAGGTATAACCATCGTCGCGAGCTTTCTGCTCACCGACCGACCGTGATCTGCGTGCGCGCCGTTCAGGTCGGCCGCAGCCAGATCCGATGAGGTGCTCATGCGCAAACCCGTACCGATCATCGCCGGGGTGGTCGCGCTCGGCGCCGTCGCCGCGTTCGCGGTGAACGGCGTCGCCGGCGCGTCCGCCCGGCACGAACTTTCCGGCAGCGTGCCGAGTTGGGCGAAGGCCGCGTCGCTGCAGAGCGACGCCCTGTCGACCGACCACGTCGGCTTCCGGGTATACCTGGGCTGGCGGGACGAGGCGGCGGCCCAGAAGCTGGCGACCGACGTGTCCACGCCGGGATCGTCCAGCTATGGACAGTTCCTCACCCCGGAACAGTTCCGCGCCCAGTTCGCCCCGAAGCAGTCGGACGTCACGGCGGTACAGAAGTGGCTGCGCGACGCCGGCTTCACCGTCGACTACACGCCGCAGAACGGGCACTACGTCGCCGCCGAGGGCACGGTCGAGCAGGCTGAGAAGGCGTTCGGCGCGAAGATCGGCCTGTACACCAAGGACGGACTGACCCTGCACGCCCCCGAGTCGGCGCTGTCCGTGCCCGCCGATCTGAGCATGGTGGACGCGGTCGTCGGTCTGGACGACTCCGCCGCCCTGATCAGCCACGCGCCGCCGTCGCCGGTCTTCCTCAACGCCCAGCCCTGCTCGTCGTACTGGGGCCAGAAGACCACCGCCACCACCGGCACCCCGGACGGCACCACCCTGCCGGGCCTCAACGGTTCCCCCGCCCCGTACGCCCCGTGCGGGTACACCCCCGGTCAGCTGCAGAGCGCCTACGGCGTGGCGTCGGCGATCAAGGCCGGTAACGACGGGCGCGGCGAGAAGGTCGCCATCATCGACGCGTACGCGTCGCCGACCATTCTCGACGACGTCAACCAGTACTCCACTCTGCACGGTCAGCCGACCATGAACGGCGGGCAGTTCTCGCAGGTCGTGGCCCCCGGTACGTTCCGGATGCCGGTCGCCGGCGCGCGTGGCGCGCGTGGACCGGTGCAGGACCCGCAGGGCTGGTACGGCGAGGAGACCCTCGACGTCGAGGCGGTGCACGGCATGGCGCCGGGCGCGGACATCGTGTACGTGGGCTCGCCGAACAACTACAACGACATGGACGCGGCGCTGAACCACGTCGTGGACCAGCGGCTGGCGACCATCGTCACCAACTCGTACGGCTTCTCCGGTGAGGCGCTGCCGACCGGCTACATCAAGCCGTACATCGACATCATGCTGCAGGCCGCGGCGACCGGTATCGGCCTCTACTTCTCCTCCGGCGACTACGGCGACGAGACCGGCGGCGACCCCGCCAACGCCGCGTCGGCGACCCCGGACTGGCCGGCGTCCAGCCCGTGGGTGACCGCGGTCGGCGGCACCTCGCTGGGTGTCGGCAGCAGCGGACAGTACCTGTTCGAGACCGGCTGGGAGACCGGCCGCTCGAAGCTGGTCAGCGGCGCGTGGTCGCCCGCCTACCCCGGCACCTACATGTACGGCTCGGGTGGCGGCACCAGCCGGCTGTTCGGCCAGCCGGGCTACCAGGCCGGTGTGGTACCGGACGCGATCGCGACCAACCACGGCGGCGCCCCGATGCGGGTGGTACCGGACATCGCCGCGCTCGGCGACCCCACCACCGGCATGCTGGTCGGGCAGACCCAGACCTTCCCGGACGGGACTGCCAAGTACGCCGAGTACCGCATCGGCGGCACCAGCCTCGCCTCGCCGCTGATGGCCGGGTTCATGGCGCTGGCGCAGCAGAAGGCGGGCCACGTGATCGGCTTCGCCAACCCGCTGATCTACCGCCACGCCGGTAGCTCCGCGTACCACGACGTGACGCCCCCGGCGGGCGCGATGGCGGCGGTGCGCTCCGACTACGTCAACGGCGTCGACGCCAGCAACGGATACTCGTACACGCTGCGCTCGCTGAGCGACGACAGCGGTCTGACGATCCACGCCCGCGCCGGCTACGACGACGTGACCGGTGTCGGTACCCCGAACGGAGCGGCGTTCCTGTCCGCGCTGTCCGGCTCCTGAGCGACAAGCTCGAGGCGAACGGGCTCCGGGTGCCACCCGGAGCCCGTTCGCGTGCCCGCGCCGCGTTTCGCCCCGCCCCGCTCGGGAAGCAGTGCTGCCGTCGTACCGGCAGAACGCGGACGAGCGGAGGCGCGGGTGTTTGTCAGCGGGGGCGGCGTCGGCGTGTCCGAGAAGCGGCTGGCGGCGGTCGACGCGTTTCTCGACCGGGCGGCGGCGGACCTGTTCGCCCACGACGACCGGCTGCGCACCCTCGCCGTCGCGGCGCGGTTCCGTGGCGGGGTGGCGCACGTGACCGGGGAGGTCGCCGACCCGAAGGACCTGCGTCTGGTCCGCGACCTGCTGGGTCGGCTGGACGGGGTGTACGCGGTCTGGTCCCGGGTCCGCCTCGCGGGGCGCGCGCCGGTGATCGTCGACCTCGGCTGCGGGGACACCAAGCAGTACCCGGAGAACATCGGCGTCGACCTGCGCCCGTCGGCGGGTGTCGACGTCCGCGCCGACCTGTCCCGCGGGCGGCTGCCGTTCGCCGACCGCTGCGTCGACACCATCTTCGCGGTACACCTGCTGGAACACCTGCCGGACTTCCTCCCGGTCGTGGACGACTGTCACCGCGTCCTGCGACCGGACGGGGTGCTGCACCTGCTGTCGCCGTACTGGCGCTGCGTGAACGCCGTGGCGGACCCGACCCATGTGCGGCTGGTCGACGTACAGACGATCAAGGGCATCTGCCGCCGGCTCGGCAGCCCGCTGCGCTGGTACCCGTTGCACGCCGGCTGCGACGGCGCCACGGTGTTCGCCGACCTCACCCCGCTGCGTGACGGTGTACCGGAGCCGGACGAGACGCACCTGGCGCGGTTCTTCGACTGATCACCGGGTCAGGACACGCCGGTGGGCCGGGACGACGTCCCGGCCCACCGGCGTAGCGTCGCGATTCGGTGGTGAGCGGCTGGCGGCTACATGCCGAGCAACCGGTCCATCAGGTCCCGGTACCGCTGGACCGAGGTGCGCAGCGCCTCGGTGTCCCAACTGGTCCGCCATTCCCGCGCACCCTCGTGGCGCGCGCGGAACGTCTCGGCGAGCGCGTCGATGACCTCGCCCACCAGGTGCCCGGCTTCGTCGGTCGCCCCGTGCGGGTCGTCGACGAACCGCAGTTGGATCTCACGCCACCGGCTGCGGTAGCTGTCCGCCGCACCGTCCGGCCACAGCGAGGTCGTCACGCCGGTCCGGGTCGCCGTGTCGCCGGACCGGGCGCGGGTGTCCACGACGGTCCCGGTCGCCGTGTCGTCGGACACGGCGGCGGTGCCCACGGCGCGGGTGTCGGCGGCATCCGCGTCGTCCGCGTCGACCAGGCGGCTGTCCTCGGCGATTCCTGTGTCGTCCGTGTGCGGGTCTTCGGCGAGACCCGCGGTGTCCGTGCGCGGGTCTACGGCGAGACCCGCGGTGTCGACGCGAGGATCGACGTCGCGTCCCGCGTCGGTGTCCTCGACGCGCGGCCGGTCGAGCTTCCTGGCGTCGTGCTCGTGTCGGGTGACCTCACCGACCACCGGTTCGTCGCCCGCGGTGGACAGGTCCGGGCGGTCGCTGTCCGCCTCGTCGGCGCCGCCGTCGAAGGACGGGATCCGGGACCCGGCGTACGCCGGGCTGTCCGGACCCGCGTTCGCGGGCGACCCGTCCAGGTCGCGTGGCTGTGTGTCGCGTGGTTCCGTGTCGTAGCGCATGCGTTCTCCTTACCGGCCAGCGCCCGGTCGGGGCTGGTACGACGGCTTGACTGGGTCGTCGCCGAGCAGTTCGGCGAACAGGGCGCGGTAGTGGACGAGCGCCTGACGCAGGTCCTCGGTCTCGGCTTCGCCGCGCTGGTGGCGCAGGTTGATCTCGTGGGCGTCGCGGTAGTGCCCGAGGGTGCGTGCGTGCTCGACGGACAACTGGGCGGTCTGTTCGTCGTAGTTGTCGGTGGGGTAGCCGCGCTCGGCGATCAGCCGCGTCACCAGGTCGTCGGCGGCGCCGACCGCCTCACCGGGCGCGTCCACGAACTGGGCTTGAACGTCCTGCCACGCCTGGGCGTACCGGGCGCGGGACTCGTCGGACAGCGGTCGGATGTCGAGTTCGGCGTGGCGCCGCTCGCGTTCGCGCAGTTCCCGCTCGGCGGCACTCCGGTCGTCGCGTTCGGCGACCACCCGGTCGTACTCGGGGCCGAACCGCTGACGCAGAGCGCGGCGTCGCGCCGCGACCAACCCGTACACGGCGAGTCCGACGACCACGATGATCACCAGAACGAGGACAATGATCTGCGTCGAAGACATGGGACTCCTCCTTCCCGCGGAGGTATTCCCACACGGGGCTGTCCACGAACCTCTCTGCCGGTCCGTGTCGCCTTGCGCGGGTCGGCGTCGTCCGTCCGGGTGATGTCCGTCTGTGCCGGCTCGGCGGCGCCGCGACGCGCCGCGGGGGACCAGCGCCCCCACCGGACCGGGCCGATCGGCGCTGGTCAGCCGCGGGTGTGCGGCGTTTGCCTGGGGGACATGGACACGGTCGTCGAGATGGCACCCAGCCGGGCGTTCGCCCGCTCCGCCGCGCAGACCGCGCGGCTGATCGCCGCCGGGCGGCTCGCCCAACCGAGGAGGATGACCGCCGCGCGGCTGCGGTTCGCCGACGGGACCACGTCGGTGGTGTTCCGCGAAACCACGATCCGCGGCGTCGAGGTACCCGGCCCAGCCGTCCTCGTCGTCGGGTTCCAGCTGCGCCTGATCGGTCGCGCGCAGTTCCCGCACGCGGTCTTCCGGCGCGAGTGCGTCCTGCACACCCCGCTGTTCGCCGGGTTCGCCGGGTTCCGCTCCAAGTTGTGGCTCGCCGACGAGGTCACTCGCGGGTACCACGGGGTGTACCAGTGGGCGGGCGCGGACCTCGCCGACCGGTACGCCACCACGCTGTCCGAGCTGCTGGACGTGGTCTGTGTGCCGGGTTCCGTCCGGTACCACGTGGTCGCGGACCTGACCCGAGGGGAGTACCTGGCCGGGGTGCTCGCCGCGCCGGACGGGGGATCGTGGTGGCAACTGGCGGCGCCGGTCCAGCGGGTACCGGCATGACCGGGCCGGTCGACGTTCTCGTGGTCGGCGCGGGCCCGACCGGTCTCGCGCTCGCCGCCCAACTGGACGCGCTCGGCGTGTCGGTACAGGTGGTCGACCGGCGCGCCGCGCCGTTCCGGGAGTCCCGCGCGATCGTCGTGCAGCCGCGCACCCTCGAGGTCCTGCGACCGCTCGGGCTCGCCGAGCGTCTGGTGGCGCGCGGCGATCCGGCGCCGGACTTCCGGCTGCACCTGGGCACCCGCGTCACCCGGCTGCGGCTCGGCGCGGCGTCGATGCCGGACGTCGGGTACCCGTTCCTGCTCATGCTGCCGCAGGCGCAGGTCGAGGCAGTGCTGCTGGAGTACCTGGTCGAGCGCGGGGTGCCGGTCCGGTGGGGTACCCGGTTCGACACCGCGATCGAGCGCGACGACGACATGCTGGTCACGCTGCGCGACGGGAACGGCGAGCGGGAGCGGGTACCGGCCCGGTACCTCGCCGGGTGCGACGGGGCGGGCAGCACGGTACGCGCCGGCGCCGGCATCGGCTTCCCGGAGCGCCCGTACGGCGCTGCCGCGCTGCTGGCCGACGTGGACCTGGACACCGACCTCGCGTCCGACGCCGCGCACGTCTTCCTCGGCTCGCACGGCGTGCTGTTCTTCCTGCACCTGCGGGAGAACGCGCCGTGGCGGATGGTCACCATACGCTCCGGGTCGCGCCGACCGGACCCGCTGGACGCCGCCGGTATCGCCGACGCGTTGACCGACGGGCAGGTCCGGGTGCGCGAGGTGGTGTGGGACTCGTGGGTGCCGCTGCGACGCGGGTTCGCCACCGCGTTCCGAGCCGGTCGTACCGTGCTGGCGGGCGACGCCGCGCACGTACACAGCCCCGCCGCCGCTCAGGGCATGAACACCGGCATCCAGGACGCGGCGAACCTCGGCTGGAAATTGGCGCTCGCGGCAGCCGGTGTACCGGCGGCATCGGAACTGCTGGACAGCTACGAGATCGAGCGTCGCCCGGTCGACCGGGCGACGCTGGCGCTGACCCATCTGGCGTACCTGGTGGAAGCCGGCGCGAATCCGCTGGTCGGCAGGGCGCGAAGTGTGGTCGCGCCGCTCGCCGCGCCGCTGGTCGGGTTCGACCTGTCGCGTCGGCTGGTGGTCCGCGTGATGGGGCAGTTGTGGCTGCGGTACCCGCCGGGCCCGGCGGTTGTCGGTACGCCGGGACGGGTCGGCGGTCCGTGCCCCGGCGCCCGCATGCCCGACGTCGACCTGCGCCGCGACGGCGTGTCGCTGCGGCTGCACGACGTGCTCGCCTCGCCCGGCTTCCACCTTCTGCTGTGCGGGGGTCACGACGCGGGGCTGCCCGCGTCCGGGGGTCACGACGCGGGGCTGCCCGCGTCCGGGTCGCCCGACGCGGGGTTCGGCGCGTCGGGTGCAGGCGACTGGGAGTGGCGGTACCGGCGTTGGCTCACCGTGCACCGCATCGCCGACCGGTCGGGTCCGGGCGTGCTGGGCGATCCGGGTCGCCGACTGGTCCGCCCCGGCGGCGTGCAGTACCTGGTACGCCCGGACGGCTACGTCGCCTACCGTGCCGTCGGGTACGACGTGGGTCGGCTGGTCGATCTGCTCGCCCGCTGGCTGCCCGCGACCAGCCCCGCGCAGACCGCGCCGACGCCCGGTCGGACGTCGGCGACCGACGGCCCCGCGACCGACGGTTACTGACCGACGCCCCCGGCGACTGACGGCCCTGCGACGGGCGGCTCGGTTGCCGGTGCCCGCCCTGAGTCAGCCGCGCGACAGGTACCCCTCGATGCTGTCCACCTTCGAGGTCAACGCGTCCGTCACGCCGGGACGCAGGTCCGCCTTCAGGACCAGGCTGACCCGTGGCGCGCGGGCGGCGACCGCGTCCACGGCTTGCTTCACCACACCCATCACTTCGTCCCACTCGCCCTCGACCAGGGTGAACATCGCGTCGGTCTGGTTCGGCAGACCGGATTCCCGGACCACCCGGACCGCCTCGGCGACGATCTCCCCGACCGACTCGCCCCCGCCGAGCGGCGTGACCGAGAACGCCACGATCATGTCCAGCGCCTTTCTCGTGTACGGGTCGCGACCGGGACCACCGCCGCGCGGGCGCCCCACGCGGGCAGCGGTACCGGCCCGCCGAGTGCACCCTAATCAGGGCGGGTCCGCCTAAACTTGACCAGGTGGCCGCACGCCGCAACGACGAGGTCGCCGACGTCCTCCAGGAGTACGCCGACCTGCTTTCGATCACCGGGGGCGAGCCGTTCAAGTCCCGGGTGTACGAGAAGGCGGCGCGCTCGGTGGCGGGCTACCACGCCGACGTGTCGACGCTCGACGTCGCCGGGCTGCGGGAGATCCCGAACGTGGGCGCGTCCATCGCCGACAAGATCGAGGAGTACCTGCACACCGGGCGCATCGAGGCGGTGGAGAAGGCGCGTGCCACGATCCCGGCGGGGGTGCGTGAGCTGACCCGGATCCCGACCCTCGGTCCGAAGAAGGCGATGGTGCTGTACGAGCAGCGGGGCATCGCCTCGATCGACGAGCTCGCCGACGCGATCCGCGCCGGGCACCTCGACGACCTGCGCGGATTCGGCGCCCGGACGGTACAGAACATCCAGCACGGCATCGACCTGATGGAGCGCAGCGGCGGCCGGGTGCTGATCTCCGAAGCGACGGACCTCGCCGAGCAGGTGCTCGCCGAACTGGTCCGGCTGCCCCAGGTCGCCGAGGCGGAGTACGCCGGGTCGCTGCGCCGGATGCGCGAGACCGTCGGCGACGTCGACATCCTGGTCGCCTCGACCGACGCCGGACCGGTGATGGACGTGTTCGTCACGCTGCCGTTGGTGTCGGAGGTGATCGCGCACGGGCCGACGAAGTCGTCGGTGCGTACCCGCTCGGGCGTCCAGGTCGACCTTCGGGTGGTGCGTCCCGAGGCGTGGGGGGCGGCGCTGCAGTACTTCACCGGGTCGAAGGCGCACAACATCCACCTGCGGGAGATCGCGGTCCGCAAGAAGCTGAAGCTGTCCGAGTACGGGCTGTTCCGGGTCGACGACGACGCGCTGGTGGTGTCGCGCACCGAGCAGGAGGTGTACCGGCGGCTCGGCCTGCCGTGGATCGCCCCGACGCTGCGCGAGGACCGTGGCGAGATCGCCGCCGCGCTCGCCGACGAGCTCCCCGATCTGGTCACCGTCGAGGACGTCCGGGGCGACCTGCACACCCACACCGATCTGACGGACGGGGTGTGTTCGCTGTCGGAGATGGTCGACGCCGCCGTCGAACGCGGGTACGAGTACTACGCGGTCACCGACCACGCGAAGAACCTGCCGATGCAGAGGATGACCGACGAGAAGATGCTCGAGCAGCGTGAACAGCTCGCGGCGCTGGCGCGTCCGGGAAGGTTGACGCTGCTGCACGGCACCGAGCTGAACATCGGACCGGACGGGGAACTGGACTGGGACGACGACTTCCTCGCCGGCTTCGACCTGTGTGTCGCCTCGGTCCATTCGCACTTCGCGCAGTCCGCCGCGCAGATGACACGCCGGCTGGTCCGGGCGTGCGAGAACCCGTACGTGACGATCATCGGCCATCCGTCGACGCGGCTGCTGGGCAAGCGGGAACCGGTGGACGCCGACTGGGACGCCGTGTTCGCGGCGGCTGCGGCGACCGGTACCGCCCTGGAGATCAACAGCTTCCCGGACCGGCTCGACCTGTCCGACGAGCTGATCCTGCGCGCGAAGCGGCACGGGGCGGTGTTCGCCGTGGACACCGACGCGCACGCGGCGGTACACCTCGACGTGCTGCGGTACGGCATCGGCACCGCGCAGCGCGGCTGGCTCACCGCCGCCGACGTGATCAACACCTGGCCGCTGGTGCGGCTGCGTGAGTTCGTCGCGGCGAAGCGCCCCCGGCCCCGAGCGCGGATGAAGACCGCCTCGGCGCGGCGGTGACGCCCGACTGGGTTACGCCGCGCCCGGCCGGTACACCTGCCCGTGCGGCTCGACGCAGTGGTCGTCGCCGCGACCCGTCGGGTGCCCGCCTTCCTCGTCGACGTGGTCCACCTGCAGCGTGGTGTGGTCGATGCCGTAGTCGTCGCTCAGCAGCCGTTCGATCGTGTACCGCACCGCGTGGCAGTCGTCGCCGGGTGCCACGAGGACGTGCGCGGACAGCGCCGGCTGACCCGAGGTGATCTGCCAGATGTGCAGGTCGTGGACCTCGACCACGCCGCGCAGCGCGGCGAGTCGGGCGCCCAGCGCGGGTGGGTCGATGCCGCTGGGCGCGGCTTCCAGGAAGATCAGCCCGGATTCGCGGACCAGTCCGACACCGGCCCGGACCAGCAGCAGCACCACGATCAGCGTGGCGACCGCGTCGGCGCGGGTCAGTCCGGTCAGCATGATGACGACGCCGGCGACCGCGGTGGCGATGAACGCGAACAGGTCGGTGAGGATGTGCTGGAACGCGCCCTCGATGTTCAGGCTCGCCCGGTTGGCGCGGCTCAGGCTCCAGGTCGCGGCGAGGTTCACCGCGATGCCGGCGAGCGCGACGACCAGGACCGTGACGCCGGTCGTCGGGGGCGGGTGCAGCAGTCGGCGCACCGCCTCGCCGGCGAGCAGCACCGCCAGCAGCAGCATGGTCAGCCCGTTGGCCTGGGCGGACAGGATCTCGGCGCGTTTGAGGCCGAAGGTGTACCCGCCGCGCGGCGGTCGGGCGGCGAGCCGCGTGGTGACCAGCGCCAGCGCGATCGCGCCGGCGTCGGTGAGCATGTGGGCGGCGTCGGAGATCAGCGCGAGCGAGTGCGCCAGCAGACCGGCGACGACCTCGGCTGCCATGAACGCGCCGATCAGGGCGAGCGCCACGGTCAACCACCGCCGGTCGGCGTCGACCGCGACGGTGTGGTCGTGCCGCTCGCCGGTGGTACGCGCCGGGGTGGTCGCCACCCGGCAATGATAGGAGATCGGCACGCCCTCAGCCGATGAGCGATCTGGTCATCGATCGTATTGTTTGCGCTGTTTCGTCCCGCGCGGGGTGGTTCGATGTGCTGAATTGACGGGGTACCGCCCGATGCCAGCCGCGAAAGGGGCGACCTGGGATGACCGTACCTGTCCGGACCGGCGCGCCGACCATGCTGATGTACCACTCGGTCGCGCACGAGCGGGACGACCCGTACCGGATCACGGTGGCTCCCGACCGGTTCGCCCGGCAGATGCGCTGGCTGGCGCGGCGCGGGCTGCGCGGGGTGTCGGTCCGCGACCTGCTGACCGCTGCCGCGACCGGCGACGGACGCCGTCTGGTCGGGCTCACCTTCGACGACGGGTACGCCGACTTCGTCACCAACGCGCTGCCGGTGCTGTCCCGGCTGGGTTTCGGCGCCACGCTGTTCGTCGTCGCGGGCAAGCTCGGCGGGTACAACGACTGGGAGGCCGACGGCCCGCGCAAGCCGCTGATGAGCGCCGGCGACGTCCGCGACGTCGCCCGGCAAGGCATCGAGATCGGCTCGCACACCATGCGCCACCCGCACCTGCCGTGGACCGACGGCGAAGAGTTGCGCTACGAGGTCGCCGCCAGCCGCGCCGTTCTCGGCGACCTGGTCAGCGCCCCGGTCGTCGGCTTCTGCTACCCGTACGGCGACCTGAGCGCCGAGGCCGAGGCGGCGGTCGCCGACGCCGGGTACGGCTATGCCTGCGCCACCTGGTCGGCGGCGCGCCTCGACCGGTACGCGCTGCCGCGCACCTACGTCGGGCAGCGCGACGGTCCGCTACGGCTGACCGTCAAGCTCGCTCGACACGGCCTGACCTGGCGACGGTGACGCTGGGTAGCCGCGTGCGAGGTTAGTCGGATGACTCGCGGGGCATCACTGGATGCGACGCGAGGAGGAGCCCGATGGCACGCCACGACCGCGAACCGGACACGGTCGCGCCGCCCGGTCAGCCGCGACCGGTACCGCCCGGCCCGGACGCCGGTCCACCCGGACCGCTGCACCTCGGCGGCCGCCCGCTGTGGGCCGCCGTCCGTCGCGCCGTCAAGGGGATCAAGGCGGACAACCTAACCGACTGGGCGGCGGCGCTCACCTACTACGGCATCCTGTCGATCTTCCCGGGACTACTGGTCCTGGTCGCGGTGCTCGGCTGGTTCGGGCAGTCGGCGACCTCGTCGGTGGTCGAGAACATCACCAAGGTCGCGCCCGGCGCGGTGCGATCGATCCTGACCAACGTCACGCAGCAGCACAGCGGTGGGTCCGGCATCGTCGCCGTCATCAGCCTGGTGGTCGCCTTCTGGTCCGCGTCCGGCTACGTCGCCGCGTTCATGCGCGCGTCCAACGCCATCTACGACGTGCCGGAAGGGCGACCGATCTGGAAGACCCTGCCGATCCGCCTCGGGGTCACCGCGGTCACCGGCATCCTGCTGATCGTCAGCGCGTTCATCGTGGTCTTCACCGGCAGGCTCGCCAGCGACCTCGGCGACCTGATCGGTCTCGGCTCGACCGCGACGTTGATCTGGCAGATCGCGAAGTGGCCGGTACTGGTGATCCTGGTCAGCGTCATGTTCGCGATCCTGTACTGGGCTTCGCCGAACGCCCGGCAGGGCGGGTTCCGCTGGATCAGCCCCGGCGGGCTGCTCGCCGTGCTGCTGTGGCTGATCGCGTCCGGGCTGTTCGCCGTGTACGTGGCGAACTTCAGCTCGTACAACCGCACGTACGGCGCTCTGGCGGGGGCGATCATCTTCCTGGTCTGGCTGTGGATCTCGAACCTCGCGGTACTGCTCGGCGCGGAGGTGGACGCCGAACTCGAGCGCGGTCGCGCGATCGCCGCCGGGTTCCCGGCCGACGAGGAGCCGTACCTGCGCCTGCGCGACACCCGCAAGCTGCGTGGCGACCCCGACGAGGCGCGCGACCAGACCAGACTCGGCTAGCGCCGGGCGCGGTCGGCGTCGCCGCCGCTACGCGAGGTACCTCCGGTCGAGCCGGTGACGTCGATCTCACCGATATCGCCCCGGCTGCTCCCACGCGACTACCGTCGGCGCATCGGCGCCGCGCCGCGGTCGTCGGGATGAGGAGGCGACGATGCCCGTGGACCCGCGTCGGATGTGGGCGCTGTTCGAGTCGGTACACGCGGTCACGTACTTCGCGCCGGAGGCGCGCGCCAGCTACGAGGCGGCGGGGCTGCACGGGTACTGGCGGGGCTACTTCGCCGGTCGGGTCGCGCCGCTCGGCCAGGTACCGGCGCAGACCGTCACCGCGCTGTTCTTCAGTTTCGCCCCGGCGATGGTGGCGCGGGCGATCCCGTCGATCTGGTCGCTGGTCACCCCGGACGAGGCGCTGCGCGCCCGGTCCACGGGCGCGGTCGAGGCGCTGGGCAGACTGCTGGCGCCGGTCGACGCCGGCACCGTCGCCGAAGCCGCCGACCTGATCGTGACCGCGGCGGCGCACGCCGACCTGTCCGGGCGCGCGCTCGGTGCGGCGAACGCCGCGGTACCCGTTCCCGACGAGCCGCTCGCCCGGCTGTGGCAAGCCACCACCACCCTGCGTGAGCTGCGCGGCGACGGGCACGTCGCGGCCCTGGTCGCCGCCGGTCTCAGCGGCGCCGAGGCGGTGGCGCTGCGCTGCGCGCTGGACGGCGACCCCCAGACGGTCCAGCCGTACCGGGGCTGGACCGACGAGCAGTGGGGCGCCGCGCTCGCCGCCCTCGGCGAGCGCGGGCTGGTCGACGAGGCGGGTGCCGCGACCGTCGAGGGACGCGCCCTGTACGAGCGGGTCGAGCAGGCAACCGACCGCGCGGCGTCCGCCCCGTGGCGAGGGCTCGGCAGCGACGCTACGCGGCGGCTCGCCGAACTGCTCGCCCCGCTGGCCCGCGCGGCGCGTGCCGTCGTTCCGCAACCGAATCCGATCAAGCTCCCGCCGCTGCCGGCCTGACCTGCCGGAAGGTGCCTGCCGACGCGCGTGGGCCCGGTCGTGGTTAGGGTGGTCGGCGTGCCGAGCCCGATCTTCGACCTGTGCGACGAGTACGTCACGAGCTATGCCGCCCTGCACCCGGTCTTCGCGACCATGCGCGGGGTGCCCGGATACGACGGCGAGGCGGGTGACTTCGGACCCGAGGGGGCGGGGGCGCGCGCCACGCTGATCCGTACCACCCTGCGCCGGCTGGACGTCCTCGAACCGGTCGGCGACGCGGACCGCATCGCCGCCGCGCACCTGCGGGAACGGCTGTCCGCCGACCTCGCCTGGTACGACGCGGGGGAGTGGATGCGCGACGTACGCGCCTCGTTCGGCCTGGTCCAGTCGCTACGCGACAGCGTGGACATGATCGCGCACCGCGACGACGACGGCTGGCGGCTGGTGGCGGGTCGGCTGCGCGACGTACCGCGGGCGTTGGGCACCTGGCGCGACGCGCTGCGGGAAGGACTCGCCCGCGGTCTGGTCGCGTCGCGGCGGCAGGCGCTCGACGCGGCGATTCAGGCGGACACGTACGCCGGCACGGGCGGGCGCACCCCGACCCACGCGGCGCTGGTCGCCTCGTACGGCGACGGTCCGCTGCGCGCCGAACTGGAGGACGCGGCCCGGCTGGCGCACGGCGCGTACCAGGAGACCGCCCGGTTCCTGCGCGACCGGTACGCGCCGCAGGCGACCGAGCGGGACGGTGTGGGCGCCGACCGGTACCGGATCTGGAGCCGGATGGCGCTGGGCGCCGACGTCGACCCGGTCGAGGCGTACGAGTGGGGCTGGGCTGAGCTGTACCGGCTGGAGGAGCAGATGGTCGCCGAGGCGGCCGCGATCCGGACCGGCGCGACGCTCGACGAGGTCGAGGCGCTGCTGGACGGCAGCGAGTACGTCGACGGACCGGACGCGTACCGCGCGTGGCTGCAGGACCAGCACGACCGGGCGATCGAGCGGCTCGACGGGGTGCATTTCGACCTCGACCCGGCGCTGCGCCGGGTCGAGGTGGTGCTCGCCCCGGACTCCGGTACCGCCGGGGTGTACTACACCGGCCCGACCGAGGACGGCACCCGACCGGGGCGCACCTGGTGGTCGGTCGCGGGGCGGCAGCGGTTCACCATCTGGGAGGAACTGACCACGGTGTTCCACGAGGGCGTGCCGGGTCACCATCTCCAGGTCGGTACCGCCCGGCTGGCGGGCGACTCGCTGTCCCGGTTCAGCCGGGTCACCGGGGTGAGCGGGCACAGCGAGGGCTGGGCGCTGTACGCCGAGCGCTTCGCCGACGAACTCGGCTGGTACACCCGTCCGGGTCAGCGGCTGGGCATGCTCAAGGCGCAGGCGATGCGCGCGGCGCGCGTGATCATCGACATCGGGCTGCATCTCGACCTGCCGATGCCGGAGCGGGAGGTGCCCCGGTACGGGTCGCGCTGGACGTTCGAGGTCGCCGAGCGGGTGATGCGCGAGCGGGCGCGGGAAGCCGAGCACCGGGTGTACAGCGAGGTGTCCCGGTACTGCGGCTGGCCCGCCCAGGCGACGGCGTACAAGCTGGGCGAGCGGGCGTGGCTGGCGGCGCGCGAGGCGGCGCGCCGCGACCTGGGGGACCGGTTCGACCTGCGGCGCTGGCACAGCGAGGCGCTCGCGATCGGTCCCGCGGGGCTGTCCACGTTCGCCGACGCGTTGGCGGCGCGTACCGCCGCCTGGTGAGCATTGGCGGCGCGTACCGCCGCCTGGTGAGTGGGGGCGGCGCGTACCGCCGCCTGGTGAGCGGGACTCCGCCGCGCCGGCAGGTGTGCCGGATGAACCCGACACCCCTTGTGGTGTACGTACACCACGAGGGGTGTGCGCCTGTCGTGACCCGTCCCGCCGCGGCGGGCTGCCGACTGGGAGCGCGCTACGAAGCCAGCTCGGCGGCGAGTTCCCCGACGAGTTCGGCGGCGGGCAGGTCGCGGACCAGGTGCCAGCCCTGCCCCGCCCAGAGGTTCAGCGTGTCGGCGTCGCCGCGGCGGGCCGCGGCGACGCGGATGGGCCGGGTCAGATGGTGTACCCAGGGGTAGCCGGCGGGCGCGTCGTCGGTGAACTCGCGGACGAACGGGTTGACCAGGGCTCGTGCGGTACGACCGGTGAACGCGCGGGTGAACGTCGTTTCGGTGTACCGGTGGTCCAGCAGCGCCTGCCGGTGGGTCGCCGAGGTGCCCGCCTCGGGACAGCACAGGAAGGCGGTACCGAGTTGGGCGGCGTCCGCCCCGGCAGCCAGTACCCCCGCGATGTCCAGCCCGGTCATCAGCCCGCCGGCGGCGATCAGCGGCAGCGACGAGGCTGCCCGGACCGCGCGCAGCAGCGGCTCGAGCGGCTGGGCGTGGAATCCGGCGGGGTGGTCCGGGTCGTCGTCGAAGCCGCCCTGATGGGCGCCTGCCTCGGCGCCTTGGACACACAACGCGTCGGCGCCGACCTGTTCCGCCAGCGCCGCCTGTCCCGGGCTGGTCACGGTGACGATCACCAGGGTGCCGACGGCGTGTAGGCGTTCCACGTCGGCGGCCGACGGGCAGCCGAACGTGAAACTGACTGCCGCGACCGGGTCGTCGACCAGGAGATCGATCTTTTCGGTGTACCGGTCGTCGTCCCAGCGCGGCTCGCCCGGCTCGACGCCCAGCCGTTCGGCGACCGGGCGCAGCCGGGCGACGTACCGGTCCAGCGCCCCCCGGTCGATGCGGGCGGTACCGGGTACGAACACGTTCACCCCGAACGGGCGGTGGGTCAGCGCGCGGGTGCGCCCGACCTGCTCGCGTACCGCGTCCGGGGTCAGGTATCCCGCGGGCAGAAAGCCGGAGCCGCCCGCCTCGGCGACCGCCGCGACCAGCGCGGGCGTGGAAGGTCCGCCGCCCATCGGCGCGACCAGGACCGGCACGCGCAGGTCGAGACGTTCGGCGAGGCGGTGCGGCTGTGCCGTCAGGTGCCCGCCACCGTCCGGTCGACGAACTCCTCGACGTCCGCCGTCAGGCTGTACGCCGTGCACAGCGGACACAGGTGGTGGGGTGGTACCTCGTCCAGAACCACCGCCCAGCCCTCGACCTGCGCCTGCCGCCACAGCGCCACCGGCTGCTGCCGGATCGGCTCCGGTGGTACGTACATCTCGCCGCACCCGTCACAGGCTAGATCGAACTGGACGCCTTCGTCACAACTGGTACTGCGGGTCAGCATCGCGCACCTCCGCGGTCGGCGCCGCCCGGTTCGCGTACCGGTGAATGCGCCGTCCTCCGGCGGGTCGACGGACGCCGCCGACGACTCGGCGCTCCACGCGTCCGACGGCGAGTACCGCCTCTACCGACGACTGTCACGGCTACCCCCATTTCGCCGTGTAAGCAGGTCACGCCCTGCTGGCAGATGACCTGTTACCCATCGTGCATTCTACGTGACACTCTGTGTGGCGTGTTCGGGTTCCTCGCCGCCGAGATCCAGACGGAACGGGGGGTACGCGTCGGTCATCAGCGCGGTGTACGCGCCGACCCGGACAATCCACCTGTTCACCCCCATGACCAGGTCGAACAGCCCGCGCGGGTACCGGGCGGCGAACAGCAGCGCCAACGCGACGATCAGCACGATCGCCGCCAGCAGACCGAGTCCGCTGCCGTTGCCGTTCCCGTTGACCTCCCACCCGCCGGTCGACGTCAGCGCCGCGACGATCAGCAGGTGCGGGATGATCAGCAGCCACTTCACCAGCGGTAGCCACCGGGTGAGCCGCTCCGGGTAGGCGATGTCCAGCCGCGCCGGGTAGTCCGGCACGTCGCTGAGCGTGAACGGCGGGTACCGGTCGGTGCCCAGCGCCTGGTACCCGTAGTAGTTGACCCGCCAGGTCCAGCGCATGACGCCGAGCGAGTAGTCGAACAGCGGGCGAGGGTAGCGCCCGGTGAACAGGATCGCGAAGAACGCGATCACGGTCACCACGAAGAACCCGATCCACAGGAACACGAGCACGAACACGTGCGGGATCAGCAGCAGCCACTTCACCAGCCACAGCCAGCGTCCCGGCCGGTCGAATTCGCCGGTCAGCCACACCGGGTACCCGCCGCCGCGGACCGGCGGCTGCGCCGCCGCATGAGCCGTTTGTACATCCATCTGTGCCTCCTACAGATGTCGAGGCAGCCGGCAAACCCCAGCGTGTCCACCCCGACGACCGCCGGCACAGAGCCGAGGCACCGGTACCGCCGGGACCTTCGCCCCGGATCTCGCCGCCGATCGCCGGTCGCGACGCCGGCCGGGCACTCCGGGACCCGGCACGCGGCACGAGCACCGCGATGTCCTCTGGACAACCGGCTGTGGCGGGGCACGATGACTGCATGGGCGCGTATCACGAGGCATACCGGCGCAGCATCGACGACCCTGAGGGCTTCTGGGGCGAGGCAGCCGCGATGGTGGACTGGACCCGGCAGCCGCGGCGGATCCTGGACGACAGCCGACCGCCGTTCTACCGGTGGTATCCGGACGGCGAGCTGAACACCTGCTACAACGCCGTCGACCGGCACGTCGCGCAGGGGCGCGGCGAGCAGCCGGCGCTCGTCTACGACAGCCCGGTGACCGGTACCGTCCGCTCGTACAGCTACCGCGAGCTGCGCGACCGGGTCGCGGTGGCAGCCGGCGCGCTGCGCCGGCTGGGCGTGGGGCGCGGCGACCGGGTGCTGCTGTACACGGCGATGGTGCCGGAAGCCGTGATCACGATGCTGGCCTGCGCCCGGCTGGGCGCGATCCACTCCGTCGTGTTCGGCGGCTTCGGCGCGCACGAGTTGGCGTTGCGCATCGACGACGCGGAACCGAAGGTGATCGTGTCCACCTCCTGCGGGGTCGAGCCCAGCCGGATCGTGGCGTACCACCCGCTGCTCGACGAGGCGTTGGCGGAGGCTCGGCACAAGCCGGAGCGGTGCGTGGTGGTACAGCGCGAGCAGTGCCGCGCGGACCTTGTCCCCGGGCGCGACCTGGACTGGGACGAGGCGCTGGCCGGCGCGCAGCCGGCCGACTGCGTGAGCGTCGCCGCCACCGATCCGCTGTACGTGCTGTACACCTCCGGCACGACCGGCAAGCCGAAGGGTGTGGTGCGCGACAACGGCGGGCACGCCGTCGCCCTCGCCTGGTCGATGGCGAACATCTTCGACATCGGCGCGGGCGACGTGTACTGGGCCGCCTCCGACGTGGGCTGGGTGGTCGGCCACTCGTACATCGTGTACGGGCCGCTGCTGGCCGGGGCGACCACCGTACTGTACGAGGGCAAGCCGGTCGGCACCCCGGACGCCGGGGCGTTCTGGCGGGTGGTCGCCGAGCACAGGGTGAACGTCCTGTTCACCGCGCCTACCGCGCTGCGCGCGATCAAGAAGGAGGACCCGAGCGGCGACCTGATGGCCGGTCGCGACCTGTCGTCGCTGCGCACCCTGTTCCTCGCCGGTGAGCGGCTGGACCCGGAGACGTACGCCTGGGCGGGGCAGCGGCTCGGCATCCCGGTGGTGGACAACTGGTGGCAGACCGAGACCGGCTGGCCGATCGCCGCGAACCCGCGCGGGCTGGAGCCGATGCCAACCAAGCCGGGTTCGCCGACGGTACCGGCGCCCGGCTACGACGTGCGGGTCGTGGACGGCTCCGGCGCCGAGGTACCCGCCGGCGTCGAAGGATCGATCGTGATCCGGCTGCCTTTGCCGCCCGGCTGCCTGCCGACGTTGTGGCACGACGACGACCGGTTCGTCGCGTCGTACCTGTCGACGTACCCCGGCTACTACCTCACCGGCGACGGCGGGCGGTTCGACGAGGACGGCTACCTGTACGTGATGGGACGCACCGACGACGTGATCAACGTCGCAGGTCACCGGCTGTCCACCGGCGCCATGGAGGAGGTGCTCGCCTCGCATCCGGCGGTCGCCGAGTGCGCGGTGATCGGGGTCGCCGATCCGCTGAAGGGTCAGTTGCCGCGCGGCTTCGTGGTGCTCAAGGCGGGGGTCGACGTCGACGAGGACGACCTCGCCGCCGAACTGGTCGCGCTGGTCCGGGACCGGATCGGTCCGGTCGCCGCGTTCCGGTCGGTCGCCGTGGTGCCGGCGCTGCCGAAGACCCGCTCCGGCAAGATCCTGCGGCGCACGATGCGCGGTATCGCCGACGGTCGGGACGAGCCGGTGCCGTCGACCATCGACGACCCGTCGGTACTCGACGCGCTGCGTCCCGTGCTGCGCGCACCGGCGCAGTAGGCAACCTGCTGCGGGCGGCAGCCGAGTACTCCGCAGCGGTGCCCGCGTCAGCGGTACGTCAGCTCGCCGGCGCGGATCGGCGCGTCGACCCGGTTCTCGACCGGCGCGAGCGGGCACGCCCACCGGTCGTCGTACGCGCAACTGGGGTTGTACAGGTAGTTCATGTCGAGCCGCACCCGGTCGGAGCCGAGCACGACGACGCCGCGACCGAAGGTGCCCTTCACCGTGTCGGTGAGGTACCGCCCGCCCCCGTACGTCTCGGCGCCGCCGGTGCCGTCGCGTACCGGCAGGAACAGCCCGCCGCCGTACGCGTCGATCCACCACAGCGTCAGCGGCCCCCACGGCGTGTCGAGCACGCCGACCCGCCGGTACCGGACCGTGCCGTCCGGACCGCCCGTGTCGATCGACAGCGATCCGGATGCCGGGCGCAGGCTCGCCTCGACGACGGCGTCCCGGTTCTGTGGGAAGTACCGAAGTCCGACGAACGCGCTCCGGTCGGCGATCGGCGACTGCGGGTGTTCGGCGAACAGCAGGTTGCGAGCCGCGCGCCAGCCGTCCAGGTCGAGGTCCGACAGGTACAGCCGGGCGATGCGTTCCCGCCAGTCCGCCAGGTCGAGGTCGCTCGCGCCCGCTGTCGCGGGCGGGGTGTCGTGGCTGTCGCCCGCTGTCGCGGGCGGGGTGTCGTCGGTGCCCATTCCGGCACGGTACCTACAGCGCGAGCCACACCAGGCTGATCAGCCCAGCCGTCACGCAGTAGATCGCGAACGGGGTGAGCGTGCGGGTTTCGAAGTACCGGGTGAGGAAGCGTACCGACAGGTAGGCGGCGACCCCGGCGGCGAGCGCCCCGGCGAGGACCTGGCCGTGGATGCCGGCGCCGAGCGGACCGAACAGGTCCGGCAGTTTCAGCACCCCGGCTGCCAGGATGACCGGGGTGGCCAGCAGGAACGCGAACCGCGCGGCGTCCTCGTGGGACAGCCCGCGGCGCAGCCCCGCCACCATCGTCACGCCGGAGCGGCTGATTCCGGGCAGCAGGGCGAGGATCTGCGCGCACCCGATCAGCGTGGTGTCCTTGACCGACCGGGCGGCGATGTGCCGGTCCGACTCGACCGCCTCCTGCTGTTCGCTGCGCCGCCGCTCCGCCGAGGTCACCGTCGACCTCGCCGCCGACCTTGCCGTGGACGAGGCGAACACCGTCCCGCCCGCGCCGCGGGCGACCACCACGGGCTGCCGCGCCGACCCGCCCGAGCCGCGACGCAGCCGTTCCCCGGTGTACAGGATCACGCCGTTGGCGACCAGGAACAGCGCCGCCGGCACCGGGCGGCCCAGCACGGTACGGAAGGTGTGCTCGAGCGCCAGCCCAGCCAGACCGACCGGGATCGTGGCGATCACGATCATCCAGCCGAGCCGTTGGTCCGGGTTGTCGACGCGCCGATCGCGGATCGAGGTGTACAGCCCGGTGACGATGCGTACCCAGTCCCGCCAGAAGAAGACCAGCAGCGCGAACGCGGTGGCGACGTGCAGACCGACCACGAACGCCAGGTACGGCGACTCGGGCGCGGACACGCTGAGGTCCGCCGCCCACCGTCCGCCGATCAGCGCCGGGATCAGCACGCTGTGTCCGAGGCTGGACACCGGGAACAGCTCGGTGACGCCCTGCAGCAGCCCGACGACGATCGCCTCGGGATAGGTCAGGTGGGACACGGCGGTACTCCTGCGGCGCGTGGTCCGGCGCGGGCACCGGGTACGACCCGCGTCCTGCGGACGCGACCCGCCGACGCGGCGCGCCGGCGGCGGTTACCAGGCACATTACGCTCGACGCCGTGGACCAACCCACACTCCTGCTGGTGGACGCGGCGAACGTGGTCGGTTCGGTTCCGGACGGCTGGTGGCGGGACCGCGAAGGCGCCGCGCGGCGACTGCGCGACGCGCTGGTCGGCGTCGCGGACGACGGTCTGCCCACCGCCGATCTCACCGGCGCGGTGGAGGTTGTGCTCGTGGTCGAGGGCGCTGCCCGGGACGTGCCGAGCGTGCCCGGGGTACGGGTGGTGTCCGCCGCCGGCTCCGGCGACGACGCGATCGTCGAGCTGGTACGCGCCGCGCCGCAGCCCGTCGTGGTGGTCACCGCCGACCGTGGGCTGCGCGAACGGGTGACGTCGCTGGGTGCCCGGGTGGTCGGTCCGCGCGCCGTACCGCGCCGACGCGCGCGCTGATCAGGGCTGGCTGGGCGGACCGCTGGTCGCCGACAGCGGCGGTTCGGCGGGCGTGGGCGGCTCCGGGCGCGCCGGCACCCCCAGCTGCGCCATCTCCAGGGCGCGCCGCATGTCGTTGTCGCTGACCACGCCGAGCAGCCGACCTCCGCCGACGACCGGGGTGGCTACCCCGGTACCGGACATCATCGCCCGCGCCGCCTCGATCAGCGGCTGCTCGGGGGCGAACACCGGCAGCCGGGCCGCCGGGATCTGCACGTCGCGCAGCCGTACCGTGTCGCGCTGCTCGCGCGGCACGCGCGCCAACCGGGCCAGGGTCACCGCGCCGGTGACCCGGCCGTCGAAGTCGATCACCGGGAAGGACCGGTACCGGTGCTGCCGGGCGACCAGCGTGACGAACGCCTCGACGGTCTGCCCGTCGTACCCGCACACGGCGGGGGCGCTCATGATGTCGGCGACCCGTACCGTTCCGAGCACGTCCCGCATGTCGGCGTCGGTACGTTCGCTGCCGGCGGCGGAGATCAGGAACCAGCCGATCAGGGCGAGCCACAGACCGCCGAGGTTGCCCTGGACGAAGATCTGGATGGCGGCGGCGGCGAGCAGCAGCGCGCCGATGCCGACCCCGGCGCGGGCGGCGGCGCGCTGCCCGGCGCGCTTGTCGCCCCGCACGCGCCACACGATCGCCCGCAGCACCCGTCCGCCGTCCAACGGCGCGCCGGGCAGCAGGTTGAACACCGCGAGTACGACGTTGACCAGCGCGAACCAGGTGAGCGGGGCGACCAGTAGCGCGGACAGGTGCAGCAGGCCGGCGCCCATCGCGGCGGCGCCGGCGACCAGCCCGGTCGCCAGGCTGGTCAGCGGACCGGCGAGCGCGATGAACAGGTCGGCGCGCGGGGTGGGCGGTTCGCCTTCGAGTTCGGCGAGCCCGCCGAGCAGCCACAGGGTGACCCGGCGTACCGGCATCCGGTAGTGCCGGGCGACCAGGGCGTGCGCGAACTCGTGGGCGAGCAGCGCCAGCAGCAGCAGCGCGGCGAACACCAGCGCGACGCTCCAGTACAGCACCGCCGAGCGACCGGGCGCCGCCTGCGGCAGCAGCACCATGGCCAGACCCTGGGTCAGCAGCAGCATGATCACGACGACCGACCAGTGCAGGCCGACCGATATCCCGGCGATGCGTCCGAGTCGGAGACTCTGTCGCACGGTGACCGCCCTTCCTTCGGCGTCGACCGCTGACGCGGTGTCCACCTCCAGTCTGACGCGTCGATGCCGGTACGGCAGAGTCACGCGGCCTGTCGCGACGGGTCCAGCTACCCCAGGACAGGGCACTGCGCCCGAATCTCCCTCTTCGTCGGTACCGCAGTGGTTAGCGTCAGGTGAGCGATCGGCTCGGTCGGGGAGCGGTGATGACATCGAGGACCAGAACGCGGCTGGGCATCGGCCTCGCCGTCATCGGGCTGCTGTGCCTGGCCGCGGCGGCGATCCTGCGCTGGGCGGTACTGCCTAGCCAGGCGCGGCTGCCCGCCGACGAGAACACGGCGCGTCAGTACCAGGGAACCGCGAAGGTGCTGGTCGACCCGCGGGCGCTGAGCACGGGCGACCTGCGTGCGGCGCTGGTGACCAACGCCCCGGTGACCGCCCAGCGCACCGTGAAGACCCTGGCGACCAGCGGCGACGTCGCCGAGGTACAGGACGTCCGCACGCTCACCGGCGGCGGTCGGACGCTCGGGCAGACCACGGCGACGTACGCGGTGGACCGGACGACGCTCGCCGCGTCCCCGACCCACCCCGCGGACTGGAACGTCACCCCTGCGCAGGGGCTGACCGTCAGCTGGCCGATCGGCGCCGAGAAGAAGGACTACACCGGGTGGGTACAGGAGACCCGGTCCACCACGACGCTGAAGTACCTGCGGCAGGAGGCGCGGCAGGGCGTCGACACGTACGTGTACCAGGCGACCACCGATCCCGCTCCGATCAAGGACCCGCAGGTGCTCGACACCCTGCCCAGGTCCCTGCCGGTCAGCACGCTGACCGCGCTGTCCGGCGCGGCGTCCATACCGCCCGACGTCCAGGCCCAGTTGGCGCGGCTGCTGCCGGGGCTGGCGAACCCGGTGCCGCTGAGCTACACGTACCAGTCGCAGTCGACGTACTGGGTGCAGCCGACGACCGGGATCGTGGTGGACACCCAGCGCGAGGAGATCCGCAAGGCGGGCGCGAGCGTCGCCGGCAAGCCGGTCGCGGCGGTGCTCCCGGTGTACGACGTGAGCACCGCGTTCACCGGGCAGAGCGCGAAGGCGGCGGCGACCGACGCGCAGGACAAGGCCGACAAGATCAATCTGTACGGGGACACCCTGCCCCTGATCCTGCTGATCGTCGGCGCGATCGTGCTGGTCGTCGGGCTGGCGCTGCTGCTGCTGACCCGGCGCTCCGGCGGCGGCGCACCCCGCGGCGGGCATCCGACCGCCCCGGCGCCGCCCGGCGCCGCGCCCGGCGGTCCCGGACCCGTCGCGCCCGAGCCGCCGGGCCCGGTGCGCTCCTGGTCGCCGCCCGATCCGAACGCGCGACGCGCTCCGCCACCCAGCTGACCTGTCGACGGGGCAGCGACCGGCATGATAGACCCGGACAGATCCCGGCAACCCCGCGAGGCGTGGCCGTGGCGCCGCACCCGGCACCGACCCCGCTTGACGGCGCGCACGACCTCTAGACTCCCCGCGGGTTACGGCGTCGACCCGGGCGGCAGCGTCGCCGTCCGGCGCCGCGACTGTCGGGAAGAAGGGGTTGACAGTGAAGATCGGAATCCCACGCGAGGTGAAGAATCACGAGTACCGCGTGGCGATCACACCGGCGGGCGTGCACGAGTTCGTTCGAGCCGGCCACGAGGTGTACGTCGAGGCGGGCGCCGGGCTGGGCTCATCGATCACCGACGAGGAGTACGTCGGCGCCGGCGCGACGATCCTGCCCGATGCCGACGACGTGTGGGGTACCGGTGAGCTGATCCTCAAGGTCAAGGAGCCGATCGCCGAGGAGTACGACCGCATGCGGGAAGGGCAGGTGCTCTTCACGTACCTGCACCTCGCCGCCTCGAAGGAGTGCACCGAGGCGCTCCTGGACCGCAAGGTCACCGGCATCGCGTACGAGACCGTGGAACTGCCCGACCGGTCGCTGCCCCTGCTGGCGCCGATGTCCGAGGTCGCCGGGCGGCTCGCCCCGCAGGTGGGGGCGTACCACCTGATGCGCTCCGGCGGTGGGCGCGGCGTGCTGATGGGCGGGGTCTCCGGCGTGTACGCCGCGAAGGTCGTCGTCATCGGCGCCGGCGTGTCCGGCATGAACGCCGCGGCGATCGCCCTCGGCATGCAGGCCGAGGTGCTGCTGCTGGACAAGAACATCGACAAGCTGCGCGCGGCGGACCGGATCTACCAGGGTCACCTGCAGACCGTGGCGTCCAACACGTACGAGGTCGAGAAGGCGGTCCGCGACGCCGACATGGTGATCGGCGCCGTGCTGGTACCGGGCGCCAAGGCGCCGACCCTGATCACCAACCAGATGGTCGCGCAGATGAAGCCGGGCAGCGTCCTGGTGGACATCTCCATCGACCAGGGTGGCTGTTTCGAGGACTCGCGCCCGACCACGCACGCCGACCCGGTGTACTCGGTGTACGACTCGATCTTCTACTGCGTGGCGAACATGCCCGGGGCGGTGCCGCACACCAGCACGTACGCGTTGACGAACGTCACCCTGCCGTACGCGTTGGACCTCGCCAACCGGGGCTGGCGCGACGCGCTGACCCACGACCGGGCGTTGGCGCTCGGGTTGAACACGCACGAGGGGCACATCACGTACGGTCCGGTAGCCGAGGCGCACGGCGTGGACTACGTGAAGCTGGAGGAGGTGCTGGGCTGAGCCCGGCAGGCACGCAGCCCGGCGCCGGGCGGCAGTTCGGCGCCGGACCGGGCGGGGCATCGCCGGAGCCCGGCGCCGCGCCGCCCGAGCCGAGCCCGGCGCTGCGTACGGCGGTCCGTTCCTACCTCGACCATCTGACCGTCGAGCGGGCACTGGCCGCCAACACCCTGTCGTCGTACCGCCGCGACCTCGACCGGTACCTCGACGCGTTGGCGAGCGCCGGGGTGCGCGACCTGAGCGACGTGACCCCGGCGCGGGTCGCGGCGTTCCTCGCCGGGCTGCGGGAGGGCGACGCCGAGCACCCGGCGCTGTCCGCGGCGTCGGCGGCGCGCGCGGTGAGCGCGGTGCGCGGGCTGCACCGGTTCGCGGTACGCGAGGGGCTCTGCCCGGACGATCCGGCGCGGGAGGTACGCCCGCCGACCCCGCCCCGCCGGTTGCCCAAGGCGCTGGACGTGGACGTGGTGGAGCGGCTGCTCGCCGCGCCCGATCCGGCGACCCCGCTGGGTCTGCGCGACCGGGCGCTGCTGGAGTTCCTGTACGGCACGGGGGCGCGCATCTCCGAGGCGGTGGGCGCCGCCGTCGACGACCTCGACCTGGCGGCCGGGGTGGTGCTGCTGCGCGGCAAGGGCGGGCGCAACCGCCTGGTGCCGGTGGGTGGGTACGCCCGCGCGGCGGTCGAGGCGTACCTGGTGCGGGCGCGTCCGGCGCTCGCCGCGGCGGGACGGGGCACGCCGGCGGTGTTCCTCAACGCGCGGGGCGGTGCGCTGTCCCGGCAGAGCGCCTGGACGATCCTGCGGCACGCGGCCGAGCGGGCGGCGGTGCCGGGCGTGGCGGTGTCCCCGCACACGCTGCGCCACTCGTACGCCACCCATCTGCTCGACGGCGGCGCGGACGTGCGGGTGGTCCAGGAGTTGCTGGGGCACGCGTCGGTGACCACGACCCAGGTGTACACGCTGATCACGGTGGAGCGGCTGCGCGAGGTGTACGCGACCGCCCACCCTCGGGCGCGTGCCGGCGCGGACCCGTGACCGGGTCGGGCGGCACGGCGTTGAGCAGCACAGAGGCCGCGGTCGCTGGCAAATGCCGGCAACACGCCGGATGCGCTGCGGCGCCGGGTGGGTCAGGTGGCTGTACAGTCGGGCGACGACGCGGGCATCCTGGGTGGGAACGGTGTTCGCTCCAGGCGACGCCGACCCGTCGTCGCGAAGGGCGGGAGACGGATGGCAGGCATCGAGGAACGAGGAGACTCGTGGGACGCGTTGCGGACCGAGTCACCGATCGACCTCGGCGCCGAACTGGGCCCGGCGGACCCGGCCGCATACACCATGCGTCGACCGATTCCGCAGCCGTTGCCGCTGGACCGGCACGGTCCGGCGCGGATCATCGCGATGGCGAACCAGAAGGGCGGCGTCGGGAAGACCACCACCACGATCAATCTCGGCGCGGCGCTGGCTGAGTACGGTCGGCGTGTGCTGCTGGTCGACTTCGACCCGCAGGGCGCGCTGTCGGTCGGCCTGGGTGTCAATCCGCACAACCTCGACCTGTCGATCTACAACCTGCTCATGCAGGACGACGTCACGATCGACGACATCATGATCAAGACCGATGTCGCCGGGCTGCACCTGCTGCCGGCCAACATCGACCTGTCCGCCGCGGAGATCCAGCTCGTCACCGAGGTCGCTCGCGAGATGGCGCTGGCTCGCACGCTGCGCCCGGTGCTGAAGGACTACGACTTCATCCTGATCGACTGCCAGCCGTCGCTCGGTCTGCTGGCGATCAACGCGTTGACCGTGGCGCACGGCGTGCTGATCCCGCTGGAATGCGAGTTCTTCAGCCTGCGCGGGGTGGCGCTGCTGCTGGACACCATCGACAAGGTGCGCGAGCGGCTCAACTTCGACCTGGAGTTGGAAGGCATCCTCGCCACGATGTACGACAGCCGCACCACGCACTCTCGGCAGGTGCTGCAGCGCGTGGTGGAGGCGTTCGGCGACAAGGTGTACCAGACGGTGATCACCAAGACCGTGAAGTTCCCCGAGTCCACGGTCGCCGGTGCCCCGATCACCACGCTCGACCCCGCCTCGTCCGGCGCGCGTAATTACCGCCAACTCGCCCGCGAGGTGATCGCCGCCCAGGCGGAGCGCGGCTGAAATGTTCCATGCTCGTGTCAACTTGGGTTGACAACACCCGCTCTGTCAACCTAAGTTGACACCCATGAGTGAGGCAACCGAGTTGGCGGCCGCCGCCGGCAGCGCGGACCCGAGGGTGGGACTGCGGGGCGTACGGGCGCTGCGCCGGCTCCTGGAGAGCCTGGAGGCGCTGCAGGTCGACAACGCCCGCCGGCACGGCTGGTCGTGGCAGGAGATCGCCGACGCGCTCGAGGTGAGCCGGCAGGCGGTACACAAGAAGCACGCCGGCCGGGCACCGGCGGCGCGCGGACGGGAGGCGTGATGTTCGAAAGGTTCACCGTGCAGGCGCGCGACGTGGTGACCCGCGCCCAGGCGGAGGCGGACGGGCTGGGTCACTCGTACATCGGCACCGAGCATCTGCTGCTGGCTCTGCTCCCGCCGTCGACGGGTACGGTCGCCGCGCTGCTCGCTGACGCCGGGGTGACCGCCCAGCGGGTACGCGCCGACATCGAGCGGCTGGTCGGCACCGGTACCGGAGCCCTCGGCGACGGCGACGCCGAGGCGTTGCGCAGCCTCGGCATCGACCTGGACGAGGTACGCGCGAAGATCGAGGAATCGTTCGGACCGGGGGCCCTCGACGACCTGCTGTCGACCCGGCGGCGCGGAGTGCGCCGCTGGTTCGCCGGGCGCACCCCGTTCAGCGAGCACGCCAAGAAGGTGCTGGCCCTGGCGCTGCGGGAAGCGGTACGGCTGCGGCACAACTGGATCGACGAGGGCCACCTGCTGCTGGGTCTGATCCGCGACGGCGGTGGGACGGCGGCGACGATCCTCGTGGACGCCGGGGTGGACCTCGACGCGTTGCGCGACCGTACGGTCGCCGCGATGCGACGGGCGGCGTGACGATCCGGGCGGCTCGTCGGCGGGCGGGGGACGACTGTCCCGCCGCCCGCCGGGCGCGCGAGGATGCGCGCCCCGCCGAGCGCCGACCAGGCGAGGTGATCCGCGACGAAACGTGCCGCCGCCGCGCCGGCGACGGCGGCACGCCGGGGTTCGTAGGCTAGGTTCGCGTGGTGACCGTGCACGCCGACGACGCGACCGCCCCGGCCGACGAGGGCCGCGCCGGGTTCCGGGTCCGGTTGGTCAACTTCGAGGGCCCGTTCGACCTGCTGCTGCAGTTGATCGGCAAGCACAAGCTGGACGTCACCGAGGTCGCCCTGCACAAGGTCACCGACGAGTTCATCGCGTACATCCGGGCGATGGGCGACCAGTGGGATCTGGACGAGGCCAGCGAGTTCCTGCTCATCGCCGCCACCCTGCTGGACCTCAAGGCGGCCCGGCTGCTGCCGGCCGGGGAGGTGCACGACGAGGACGATCTGGCCCTGCTCGAGGTCCGTGACCTGCTGTTCGCCCGGTTGCTCCAGTACCGGGCGTTCAAACACGTCGCGGAGATGTTCGCCGAACTCGAGTCCGCGGCACTGCGCAGCTATCCGCGGGCGGTGGCGCTGGAAGAGGGCTTCCAGGACCTGTTGCCCGAGGTCATGATCGGGGTCGACGCCGAGACATTCGCCCAGGTCGCGGCGGCGGCGCTCACCCCGCGTCCGGTGCCGACCGTCGCGCTCGAACACCTGCACCA
>DASUXA010000039.1:0-39815 GCA_036378155.1 Micromonosporaceae bacterium | reverse complement strand
CCGCACCCCCGCGCCCGACAACGCGGCGAATGCCGCGTCGACGCGGGGTACCTCGAACGCGTGCAGCCTGCCGGTCGACGGTCGCCAGCCCTCCGCCGGGTCCTCCGCGTACAGCCGCACCTCGATCGCATGCCCACGCGCCGGCGGCACCACGGCGGTCGTACCCGACCGCGCCGGCACCACGGCGGCTGCCGGTCGCGCCGGCACCACGGCGGTTGCCGGTCGCGCCGCCGCTGCCGTCGGGTACGGCAGTGCCGCGCCCTCGGCGACCAGCAGTTGCAGCCGGACCAGGTCCACCCCGTACACACACTCGGTCACCGGGTGCTCGACCTGCAGCCGGGTGTTCATTTCCAGGAAGTAGAACTCGCCGGTCGGGGCGAGCAGGAACTCGACGGTACCGGCGCCGACGTAGCCGACCGCCCGCGCGGCGGCGACCGCCGCCGCGCACAGCCGCTCCCGCAGGTCCGTCGACACCGCCGGGGACGGCGCCTCCTCGACGATCTTCTGGTGCCGCCGCTGGATCGAGCACTCGCGCTCGCCGAACGTGGTCACCGTGCCGTGGGTGTCGGCGAAGACCTGCACCTCGACGTGCCGGGCGGGTTCGACGTACCGCTCGATGAACACGGTGCCGTCGCCGAACGCGGCAGCCGCCTCGCGACTCGCCGACGCCGCCGCCTCGGCGAGCGCCGCACGTTCGCGTACCACCCGCATGCCGCGCCCGCCACCCCCGGCGGACGCCTTGACCAGCACCGGGAAGCTGTCCGCCTGGTCCGGGTCGGTCCAGCTGGGCAGCATCGGTACGCCCGCGTCGGCGAGCAGGTTCTTCGCCTCCAACTTCGAGCCCATCAGGGCGATCGCCTTGGGCGGCGGTCCGACCCAGGTCAGCCCGGCGTCGAGGACCGCGGTCGCGAAGTCGGCGTTTTCGGAGAGGAACCCGTAGCCGGGGTGTACCGCGTCCGCGCCGGCGCGTAGGGCTGCCGCCACGATCAGGTCGGCACGCAGGTACGTGTCGCTCGGCGCGTCACCAGGCAGGCGTACCGCGAGGTCCGCCTCTGTCACGTGCGGGGCATCGGCGTCCGCGTCGGAGTACACGGCGACCGTCTCGATGCCCAGGTCGCGGCAGGTGGCGAAGACCCGGCGGGCGATCTCGCCCCGGTTGGCGACCAGCAGTCGACGGATCATGCCACCCCTCACATCCGGAAGACGCCGAAGCCGTCCGCGCCCTCGACCGGCGCGTTGTGGATCGCGGACAGGCAGATGCCGAGCACCGTGCGGGTGTCGCGCGGGTCGATCACGCCGTCGTCGTACAGCCGACCCGACATCGCCAGCGCCGCCGAGTCCTGGTCGATCTTGTACTCGATCATGGCGCGGGCGCTCGCCGCCGCCTCCTCGTCGAACGGCACGCCCCGCGCGGCGGCAGCCTGCCGGGAAACGATCTCCATCACCCCGGCGAGTTCCCGCCCGCCCATCACCGCCGACTTGGAGTTCGGCCAGGCGAACAGGAAACGCGGCTCGTACGCGCGCCCGCACATGCCGTAGTTGCCGGCGCCGTAACTCGCCCCGATGTTCAGCGTCAGGTGCGGCACCGTGGAGTTGGCGACCGCGTTGATCATCAGTGCGCCGTGCTTGATGATGCCGCGCTGCTCGTACTCGGCGCCGACCATGTACCCGGTGGTGTTCTGCAGGAACAGCAGCGGAGTGTCGGACGCGTTGGCGAGCTGGATGAACTGGGTCGCCTTCTGCGACTCCTCGTTGAACAGCACGCCACGGGCATTGGCGAGCACGCCGATCGGGTACCCGTGCAGCTCGCCCCAGCCGGTGACCAGCGCCGTCCCGTACGCCGGCTTGAACTCGTCGAACCGGGAACCGTCCAGCACGCGGGCGAGGATCTCGCGCGGGTCGTACGGCACCCGCAGGTCGGCGCTCGGGATGCCGAGCAGCTCCTCCGGGTCGTACCTGGGCGGCTCGCCGCCGCCACGCGGCGGCGGTCCCAGCTTGCGCCAGTTGAGCCGCCGTACCGTCGCCCGGCACAGCCGGATCGCGTCGCGCTCGTCCTCGGCGAGGAAGTCGGCGAGCCCGGACCGGGTCGCGTGCATGTGCGCCCCGCCCAGCGACTCGTCGTCCGCCTCCTCACCGGTCGCCATCTTGACCAGCGGCGGTCCCGCCAGGAACACCTTCGCCCGGTCCCTGACGAAGATCGTGTAGTCGGACATGCCCGGCACGTACGCGCCGCCCGCCGTCGCGTTGCCGAACACCACCGAGACGGTCGGTATCCGGGCCGCCGACAGTCGGGTCAGGTCGCGGAACGCCCGCCCGCCGGGAATGAAGATCTCCGCCTGGTTCGGCAGGTCCGCGCCGCCCGACTCGACCAGGTTGATCAGCGGTAGCCGGTTCGCGGCGGCGATCTCGCCCGCCCGGTTGGTCTTCTTCAGCGAGTACGGGTTGACCGCGCCGCCCCGGACCGTCGGGTCGTTCGCGATGACCACGCATTCGACGCCCTCGATCACGCCGACTCCGCACACCGAACTCGCGCCCACCGGGTACTCGCTGCCCCACGCCGCCACCGGGCAGATCTCCAGGAACGGCGCATCGCGGTCGACGAGCAGTTCGATCCGCTCGCGAGGCAGCAACTTGCCGCGCGCGTGGTGCCTGGTCGTGTACTTCTCGCCGCCGCCGGCCCGCGCCGCCTCCAGCGCCGCCTCGAGTTCGGCGAGGCGGTCCAGCATCGCCGCCCGGTTCTCCGCGAAGCCGGGCGAGGCGGGATCGATCGCGGTGGTCAGAGTCGGCATCGCTACTCCCACTGCCGGGCGATGAGTTCGTTCATGATCTCCGTGGTACCGCCGCCGATGCCGAGAATCCGGGCGTCCCGGTAGTGCCGCTCGACCTCGGCGTCGCGCATGTAGCCGAACCCGCCGTGCAGCTGTACCGCCTGGTCGACGACGAAGGCGCAGGTCGCGACCGCGGCGTTCTTCGCCATCGCCGTCTGGACCGGGCTCGCCTCGCCGGCGAGCACGCGGATCGCAACCTGCCGTACGTAGCAGCGGGCGACGTCGGTACGGGTCGCCATCTCGGCGAGCCGGTGGCGGACCGCCTGCCGGGCGAGCAGCGGGCGACCGAAGGTGCTGCGGTCCCGGCACCAGGTGACGCTGAGGTCGAGGCAGCGCTGCGCGGTCGCGTACGCCTGCACCGCGAGCGAGATCCGCTCGTGTGTGAAGTGGCGCATCAACGCGGCGAACCCGGTGTTCTCCGCGCCGACCAGGCGGCTGGTCGGAACAGCGACGTCCACATAGGACAGTTCTGCGGTGTCCGAGCAGTGCCAGCCCATCTTCTCCAACCGTCGGGTCACCGAGAACCCCGCGCGGTCGGTGTCGACCACCAGCAGCGACACGCCGCCGTAGCCGGGTACCCCGGTGCGTACCGCGGTGGTCACGAAGTCGGCGCGGGCGCCGCTGGTGATGTACGTCTTCGCCCCGTTCACCAGGTACCGGTCGCCGTCCCGCTTCGCGGTGGTACGCAGCGACGCCACGTCCGAGCCGCCGTCCGGCTCGGTCACCGCGAGCGCGCCGATCAGTTCGCCCGCCAGGGTGGGGCGGACGTACCGGTCGATCAGGTCCCGGTCGCCGGACGAGACGATGTGCGGTACCGCGATGCCGTGTGTGAACAGCGCGGCGACCAGCCCCGACGAGCCGCCGGACTGGATGATCTCCTCGGTCGCCACGACGCTGTCCAGCAGGTCGCCGCCGCTGCCGCCGACGTCCTCCGGGTACCCGACGCCGAGCAGCCCCGCCTGCGCCGCCTTGCGGTGCAGATCGCGGGGCACCTCACCGGCGCGTTCCCAGCCGGACAGGTGCGGTACCACCTCACGCTCGGTGAACCGCCTGGTCAGGTCGCGCAGCGCGCGTCGCTCCGAGGTGTCGAACCCGTTCACAGCAGCGCCTCCGGGATGTCGACCAGCCGGGAACGCAGCCACTCGCCGAGCGCCTTGGCTTGGGGGTCGAACCGGGTGGACGCGGCGACACCCTGACCGAGCAGCCCGTGCAGCACGAAGTTGACGGCCCGCAGGTTGGGCAGTTCGTACCGGTCGACGTCCAGCGGCGCCGCCTCGGGCAGCAGTCGCTTGACCGCGTCGACGGTGAGCGTGGCGCGCAGCCACCGGTACGCCTCGTCGGTGCGCGCCCAGACGCCCAGGTTCGCGTCGCCGCCCTTGTCGCCCGAGCGCGCCCCGACCACGGTGCCGAGCGGAACTCGCCGGGTCGGTCCGGTCGACGTGGGTCCGGTCGGCGGCGGTGCGGTCGACGTCGGTCCGGTCGGCGGCGCGGCGGAAGCCGCGCCGCCCACGCCGGGCGTCGACAGTTCCGCCTCGCCCGGCGGTCCGGACTCCTCGGGCTGGGTCGCCGGTGGCGGGGGTGGTACCGGTGCGGTGCGGGGCGGCGGGGCGATCACGACCCGTTCGCCGCCCGGCAGGACCGCGACGTGTTCGACCGACTCCTGCGGTACGAAGTGGGCGGTGAACACCCCGAACGGCGTGGCGTCGCCGGGCAGGGTGGTCAGCGTGCAGCCGGGGTACGAGGCGAGCGCCAGCTCGACCGCTGCCTGCGAGAACACCCGACCGGCGCGCTTGGGGTCGCTGTCGCGGATGTGGACGTGCAGCAGCGCGCTCGCGGTCTCGGTACTCGTCGCGTCCCGGTGGTCGGTACGGGCGAGGTCGAATTCCAGCCCGTCCTTGCCGACCGCCGCCTCGATCTGCTCGCGTACCAGGTCAGCCTTTGCCTCGACGTCCAGTCCGCACAGCACGAAGGTCATCGTGTTGCGGAAGCCGCCCAGGTTGTTCACGCCGACCTTCAGGTCGGGCGGGGGAGGAGTGCCGCGTACCCCGGCGACCCGCACCCGGTTCGGGCCGTCGTCGACCAAGGTCACCGTGTCGAGATGGGTGACCACGTCCGGTCCCAGGTACGCGGGCGCGCCCACCTCGTACAGCAGTTGCGCGGTGACCGTCTCGACGGTGACCGCTCCGCCGGTACCGTCGGGTTTGGTGATCACGCTGGACCCGTCCGGCGCGATCTCGGCGACGGGGAAGCCTGGACGGCGCAGGTCCGGGATCTCCCGGAAGAACGCGAAGTTGCCCCCGGTCGCCTGCGCCCCGCATTCGAGGACATGCCCCGCGACCGTGGCGCCGGCGAGCGCGTCGTACTCCTCGCGACCCCACCCGAACCTGGCGATCGCCGCCCCGACGACCAGCGACGCGTCGGTGACCCGCCCGGTCACCACCACGTCCGCCCCGGCGCGCAGGCACTCGGCGATGCCGAAGGCGCCCAGGTACGCGTTGGCGGTCAACGCGTCCGGACGATCGATCGCGTCGCCTTCGACGCGCCCGACCCGTACCGGCAGACCGAGCCGCCCGGCGAGCGCGTGCAGCGCCTCGGCGAGTCCGGCGGAGTTCAGCCCGCCCGCGTTCACCACGATGCGTACCCCACGGTCCAGCGCCGTGCCGAGGCACGACTCCATCTGCCGCAGGAAGGTACGCGCGTACCCGAGCGACGGGTCCTTCATCCGGTCCCGCCCGAGGATCAGCATGGTGAGTTCGGCGAGGTAGTCGCCGGTGAGTACGTCGAGAGCCGCGCCCTCGACCATTTCCCGGAACGCATCGAACCGGTCGCCGTAGAACCCGGACGCGTTGCCGACGCGCAGCACTCCGGCGCTCACGCCCGCGCCTCTTCCGGTTCGCTAGGTTTCCGCCCTGCCCCAGAGGGGCCGGGGGTTGGTTCGCGGCCGGCCCCAGGGGGGCCGGCGAAGCACTGCGCCACGTCCAGCCACTCGTCGGCGACGGTACCGGTGGCGACCAGCGCCAGGTCGTCGCGGTGCCGGCGCTGGGTGACCAGGAGGCAGAAGTCGAGCGCCGGTCCCTCGACCCGGTCGGCGGCGTCCGGGTCGCCGAACGTCCACGGCTCGCCCCCGGTACCGGTCAGCGCCAGGTACACCGGCTGCTCCGGCGGGCGCCGCCCATGCGCGACGAAGCCGTGGGCGAGGGTGCGGAACCCCAGATACGCGATGTGCCGCAGCCTCGGGGTGGTCGCGGTGGGAACGCCGAGCGCGTCGCGTACGTCGACGCCGTGCGCCCAGGTCTCCATCAGCCGCGCGGTGACCATGCTCGCCGGCGACAGCGCGGTACCGAACCAGGGCAGCTTGCCACGCGCGTCGGTCCCGCCCGACCCGGCGCGCACGGCGAGCGCCTCGGCGAGCGCGGTCCGCCCCCCGCGCCAGCGGGACAGCAGCGCGTCCGGCGGGTTCGCGGCGGCGAGAACGCGCTCTGCGGCACGTTCGACGAACCCGCTCGGGTCGGCGGCTGCCGATGCCAGCGTCGCCGCGAACGCGTCCGGGTCGGTGACCGACTCCAGGGATACCTCGTCGGTCCAGGTCAGGTGCGCGATCTGATGGGCGACCGTCCAGCCGGCGGCGGGCGTGGCAGTCGCCCAGCCCGCCTCGTCCAGGGACGCCACGATCGCGTCGAGGGCGGCGGATTCCGCTGCCAGGTCGTCGAGAAGCCGGGCGACGTCCACCATTCACGCCTCCGCGAGTATCCGGGCCAGCTGCGTCTTCCACGCGGCGAGCAGCGCGTTGCGCCGCCGTGAATCGTCACTGAGCAGGTTCGCCACGCCGAGACCGCGCATCAGGTCGAGCGTCGCCCGCACCGCCTCGCGTACCTGCGACCGGGATTCGTCCGCGCCGAGCAGTTCGACGGTCAACCGGTGCATCTCGCGACCGACGCGCGCTTCCAGCGGTACCAGCGCGGCTCGCAGCTCCGGATCGGTCCGCGCCGCGACCCAGACCTCGAGCGCGGCGACGAACAACGGTCCGGTGAACGCGGCGGCGAGCATGTCGATGACACGGTCGAGTCGACGCGGGCCGCTGGGTACGGTCGCCGCCTCGGCCCGGATCTCCTCGGCGCGCCGTTCGGCGAGGTGTTCGACCGCCGCCATGACCAGCGCCGCCTTGCTCGGGTAGTGGTGCAGCTGCGCGCCCCGCGACACACCCGCCCGAGCGGCGACCAGGGTCGTGGTGGTACCGGACCAGCCGTGCTCCACCAGACAGTCGATCGTCGCCTCGAGCAGCCGCAACTGCGTGACACGGCTGCGCTCCTGCTGCGGGGTACGCGCCGGCATGCTCACTCCGCCAGCCTGACGGTCGTAAAACAAACAGTCAAGCCTGCTTGTTTTGCGGTGGCGGCGCGGTGTAGCGACCTAACGTGTACCCGTGATCGAGACGTGGTCGGCGGACGCGCCCGGCGTGCTCCGCCTGCCGTCGGGGCGACTGGTCCGTGGCCGTGGGCTGGGACGACCCCTGCCCGACGGACCGACCCCCGACTTCGCGGTGTACCTGTTCGGACGGCAGCCCCCGCCCGTCGCGTGGGAGGCGACCTGGGTGCGCTGGCCCGACATGTGGTTGCCGCGCAGCGGTACCGACCTGCGCCGAGCGCTGGACGAGGTCTGGCGGCGCGCACCCACCCAGCGGGTCGAACTCGCCTGTTGGGGCGGCATAGGCCGAACCGGTACCGCGCTCGCCTGCCTCGCGATCATCGACGGTGTTCCCGCCAAGGAGGCGGTCGGCTACGTCCGCGCGCACTACCACGAGCGCGCGGTCGAGACGCTCTGGCAGTGGTGGTACGTGCGCCGGTTCAAGCCGTAGCGACCACGGTCAGCGGTACCGGACGACCTCGTCGTAGGTCATCGGCGCGGAGAACAGGTACCCCTGCCCGTACTGGCAGCCCATGTCGATGAGGATGTCGCGTTGGCGCGGCTGTTCCACGCCTTCGGCGACCACGTCGAGGCCGAGGGTCTGACCGAGGCGCACGATCGTCTCGACGACGGTCCGATGCTGTGGCGAGGCGGCGATGGGTTCGACGAACGACCGGTCCAGCTTCAGTACGTCGACCGATACCCGGCTCAGGTAGCTCAACGACGAGTAGCCGGTACCGAAGTCGTCGATCGCCACCCGGACGCCCGATTCGCGCAGCGCCCGAAGGTTCGCGCGGACCTGCTCGTCGTCGCGCAGCAGCACGCTCTCGGTAATTTCGATCATGAGCGCGGACGCTGGAAGACCGGTGTCGGCCAGGGTCCGGTGAATCCGCTCGGTCAGCGCGGCGCTGAGAAACTGCACCGCAGACACGTTGACGCTCAGGTACGGCGCATCCGTGGTCGGCGTCCGCGCCCGCCACCGCGTCGCGTCCGCCGTCGCGTTCGCGAGGACCCAGTCCCCGATGGGCACGATCAGCCCGCTCTCCTCAGCAGCGGCGATGATCTCTTCGGGCGGGATCGTGCCGTGCTCCGGCTGCTCCCAGCGCAGCAGCGCCTCGAACCCCGCCGCGCGCCCGGTGTCGAGTTCCACGATCGGCTGGTACCGCAGCTCGAAAGCGTGCCCGGCGAGCGCCCGGTCCAGTTCGCCGCGGATGTTCAGCCGGCGCACCAGGGCGGCGTGCCGGGTCGCCTGGTACCGCCGCCACTGTCCCTTACCGGCCGCCTTCGCGACGTACACGGCGAGGTCGGCATGCCGCAGCAACTCGTCCGAGTCGTCGGCTTCGGCGCTTGTCGCCACCCCGATGCTGGCGCTCGCGGTCAGGGTGAGGTCACCGATGTACACCGGCCGGGCAAGAGCGCTGCTGATCCGCTCCGCCAGCGCGTCCGCCGCGTCGGCGGATCCGACCTCGTCGAGGAGAACAGCGAACTCGTCGCCACCGAGGCGGGCCGGGATGTCGTGTGGGCCGGTCACCTCTTCGAGACGCCGCGCCACGGTGAGCAACAGCTGATCGCCGGCGTCATGCCCCAGCGTGTCGTTGACGACCTTCAGGTCGTCCACGTCGACGAACAACACCGCCACCAGTCGACCCTCGTCGCGCGATCGCGTCACAGCCCGGTTCAGCTCGTTGTGGAACAGGGCCCGATTCGGCAGACCCGTCAACGAATCGTGGAACGCACGACGCATCAGTTCCTGTTCGAGCCGCCGCTGTTCGGTCACGTCGCGCAGCGTCAGCACGACGCCGCGCACACTCGGGTCGCTTCGCAGATCCTGGTACGACGCTTCGACTTCGGCGGTTGTGCCGTCCGCGCGACGCACCGTCCAGTCGGTGCCCTCCCCGCCGCCCCACGACACCCTTCCCGGGTACGAGGCGGTGCCCGGTCCACGATCACCGGGTGGAATGAGCTCGTCGAGCGTGACACCGGGCGACGGCGCGGCGCCGAACAGGGCGGCGGCCGACGGCGTGGCGTATCGAAGCGCTCCGTCCTCGTTCATAATCAGGATGACGTCCGTGGTGTTGCGGACCAGCGTCTGGAAGTACTCCTCGCTGCCCCGGCGGGCGATCTCCGCGCTGAGCTCCACCCGCTCCATCGCGAGTGCCGCCTGCGACGCGAGTACCGCGAAGGTCCCGGACAGCGTCGTGAGCTCGGTCTCCGGCGCGGCGACCAGTAGTACGCCGACCTGCCGCCCGTCTTCCGGGTCACGGGTGACAGCCAGCGGACAGACCAGGGCGACGTCGAATTCGGTCAGGTACTCGGCGGCGATCGGCGCCAGCTCGGAGCGGTGGTAGAGATTCGCGTCGGCGGTACGTGCGGGGTCCGGCGGGCGGTCGAGCCTCGGATCGACCCCGGTCACCAACGCGACGCGGTGCGGAACCTGCGGCGGCAGCATCTGGGCGGTAGCGGCACGTACCACGCTTTCCACACCTGCCCGGTCGGTTGCCGCGACCAGCGCGGCGGATGCCTGTCGCAGCACCCGTTCGCGGGCCATGACCGACGGTGACGGTCCGCGACACCGGCGAGGCGCGCCAGTACCAGTAGGAACAGCGCCGCCGACGAGATGGCGATGACCCCGCCGTCGTGTACCGGACCCTGGGTCGCCTCGATGAGCAGGATCGCGGGCGCGATGAGCGAGGCGAGCGCGAGTCCCAGAAGCCGTCGCCCGCCGAGTTCGGTCTGCCGTACGGTTCGCGGCTCGGTGAGCGTCACCATCGACGGGTGTAGAGCCGCCGCTCCCCAGGTGGCGTAGAAGACGAGCCACCCCATGTCGACCGGACCGCCCGGATGCCACGAACTGTTCAACCGGTGCAGCCCGAAGAGGATGTCGGCGATGAGCAGACCGACCGCTCCCACAGCCAGCGCCGGGGCGCTCACGCTGCGCGGCGCGACGCTGACCAGGCGGGCAGCCGTGGCGAGAAGTACCACGTCGCCGAGCGGATAGACGAGCGTGGTCATCTTCTGGATCATCGTGAGCTGGGGATCGGTCGCGTACTGATCGAACACGAAGATCCATGCGAGCAGCGCGATACTGACCGTCATGGTCAACAGGTCGAGCAGCCCGGCGCGGTCGTAGCCCCGCACGCCCGACCGCGCGAGGTTCATCAGCCCTGCCGCGAGCAGGATGAACGTCACCATGTAGATCGCGTCGCCGGGCGACGGAAACGGCTGCCGGCCCACCGATCGGATCTCGGCGGCGTCGACCGCGTCACCCAGGCTGAACGCCAAGATGCCGGCGGCCAGCCAGAACCACGGCAGGCGGCGGCGCGGTCGGTTCGTCAGCAACCCGACGACCACCGCCGCCGCGCTGCTGACTCCGATCACCGCCCAGACCGCGCCCTGCCACGCGAACGGGGCCGCGTAGAACGCGACCGCCAAGACAGTCATCCACGCGACGAAGGCCGCCAGCAGCACCTGCGGTCGGCGCAGGCGGTTGCGCATCGCCGGCTCGAAGCTCTGATCGAGTGCGAAGCCGGACCGGAGCACGTTGACCAGCCGGCGTCGGAACACCGGTCCGAGGCGCGGCCAGTCGGGTGGCCGGTGTGTTGGGGCCGGGTAGGTGACAGCCGCGTTTCCGATGACGACCTCCCCGGCCGGGATCCGACGAGATCCAGGCTAGTTTGGAGGCGTCCCAGAAGACCACACTTATGCGGCGAACCCGGTCGAACCGGGCCCGCGGTGCAGTCGGTTGAACCCGGCTCGTGACGACGGCGCTGGCGGCAGCGACAGCGGTGGCAGCCGCTCAGCCTCGCGAAGCTCAGACGCGGGCGCGCCGCGCGAGCCGCTCCGGGTCGAGGATGATCACGCTCTTGCCGTCCAGCCGCAGCCAGCCTCGCGAGGCGAAATCGGCGAGCGCCTTGTTGACGGTCTCCCGCGACGCGCCGACCAGTTGCGCCAGCTCCTCCTGGGTGAGGTCGTGGGTGACCCGCAGAACGCCGCCGTCGCGGCTGCCGAACCGGCCCGCCATCTGCAGCAGGTTCTTCGCGACCCGACCCGGTACGTCCGTGAAGATCAGGTCGGCCAGCGAGTCGTTGGTCCGGCGCAGCCGGCGCGCCAGAACCCGGAGCAGTTGCTCGGCGATCTCCGGTCGGTTGTTCAACCATGGACGAAGGGCGTGCTTACGCAGCCGGGCGAGGCGGGAGTCGACCACGGCGGTCGCGGTCGCGGTGCGCGGTCCGGGATCGAACAGGGACAGTTCGCCGACCATGTCGGACGGGCCCATCAGGGCGATCAGGTTCTGCCGACCGTCGGCGGCGCGCCGACCCACCTTGATCTTGCCGGCGAGCACGATGTACAGGCTGTCGCCCTGTTCGCCCTCGTTGAAGACCACCTCGCCCTTGCGGATCTCGACGATCTCCATCTCCTTGGCGAGCGCCTCGGCAGCCTCCGACTCGACTCCTTGGAAGAGTCCGCTGCGAGCCAGTACCTCGTCCATCTGTGCACCTCCGGCCACGCGCACCCCGCGCGTCGCCAGTCTAGGCACACAACACGCGCAGCCGGCAGCGCACCCCGGGATCACGGTCCTCGCCGACCGGCCGCAGGATGACTGGCGTGCGCTTCGAATGTACCCATCGGCGCGAGGACGCCGTGGACATACCTGTGCTCGTGTACCGACCGGCACAGCCGCTGCTGGCGATCTCGAGCGGACCGCTCGGCGGCGGGATCGGGGTACGGCGCTGGGTGGTGAACGCGAGCGTGCCCATGGAGTACCACCGCGACGACCCCGACGCGCACCTCGCCGAGATCGCCACCACGCTCGGTCTGACCGGTACCGGCGTCGGTTTCCTGACCGGCGTGGACGTCCGGCGGCACGCGACGGCGTCCGACGAGGGCGTCGACACCACGGCCACGGTCGGCCTCGGCGCGCCGGGGTGGGCGGCCGTCCCCGCCGACCATCTGTCGGCGTACCGACCGGGCACGGTCAACATCGTCGTGCGGGTACCGGTCCGGCTGGGCGAGGCAGCGCTGGTCAATGCCGTGGCGACGGCGACCGAAGCGAAAGCGCAGGCACTGTGGGAGTTGGGGCTCGCGGCCACCGGTACCGCGACCGACGCGGTCGCCGTGCTCTGCCCGACCGACGGACCCGCCGAGCGGTACGCGGGTCCCCGGTCGCTGTGGGGCGCCCGGCTCGCCCGCGCGGTACACACGGCGGTGCTGGTCGGTGGGCGCGAATGGCTGGTCGCGGGCCGGTCGTGGAGCGACCGGGCGCGATTGGAGGGCGGGTCGCGCAGCGACCGGGCACGGTCGGAGCGCGGGTCGCCCAGCGAGCGGCCGGTGACCGATCGGCCGAGTGAGCCCGCCGACGGGCTCGGGTAGCGTCGCCCGAGTACCTGCCCTCGTCCCTGGACGTACCTGCGATGACGCTGTACGGCGCCCGCCCGGCGCAGCCGCCGGCCCGCCCGGCACCGATCCCGACCGACCCGACCGAGACCCGCCGCGCGGCGCTGCTGGCCGCGGCGACCGTGGTGATCGCGCTGCTCGCCGCCACCGGGTTCCTGGCGACCGGAAGCGGGGGACAGAAGCCGTCGGCACGGTGGATGGCGGCGCCCGGAACAGCCTCGCCGGTACCGTCGCCGCCGTCCCCGACGGTCGCGGCGCAGACCGTCACGTTGTCCGGCGTCGGTGACGTGATCATGGGGTCGGCGCCCGGTTCGCTGCCCCCGAACAACGGGCGCGGTCTGTTCGACCCGGTAAAGCGGGCGCTCGCCGCCGACCTGGTGATGGGCAACCTGGAAGAGCCGCTGACCGAGAACACCGGCGCGGTCAAGTGCGCGCAGCCCAGCCCGACCAGCCCGCCGCCCGGCTCGTCGACCAGCCCCGCGCCCAGCGGCTCGCCCGCCGCGCATCGCGGTTGCTACCAGTTCCACCTGCCGCCGTCGTACGCGAAGGTGCTGCGGGACGGCGGATTCGGGCTGGTCAACCTCGCCAACAACCACACGATGGACGAGGGGTCGGCCGGGCTGCGCAACACCCGCGCGGCGCTGGAGGCAGCCGGTATCCAGCACACCGGCGCGCCCGGACAGGTCACCGTGGTGACCGTCCGGAACGTCTCGATCGCGGTGATCGGCGTCGCCCCCTATTCGTACTGTCAGAGCCTGATCGACATCGCCGGCACCGCCGCCCTGGTGCGACGCGCGGCGAGCGCCGCCGACCTGGTGGTCATCCAGATGCAGGCGGGCGCGGAGGGCGCGGACCGCACCCATGTCCGACCGGGCATGGAGACCTTCCTCGGCGAACAGCGCGGCGACGTGCTCGCGTTCGCGCACGCGATGATCGACGCGGGCGCGGACCTGGTGATTGGGCACGGCCCGCACGTGATGCGCGGCATGCAGTTCTACAAGGGCCGGCTGATCGCGTACAGCATGGGCAACTTCGTCGGCTACAAGGCGCTGAACAGCACCGGCAACTCGGGCGTGGGCGGGGTCGTCAGGGTGACCCTGCGCAAGGACGGTACCTGGGTGTCCGGCTCCCTGGTCGCGACCCACATGGTCAACGGCGGGCTGCCCGCGCCCGACCCGAACAACCGGGCGTGGTCGCTGGTCAACGGCTTGTCGAGGCAGGACTTCGGCGCCAGCGCGGCGGTGATCGGATCGGACGGGTCGATCTCGCTGCCGACGGGCTGACCGCTCGTCGTACCGGCGACGTAGGCTTCGCTGCGTGACGGCGACGCAGACGGCAGCGACCCGCGGCGAGACCGAACTCGCCCGCAAGCGCAGGGCGCGGAAGATGGCCCGCATCCTGGCCGAGACCCACCCCGACGCCCACTGCGAACTCGACCACCGCAACGCGCTTGAGCTCGCGGTCGCCACGATTCTGTCCGCGCAGTGCACCGACCAGCGGGTCAACGAGACCACCCCGAAGCTGTTCGCGCGCTACCCGACCGCTGCCGACTACGCCGCCGCAGACCGCGCCGAGCTCGAAGAGATGATCAAGCCGACCGGGTTCTTCCGGAACAAGACGGACGCGCTCATCAAGCTCGGTCAGGCGCTGGTCGACAAGCACGGCGGCGAGGTGCCGGGGCGGCTGGAGGATCTGGTCGCGCTGCCCGGCATCGGGCGCAAGACCGCCAACGTGATCCTCGGCAACGCGTTCGACGTCCCCGGCATCACCGTCGACACCCACTTCTCCCGCCTGGTGCAACGGTGGGCGTGGACCGAGCAGACCGACCCGGTGAAGATCGAGCACGCGGTCGGCGCGTTGATCGACAAGCGCGACTGGACGATGCTCTCCCACCGGGTGATCTTCCACGGTCGGCGGGTCTGCCACGCCCGCAAGCCGGCGTGCGGCGCGTGCACGCTCGCCACGCTCTGCCCGTCGTACGGCACCGGCCCGACCGACCCGGCGGTGGCGGCGAAACTGCTCAAGGGTCCACGCGTCGCCGAACTCGCCGAGATGGCCGGAGCGCCGGTGCCGTGAAGCTCAGCGGCCTGACCGCGATCGTCTCGGTACTGGTCGTGGCACTGTCCGCGGGGATCGTCGCCGCCTGCGACAAGCCGGACACGCCGACCGGGGCGCGCGCTTCCGCGACCGGTACCTGCCTGGGCGGGGAGGGACACAGCGGCTCGGCGGTCGCCCGGGTCACCCCGGCGCCGACCCACCAGCGCGCGAGGCGGATGCTCGCCGCCGACCTCAGCCTCGACTGTTTCGACGGCTCCGGTCCGGTGCGGCTGACCACGATCACCACGCCGACCGTGGTGAACCTGTGGGCGTCGTGGTGCCCGCCGTGCCAGCAGGAGCTGCCGGCGATCGAGTCGTTCGCCCGCCACACCGACGGACAGGTGACGGTGATCGGGGTCGATACCGGAGACACCCGTGCGGCAGCCGGCCCGACGATCTCCGCGCGCGGCTTGACCTATCCGATGCTGTACGACCGCGACCAGGTCCTGCTGCACGCGCTGGGGCTCAACGCGCTGCCCGCCACGCTCTTCATCGACGGACCGGGCAGGGTGGCCGGCGTGTACAACGGACCCGCGCTCGACGAGGCGCACCTGACCCAGTTGGCCCGGCAGTACCTCGGAGTGCCGCGATGAGCAGTGCCGCGATGAGCGACGAGTTGCCGCCCTGGTTCCGGCCGCTGCTGTCGCGGGTCGCCGGCTCGCGCACCGAGGACTTCACCCGGCTGTCGGTACCGGACGATGGCGGCCGCGCCAGCGCGGTCCTCGTGCTGCTCGGCGAGCAGGACGGGACGGGGCCGGACGTACTGCTGCTCCAGCGCGCCGCCACGCTGCGCACCCACGCCGGGCAGCCGGCGTTTCCGGGCGGCGCCGCCGATCCGGGCGACCGGGACGCCGCCGACACCGCGTTACGCGAGGCGAACGAGGAGGTCGGGCTCGATCCGGCGACGGTACGCGTGGTCACCCACCTGCCTCCGCTGTGGATTCCGGTCAGCGGGTTCGTGGTGACCCCGGTGCTCGCGTGGTGGCGCGAACCGCACCCGGTACGACCCATGGACCCCGCGGAGGTCGCGCACGTGGACCGGTTGCCGATCGCCGAACTCGTCGACCCGGCGAACCGGCTGCGGGTACGACACCCCAGCGGCTGGATCGGACCAGCCTTCCGGGTACACGGGATGCTGGTCTGGGGCTTCACCGCCGGGGTGCTGTCCGCGCTACTGGACATGGGCGGCTGGGCGAGACCGTGGGCGCGCGACGCGCCGCCGGAGGACCTACCAGTACCGGAAGAGATCTCGCCGGGCACGTGAGTTGCCGGCGGAACAACCGCCCGTACCCTGAAACCCGTGTCCGGCAGCCTCCTCGATGTCGTCCTCGTCATCCTCGCCCTGGTGTTCGCGGTCAACGGCTACCGGCAGGGATTCGTCATCGGCCTGATGTCGTTCGTCGGCTTCTTCGGAGGCGCGGCGATCGGACTGCAACTCGGACCGTGGCTGGCTGAACTGTTCACCGCCGACACGATGCGGGTGTTCGTATCGCTGCTGGCGGTCTTCGGCTGCGCCCTGATCGGGCAGGCGGCGGCGAGTTGGCTCGGCACCCGCATCCGCGGCGCGATCCGTACCCACACCGCACGGCAACTCGACGACCTCGGCGGGTCCGTGGTGTCGGTGATCGCGCTGCTGGTGGTCGTCTGGATGGTCGCGGCGCCGCTCGGCTCGTCGTCGCTGCCCGGCGTCGCCCGGGCGGTACGGTCCAGCCAGATTCTGCGCGCCATCGACGAGGTGATGCCGCAGCAGGCCCGGACGTTGTCGGACGCGCTTCGGCAGACCGTCGACACGCGTGGATTCCCGACCGTGTTCGGCGACCTGATGCCGACGCGGGTACCGCCTGTCGCCGACCCCGACCCGACTCTCGCCGGGTCGTCCCTGGTACGCCGGGCGCAGCCGTCGGTCGTGAAGGTGCTCGGCACCGCGCCGTCGTGTTCGCGTCGGATCGAGGGATCGGGATTCGTGTACGCGCCCGAACGGGTGATGACGAACGCGCATGTGGTCGCCGGTACCCGGAGCACCGTTGTCGAGGCGGACGGGGTGCGCCGACCGGGCCGGGTGGTGGTGTACGACCCGGAGCGCGACCTCGCGGTGATCTATGTACCTGGGCTGTCCGCCCCGGTGATGCCGTTCGCCCGGGGGACCGCCGCCAGCGGTACCGACGCGATCGTGCTCGGTTACCCGGGCGACGGGCCGTACAACGCCCAGTCCGCCCGCATTCGCGACGTCCGCGAGATCCGGGGTCCCGACATCTACGACGCGCAGCAGGTGTCCCGGCAGATCTACACGATCAAGGGGCTGGTGCGCAGCGGCAACTCGGGCGGACCGCTGATCGGTACCGACGGCGCGGTGCTGGGGGTGATCTTCGCGGCGGCAGCCGACGACCCGGACACCGGGTTCGCGATCACGGCGGCGGAGGCGGCGCCGGTTGCCGAGGCGGGACAGGCGGCGACCAACAGCGCCGGTACCGGTGCGTGCGCCTGACCCGGTCGGCGGGACGCGGTTCGGCGTGACGCGGTCGCTCGCCTTGGTCAAGCTCGCCCGGTCGGCTCGCCGGACCGGGTCGCCCGACCGAATCGCCCGCTCGGCTCGCCCGACCGCCCCGGGTCAGTCCTGCTGGTCGCGACGTCGGAGGAGGACGGTGCCCGCCAACAGCAGCGCCGCGAGCGCGACCGACGGACCGACGAGATTCCACGGCGAGCGACCCGGGTCCAGTCCGGTCGCCTCCTGCGCCGCCGCAGCCTGGGGCAGATCGCTGCCGGTTGGTCCGCCGCCGCCCGGAGACGCCCCGACCTTCGTCTCGATCGGTCCGAGTCGCTGTTCGACCGGAGGCGCGAGCGGGTTCGCGGCGACCGTCGGCACGGTGGCGGTGAGCGCGCTGAGCGGGTCGACCTCGCCGAATCCGTACTGGTTGTCCCGACCCGGCGCGCCGAGGTCGCGGGCGGTGCTGATCAAGCGGTTGATCACGTTCGCGGCGGACATCGTCGGCCAGCGGGACCGGATCAGCGCGGCGGAGGCGCTGACCAGCGGCGCGGCGAAGCTGGTGCCCTGGACCTTCCAGTACCCGCCGGGTCGGGCGCCCAGCAGGTCGGCGGCCGGGGCGGTGAGTACGGTCTGCGGTCCGGTCAGCGCGCCCGCCCAGAGCGTGTCGTCGCGCGCGTCGCCACCGGTACCGGCTGCGTCGGTGAGACCGGCGACGGCGACCACTCCGGGTTCGCGCGCCGGGTACCAGACCTGGGTCGGCCCGTCCCGCGTGACGTTGCCGGTACACGCGACCACCACGACGTCGTGGGCGTACGCGTAGTCGATGGCGTCGGCGAGGTCGGCGGACCGGGTACCGCCGCCGAGCGACATGTTCACCACCCGCGCGCCGTGGTCGACCGCCCAGCGCAGACCCTTGGCGACCGTGGCGGCGTCGTCGTACCGGTTGTTCTCGTCGAGCACCCGGACCGGCAGGATCTTCGCCTTCGGCGCGACACCCGCGACTCCGTCGCGGTCGTCGTTGCGCCCGGCGATCAGCGCGGCGACGGTGGTGCCGTGGCCGACGAAGTCGTGCCGGCCGTCGGTGCTGCCGTCCACCATGTCCGCACCCGGCAGTACCTGTCCGACCAGGTCGGGGTGGGTGGCGTCGACCCCGGAGTCGAGCACCGCGACGATGACCCGACTACCGGAGGAGATGCCCCACGCGGTTCGTGCGTTCAACGCCTGCAACTGCCACTGCTCGGCGCGTACCCAGTCGGCGTAGGCGGGCGCGGGCGCGAACCCGGTGACGCCGACCAGTCCGAGCGTGGCGAGCAGCGCGGCGACCGCGACGTGTCGGGCGCGGCGTCTCGCGCTCGACACGGTCGATCCAAGGATGGTGAGGGCCCGGCTGCTCATCGCAGCCCTCATTCTGGCCGCTCCCACGGTTTTCGCGAGTCAGGAGCGGGAAAGAATTGGGACCGTCCTGGTTTTGTGTCCGGTTACGACGGACACCGGGTGCGATGACGGGTACCACGCGTGTCGTCACACCGGCTCGGGCGTTGGTAGATAGCCCAACTGGACCAGTCGGACGCCGCCCTTGCGACTCACCAGCCAGCCCCGGCCGGGCGGCATCGGCGTCGGACGTACGTTGCCCAGCAGCGCGCCTTCTTCACGGTCGCCGCTGAGCACCACGCCCGGCGAGGACAGTTCCCGCAGTCGCTGGATGACCGGGTCGTACAACGCCCGCCCGGCGCCGCCGGTGCGCCGGGTGAGGACCAGATGCAATCCGACGTCGCGAGCCTGGGCGAGATGGTCGAGCAGGGGCAGCAGCGGGTTGCTGGGCGACGACGCGACCAGGTCGTAGTCGTCGACCAGTACGAAGCATTCGGGTCCGGTCCACCACGACCGGTCGCGTAGTTGCGCCGGGGTGACGTCCGGTCCCGGTGTGCGACGCTTCATGTATTCCGCGACCGACGCGGCGAGCCGCGCCGTCGAGTCGGCGGAGTTGCAGTACCCGATGACGTGTTCGCCCTCGACCTGTCCGAGCAGCGTGCGGCGGTAGTCGACCAGCACGATGCGAGCCTGGTCGGGGGCGTGGCGGCGCATGATCGAGGCGGCGAGCGCGCGAAGGAACGACGTCTTGCCGCTCTCCGCGTCGCCGAACAGCAGGAAATGCGGGTCGGTCGCGAAGTCCACGGCGACCGGCGCGAGATCGGCTTCGGCGACTCCGATGGGCAGCGCGAGCCCCGTGCCGTGGTCCTGGATCTCCTGGTACGGCACGACCGACGGCAGCAGTCGCACCGGCGGGGCGCACGGTCCGGACCAGGACGCGGCGATCGCCTTGACGAGTTCGTCGGTACCGGTGACGCGCGGTTGAGCGGTGAGCAGGTGCAGACCTTCGCTGGTGATGCCGCGACCGGGGCTTGCCTCCGGCACGTTGGCGGCGGCGCGGCGCGACACCATCGAATCCGTCGGGTCGCCGAGGCGCAGTTCCAGTCGCGATCCGAACAGGTCGCGGATCGCAGGGCGGAAGTCCAGCCAGCGCGACGCGGCGGCGACCACGTGTATCCCGTAGGAGAGTCCACGGGTGGCGATGTCGGTGATCACCTTTTCCAGGTCGTCGTACTCGCCGCGCACGGTCGACCAGCCGTCGATCACCAGGAACACGTCGCCGAACGGGTCGTCATCGTGGACGGCTCCCGGTGCGGCGCCGGGTACCGCGTCCGCCGTCCCGCCGGGTACAGCCCCGCCGGCTGTCCGCTGTCGGCGGTACGCCGCCATCGACTCGATGCCGTGCCGGGCGAACCGCTCCTCCCGCGCGCTGAGCAGGGTCGCCACCTCGCCGACGGTACGGCGGACCGCGGCTGCCTCCAGTCGCCCTGCCACGCCACCGACATGCGGCAATTCCCGCAGCCCGACCAGGGACCCGCCGCCGAAATCGAGGCAGTATAACTGTGCCTCGCGGGGCGTGTGGGTGAGCGACAGCGCGAGGATCAGCGTGCGCAGCAGCGTCGACTTGCCGCTCTGCGGACCGCCCACCACCGCGACATGCCCGGACGCGCCGTCGAGAGCCAGCCAGAGCAGGTCCCGACGCTGGTCGAACGGCTTGTCGACGAGCGCGACCGGTACCCGCAGCCCGCCGCGCCACGCCGGGTCGCCGGCGCACAAGCCACGGGCGGGATCGGTGCGCACCGGACCGAGCACCTCGTCGAGCAGCGGCGCAGTGGACAGTGGAGGAAGCCACACCTGGTGCGCCGGCGTACCGGCGCCCGCCAGCCGCTCGACGAGGACGTCGAGGAGCGTGGGTCCGTCGTCGTCCGGTTTCGCGGGCTGCTGTTCCTCGACCGCTACAGGGGTGTCGACCGGCTCGGTCGTCCAGGGCAGGACAACCGCCCCGCCACGAGCGCTGCTGCCACCCGTCGCCTTGCCGATCGCGTGGTACGGACCCGACACGTACGCCGCCTTGAACCGCACCAGCGGCTCCGTGCCGTACTTCAGGAAGCCGTGACCCGGTTCGCGGGGCAGTTCGTAGGCGTCGGGTACCCCCAGCACGCTGCGCGACTCGAGGGCCGAGAAGGTGCGCAGTCCGATCCGGTACGACAGGTGGGTGTCCAGACCACGCAGCCGCCCTTCCTCCAGACGTTGGCTGGCGAGGAGCAGATGTACCCCGAGCGACCTGCCGAGCCGGCCGATCTGCAGGAACAGGTCGATGAAGTCGGGCTTCTTCTCCAGCAGTTCGGTGAACTCGTCGCAGATGATCAGCAGTACCGGCAGCGGCGGCAGCGACGCTCCAGTCGACCGTGCCTTCTCGTAGTCGCGCAGCGAGGCGAAGTTTCCATGCCGGCGCAGCAGTTCCTGACGCCGGACCAGTTCCCCGTTGAGCGCGTCGGTCATCCGGTCGACCAGCGGAAGCTCGTCCTCGAGGTTGGTGATCACGGCGGCGGTGTGCGGCAGCCGGTCCAAGGATGCGAACGTCGCGCCGCCCTTGAAGTCGATCAGAACGACGTTGAGCGACGCGGAGTCGTGGGTGGCGGCGAGACCGAGGACGAGGGTGCGCAGCAGCTCCGACTTGCCGGACCCGGTGGCGCCGATGAGCAGCCCGTGCGGTCCCATCCCGCCCTGGGCGGACTCCTTCAGGTCCAGTTCCACGGGTTGACCGTCCACGCCGACGCCGATGGCGACCCGGAGCCGGTCGCGGTCCGGCAGCGGTCGCCAGGCGAGGGTCGGTTCGAACGCACCCGGATCGCCCAGCCCCAACAGGGCGGCGAAGCCGGGATCGGTGTCGAGGGGAGCGTCGGCGCCGTCGGCGGCAGGCGCGAGCCGGCGCGGCGCCAACCGGCGGGCCAGCGCGGCCATCTCGACCGCGCCGAACCGGTCGGCACGCCCGACCTCGCACACCTCGTCGATCGTCGTGCTCGACAGCGTGCCGTCGTCGGCTACGGCGAGCGCGATCGCCGACCGGTCGACCAGCCGGGGCGTCCGGTCGTCGAGATCGAGCACGGTGACACCGTCGATCCCGCCGTCGGCGCCGAGGTGGCGGCTGCCCGCGACGTCACCGCCGTCGACGACCACGACGACGTGCGGCCCGCTGCCGGCGGGCAGCCCGGGACTGAACCTCGGTCGGTTGGCGACGACGTCGTCGAGCAGGGTCTCCAACTCGGCGAGGCTCGACCCGACCAGGCGTACCGCGCCGGCGGCGTCGCGCCGACGCGGGTGCCGCGCGTGCGGCAGCCACTTCACCCAGTCCCACTCCGCCCGCCGGTCGGGCGCGGCGCACACCGCGATCAGCAGGTCGTCCGGGGCGTGGAAGGTGACCAGGTGCGCCAGCAGAGCCCGAACCAGCCCGGCGGCGGGCTCGCGCGACCCGGTCACCTGGATCCGGGCGAAGCCGCGCACCGACAGCGCCACGGGCAGGTCCGGCACGACGGTGTAGGTGTCGAGAAACCGGCGCAACGCGCCCGCCGCCGTCGGCTCCAACTCGTCGAGCGGGCGGGTGACCGGTGGTACCAGCGGAGTCGCGAGCGTCTGCGGACCGACGCCGACCCGGACCACGCCGAAATCCGCGTCGTCGGGGCGACGCTCCCACAGCCGGAAACTGTCCACGGTGGACCACAGCGACTGCGGGTCCGGATGGCGGTAGTACAGCGCGTCGCGTTGCCGCGCGACGACGTCGCGTACCTGTCGCCGCAGCCCCGCAAGGTGCCGCAGATAGTCCCGCCGAGCCGCCGCCATCTCGGCTTTCTTCGGCTGCCCGCCGCCGGTGAACGAGGTGGCGAGCATGCCCAGCGACGACACGCCGAACACTGCGCCGACGACGTAGTTGTACGCGCTGCCGTCCTTGCCGGCGAACATCATCGCGGTCGCGAGGGTCCCGGTGAGCATCGGCAGCAGCATCAGCAGTTGCGTCCAGCGACCGCCGACGACCTCCGGAATCTCCGGTGGTTGATCGATGACGATCTCACCGACCGGCAGCTCCGGGGCGGGCCGTCGCGGCGCGCGTCTGACCACAACCGTGCTCACCCGGCAGATCGTAGGGGTGGTCCACAGCGCGCGGGTACCGCTCGTTGCCGCCCTGTGGACAACCGTGGTACCTGTACCCGGTGCCGGTTGTCGATCTCACCCGCGTCACTGTCCGCGCCCCTGGCCGATCGCTGGACGTCGCCGTGCCGGACCACGTCCCGCTCGCCGAACTACTGCCCGACCTGCTCCGTCGCGCCGGCGACGGTCTCGCCGACGAGGGCGAGCGGCACGGCGGCTGGGCGCTGCACCGAGCCGACGGTACCGCGCTCGCCCTCAGCGAGCCGCTGTCCCGGCAGGACGTCCCGGACGGGGCGACGCTGTACCTGGTGCCGGCGCGTACCGAGTGGCCGGAGCCGGAGTACGACGACGTGGTCGAGGCGATCGCGGCGAGCGCCGGTACCCGCGGACGTGCCTGGAACCCGGTCGCGACCAGGGCCGCCTCCCTCGCGGTCGCCGGGGCGGCGCTGGCGTCCGCGCTGGCGGTACTGGTCAGGGCCGGGGCGACCGTACCCGATGCCGCGACGCTCGCCCTGGGCGTGGCAGCGCTGCTCCTCGTCGGCGCGGTGATCGCGAGCCGGGCGTACGGCGACGCGACCGTCGGCGCGGGTCTCGCCGGGTACGCGCTGCCCTGGGCGTTCACCGGCGGCTGGCTGCTGCTGCCCGGCGACGGCGCGAGCCGGGTACTGGTCGCGTCCGCCGCCCTGCTGCTCGCCGCCGCCGTCGGCGCGGTGGGCGTCCGGTACCCGCTGCGGCTGTTCGTCGCCGGGATCACCGTGGCGCTGTCCGGACTCGCCGGGGCGCTGACCGGGTTGGCGGTACCGCCCGCCGGCGCCGCCGCGATCACGCTCGCCGCCCTGGTCACCGGCATCGCGGCGGTACCGCTGATCGCGGTGCGACTGGGTCGGCTGTCCACCGCGACCGCCACGCCGCCGGGAAGCGGTCGGCTGCCGGACGCCGACGAGATCCTGGTCGCGGTCGCCCGGTCCGACGAGATCCTCACCGGAGCGCTGGTCGGAATCGCGATCTCGGCTGTCGGGTGCGCGGCGGTACTCGCGGAGCACGGCGGGACAGCCGGGCGGCTGCTGGTCGGCGTGTCCGCCGGTGCCCACCTGCTGCGCGCGAGGCTGTTCCCGGTGGTACGGCACCGGGTGCCGCTGCTCGTCGCCGGGGTGGTCGGGCTCGTACTGCCGGTCGCCGCCGTAGCCGCGGCAGGCACCTCGGATACCCGCACCGATCTGGTGGTACTGCTGGTCGCGGCGGCTCTGCTGGTTCTCGCCGCGGCTGCCCGGTACCGGCATCGGAACCCGTCGCCGTACCTGGGTCGGCTCGCCGACGTGCTGGACGCGGTCTGCGTGGTCTCCGTGGTACCGGTCGCGGCAGCGGTTCTCGGTCTGTACGCGAGGATGCGCGGCCTCGCGAGCTGAACCCGGCACGGTCGCCGACCGCCCTCGCTCGGCACAGGTCAGCGCAGGTCAGGGGCAGGTCAGCTGGGGTGTTGGGGACTGGTCGCCACGCCGGGGTCGGAGTACGTGCCGGCCGCGATCGCGTCGGCGTACCGCCGGCGCGACTTCTCCACCTCGGCTTCCGCCTCGGTGCGTCCCACCCAGGTCGCGCCCTCCACGCTCTTGCCGGGTTCGAGGTCCTTGTACACCTCGAAGAAGTGCTGGATCTCCAGTCGGTCGAACTCCGGGACGTGGTGGATGTCACGCAGGTGCTCCAGCCGCGGATCGTCGGACGGCACGCACAGCACCTTGTCGTCGCCGCCCTTCTCGTCGGTCATCCGGAACATGCCGATGGGACGGCACCGGATCAGGCAACCCGGAAACGTGGGCTCCTGGACCAGGACGAGAGCGTCGAGCGGGTCGCCGTCCGCGCCGAGCGTGCCCTCCACGTACCCGTAGTCCGCGGGGTACTGCGTCGCGGTGAAAAGGGTTCGGTCCAGTCGGATCCGCCCGGTAGCGTGATCCACTTCGTACTTGTTGCGCTGCCCCTTAGGGATCTCAACAGTGACGTCGAAGTCCATGTCTACGCTCCCTGTGTCCGCCCGACGGGATCCGATTAGTGTCGCCTAGGACAGCGCGGCAGGAGAGAGGAGGGGCCGATGCGGAGGCCAGACTCACATCACGAGCCCGGCGATCCGTCGACTCCGCCCCGCCCGGCGCCGGCCCGAGGCTCCGCGCAGGTACGACCGCCGACCGCGCCGACCGATCCGCTGGTCGATCCACGTTCGACGGTACGCGCGCGGGGCTCCGCCCGGGTCGTGCCGCCACCACCGGGTTCCGCACCGCCACCCGCGCCGGCTCGCCCCTTGCCGTCGGCGGGACCGGTACGGTCCGAGCCGCCTGCGGCGGCTCCCCGCCCCGCACCGCCGTACGCGGCGCCCCACCCCGCACCGCCTCACGGGGTGCCGCGCTTCTCGCCGCCCCCGGCTGAGTTCCCGTCCGCGCCGCCGTACGCGGACCCGCCCCGCCCCGGCGCCCCGTCGCCCGCCTACGCCGCGCCGGAGCCCTGGCGACGCGAACCAGCCGGATTCGCGTCGGTACCGGCGAGCGGTCCCGCCGAGCCGCCCGCCGAAGCGCCCGCCCGGAACCGGTCGCGGCGCCTCCTGCTGGGCGTCACCCTCGCCGTCGTGGTCGTCCTGCTCGCCGGTGCCGCGCTCGTGGTGACCAGACCCGGACCGCTCGGTCGGATGTTCGCCGCCGCTGCCGCCCCGTCGCCCACCACCGCCGCGCCGAACGACCCGCCGGCTCCGCCGGTACTCGCCGGGGCGCCCAGCGACGCGCCCGCGCCCACCGAGGAGGGCATGACCGCGGCGCTGCGACCGCTGCTCAACGACCCGAGGCTCGGCGGACACGTGGTGGCGAGCGTGGTCGACGTCGGTACCGGACAGCAGTTGTTCGGTCGCGACCCGACCGGCTCGGTCACACCGGCGTCCACCCAGAAACTGCTCACCGCCGCGGCGACCCTGGCGACCCGAGGTCCGTCGTACCAGATCGCCACCCGCGCGGTCGCCGGTCCGAACCCGGGCGAGGTGGTCCTGGTCGGCGGCGGCGACCCCACCCTGTCGATCAACGGGAAGGGCAGCTACCCGGACGCGGCCCGCCTCGACCAACTCGCCACCCAGGTCAAGCAGGCGCTCGGCGGCACCGCCCCGACCCGCGTCCTCGTCGACTCGTCCCTGTACACCGGACCGAGCATCGGTCCCGGCTGGCTGCCCGCGGACGTGTCGGCGGGGTACGTCTCGCGGATCACGCCGCTGATGACCGACGGAGCCCGCACCGACCCGAAGAACCTGGGCGAGCCGTCGCTGCGGTACGCCAAGCCCGACCTCGCCGCCGGGCAGGCGTTCGCGAAGCTGCTCGGGCTGCCCGCCAGCGCGGTGAGCATGGGCGTCGCCGAGCCGAACGCCTCGCCGTTGGGCGAGGTCAAGTCGCCGCCGGTGATCCGCCTGATCGACGAGATGCTGTCCGCGAGCGACAACGTCATCGCCGAGATGCTCGCCCGGCAGGTCGCCCTCGCCCGCAACCAGCCCGCGTCGTTCGCCGGGGCGACCTCGGCGATCATGCAGGTGCTCGGCGACCTGCGCCTGCCGACGTCCAACGTGACCCTGGTGGACGGCAGTGGGCTGTCGACCCGCAACCGGCTCACCCCGGCGCTGCTGACCAGCCTGTTGACCCTCGCCGCCAGTCCGGACCAGACGAACCTGCGGGGCATCTTCACCGCGCTGCCGGTAGCCGCGTGGTCGGGCACCCTGAAGGACCGGTACCAGTCGGCGAACACGGGCGGGTCCGCCGCCGGTACCGTCCGCGCCAAGACCGGCACGTTGGACGGCGTGAACGCGCTCGCCGGGGTCGTCGTCGACGCCGACGGCCGGCTGCTCGCGTTCGCGGTGCTCGCCGACGCCACGCCCAGCCTGTGGCCCGCGGAGATGGCTCTCGACCGGGTCGCCGCCGCCGTCGCCCGCTGCGGCTGCCGCTGACCGGGCTCGCGCCGACCGGGCTCGCGCGCTGACCAGGCGTGGCGTGGTTCGGCGCGGGTACGGTGGCTTCATGGCGCAGCAGTTTGTGGACTGGGACCTGGCCGCGACGACCGCGAAGACCCTGGGCAAGAGCGGGCCCGAGGTGACCTACGCCGAAGCCGCGGCGGTGGTCGCCGAGCTGCGCCAACTGACCGACGAGGCGGCGCGGCACGTGCTGGAGTACACGGGTCTGACGCCGATGGTCACCCACCCGCCGGTACGGGTGGTCGACCGGGGCGACTGGGCGTCGGTGAACATCGCTGGACTGAGCCAGGTCGTCGCCCCGCTGGTCGAGCAGCTCACCGAGGGCAAGGAGCCGGGCGGGCTGAGCGTGTCGATCGGGTCGCGGCTGACCGGGGTACAGGCGGGCACCGTCCTGGCGTACCTGTCGGGTCGGGTGCTCGGTCAGTACGAGGTCTTCTCCACCGACCCCGGCCAGCTGCTGCTGGTCGCGCCGAACATCGTGGACGTGGAGCGGCGGCTGGGCGCCCGCCCGCGCGACTTCCGGCTGTGGGTCTGCCTGCACGAAGTGACCCACCGTACCCAGTTCACCGCGGTGCCCTGGATGCGCGCCCACTTCCTGAGCGAGGTACAGGCGTTCGTCGACGCCTCGCACCTGACCGGCGAGCAGTTGGCGGACCGGCTGCGGCGCGGGCTGTCCGCGATCGCCGAGTCGGTACGCGACCCGGACAGCCGGGTGAGCGTCCTCGACCTGGTACAGACGCCCGCCCAGAAGGCGGTGCTGGACCGGCTGACCGCGCTCATGACACTGCTGGAAGGTCACGCCGAGTTCGTGATGGACGGGGTCGGACCCGAGGTGGTACCGAGCGTCGACCAGATCCGGTCGCGGTTCAACCAGCGTCGCGAGTCCGCCAACCCGATCGAGCGGGTCGTCCGCCGGCTGCTCGGTATCGACGTCAAGCTGCGGCAGTACGCCGAGGGGCGCAAGTTCGTCCACCACGTCGTGGAGCGGGTCGGGATGGACGGGTTCAACAAGATCTGGCAGTCCCCGCTCACCCTGCCCCGGCTCAGCGAGCTGCCCGACCCGGACACGTGGATCGCGCGGGTACACGGCCCGCAAGCCTGAGAAGCGACGACGGTGGCTCGGCTCGCCGCCCCGGTCGCCGCGACCCGTACCGCGGTCCGTGACGCCCTGCGCGGGCTGCCGCGCGACGCGCTCGTCCTGGTCGCCTGCTCCGGTGGCGCCGACTCGCTGGCGCTGGCGACCGCGACCGCGTTCGTCGCGCCCCGCCTCGGACTGCGTACCGGGCTGGTCAGCGTGGACCACGGGCTGCAGCCCGGCTCGGCGCGGCGCGCCGAGGCGGTGGTCGACTGGGCGGCGAAGCTCGGCTTCGAGCCGGCGGTGGCGGTACCGGTCCGGGTCGCCGGTCGCCCCGGCGGGCCGGAGGCAGCCGCTCGCCAGGCTCGGTACGAGGCGCTGTTCGCTGCCGCGCGCGAGCACCGGGCGAGCATGGTGCTGGTCGGGCACACCCGCGACGACCAGGCGGAGACGGTACTGCTGGCGCTCGCCAGGGGCGCGGGACCGCGCGGGATGGCAGGCATGGCGCCCCGGTCGGTTCGCGACGAAGTGATCCTGGCGCGTCCGTTCCTCGACGTACCACGCGCGACGACCCGCGCCGCCTGCGCGGAACTGGGGCTCACGCCCTGGGACGACCCGCACAACACCGACCCGGCGTACACCCGCTCACGGGTCCGCGCCGCGCTGCCGCTGCTGGTCGAGGCGCTGGGACCGGCGGTGGTGGCGAACCTCGCCGGTACCGCCCGGCTGCTCGCCGCCGATACCGCCGCGCTCGACGCGCTCGCCGAGCGGGCGCTGGTCGAGGCGAGTGATCCGGACGGGGCGCTGCGGGTGGCGGACCTGGTCGGGTTGCCGGATGCGGTACGCGGTCGGGTGCTGCGCCTGTACGCCCTGCGGTCGGGCGCTTCGCCGGGCGCGCTCGGGCACCGGCACATCGACGCCCTGGACGCGTTGGTCACGTCGTGGCGGGGGCAGGGTCCGGTGGCATTGCCGGGTGGACGTCGAGTCCGCCGTACCGAGGGGCGGTTGGTCCGCGTCGGCGGTCCGGTCGGCGACGCCGAGCCCGCTCGCGGTGAACCCGCCGGCGGTGTCGTGCCCTAGGCGCGCCGGTCGGCAGGCGTACCCGGCGTCCGGACCGGGGCGTGTCGCGGCAGGTCAGCCGCCCGCGGACGGTCGGGAGCACCCTTGCCGGTACCCGATCGTCCGACCTGTCGCGGACCCCGCACTTCCGCCCGTGCGGTCGCCCTAGTGAAATAGACACGTGCCGGATCCGTTCCTTACCCGCAAGCCCGTGTACGCGGCAAACGGCGTCGTCGCGACGTCCCAGCCGCTCGCCGCCGCAGCCGGTCTGGCTGTCCTGCGCCGGGGTGGATCGGCGGTGGACGCCGCGATCGCCACCGCGATCACCCTGACGGTGGTACAGCCCGGCTCCAACGACATCGGCGGCGACCTGTTCGCCATCGTCTGGGACGGGTCGAGGCTGCACGCGCTGAACGCCTCGGGTCGGTCGCCGGACGCGTTGACGCTCGACACCGCCAGAGCCGCGGCGACCGCCCCGACCGCGGCGCACGGCGGCGCGTACGCCGACGCCGAGCATGCCCTGCCGGCGCGCGGCTGGCTGCCGGTGACCGTGCCCGGCGCACCGGCTGGCTGGCGTGACCTGCACGAACGCTTCGGTCGGCTGCCGTTCCGGGCGTTGTTCGAGGACGCCATCGGGTACGCCGAGCGCGGCTACCCGGTCTCGCCGTCGGTCGCCCGGTCCTGGTCCCGCGCCGCCGAGGTGATTGGACCCGAGTTGACCGGTCCGGAGTTCGCCGAGTGGCATCGCGTCTTCACGCTCGACGGCGGGCGGGGACCGCGTCCCGGCGAGTGGTGGCGCAACCCGGACGCGGCTCGGACCCTGCGGCTGATCGCGGACACCGACGCCGAGGCGTTCTACCAGGGCGAGATCGCGGCGGCGATCGACGAGTACGCGCGGCGGACCGGCGGGCTGATCACCGCCGAGGACCTGGGCAAGCACGAGTCGACCTGGGTCGACCCGATCGGCGTGTCGTACCGCGGCTACCAGGTGTGGGAGATCCCACCGAGCGGGCAGGGCATCGCCGCGCTGATCGCGCTCAACGTGCTCGAAGGGTTCGACCTGGCGGGTGCGTCCCCGGCGGAGCGGCTGCACTGGCAGATTGAGTCGATGAAGCTGGGCTTCGCCGACACGCACGCCTATGTCGCCGACCCGGAACACGTCCCGGTACCGGTGACCGCGCTGCTGGACAAGGGGTACGCGGCGCGGCGCCGGGCGTCGATCACCGACCGGGCCGGCGACCCGCCGCCGGGCGAGCCGCTGCGCGGCGGCACGGTGTACCTCTGCGCCGCCGACGCGGACGGCATGATGGTCAGCCTGATCCAGTCGAACTACATGGGCTTCGGCTCGTACGTGGTCGTGCCCGGCTACGGGTTCAACCTGCAGAACCGGGGTGCGGGCTTCTCCCTCGACCCGGCGCACCCGAACGTCGCCGCACCCGGCAAGCGCCCGTTCCACACCATCATTCCGGGCTTCCTCACCCACGGCGACCAGGCGGTCGGACCGTTCGGGGTGATGGGCGGGCACATGCAGCCGCAGGGGCACCTGCAGGTGGTGGTCTCCACCGTCGACGACAACCTCGACCCGCAGGCGGCGCTGGACGCGCCCCGGTGGTACTGGCACACGGGGCGCGACGTCGCGGTCGAGCCGACGCTGCCCGGCGCGCTGGTGGACGACCTGCGGTCGCGCGGTCACGAAATCAGGGTGGTGTCCGAACCGTCCGCGTTCGGGTACGGGCAGGCGATCTGGCGGCAGCCGGGCGGCGGGTACGTCGCCGGGTCCGAGCCGCGCGCCGACGGGTACGCGTACGGGTACTGACCGCCGCCGAGCGGGTGTCGTGAGCAGGGGGCGGCTGACACCGGCGACCGGGCATGCGGCAGAGTTACCGCATGGGTGAGGGCAGCAGCTGGTACGAGTCCGACATCGACCATGTGATCGTCGACCAGGAGCAGATCCGCGAGAAGATCGCCCAACTCGCCAAGCAGGTCGCCGCGGACTACGCGGACGTCGACGATCTCCTGCTGGTATGCGTCCTCAAGGGCGCGATCATGTTCATGGCGGACTTCGCGCGCGCGCTCGGCGGCGAGGGTCGCGGCGTGGAACTGGAGTTCATGGCGGTCTCGTCGTACGGGCAGCGTGCCACGTCGTCGGGCGTGGTGCGGATCTTGAAGGATCTCGACCGGGACATCGCGGGGCAGCACGTGATCGTGGTCGAGGACATCGTGGACTCCGGGCTGACCCTGTCCTGGCTGCTGAAATACCTGCAGAGCCGGTCGGTGGCGAGCGTCGAGGTGGTCGCTCTGCTGCGCAAGCCGGACGCGGTGAAGGTCGACATCCCGGTGAAGTACGTCGGATTCGACATCCCCAACGAGTTCGTCGTGGGGTACGGGCTGGACTTCGCCGAGCGGTACCGTGAGCTGCCCTTCGTCGGGGTACTCAAGCCGGAGGTCTACGCTCGCAGCTAAAGCTGCCCGGTTTGACGCGATTGCGCATCTCCTCTTGAACGCCACACCGTCGCCCTTCCGTGGACGGTGTACCTTCGAATGAACCGGGACGGTCCGCCGCCCCCGGTCTCGCGTCGGACGTGATGGGATCAGGAGGGTCGAGCGCGAAGCGCTCCGAAGAATATGGGACGTATCTTCCGCCGCCCGGTGGTCTGGATCATCCTAGTGATCATCGCCGCCATCGCGTTGAGCTCGCTGTTCTCCAGCGGCCCGAGCTATACCAAGGTCGACACCTCGGAGATGCTGGCCCAGCTGAACAGTGGGAACACCCAGAAGGTGCTGGTCGAGGACAAGGAACAGACCTTCAGCCTCGATCTGAAGAGCCCGATCAAGGTCAAGGGCACCGAGACCGACAAGATCCAGGCTCAGGTACCTGCCAGCGCGATCGACGAGACCTACAACGAGGCCACGAAGGCCAAGCAGGATGGCAAGATCGCGGGGCCGATCGACACGAAGGTGACCAAGGACAGCGTGCTGCTGAGCCTGCTGGTCAACCTGCTCCCGATCGCCGTTCTGGTGATCCTGCTGCTGCTGTTCATGTCGCAGATGCAGGGCGGCGGCTCGCGGGTGCTCAACTTCGGCAAGTCCAAGGCGAAGTTGATCACCAAGGACACCCCGAAGACGACCTTCGCCGACGTGGCGGGCGCCGACGAGGCGGTCGAGGAGCTCCACGAGATCAAGGACTTCCTGCAGAACCCTGGGAAGTACCAGGCGCTCGGTGCCAAGATCCCGAAGGGCGTGCTGCTGTTCGGTCCGCCCGGTACCGGTAAGACGTTGCTCGCCCGTGCCGTTGCCGGCGAGGCGGGCGTGCCGTTCTACTCGATCTCCGGCTCGGACTTCGTCGAGATGTTCGTCGGTGTCGGCGCTTCCCGGGTTCGCGACCTGTTCGAGCAGGCCAAGGCCAACGCCCCGGCGATCGTGTTCGTGGACGAGATCGACGCGGTCGGTCGGCACCGCGGTGCCGGTCTCGGCGGCGGTCACGACGAGCGCGAGCAGACGCTGAACCAGTTGCTGGTTGAGATGGACGGGTTCGACACCAAGGGCGGCGTGATCCTGATCGCCGCGACGAACCGCCCGGACATCCTCGACCCGGCGCTGCTGCGCCCCGGTCGCTTCGACCGGCAGATCGCCGTCGACACCCCGGACATGGAGGGCCGCAAGGCGATCCTGCGGGTACACGCCAAGGGCAAGCCGTTCGCGCCGGACGTCGACTTGGACGCGGTCGCTCGGCGCACGCCGGGGTTCACCGGCGCCGACCTGGCGAACGTGATCAACGAGTCGGCGCTGCTGGCGGCGCGCAACAACAAGCGCGCGATCGGCAACGACCTGCTCGAGGAAGCCATCGACCGGGTGATCGCCGGTCCGGAGCGGCGCACCCGCGCGATGAGCGACAACGAGAAGAAGATCACCGCGTACCACGAGGCGGGGCACGCGCTGGTCGCCTGGGCGTTGCCGCACAGCGCTCCGGTGCACAAGGTGACGATCCTGCCGCGGGGTCGCTCGCTCGGGCACACGCTGGTGTTGCCGACCGAGGACAAGTACACCCAGACCCGCGCCGAAATGATCGACACGCTGGCGTACGCGCTGGGTGGTCGTGCCGCCGAGGAACTGGTCTTCCACGAGCCGACCACGGGCGCCGGCAACGACATCGAGAAAGCCACGGCGATCGCGCGGGCGATGGTCACCGAGTACGGCATGAGTTCGAAGCTGGGCGCGGTGAAGTACGGCCAGAACGACAACGAGCCGTTCCTCGGGCGCACCATGGGCCACCAGCGGGACTACTCGGACGCCGTCGCCGCCGACATCGACTCCGAGGTCCGCTCGTTGATCGAGCTGGCGCACGACGAGGCGTGGGAGATTCTCGTCGAGTACCGTGACGTGCTCGACTCGATCGTGCTGGAGCTGATCGAGAAGGAGACGATCTCCCAGCAGGACATGGCCCGCCTGTGTGCCCGCGTCACCAAGCGCCCCCCGATGGCGCCGTTCAACGGCTTCGGCAAGCGTCAGCCGTCGGACCAGCCGCCGGTGCTCACCCCGGCGGAGAAGGAGCGACTCAAGGCGCAGGCGGAGGCGGACGGCGTGCAGGCGCTGACCGGTTCCAACAAGTCCGGCGAACAGGACGGTAACCGCTGAGCACGGACGCCAGGCGGATGGACGGTTCGGCAACCGAGCCGGACGACGATCCCCCGCAGCTCGATTTCCTCGCCGCCCGGCTGGTCAATGGCCAGCTGGGCGGCGTCGACGTGGAACGTTTCGTCGACCTGCCCCGGATCGAGGCGGCGGTGCGCGAGATCCTGCTCGCGGTCGGCGAGGACCCGGACCGTGACGGGCTGCGGCGAACCCCGGCGCGGGTGGCGAGGGCGTACGCGGAGCTGTTCGCGGGTCTGCGGGTCGACCCGTCCGAGGTGCTCAAGACCACCTTCGAGGAGGACCACGAGGAGTTCATCCTGGTCCGGGACATCGAGGTGTTCTCCCTGTGCGAGCATCATCTGCTGCCGTTTCACGGGGTGGCGCATGTGGGGTACATCCCGGGCGTCGACGGTCGGATCACCGGGCTGTCGAAGCTGGCCCGGCTGGTCGACGTGTTCGCCCGACGCCCCCAGGTACAGGAGCGGCTCACCGCTCAGGTCGCCGATCTGCTGATGAAGCAGTTGGCGGCGCGGGGCGTGATCGTGGTCGTGGAGTGCGAGCACATGTGTATGGCGATGCGTGGCATCCGCAAGGTCGGCTCGCGTACGGTGACCTCGGCGGTGCGCGGGATCTTCCAGGGCGACGCGAAGGCGCGCGCCGAGGCGATGAGCTTGATCATCGGGTCGTGACCCCGGGTCGGCGTGCTCGGGTCGCGAGGTCCGGCGGGTCCTCGGGGCCCTAGATCAGGGTCCGGTACGTGTCGGCGGAGTCGACGGCGCCACGCGCGAGGGTCTGCGCCTCGATGATCTTCGACTTTGCCTCTTCGAGTCGGGTGAGCGCCTCGGCGACTGACGGGTGCAGGCTGCCGACGGTGACGAGGCGGAGCCGGGCGAGCGCCGCGTCGAGGCGGTCGAGTGTGCCGAGCATGCCGGTCATGGCTTGTTCGGTTTCTTCGACGGAGGCGGCGACGTGCAGTTTCAGCTCTTCGACGGTGGCCACGGCGCCCCTTAGTGACGTAGTGCCTGGACGATCGCGTAGATCGCGAGTAGCGCGACCGGGGCGGCGGCGACCAGGCTGATCGCGGCGCCGAGCAACGCGCTGCGCGACTGGGGCGGTGCGCCGGGCGCCGGGCGCCCGGACAGCGCGCCGACGGTCACCCAGCCGAGCGCGAACGCGACGACGGGCAGCACCACGCCGCACAGGGCGATGATGCCCGCGGGTCGTTCGCGTAGGAGCAGGACAATGCCGGGGACCTGGACGATCAGCATCACAGCCGTGTACGCCGCGTAGATCGCCGCGTTGCGCCAGACGGGTGTCCGCGCGGGGCGGGCGTGTCGGCTGTCGAGGTCGGTCAGGATGGCGTCGGCGCGGTCGAGCGCGTCGCGGGCGGCGCGCAGCGCGACAACGGCGCTGTCGGGGCTCGGCGTGCCACCGGTACCGCCGGTGAGGGTGGCGGTGGCGGCGTCGATCTCGGCGGGTGTCGGTACGAGCACCGGTACCGGCTGCCCGGTGCGTACCGCCACGTCGGACAGCCGTACCCGGTGCAGCGCGAGTCGCTGCTGTACCCCGTCGAGTTCGGCTCTGCCGCCCTGGGCGGTGCGCGCGTGTTCCGCCTTCGCCGAGTCGATCTGTTGGCGCAGCGCGTCGAGTCGACGGGCGGCTTCCTGGTACTCGATCCAGGCGGTCACTGTGCCCTCCCGTCGGCGAACGGCACGATCAGCGTCGTGCGGTCGGCGTGCCGGTCGGACAGCAGCGCCCGGTTGGGGCGCGGTCGCCATTCCACGTTCACGTCGCCGAGCAGCAGCGCGACGTCGGTTTTGGGGACGTTGAGGAACAGCATGCCGGCGACGTCGTCGCGGGCAGCCGCCGATCCGCCCACGTCCTCGGTGAACCGGCGCACGCCGCGCCACCAGGCGAGCACGTGGACGCCTCGACTCGGACCGTCACGCAGCAGCGGGCGTACGTCGGGCTGCCCGTCGGCGCCGAAGACGAGCAGGTAGGTGCCGTCGTCGACGGTACCGCCGGGGCGTCGGCGCACCTCGTGCCCGGCTTCGGCGAGCGTGTCGGCGAGGTCGTCGACGAGTGGGTCGACGGCTGGTACCAGCGACCACAGCGCGAACCGGACCGATCCGGGACGCCGTTGCCTCGCCAGCGACAGACCGGCGGCGTGCAGGACGGCGGCGCCCGTCGGGTCGGTGCCGAGTACCGCGAGGTGCCGGCCGGGCGTGTCGTCCAGTGGGAAGGCGGCGGTCGACAGCCGTATGTCGACCTGGCGACCGAGCAGCGCGGCGGGGGTCCCCGAGTCGGGTCGCGCTGACTGATAGCTGGGGTCGTCGTCGAGCCGCTGTTCGGCGTACCCGGCGAAGACGCAGGGTGGTTCGCTGCCCGCCGGTCGCGCCTGCCATAGCCGTCGGCGCAGCCCGGCCAACTCCTCCGGGTCGGCGTGCGGGTCGGGGAAGCGCACCAGCCGTTCGTGGGCTCGCGCCGCGCCGTTGGGACCGCCGAGTCCACCGGCCGTGTTGACCACTGCCTCGCCCAGCGTGATCGTGGCGGCGGCGTGGTTGAGCGGGTCGAGGACGTCCCCTCCGCCGGGCAGGGCGATCCGCACCGGGAACTGCCCGAAGATCGAGTCGCGTTTCGCGTACAGCGCCTCGACGCCGCGTACGGTCTGACTCGCCAGCACCAGGTGGATGCCGTACGACCGGCCTTTGCGGGCGAGGTTCTCCAGCAGCGCGACCGCTTCCCGTGCGACGTGGTCGGAGCCGTCGAGCAGTACCTGGAACTCGTCGATCACGCACACGATCCGGCGACCCTCGCCCAGGTCCGCGAAGCGGGTCACCCCGGCGTCCTTGAACAGCGTGGACCGGCGGGTCATTTCGGCGTCGAGTTCGCGCAGCACCGCCAGGCCGTACTCCCGCTCGGACTCGACTCCGACGGCTACCGCCTGCGGTATCCACGTCGGGTCGCGGGGTGTCGGGACGAACTCGGTGAACGAGACGCCTTCCTTGAAGTCGAGCAGGTACAGCGCGAGCTGGTCGGGGCCGTACCGGGTGGCGAGCCCGTACAGCACGTTGATCAGAAAGGCGGTCTTTCCCGCGCCGGACCGTCCGCCGATCAGCCAGTGCGGTGTCGCGTCGTTGAAGCGCAGTGTGAGTGGTCCGTTGCCAGCCCGCCCCACCACCGCGGACAGCCCGGCTGCGGCCGATTCCCGCCACAGCCGCTGGGGCAGCAGGTCGGCGAGGCGTACGGTCTGTCCGCCGAGCCGCCCCGCGACCTGCGCACACACGGCTTGCACCACCGCGGGCGGCGGTTCCGGGTCGAGCAGGACGGGGGCGTTCAGCACGTTGCTGGTGCCGAAGCTCGCGCCGGGTGGATCGCCGACCAGGACGTGCGGGTTGCGCACGGCGACCGGGGTGGTGTGCGCGAGCGGGGGTCGGGCTGTGTCGGCAGTGAGCGGTGGCGGCGGCCACCCGGCGACGACCAGGTGCAGCCGGGCGGCTGGGCCGAGTTCGGCGAGCGCGGCGAGGCGAGCCAGGTCAGCTGGTTCGGTCAGCTCCGGCAGCGACGCGACGACCAGCAGATAGTGCCCTTCGCCCGGTTCGCGCACCCACTGTTCGGCATCTGCGAGGACGACGCGCAGCCCGTCGCGGTCCGCCACGGGAACGGTCAGCGGCTGGAACGGCGCGAACACGGCGCCGGTGTCGACGGTGCGGAGCCGCAGCCGCCCGGGGGGCATCGTGGCGAGCAGCCGGGTCACGATCGCGCGCAGGACCGCCGCGACGCGGGCGTCCCGCGCGTCCGCGTCGAAAGCCAGGTGCCCCTGACCGACCAGCGGTACGAGCACCGGGAATTGGGCGTCGTCAGTGGGTCGGGCGACGCCGATGCGGAGGAAGACGGGCTCGTCGACCCGACTGTCGCCGGACAGCGGGGTGGTGGTGGACAGCGTTTCCAGCGGTTCGCCGAGCCAACCGGGCGCGAGCTTCGCGGCGAGCGCCCGCAACTGTTCGCTGAGTTCGCGCTGCTCTGCTTCCTGGGCGCGCAGATCGGGGGCGGCGACGTCGAGGGCACGCGCGGCGACCTGTGTGACAGCCGCGGCTTCACGGTGCAGGGCGGCTGCCCGCCCGAGGTCCGCACGCAGCCTCGCCACCGTGGTCACCTCCCTCGCAGCAGACCGTATCCCAGCGACGCGCCTCAGTGGGTTACCCGCGACCGGCGGGTCAGCGAGAGGAACACAAGAGCGACGATCTGCAGGGCGACGACCACGACAACGAGCGCCGTTACGGAGCGTCCATAGAGGACACCGAGCAGGGTACCGCCGACCAGCCAGGCAAGCCCGTAGCCGGCGGCGAAGACGCCGTACGCGGTCGCCCGCCGTTCGGGCGGCGCGAGGTCCGCGACTCCGGCTCGCAAGGTCGACTCCTGTACCCCGAGCGCCGCGCCCCACAACAGCGCGCCGCCGACCGCCAGGGCGGCGTCGCCGGCGAAGGCGAGCGGTGGTACCAGCGCCGCCAGCACCGGCAGCACGGCGAGCACCCGCCGTCCGTACCGGTCGTACAACCGCCCTGTGACCACTGCCGCGACCGCGTCGGTCGCCATCGCTCCGGCGTACACGATCGGGATGAGCGCGGGCGCGACCAGGTGCCGCTCGGCGAGGTGGAACCCGATCAGACCGTACGTCGCGAAGCCGAGCATCGTGAGCGTGGCGAAGCCGGTGTACCGCCAGAACGCGGCGGGCAGCGAACCGCCGACGAGCGTCGGTCGGGTGGCGAGCGCGGCCGGGTCAGGTACCCGTCGGGCCAACCGGACCAGCAGAATCAGCGCCACCGCGCCGGGCAGCGCGAGCACGGCGAACCCGAGGCGGTACCCGCCGGTCACGGCGATCGCCGCCGCGACCAGCAGCGGTCCGGCGAACGCGCCGATCTGGTCGAGCACCTCGTGTACCGCGAACGCCCGACCCTGACCCACCTCGGTGCCCGCGTGCGAAAGCAGCGTGTCCTTCGCGGGCGAGCGCACCGCCTTGCCGAGACGTTCCAGCAGGTACAGCGCGCTCACCGCGGCGAGCGACCCGACCAGCGCCAGCGCCGGCACGCTGAGGCAGGTCAACGCGTACCCGGTGATGGCGAGCGCCCAGTAGCGCCGGGTGCGGTCGGCCAACGGACCGGACACGAGCCGGAGCACCAGCGCGACCGCCTCGCCGGCACCGGTCACGGCACCGACGACCGCCGCACTGGCACCGAGTTGACCCAGGTAGGGACCGGCGACGGAGCGCGCGCCCTCGTACACGACGTCGGCTAGCATCGCGATCACCCCGAAGCTGATCACGAAACGCCACGCGCGGGTTGCGGCTGGGCTTCTCACATCTCGCATGCTCCCCCATCGACCGGACCCTCGCCCGCGCCGGTGGGCGTCCTGTGGATGGCGCCCGTACTTATCCACAGGGGATCGAAGACATCGTCATGTTCCGATAGCCTCGGTACCGGTGGCGATCTGGGGAGGTGGGCGTGGCCCGGCTGGAGGCTGACGACAGCGCGGACAGTTGGCTCGGCGACGCGATCGCGGTTGACCTGCATAGTGTGTCCGAGTTCGCGCGTTTCGTCGAAGCCGACGCGGACGCCGGGCTGCGCCCACATGCCGTCCGACTGGCGCAGCTCTGCTGCACCGGGTCGAGGTTCGGCTGCGCCGTACCCAGCGCCAATCTGGCGTGGGCGCGCGACCGCCACGACGAAGCCCTGATCCGCGCACGCGATCTGCTCGAAGCGTACATTCGCGCGACCGACGTCATCGTCGACGCCGCGCGCACCATCGCCGCCCGATACGCGGACGCCGACGGGTTCGCCCGAGCTCGCGTCGACGAAGTCGAACCAATCCTGTCCGCGGCGATCGCCGCGGCACAGTCCGCAGTCGAACTGCCCGGTCAGGCGGACGATCGGCGTGAGGCCGCGCGGGCGGCGTTGGGATGAGCGGCGACGAGACCTTTCCGGGGGTCTGTACCGACTGGCGCCCGCACGACGTGCCAGCCATGTGGCAGATGCTCGCGAAGGAAGACGGTCAACACAGCTGGGACCAGGTGACCGGCTGGCGGCAGATCTCCGAGCTGCTGAATTTCCACAGCGCGCGGCTCCGCGCCGCCCGCGACCAACTCGCCGCCGGCTGGCAGGGCGGCGCTGCCGGCGTATTCCTCGCCTTCATCGACCAACTGGTCGGCTCGATGGACGGCACGGCCACGGTCGCCGCCAGCAACTCGGCGACGCTCGCCGGCATCACGACCAGCCTGCAACGGGCACGCGAGTCGATAGGGCAGTTGCACGACCAGTGGCAGCGGTATTCCGAAGCCGAACG
>DASUXA010000038.1:0-11626 GCA_036378155.1 Micromonosporaceae bacterium | reverse complement strand
CGGACGAGGAGGCCGGTACCGGTACGCCCGGCGGTCCGACCGAGGCCGAGGAGCCCGCGCAGACGACCGTGCGCGCCTGAGCGGTACCCACTGGCGTCGGCGCCGGTCCCCTCAAGGGGACCGGCGCCGACGCCAGTGGGTACCGCTCAGGCGCGCACGGTCGTCTGCGCGGGCTCCTCGGCCTCGGTCGGACCGCCGGGCGTACCGGTACCGGCCTCCTCGTCCGCGGAGACCGCGATCGGCCGCCGCTTGCTCACCACGACGGCGGCGACCACGACGAGCGCGGCCACCACCGCGATGACGACCCGCAGCGGCGTGTTCTTGTCCGCGCCGGTGCTGAACAGCACCACGGCGGGCGCGATCAGCAGCGAGACCAGGTTCATCACCTTGATCAGCGGGTTGATCGCCGGACCGGCGGTGTCCTTGAACGGGTCGCCGACGGTGTCGCCGATGACGGTCGCGGCGTGGGCGTCGGAGCCCTTGCCGCCGTACCGCCCGTCCTCGACCATCTTCTTGGCGTTGTCCCACGCGCCACCGGAGTTGGCGAGGAACACCGCCATCAGCGTGCCGGCGCCGATCGCCCCGGCCAGGTACGACGCCAGCGCGCCGAAGCCGAGACCGAACCCGACCGCGATGGGCGCCATCACGGCGAGCAGACCCGGGGTGATCAGCTCACGCTGCGCGTCGCGGGTGCAGATGTCGACGACCTTGCCGTACTCGGGCCGCTGGCTGCCGTCCATGATCCCGGGGAAGTCCCGGAACTGCCGACGCACCTCGAACACGACCGCACCGGCGGCACGCGATACCGCGTTGATCGCCAGACCGGAGAACAGGAAGACCACCGCGGCACCGATGATCAAGCCGACCAGGTTACGCGGGTTCGACACGTTGAGCCCGCTCGCCACAGCCGAGCCGAGGTCACCGACGCCCGCCTTCTGCAGCGCGGCGGCGACCGTGTCGGTGTACGAGCCGAACAGTGCCGTCGCGGCCAGCACAGCGGTCGCGATCGCGATGCCCTTGGTGATCGCCTTGGTGGTGTTGCCGACCGCGTCGAGGTCGGTCAGCACCCGCGCGCCGTCCTCGTCGATCTCACCGGACATCTCCGCGATGCCCTGGGCGTTGTCCGAGATCGGGCCGAAGGTGTCCATCGCGACGATGACGCCGACGGTGGTCAGCAGACCGGTGCCGGCGAGGGCGACCGCGAACAGCGACACCGTGATCGACCCGCCACCGAGCAGGAACGCGCCCCACACCGCGGCGGCGATCAGCAGCGCCGAGTACACCGCGGACTCCAACCCGACGGAGATGCCGGACAGGATGACGGTCGCCGGACCGGTCAGCGAGGTCTTGCCGATGTCCTGGACGGGACGCCGCCCGGTCTCGGTGAAGTACCCGGTCAGCGCCTGGATGGCGGCGGCGAGGACGATACCGATGACGACCGCGACGATCGCGATCACGCGGGGGTTCTTGTCGATCCCCGGCAGGGCGTGCTCGCCCAGGCCGGCCCAGGTGCCCGGCAGGTACAGCCAGGCGGCGAGCGCGACCAGTACCGCCGAGATCAGCGCGGAGATGAAGAACGCCCGGTTGATCGCGGTCAGCCCGCTACGGTCGGACGCGCGCAGCCGGGTGATGAACACGCCGATGATCGCGGTCAGTACCCCGATGGTCGGCACGATCAACGGGAACACCAGTCCGTCGTTGCCGAACGTGGTGCGGCCCAGGATCAGGGCGGCGACCAGCGTCACGGCGTACGACTCGAACAGGTCGGCTGCCATGCCGGCGCAGTCGCCCACGTTGTCGCCGACGTTGTCGGCGATGGTCGCCGCATTGCGCGGGTCGTCCTCGGGGATGTTCTTCTCGACCTTGCCGACCAGGTCGGCGCCGACGTCCGCGGCCTTGGTGAAGATACCGCCGCCGACCCGCATGAACATCGCCAGCAGCGCGGCGCCGAAACCGAAGCCCTCCAGCACGGTCGGCGCGTTGCCCCGGTAGATGAGCACCACGAGCGCGGCGCCCAGCAGGCCGAGCCCGACGGTCAGGAAGCCCACGACGCCGCCGGTACGGAACGCGATCTGCATCGCGCGCTCACGGCTGCCGGCCCCGGTGTTCGCGGCCGCCGCCACCCGCAGGTTCGCGCGGGTCGCCAGCGCCATGCCGGCGCCGCCGATGAACGCGCTGAACAGGGCGCCGACCACGAAGAAGATCGAGCGGCCGACCTTGACCGCCATGCCGCCCTCGTTGACCGGGAGCAGGAACAGCAGGATGAACGCGATCACCACGAAGATGCCGAGGGTCTTGAACTGGCGGAAGAGGTACGCGCTCGCGCCCTCCTGGACCGCCCCGGCGATCTCCTGCATTTTCTGGGTGCCCCTACCGGTCGCGAGCACCGCCCTGACCAGGGCGGCCGCGAAACCCAGCGCCACCAGCGCGATGACCGCGGCAATGACGACGTAGGTCAAATTGCTACCGGTAAGCGACAGCTCGCCACCCTGGGCGAGGTCGTGCTCGGACATCTATGTCCTCCTGTACCGATGTAAACGCCGTCGTCCGACCGCCCGGTCGGCGACAGCTTCTCCACGCGGGAGTGTGCCGCATCCACCGCCGCCCGCAGCCGTGGGAGCAGGGATGTCGCAGATGACCCGCGTACTGTAGCCGTCCTGCGTGTGGATGGTCACATGGAGGCGCAGGCGTCTCATTGTGAACTTGGCCGCTGTGTTACTTCACCATACGGGGCGAATTGTCGGGCGCTTTCGGGTGGTATCCGGATCATTTGCCGCGACACGCGACCGGCGGTTTCACGGTCGCCGGGCGGATATCGGCCAGGACATGCAGACGTCGGTACCGGCACCGACCGCGGCGGGACGCACCGACAGGTCGTCGACAAGCCCGGCCAGCAGCGCGAAACCCATGCCGACGACGACGTCCTCCTCGGCGGCTTCGGTCGCCCCGTGCCGCTGCTGCGCGCCGTCCAGCAGCGCCATGGGGTCGGGAAGTTCCGCCGGATCGGGCAGCCGGGCACCGAGTACCGCGTCGATCGGCGCGCGGTCGGTGACGGTGACGGTGAACCGCTCGTCCGCGGCGATCACGATCTCGATCATGTCGCGCAGGTGGTGTCGACGGTGCAGGGCAACCGCGCGCGAACACGCTTCGCCGATCGCCAGCCGTACCTCGTCGAGGAGCTCGTCGGCGAGTCCGGAGCGGCGCGCGACCGCGACACCGACCAGCCGTGCGGTGCGCACGTGAGCCGGTGCCGGGGAAAAGCACAGCCGTACTGTCGGCATCCGCGATCAGCCGAGGTTGCCGTCGCCGCTGCCAGCCGCCGCGGCGTCGACAGAGTCGTACAGGGTGAAGACCCGGTCCAGCCCCGTGATCCGGAAGATCTTCAACAGCCGCTCGTGCGCACAGACCAGGACGAACTCCCCGCCGACCGAGCGCAGCCGCTTGAGGCCCCCGACCAGGACGCCCAGTCCCGTCGAGTCCAGGAAGTCGACCCGGCTGAGATCAACGATGACGTAGCGCGCACCGCCCTCCACCACGGCGATCAGTTGCTCACGCAACTGGGGCGCGGTGTAGACGTCGATCTCACCGCCGACCTCGAGCACCGTGCGGTCATCGACGGTACGGGTCGACAGCGACAGTTCCATGCGGACCTCCTCGGCGCAGGCACCAGAAATCCTGGCTTGCCCCTCTTGGGGCATCTAACCATCGCGGATCGCAACATGCGACGCACGCCCAGCGGCTGTGAGGTGGGCGCGGTGCGTCGGTTGGACTGAGCCACGGGCCGGGTGCCAGAGTGCTGGACGTGGGCACAGCGGCGAAGCCAGGTGTGTCGGGCCGTGCCGGACGGGCGCAGCCGCCGTTCGGACCGACCGGTGCGGCGCCGACCGGCTCCGCCAGCGCCCCGTCACCGCGTCACGGCGGGTCGGACACGCCGCAGGCCTCGGCAGCGACCGACCTGCTCCGGCGGCTCGCGTCCGGCGTGCCGGGCGACGGCCCGCTGACCCACGTGGAGCGGGTCGCGCCGCGCGTCGGTACGCCCGCCCTCTGGCCGGACTGGGTGCCCGAGCCGCTGCGCCGCGCCTTCGCCGCGCGGGGCGTCACGGCTCCGTGGGCGCATCAGGTCGTCGCCGCCAGCCATGCGTTCGAGGGCCGGCATGTGGTGGTCGCGACCGGTACCGCCTCCGGAAAGTCGCTCGCCTACCAGATGCCGGTGCTGTCGACGCTGCTCGCCGACGGTCGGGCGACCGCGCTGTACCTGTCGCCGACCAAAGCTCTGGGCGCCGACCAGTCGCGGGCGCTCAACGCGCTGGGGCTCGACGAGCTGCGGGTCTCCCAGTACGACGGAGACACCCCCCGCGAGGAGCGCGACTGGATCCGCCGGTACGCCCGGTTCGTGCTCACTAATCCGGACATGCTGCACCGGAGCATCCTGCCGCGCCACGACGCCTGGGCGGGCTTCCTGCGGCGGCTGGCGTACGTGGTCGTCGACGAGTGCCACACCTACCGGGGGGTGTTCGGTTCGCACGTCGCCCACGTGCTGCGGCGGCTGCGCCGGGTCGCCGCCTGGTACGGGCGACAGCCGGTCTTCGTGCTGGCATCGGCGACAGCCGGTGATCCGGGTACCGCCGCGCAACGGTTGACCGGGCTGCCCGTCGAGGTCGTCGCCGACGACGCGTCACCCCGCGCCGGAGTCACCTTCGCGCTGTGGGAGCCGCCGCTGCTGCCGGGCGCGACCGGCATCGACGCCGCTCCGGTGCGTACCTCGTCGCTGCGGGAAACCGCCGACCTGCTCGCGAACTCGGTCGCGCACGGTGTCCGCACGCTCGCCTTCGTCCGTTCGCGGCGGGGCGCCGAACTGGTCGCCGCGATGGCGCGACGGACGCTGAGCGAGTACGCACCGCATCTCGCCGATCGGATCGCCGCGTACCGGGGCGGCTATCTGCCTGAGGAGCGGCGTGCGCTGGAGCGGGGGCTCGCCGACGGCACGCTGCTCGGACTCGCCTCGACGAACGCCCTGGAGCTCGGCGTCGACCTCGCCGGGCTGGACGCGGTGGTACTGAGCGGCTATCCGGGCACCCTCGCCTCGCTGTGGCAGCAGGCCGGACGAGCCGGGCGGGCCGGCAGGGAGGCGCTGTGCGTCCTGGTGGCGCGGGACGACCCACTGGACACCTATCTCGTCCGGCACCCGGACGCCCTGTTCGGTCGCCCCGTGGAGGCGACCGTGCTGGACCCGGAGAACCCGTACGTGCTCGCCCCGCACCTGTGCTGCGCCGCCGCCGAGATGCCGCTCACCGAAGCCGACCTGCCCCTGTTCGGGGCGGAGGCGCGCGCCACAGTGGACGAACTCGTCGAGTCGGGCGTCCTGCGCAGACGCCCGACGGGTTGGTACTGGACCGCTGCCCGCCGGCCCGACGTCGACCTGCGCGGTACCGGTGGGCCGGAGGTCTGCGTGGTCGAGGCGGCGACGGGTCGACTGCTCGGCACGGTCGACGCCGGCGCGGCCCAGGTACAGGCCCATCCAGGCGCGGTCTACCTGCATCAGGGCGTCTCCTACGTGGTGAACGAGTTGGATCTGGAGGACTGCGTCGCGCTGGTACACGCGGAGGAGCCGGACTGGTCGACTCATCCCCGCGACGTGACCGCCCTGTCCGTCGTCTCCGTATCGGCGAAGGTGGACGCCGGACCGGTCGGGCTGTTCCTCGGCACCGTCGACGTGACCAGTCGAGTCGTCAGCTACCAACGGCGCCGCATCGGCACGGGTGAGGTGATCGACACGCGACCACTCGACCTTCCGGAACGACAGTTGCGGACGACCGCGGTGTGGTGGACCGTCTCGGCCTCCGCACTGGAGGCGGCCGGGGTAACGGCATCGGACGTCCCCGGCGCGCTGCACGCCGCCGAACACGCCGCCATCGGGCTGCTCCCGCTGGTCGCCACCTGCGACCGATGGGACATCGGAGGTCTGTCGACCGCGCAGCACCCCGATACCGGCACCCCGACCGTGTTCGTGTACGACGGGCATCCCGGCGGGGCAGGCTTCGCCGAACGCGCGTACCGGGCCGCGACCGAGTGGCTCGGCGCGACCCGTGCCGCCATCGATTCCTGTGCGTGCGAGTCCGGCTGTCCGTCGTGCGTCCAGTCGCCGAAGTGCGGCAACGGCAACGATCCGCTCGCCAAGGCGGAAGCTGTCCGGGTGCTCGACGCGGTACTCGTCGCCCTGCGCCGAGCCTGACCGGTCGCGCGGGTCGTCCCCGCCGTCGCGGACCGGACCGGCACGCGCGCTCGCCTTCGCCCGACCGGTACCCGCCAGCGCGAACGGCAGCGCCACCTCAGCGGTCACCACGACGTCGGGACCGTCGAGGCGGCAGGAGACCATGGCGGCGTGGTTCGCCGCCACCACCTGCGCCGCCCGCCCGCACGCCGTCTCGGAACCGTTCACGACGACCGCCGCCGCGGCGAGCGCGCCGAGGTCGGCGGCGACCTGCGCCTGATGGCGGGACACCACCGCCGCGCCGACCGCCGACGCGCCGAGCCCGGCGGACACCACCGCGAATCCGACGGCGAGCACCCAGATCGAGGCCGATCCCCGATCCCCTCCCCGCCTGGTCACCGCTGCTCACCTGGTTCCAGGGCGGCGGTCGCCTCGCCGACGACGGTGACAGCGGGCAGCCTGCCGCCCCACGGACACACCGTGCCGGTCACCGTCGCCCGAACCGTGTCACCGTCGCTGGTCAACCGGATGGAGGCGCCAGGGGGCGCGCGACGCGCACCGGCGGTCACGCCGTCGGCGCCCCGAGCGGCGCCCAGCGCGGCCTCGCGAGCCGCGTCCACACATTCCAGCTTCGCGGTCACGGCGCTGACCGCGCCGAGGGCCGCCGCGAGAAACACCACCAGGGCCGGCAGCGCGACAGCCAACTCAGCCGTTGCCGAGCCGCGGTCGGTGCGCCCCGCGCGGGTTCCGAACCGGACGCTCACCGCAGCGCCCGTGCGATCAGCGCGGCGAGGGCCGCCTGGATGCGGTCGGACGTGACGACCTTGAGCAGGACGCCGGCGAACGCGACCGCCGCCAAGGTACCGACGGCGTATTCAGCTGTGTTCATGCCGGCGTCGCCGCGCAGACGCTTGAGCAGAGGCAGCCGGTTGAGTAGGGAACGCATGCCACTCCTTGTCTTGTTGCCGTTTGTGTCAGGACGTCGGGTTCGTTGGGTCGGGTCGCCCGGCTGCTCGACCGCGCCGAGGCAGCCCGGTCGCTGCGCCGACCCCGTCACCGCAGGACCTGGGCGAGCGTGGCGAGTACGACCGGGACCACTCCGGTGAGCAGAAACGCCGGCAGGAAACACAGGCCGAGCGGGAGGACGATCAGGGTGCTCAGCCGGTGCGCGGCGGCTTCCGCCGCGACCGCGTGTGCGCCCCGTAGCTCCTCCGCGACCCGGTGGAACGTCGCGGCCAGGGCCGCGCCGCTGTTGGCGCTGCGTACCGCCGCACTCGTCACTCGCTCCGCCCCGGCGATGTCGTCGAGGTGGCTCCACGCCTCGGTCGGCGGCGCGCCGAGGGCGAGCGCGCGCGAAACCCGGACCAGGCGTTCGCCCAGCGGCCCGCCGACGGCTTCGCCCACGACGGCGACCGCGCGGTCCACCGGAGCGCCCGAGCGCAGCGCCTCGCCGAGGAGGTCGGCGGTGAACGGCAGGTTAGCGGCGGCATGGGCAAGGGCGCGTGGGCGGCGCCGCGTCGCGCCGGCGCGCGCCAGCCAGCGGTACACCCCGACCGCGACCACCGCGCTCAGCACCAGTCCCGTCCAGTCGCCCAGCACGAGGTAGGTCAGGATCGCGGCGGAGAAGGCGCCGAGCATCGGGTGGCGAGCCGCCCGCCGTACGGCGCTCATCGCGGCTCCCCGACGCTGCGGGCCAGCCGCTCGGACCAGTACAGACCAGCCAGGTGCAGCGCCATCGCCGCCGCGAGACACGCCGCCCCGAGCGTGGTGTGCAGCAGTACCTTCAGCGGGTCGGCACCGATGCTGTACCCGAGCGCGATCCCAGCCACTGGCAGGGCCGCGAGCAGCAGAGTTGTCGCCTGTGCCCCGGCGGCGTGGGCGCGCGCCAGAGCCGCGGCTCGCCGCATCGCGCGAAGATCACCGTCGAGTCGGTCGCACACGTCCGCCAGCGGCGCGCCCAGACTGTCCGCCACGCGCAGCGCCGCCCGCAGCCTCGCCTCCACCCGGCTGACTGACCCGTACCGCGACCCGGGCTCGACAGCCGGCATCGACGCCGTCAGCGCGACCGCCGGGGCGGTTCCGGCGCGCAGGTCCGCGGCGAGCATCGTGACGGCGTCCAGCGCCTGTCCGAGCGCGCGCTCCTCGGTCAGCCGTGCCCGGTGTCTGCGCCAGGCGTGCACCGCGACCGGCGCGTATGTCCCCACGGCAGCGGCTGCGACCGGCCCGGCGAGCAGCCAGCCCACGGTCGCGGCGCCCACCGCCACCGCCGGGAGCACGATCGCCGGCGACCGGTCCGTCCACCGGAGACGTTCGGGCGCGGCGGGTCGATCCCGAAGCAGCCCCAGACGCCGCAACCGCCTGCGACCGGAGCGCGCCGGTAGCGGGAGCGGCATGGGCATCGCGGTACGCGTGCCGGCACCGGCGTCGAGCCTCGTCACGCCGTTCCCCCCTCGTACAGAGTTGCCGGCGGCGCGACCCGTCGGTCGATGAGCAACCGAGCCAGTGCCGGGGCGCCCGGTCCGCTGCCGGTACCGTCCCGCCAGACCGTCGACGGGGTCAGTAGCCGGTCGGTACCGGACGGCGACAGCAGGCAGATCTCGACCAGCCGGCGACCGACAGCCGTCCGAGCCATGTGCAGGACGACCCGCAGCGCCGCCGCGGCCTGGGCGTGGACCGCCTCGCGCGGTACCCCGCCGACCAGCCCGAGCGCCTCCAACCGGGCGGGCACGTCGGAGGGCGTGTTCGCGTGCAGGGTCGCGGCGCCGCCGTCATGTCCGGTATTCAGCGCGGCGAGTACGTCGACGAGCTCGCCGCCCCGGCACTCGCCCACCACCAGGCGGTCGGGACGCATGCGCAGCGCCTGCCGTACCAGGTCGCGCAGGGTCACCTCGCCGGCGCCTTCGACGTTCGCGGTGCGCGACTGGAGCGCCACGACGTGCGGGTGTACCGGTCGCAGCTCGGCTGCGTCCTCCACGATGACGATGCGCTCGCCCACCGGTACCAGCCCCAGCATCGTCGCCAGCAGCGTGGTCTTAACCACACGTTCTTATGAACGTCTGTCTACATAAGGCGGCCCCCGGCGGTGTTGCGACCACCAACCGAGGGCCTTGATCGGGAGAGGACCCCGACCCATGACCATCATCGCTTACGCTAAGGTGCCCGGCGCTATCCCCCTGGCGCGGGTCGAGACGCTCGCGTTTCCCCGCGTGACTCAGCCGAACGGCGGATGCCCGGCGTGGTGCCGGGGTGGCTCTGACTGCTGGCACGCCCCGCTCGGCTACCTCGACCAGGGCGAGCGCCACCACCACGGCGCGAAGCACTCGGTGACCGTGCCGGGCACGTTCGTCGGCGAAACCGAGACGGTGACCGTGCAGGCGGCCCGGCTGGACCCGGTCGGCGAGACCGGTACGGCGCACGTCTACCTCGCGACGGAGGGCGTCGAGGGCTGGGAGCTGTCGCCCGAGCAGGCGGACGCCTTGGCGTTCGCGTTGACGGCGTCGGCCGCTGAGGCCCGGATGGACGCGCCTCGAATGGACGCGGTGCCGGACAACCAGGGCGAGAAGCCGCAGCGCCCGGCCGCGAAGCGTGCGGCGAGCGGATGCCGCCCCTGGTGCGTCTACGCCGACCAGCCGGGCGTGTGCGGCGGCGAGTGCATGGCCGAACCGGCCACGCAGCCCGCGACCGCCGGCCAGTACATCGTCGCCGACATGGCCGCCACCTTCCCGACGCTGACCACGTTCGCCACGATCCCGGCCGTCGGCAAGGCGACCGCCGTGCGGCTTGAGGTCGGCGGGCCGTCGCCGTTCACCGGTGGCGGCGACATGTCCGGCTGGGCGGACCTCACCCCGGCTGAGGCCCGGACGCTGGCGTACCGGCTGCTGGCCGACGCCGACATGGCAGAGGCCGACCAGCGGCGGACCGTGTGATGGGCGAGCGGGCCGTCATCTACACCCGTGCCGGGCTGGCCGACGCCGTACGCGAGCAGCGTGCGGCGCTCGGCCTGGCCGAGCGGTGCGGCTACGAACTGGTCGCCCTGGTCGTCGACCCGGACGGCTCCCGGTGGCCCGAGGTCGTCGGGATGCTCGCCACGGGCGCGGTTGACGTGGCGGTACTGGCCCGGCTGACCGACATGCCGAGCCGTGGCCCTCGGGTCGAGTTCGCGGACACCGCTCGCCGGCCGGTGCGAGTCGGCGAGCGGCGCGGCTCCGGCTGGCCTACCGTGCGCCGCCCGGAGCGGTTGCGGGGTGCCCAGTGATCGACTTCCAGCGGCGCCGTACGGCGCGCGACGACCGTATCCGTCGGGCCATCGCCGAGCGAGACAGGAAGGTGGCCGGGGCGCTGTCTATGCACGCCGCAGCCACGATCAGCGCCGAGATCGCAATGGACGTGATCCGGTCCGCGTACGCGGCGTACGAGGTCGCCGAACAGGACGCGTGGGACGACTACCGGGCCGGCGGTGCGTCATGAACCGGCCGCATCCGGGCTGGTGCGGCCGGGGCCACCACTGCACTGCGGAGTTCGGGATCGGTGAACACCGGTCCCGCCCGCTGACCCTGCCGGACGCCGGCGGCCCGGTCGCCACGGTGGCGTCCCTGGTGCTGCCGGTCGGTCAGGCGTGCCCCGTCCTCGAGGTGCGCTTGCGCGTCAGGTTGTCCCCGACCACCCCGATCGGGCAGGTCCGCGACCTGCTCAACGCCCTCGAATCGACTCTGCGAAAGGAGTTGGGCCGGTGACCACCCCGACCCTCAACAGCGTGTACCCGCCGAGCGTGTCCGACCTGCTACCCAAGGCGCGCGACCTGGCCGCCGAGCTCGGCGCGGTGCCCAGCCGGAACCGGCTGATGACCGAGTTCCGCATCGGCGCGCCGAAGGCGACCGCCATCCGTGACGCGCTGCTCGCCGAGCAGTCGGGCGAAGTGGTTACCACGGTAACCAAGATCGGGGAGAGTGTTACAACTGTAACGGTCGACGGGTCCGGCGAGCCTGACGGCGTATCCGGGTCTGAGCCGAGTCCGGCCGGCGAGTTGATCTCCACTACAACTGTAGCGGAGATCAACGCTGAGCCGCTGGCCATCCCGTACGGACACCCGGACACGCCTACCGCCCCGGTGGCCGCCATGCCGCGCCGGAAGTCGGTACGCACGTGGCCGCTGGTGCTGCTCGCCCTGCCGGCATTCGTGGCGGTGTGGTCCGGCTGGGTGGGTCTGGGTTCGCTGACCGGGTTCGGGGTGGTCCACCCGCTGCCCGGCATCGCTGATGGGTTCGCGATTAACAGCGCGATCACGCTGCCGGTGGGTGTGGAGACGTACGCGGCTTTCGCCCTGCGCGTCTGGATCTCCGGTGCGGTGCCGGCCACGGCCCGGCGGTTCGCCAAGGCGTCGGCGATTGGCTCGCTGGCGTTGGGTGCGCTCGGGCA
>DASUXA010000037.1:0-48236 GCA_036378155.1 Micromonosporaceae bacterium | reverse complement strand
GCGGCGCGCGACGCGCGCCGCACCACGACGACCGCGGACTACTGGGTGCGCGGCAGCGGGGTGGGCCGCCGGGCGCCCGCGGCGGCACCGATCGGGCTGCCGACCGGCAGGACGACGCGGTTCATCATTCCGTTGATCACTCCGGCGGACGAGGTGTACCAGGCGACGGCAGCGGTCGCGACACCGACGTACCCACCGATCTTGACGATCGTGGTGCTGTTCGCGAAGAACCCGATGACCAGCAGCACCTCGGTTGCCTGCAGGGTGAGGAAGACGCCCATCACGGCTTCGTTGACCTGGGTGCTCCAGAACAGCATGTACAGGTTGAAGATCGCGAACGCGAGCAGGATCCAGGCGAGGTCGTTGTTGATCGCCGCCGTGTTGCCCTTCGCGGTGGGCGCGATCAGCAGCGTGTACAGCCCGAGCCCGATCCAGAACCCGCCGTACGTGGAGAAGGCGGTGGCGCCGAAGACGTTGCGGTTGCGGAACTCCCACATGCCGGCGAGCAGTTGCGCCAGCCCGCCGTAGGCGAAGGCGTACCCCAGCCAGGCGTCGGTACCGCGCGTCCAGTCCGCGTTCTTCGCCGACAGCAGGAAGGTGGTCAGCGCGAACGCGGCGAGCCCGAGCGGAGCGGGGTCGGCGATGCCGGGCATCGCGGGATTCGGTGGAAAGACTTCTTCTCGTTCGGCCATCGCGCGATCAGCCATCGCGGCCTCCCAATTATGGTGAGAGATGAACGGATTGACCGGTTCGGCCCTCACCCGTTGGCGTCGTCCGCGACGTCGCCCAGGTCTGCGGCTCCCCGGCCGGTCGTACCCCCAGACGTGACTCGTGATCACCTCTAGCTATCGGGGCGAATCGCCCCGATAGCCGGGAGTTTAGACCGGTCTGCCGGTGCTGGAACCCGGATCCGAGGACGTGTTCTCGCGTGTCGTCCTCCCTGAGCTAGCTTCCTAGGAAGCCCTGGCGGGCTGTGTACGGCGACACAGCAGCGGGGGAGGGCGCGCGCGAAAACCGGACGGGCTGCGCTACGCTGTACCGGCTGTCGCGGGAACGCGACATCGGGACGTGGCGCAGCTTGGTAGCGCACTTGACTGGGGGTCAAGGGGTCGTGGGTTCAAATCCCGCCGTCCCGACACAGATCAGAGGGCATATCCCATCGATGGATGTGCCCTCTTTCGGTTGTTGATCGACTAACTGGGTGACCAAGCGTCTGGACCGAAGATCCGATCCCGCGTCGCTGGACAAGCGGGCGCAGTGGCTCGGCGCTGGGACGCGGTGGTCAGAGGGGCTGGAGCCGGGCGCGGAGGAGGCAGAACTCGTTGCCTTCCGGGTCGGCCAGCACGTGCCAGCTCTCGGCGCCGGTCTGGCCGATGTCGGCACGCGTGGCGCCGAGGGCGAGCAGCCGCTCCAGCTCGGCGTCCTGGTCGCGGTCGGTGGCGTTGACGTCGATGTGCAGCCGCAGTTTTCCGGTTCGCGGGTCGCTGCTGGGGCTGAGCACGAGGGTGGGCTGCGCGCCGCCGAACCCGGTGTCGGGCGGGCCGATCTGGATGCTTCCGTCGTCCTCCCGGTCGAGTTCGACGTAGCCGAGAACCTCGCTCCAGAACGCGGCGAGCCGGTCGGGGTCGACGCAGTCGATGACCAGCTCACTGATGCGGCATGCCATGTCCGTCAGCCTACGCATGCCACCGACGGCAAGATCAGGCGGTGCTCCGACGGGTCCGTCCGCTGCTAAGCTCGCACCGTGACGCCGGAGGAGCTCGCCACCGTCGCGCGCCTGCGTCGCGTGCGCGATCTGATGGACCGGGAGTACGCGCGTCCGTTGGACGTCGCCGAGCTTGCCCGCGCTGCCTTCATGTCGACCGCGCACTTCTCGCGGCAATTCCGTGCGACGTACGGGGAGACGCCGTACGCGTACCTGATGACCCGGCGGATCGAGCGGGCGAAGGCGCTGCTGCGTCGCGGCGACATGTCGGTCACCGAGGTCTGCATGGCGGTCGGGTGTACGTCGCTCGGCTCGTTCAGCGCCCGCTTCACCCAGTTGGTGGGCGAGACGCCCTCGGCGTACCGGGCGCGCGACCACCGCGCGTTGGCGAGCGTGCCGGGCTGCGTCGCGAAGGACCTGACCCGCCCGGTGCGCAGTCGGCCCAGGGTTGCCCAGGCGCGCCCGGCGCCGGCTCTCTAGCCTTGCAGGCATGGAGCTCACGCTTGCCCGTTGCTTCGTCCAGGTCCATGATCCGGACCTCGCGCTGGCGTTCTACCGTGACGCGCTCGGCCTCGACGTGCGCAACGACGTCGCCCGGGAAAACTTCCGCTGGATCACGGTCGGTGCCGCCTCCCAGCCCGGCGTCGAGATCGTCCTGACGAACTACCTGCACGGCAGCCCCGCCGACGGCGACGCGATCGCCGCGCTGGTCGCCAAGGGCGCCCTGGGTGGCGTGCACTTCCACACCGACGACATCGACGCCGCCTTCGAGAAGGTGCGTGCCTGGGGCGGCGAGATCGTGCAGGAACCGACCGACCAGCCGTGGGGCACGCGGGACTTCGCGGTGCGTGACCCGTCCGGCAACCTGGTGCGTGTCGACCAGCCACCCGCCGCGCGCTGATCGGCGCGACCGTGCTGATCAGCGCGCGGCGGCACGGGAACCGGACCCCGGGGCGCGGGTCCGTAGACTCACCGGCCCCTCACCGTGGCTGGATGAGGCAGATCCCGCCGGCGGCAGGGCGGTCCATGGCAGCCAGCGCGTCGGGTACCTCGGCGAGCCCGATGGTGCGGGTGACCAGTTCGGCGGGGCGCAGGACGCCTGCGGTGACCAGCCGGAGCATCTCGGGGTAGGCGTGCGCGGGCATGCCGTGGCTGCCCCGCAGTTCCAGTTCGTACCCGATGACGCGATCCATCGGCAGGGCGGGGCGGCCCTGGGCGGCGGGCAGCAGCCCGACCTGTACGTGGCGCCCGCGTCGGCGCAGGCTTTCGATCGAGGCGACGCAGGTTTCGTGGCTGCCGAGCGCGTCGAGCGACAGGTGAGCGCCGCCACCGGTCGCCTCCCGTACCGCCGCGGCGACCGCGCCGGGTTCGGTCAGGGTACCGGCGTCCAGGCAGGTCGTCGCCCCGCAACGTCGGGCCAGTTCGAGCGCGCCGGGGGCGACGTCGACGGCGACGACCTGGGCGCCGCACGCCGCCGCGATCATCACCGCGGACAGCCCGACTCCGCCGCAGCCGTACACCGCCACCCATTCGCCAGCGGCGACCCGCCCCTGGCTGACCACGGCGCGGAACGCCGTGGCGAAGCGGCAGCCGAGGGCCGCGGCGGCGGGGAAGCCCAGGTCGTCGGGGAGCCGGATCAGGTTGACGTCGGCGTGCTGTACCGCCACGTACTCGGCGAACGAGCCCCAGTGGGTGAAGCCGGGCTGCGTCTGCCGCTCGCAGACCTGCTGGTCGCCGGAGAGGCAGGCGGGGCATTGTCCGCAGGCGCAGACGAACGGGGCGGTGACGCGGTCGCCGGGTCGCCACCGCTGTACCCCGTCGCCGACGGCCGTGACGACGCCGGCGTACTCGTGGCCGGGAACGTGCGGCACGCGTACGTCGGGGTCGTGTCCCCGCCAACCGTGCCAGTCGCTGCGGCACAACCCGGTCGCCTCGACGCGGACCACCGCGCCGCCGGGCGGCGGGGTCGGGTCCGGCACGTCTCGGACGTCGGGTCGGGTACCGAATTCGTCGAAGACCACGGCACGCATGCGCCGCATCCTCACATGCCGCCGACCCGTGGGCGGGTCCGCCCCGGACGTCAGCCGTCGCCGTAGTCGACCGTCCACCGCTGGCGGCTCACGCCGCCACGGCTGCGGATGTCGTGGTCGAGACGGGACCGGTCCGTGCCGGTCAGCGCGCGACCGGGCGCGGTCGCCACTTCGACGGCGGTCGACCGGAACTGGCGTCCGGCGTCGGTGTTGCGGTAGTCGACGCGCAGACATGCCAGCCCGGCGGAGGTGTCCAGCAGAACGTACAAGGAGACGTCCGGCTCGCCCAGGTAGGACACGGTGTGCCCGACCACGCGGCAGGACTCGACGGTGCCGTACGGCAGCGGTACCTGTGACAGCCCCCGGCAGACGATCGGCGACTCGAACGCGACGAACCTCGACCGGTGCCGGGTACGGTCGGCGAAGAATCCCACCACGGACCCCACCACGGACGCCAGCAGGACCACGACGACGACCCCGGCGGCGACCCGGCGCCCGACGGGACGCTTCGGGTCCCCGACTCGGGGTCGCTCGTCGGCCATGGTCGACATCCTTGCCGCCGGCGCCGCGGCGATCACCGTCCCTATCGGTACGGTCCTCGACCGGCCGGGGGACGTCGATGCTCGTCCGGACCAGTCGACCTCCGCTGTCCGGATGATATTGAGACCCAGCCCGTATCCGGGACTCGGCGCCAGCGCGGTGCCTGCTAGCGTGGCGCGTCCTGACTGCGCCGGAGGTGCCCATGACCGCTCCTGGACGGAGCCCGGTCATCGTCCCCACCGACGGGAAACACCCCCGTCCCGCCTGCGACGACACGCCGGTGCCGTCCGGCACGCCGGAACGCCGTCGACGGCTCGCCCGGGTACCGGCATGGTGCGGCGCGTCGCCGCCCGTGGGTTGGCTGCTGCTCGCCGGGTACTGGGCGCTGTCGCTGTACGCCACGGGATTCGTCCGCACCGTGTGGAGCGTGGACAGCCGGCTGTATCTGGCGTGGGCGTACCGCTACCTCGGGTACTCCACCACGGACGCCGCGCACCTGGCGAAGCGGGCGCTGTACGGGGTTCCCGGCGTGGGCACCTGCGACCCGTGGTGTTGGCCGCCCGGGTACGAGCAGTCGTGGTTCCACGGCTCGTACGGCGCGGTTGTCGGCCCACGGGTGCTGTACCCGCTGATGTCGGCGCCGTTCGTCGGACTGTTCGGTCCGCGCGGCATGCTGGTCGCGCCGGTGGTCTGCTACACCGTCGCCGTGGTCCTCATGGTGGTGCTCGCCAGCCGGCTGTGGGGACGGTGGTGGGGCGTCGCCGCGGGCGCGCTCATGGTGATGCCGACCGGCGTGTCGCGGTGGGCGCTGTTCGCGATGACCGACGCGCCCGCCGTGCTGTGGACCGTGGCGGGGCTGATGTTCCTGCCGCTCGCCCGGCAGGTGCGGCGTCGCGACGTGTGGTGGTTCGCGCTCTTCCTCGAACTGGGCCTGTCGACCCGGCAGTTCGCGGTGGTGGTACCCGCCGGGTTGGCACTGACCTGGCTGCTGGTGGCTGTGCGCGATCGCCGGCTGGGTAACCGCTGGCTGCCGTTCGTCGTCGTCTCGACGGTGGTGACGGCCGTGACGATGGCGGCGCAGTCGCTGCTGGCGACGTGGTTCTCCGGCGGCGACGCGCAGGTCGGGCTGCTGCAGCGGTACCGGGAGCAGGTCCGCGCCGATCTGGGTGTGGAGCCGACCCCGGCGTCGGTGCTCACGGTGGCCCGGCACATCTGGGACGTCGACCACCACTACCTGCTGAGCATGATGGATTTCCCGCTCATGCTCACGCTGGTCGTCACCATCGTCGCGGTGTGCTGGCGTCGGCGCAGCGAACTGAGCGCGTTGGCGGTCGGCGCCGGGCTGAGCACCCTGGCGATCTCGCTGCTGGTCATCTCCCCGTCGAACTACCGGTACTTCGTCGGGATCCATCCGATCTTCGTCCTCGCGGCGGTGGCGCTGCTCGTCGACCTGTTCGACCGCCGTACCGCGCCCAGCCGATCCACCGAACGCCCGCCCGAACCCGCGCCGGACGACGTCGCTGTCGGGACCGGCGCGGAGGGCGCGGCCGGGACCGGCACGGACGGCGGCGCGGACGGGACCGGCGGCGCGACCGCACCCGGCGCGCGGTCGCGCCGGTGGGAGCTGATCCGTCGAGTCGACGCGCGACTGCGACCGATGTCGCTGGCCGGATGGCTCGTGGTCAGCGTCGCGTTCCTGTTCACCGTGCGCTGGTCCGTGCTGCGCAACCGGCAGTTCAACGCCGATTCGCGGTACGACCTGGCCGTGGTGTACCGGCTGCTCGGCGACTCGCGGGCACGCGCGGCGGAGCGGGTGCACGCCGCCGTCGCGGGCATGGACTGGTTCCGTCACGGCTGGTGCGGCGGCGGCTGCTGGCACGCCGGTTCGGGCTGGCTGTTCGAGCACACCGCCGCCGCAGTCGGTCCCCGGGTGCTGTACCCGGCGGTGTCCGCGCCGTTCGTCGCGCTGGTCGGACCGAGCGGGCTGCTGGTGCCCGTGGTGCTCGCCCTCGTGGCGGCGCTGATCCTGACGGTACTGCTGGCGTCGCGGCACGGGGGAGTGCGGGCCGGCGTGCTCGCCGGACTGGGTTTCGTGCTCAGCCTGCGGGTGGTCTTCGCCGCCACCAACGACCACTCGTACGCGTTCGGCCTGCTGCTCGGGGTGGCGGTGCTGTGGACTCTGCCCGGCATCGGGCGCCCGTCGGCGCAGCGGTCCAGCGTCCGGTCGGTTGCCGTGTTCGGTGTCCTGCTGCTGCTCGCCCTGCTGAGCAGGGGCGAGGCGGTGGCGCTGGTGGCCGGGGTGGCGGCGGCGTGGTTCGGCGCCGCCTGCCGTGAGCGCCGGGTACGTAACGCCTGGCTCGGTCACCTCGTCGTCGGGGTGCTGGTGTGCGGGGTCGTCCTGGCGACGGCCAGGGTGGTGCCGGAGTTGGACGCCGTGTACCTGGGGAGTTGGGCGCAGAGCGGACTGGGCAGGTGGCGTTCGGTCGTGCACTACCTGGTCCGGTCCGATTTCCACGACATCGCCCCGGACCGTGGGCTGCTGCTGGTCTCGCTGGTGGCGGCGGTGGGGGTCGTGGTCGGCTGGCGTCGGGCGCTGCCGCAGGTCACCGCCGGCTCCTACCTGGCGTGCCTGATCCTGTTCGTCCTGCGTGGGCAGCCGGACCTGTTCGCCTCGTTCGTCGTGGTGTTCCCGGCGATCCTGCTGACCGCCGTCACGTTCCTCGACGGCGTGATCGACCGGGACGTACCGGGGCCCGTCGAGGAGCAGGCGCGTGGCGAGGTGGTCGCGGCGGGTCCGGGCGGTCAGGTCGCCGGTGCGGCGGGGTCGGCGGCACGAGTGCGGGCCGCGGTGACCACGACCGCGGTGTACCGCATCGTGAAGCTGCCGCCCATCGCGTCGACGGCCGCTGCGATGCTCGCCAGGATCTCCCGCAGCGTGGCGGGCGGCAGCCGGGTGTGGTCGCCGTGGGTCGGAAGTTGGTCCAGCCACTCGTCCCGCGTGTAGCGCCGCTGCCAGTCGAATCGCCACTGCTGCGGCTCGTCGAACGCACCTGCCTGTCGGATGCCGTCGGTTGCCTTGGCGAGCAGCGCGGAGTACCCGTCGAGTCCGGGCAGCCGTCGACGGTACGCCGGCTGGTCGGGCAGCACCCGCGCGTACACGTCGGCGAAGGCGTCCGCCACGTCGGGCGGCGGCTGGAACGCGTTCCAGAACACCGCCAGGCGACCGGCGGGTCGCAGTACCTGTGCCGCCTTGGTCGCGCCGGCGACCGGGTCCACCCAGTGCCACGCCTGTCCGGCGACGACGGTGTCGAACCGCCGACCGTGGGGCTGCCAGGTTTCGAACGCCTCGACGTCGACGTCGACGCCGGTGCGCCGCGCCAGGTCCGCCATCCGCGCGTCGACCTCGACGCCGAGCACCCGGCAGCCGGCGGCCTGGAACTGTCGGCTGGCGATGCCGGTGCCGCAGCCGACGTCGAGGACGTCGGGTCCGGGGCTGGCGGCGACGATCCGGCGCACCATCGCGTCGGGGTAGCGGGGTCGGGTCCGGTCGTAGCGTTCGGCGTCGGTGCCGAACGACTCGGCGACCTGCCGATCGCGATGAGGCTCCTGCCCGGGGGTACGTGCCGGGCGCGGAGGTAGAATGGGCATGTGCCCACTATAGTGGGCACATGCCCATTCTACAATTCGGCAGCGGTAGGGAGGGACGGGTGCCGACCGGGGTAGCCATCCGCGACGCGCGTCAGCAGCTGTTCGACGCCGCCGAGCGGGTCCTGCTGAGGGACGGGCCGAACGCGCTGACCAGTCGGGCGGTCACCACGGAGGCAGGCTGCGCCAAGGGCGTCCTGCACCGGCATTTCGCCGACTTCGACGCGTTCCTCGCCGAGCTGGTCCTGGACCGTGCCGCCCGACTCGACGCCCGGGTCGCCGCCCTGCGCGACGCCGCCGGAACCGGTACCGTCGTCGGCAACCTCGCCGACGCGCTGACCGACGTATTCGGGCCGGTCGCGGTGGCGATCGTCGCCCTCGTCACGTCCCGCGACGACCTGCGCGCCCGGCTGCGTCAGGCTCGCCCGACCGGGATTCCGCTACTGACCGAAGCCACCGCGATGATCGCCTCGTACCTGGCAGCCGAGCGCGACCGGGGCCGGATCGCCGCCGATGCCGACCTCGACACGCTGGCTCCCACCCTGATCGGGGCCGGGCATCTGCTGTTCGCCGACCGTACCGGCGCACCACCCGACGCCGAAGCCGTCCGGACCATGGTCGGCGCGGTCATCGGCGGGGTGCTGCGGTCGGGCGACCGCGCGGGATAGCGAGTCGATGAATCCCTATGCCACACTCGGCGGTGGCGCGCCCTGCGGCTTCGGCAGCCCGGAATCCGGCGCATGGTGGTCGGGATGGGACTGTGGGTGTACTGAACGGGGTCGACACGTGGGTGACCGCGCTGTCGCTGCTGGTCAACGCGTTCGTCGGGACACGGTGGACGATACGGCAGATCAGAAAGCTGCGGCTGAGGCGGTCCATCAGCAACACCATTCAGATCACCTCGGGGCACGAGGAAGGGTTCATCGAACTCTTCACGTGGCCGAGCATCGAACGGATGCCCACGGCGCAGCGTCCCATCACGGTGATCGAAAGCGACCGGAAGTTCTTCGACGTACCCATTCCGCCGTCCCGCACGGCACCCACCGGGGCGCCCGGTCCGCTGTGGGGCATCCAACGGCGGGCGCTGGTGCAGTTGTCGGCGGAGTTCCGGGCGATCAGGCGCGGCGGCGACCAGTTCATGATTTCGGGGTTCGCCGGCAACCGGCAGGAAGGGTACGACCCGCACCGCATCAACATCGACCTCAAACGGGTCCACTACTCGAACTTCCTGGCGACGGTGAGTCTGCTGAGGACGGCGCCGTCCGTCGAGCACGCGGTGTTGAAATACCTGACGAACGGCGGCGGTCAGGTCGCGATCGACGAGGTGCTGCGCACCTCTCCGCCGGGCAACGTCAATTTCAACGCGATCGTCGTCACCTCCGACGACTGGGCGCTGGTGGTACGGCGACCGGACAACGTCGACCACTATCCGGGCTGCTTCCAACTCGGCGCCAACGAAATGTGGATGTGCCCGACCGAGGAGGACCTCACCCGTACCGACGTGGACATCCGGGTGAGCCAGAGCCTCGAGCGGCGGGTGGCGAACGCCTGCGAACGCGAACTGGGCATCTCGCCGCCGCCGGAGCGGACGCGTCTTGCCTGGATCGGACTGCATCCGTGCCGAGCCACGGTACAGGTCGTCGGCATCGTCGAACTGGCCGAGACCCGGTCCAGCCTGGAGCCGCGCCTGGCGCGGCTGATCCGCAACGCGCGCGAGTTCGAGGTGCGGCAGTTGGGTTTCTTCCCGGTGAACCGACCCGACCGGCTCAAGACCGTCGCACTGGCGATCGAGCAGCGTAACCATCGCAAGGCGCGGGACATGTACATCGACCTGGTGCTGGCCGGGAATCTCAGCACCCGGCAGCGGGTCCGGGCGGTACGCGAGCAGAGCGGTTCCGGTACCGAATCGATGGGTTGGGTGCCCGGCTCGCTCGTCGCGTTGTGGCAGTTGTACAGCTACCAGATGGAATCGCTCAGCCGGTGACGTACCGCTCGCGAAGCGCCGCGGTCGCCGCCGACGGGAGCACACCCGAGTCGATCAGGTCCTCGATGGTGACGGTACCGAACGTGGACCGGTCTGTGAGCAGGTCCGCGTACCGGGCGGACGCCGCCTCGACGGCTGAGTTGCCGCTCGGGTGGACCACCACGTACCGGCCCCAGGTCCACGCCCCGCTGCGGTGTTGGAGCATCGACAGCAGCAGCAGGTGTTCGAGCCACATCTCGGCGAGCGGCGAGCGTACGGTCAGCGTGTCGACGGCGTGCGCGGCGAAGATGCCCGACCGCTTCGCGACCTCGGTGTACCGCGCCCGGTTGCTCGGCTTGGGGATCTCCGGCTTCATCCACTCGTGGTACCTGGTGTCGACGGCGACGACGCCCTGGCTGCCGTCGTCCAGGTCGAGCACGAACGCGGCGTCGAACGCGCGCAGGCTGTTGAGGTAGGACGGGTCGAACCTGCCCGGCGAGTGCGCGAAGCGCACCTCGCGGACCGTGCCCGGGGTGTCGGGCCACCAGGCGCGTACCGCGCGGGTGGCCGCGCCGGGGTCGGCGGCGAGGTCGCCGAACAGGTTGAACGCCAGTGCCGGCGACGACAGCAGGTCCGCCCACAATCCCTGGTGGTCGAAGCTCTGGTGGGGCTCGACGAAGGCGGTCCGTGCCCGTGCCGCGGCACGGGCCGCCTCGGTCAGGAAGTTCGCCCCGGTGGTGCGGGCGTAGTCGAGCGGAAGCCGGCTGCCGACCGGACGTGCCCGGCTGCCCGCCTTCGGCAGGATCGGCTGGGTGCCGATCGGATGACCGTGGGCCTCGCGCCAGCGCGCCTGGTGGTAGCGCAGCTTCCGCCGGAATTCCGTCAGGCCGGGGCGGCCCGGCACCCGGTCGCCCTGCTCCCAGCAGTACCACGACTCCAGTTCGCGTTGGGTGAGCGCGTCCACGTCGACATGCTAGGCGTCGATGTGCCGGGCATCGACGCGGCGTGCGGACGTACCAGCGGGTACGGGGGCGACCGCGCGTCGACCGGTACCTCAGACGAAGTCGTCGCCGAACGGCAGCAGTTCGGAGTTCACCGCGTTGAGCCGGTCGTTCGAGATCATCACGCGGCCGGAGTACAGGTCGCGCAGGTGCCGGGAGACCGAGTATTCGCCGACCTCCGAGTAGCCGGCCATGCCGCACACTTCGAGCGCCATCTCGGCGATGCGTACCGCGTCGATGGAGACCTGCATCTTCAGCGCGTTGGCGCGGACCGCCAGACCGGGGCGGGTCGGGTCGAGGGAGTAGTCGGCGGCGAACTGACGTACCGAGTCCTTGATCATCTGACTGCGCGCGTGCATCCACCCCAGCCGCGGGTTCGGCGCCGAGGTGCTGTTGCGCAGCTTCGCGCGGACGTACCGCAGCGACCTGTGCAACGCGTCCTCGGCGATACCCGCCCAGACCGCCGTCCACAGGATGTGCGAGATCGGGACCATGGCGTTCGTCGCGATCTGTCCGAACGGTTCGTCCAGCACCTGCGACGCCGGTACCACCGCGGTCAACGCGTGCGGCGCGCTGCAGGTGCCCCGCATGCCCAGCGTGTCCCACACCCCGGTGGGCCGCAGCGTCGCCTGACGCGCCTCGACCAGCACGAGTACCTGGTCGCCGGGGGCGGCGCTGGGATTGCGCCGTGCCGTCACCAGGAAACTGTCGGCGGCCTGCGCGTAGGAGATCGTCGGCGCCCGCTTGGTGATCTCGACGCCACCCGGCACCTGGACCAACGCGGTCTTGCTGGTCCTGAGGTTCCCGCCGACCCCCTCCTCGGAGGTGACCGAGGCGATCAGCAGCTGTTCACGCGCCGCGCGGCTGAGGTAGTCGGCGACGGCGGGCTGCGACTTCGCGCTGGTCTCCATGCAGACGAGCTGGATCTGGTGCATCGCCCAGATCATCGCCGTCGACCCGCACATCGACCCCAGCCGCATCGCCAGCTCGCTCAACTCCGCCGGGTTGAAGCCGTGCCCGCCGTACGTCTGCGGTACCGCGGCGGACATCAGCCCTGCCTTCTTGATCGCCGAGATGCTCAGTTCGGGGAAGGCGGCGCCCTTGTCCACCTGTGCCGCCTGCCCGGCGATGATCGACCGGATCCCGTCGATCGCCGCGAGCGCTTCGGAAAGGCTCAGAACCGTGGTAGTCGTGCCGCGTGTCATGTTTCACTCCACATCGTACGGGGCATAGCCGGGCTGTCCTGGATCCGAGACGATGCCGGTCGTCGATCGCCGGCACGTTTCTCGGTGGACCAGGAGTTTTGCTGGTCGAAGCCCACACCTGTCGGTTAGCCACACGTCGTTGTGGGCCGTGAGCGACACGTCCGCGCCGGCCGGACATGCCGGGCCGGTCGCTTGTCGGGTCGGTAACCGGGCCTGCCGGCTCGACGTCTCGGGGCGTCCACGGGGGACGTCCCTGTCGAGCCGGCTTCGGTCCCGGGTCGGGGAACGGTACGACCGTGTCGTCCGGTCGTCAGCGGTCAGCGGTCAGCGGGTACCTTGCACCTGCTTTCCACGATCGTGGTGACCATCTCCGGTTGATGCTGGTGGAAGTAGTGCCCGCCGGGCACCGTGGTCAGCTCGACTGGCGCGCCGACCCTTTCCCACAGCCGGTACCGGCGCTCGTAGCCGGGTGTCAGTGGATCCTCCGTTCCGGCGATGAAGGTGATCGGAGCGTTGAGCGGCGGGGTGCCGCCGCCCCGGCGCGGCCAGTACTCGGTGAAGTAGCGGGCCGCGGTGAGGACGTCGTGCCGGAAGGCGCGCATCACGAACGCCAGTTCGTCGTCGTCGACCACGCCGTCGAAACCGCCGATGGAGCGCAGGTACCGCATCTCGGCGAGGTTCGTCGCCGGGTCGTCGTCGGCGGTGGTACCGACCGTCAGGGCGGACACCTTCATCAGGCCGCGGCGCACCAGCGCGCCGAGCGCCCGCTGCAGCGTGCGCCCGATCGGACCGGGCTCGTAGAACGGGTACGACCCGCCGACGAACAGCCGTTCCACGGGCCGTCCCGCCGCCTCCAGCCGCCGGGTCAGCTCGACCGCCATGGCGACGCCGGCGCAGTGCCCGTACACCGAGATCGGTCCGTCGGCGAGCTTGAGCACCGCCTCCGCCGCCTGCTCGGCAACCTCCTCCAGCGGTCGCAGCTCGGCTTCGCCGCCGAGTTCGTGACCGGGCACCGACACCGCGTACAGCGCGATGTCGCACGGCAGCGCCGATGCCAGCGGCTGGTAGCTGATCGCGCTGCCGCCGCCGAACGGCACACAGACCAGGGTGTGCGTCGCCGGGCCGCGCTCGGTCAACCGGAGCAGGATTCCGTCGGTCTCGTCCGGCTCGTACAGCGCGGCGGCGAGCTGCCGTACGCTCGGGTGCGCGCCGAGCAGACCGACGGTCGCGCCGTCGATGCGCCGGATCGCCCGGACCGCGTCGAAGGAGCTGCCGCCCAGTTCGAAGAAGCTGGCGTCGACGTCCACCTCGGTCAGGCCCAGGACCTCGCAGAACACCGCCGCGATCTTCTCCTCGTACGGGTTGGCGGGCGCGGTCGCGCGGGCGGTCGCGGCGGCGGACGCCAGCGACGGGTCGGGCAACGCCTTGCGGTCCAGCTTGCCGTTGTGGTTCAGCGGCATCGCCGGCAGCACGGTGAACGTCGCCGGCAGCATGTAGCGGGGCAGCCGGTCCTGCAGGTACTCGCGCAGCGACTGCGGGTCGAGTTCGCCGTCGTCGGTTCCGGTCAGGTACGCGGCGAGTTGCTGCCCGTCCGCCCGTTCCCGGACCACGACGGCCGCCTCACGTACCGCCGGGTGGCTGAGCAGGACCTGTTCGATCTCGCCCAGTTCGATCCGGTACCCGAGGATCTTGACCTGCTGGTCGAGCCGGCCGAGGAACTCCAGCGAGCCGTCGGGCAGTCGGCGCACCTTGTCGCCGGTGCGGTACAACCGTCCGCCGGGACCGGCGAGCGGGTGCGCGACGAACGTCGCCGCCGTCAGGTCGGGCTGGTTGATGTAGCCGCGCGCCAGTTGCACCCCGCCGAGATACAGTTCGCCGGGCACGTGGCAGGGCGCCTCCACCAGCCTTCGGTCCAGCACGTACGCCCGGGTGTTGGCGATCGGGTCGCCGATCGGCACGACGCCCGGCTGTCCGGGTCGGGAGCAGTCCCACCAGGTCACGTCGACAGCCGCCTCGGTCGGCCCGTACAGGTTGTGCAACTGCACCTGCGGGTACCGGGCCTGGAAGCGCTCGACCAGCGGGTGCGGCAACTGCTCGCCGCTGCACATCACCCGGCGCAGCGCGGGCAGTTCGGCGGCGGCGGGCTCGTCGAGGAACAGTTGCAGCATCGACGGTACGAAGTGGGCGGTGGTGACCGCCCGGCGCGCCATCGTGGTCGCCAGGTACTCGGCGTCCTGGTGCCCGCCGGGCCGGGCGAGCACCATCGTCGCGCCGGTGATCAGCGGCCAGAAGAACTCCCACACCGACACGTCGAAGCCGAACGGAGTCTTCTGCATCACCCGGTCGTCCGGGGTGAGGTGGAACGTGTCCTGCATCCACAGCAGCCGGTTGACGACCGCCTCGTGGGTGATCATCACGCCCTTGGGCTGCCCGGTCGAGCCGGAGGTGTACAGGACGTATGCGGCGTCGCCGCCGCGCAGCCGTGGGCGGGTGTACCCGGCGGCAGGCTCCGGCAGGTCGTCGAGCGTCAGTACCTGCCGCGCGCCCGCGTCGCGGGCGGCCGCCGCGGCGCCCGGTTGCGCCAGCACCACCTCGGTACCGGCGTTGTCCAGCATGTACGCCAGTCGCGAGCTGGGCAGCGACGGGTCCAGCGGCAGGTACGCGGCACCGGCGACCATCGCGCCGACCAGTCCGGTCACCATGTCCAGCGACCGTTCGGCGCAGACCCCGACGACGTCGCCGGGTCCGACGCCGGCCGCGTGCAGCGCGGCGGCGACCCGGTGGGCTCGGCTGAGCAGGTCCCGGTAGCTGAGCGACGCGTCGTCGGCGAGCACGGCGACCGCGTCCGGCGTCGCCTGGCACTGTCGTTCGACGAGGTCGGGCAGCGTCAGGTCCGCGTCGGCGAAGCTGGCGGCGGTGTCCGGGTGGTCGGATTTCGGCGCGAGCCGGGCGGCGACCGCCGCGATCCGGTCGTCGCCGCCGGCGATCGCGGCGAGGGCGTTCTGGAAGCATTCGAGGATCTCGTCGGCGGCGCCCGCAGCGAACCGCTCACGGTGGAAACGCAGCCGCAGCGTGAACTGCGCCCCCGGGGTGGCGATCACGACCAGCGGCTCGCTGGTCTTCTCGAACGCCTCGACCGCGCGGATGGACAGCGCATCGGTCACCCCGCCCGCGTCGATGTCGAGCGGATAGTTGTCGAAGATGACGAGGCTGTGGAACAGCGGCTGCTGTCCGTGCGCGCCGACCCACTGTTTGATCTGGGCGAGCGGGGTGTACTCGTACCGGCGGATCGCGGTGTAGCGGGACTGGATCTCGTGCAGCCACGGCCCGAGGTCGCCGTCGTCGGGCACGTTCACCCAGACCGGCAGCGTGTTGGTGAACAGTCCCACCATCCTGTCGATGCGCGGCAGTTCCGGTGGGCGACACGAGCTGGTGCAGCCGAACGTGACGTCGGATTCGCCGCTGTAGCGCTGCAGCACCAGCGCCCACGCCGCGTGCAGCACGGTGTTGAGGGTGACGCGGTGGCGTGCCGCGAGCGCGCGCAGCCCGGCTTCGACCTCGGCGGGCAGTCGCACCACCCGCTCGTCGAGGTGTCCGGCGCTGTGCTGCGGATCCGGCGGCAGCAGCGGCGCCAACGGGCTCGCCTCGGCATGCCCGGCGAGGTTGTTCTGCCAGAAGTTGCGGGCGGCGTCCAGGTCCTGGCGCTGCAGCCAGGCGATGTAGTCCCGGTACGGCGGCGCCGGGGCGGGCAGCGGACCGCCGGCGGTCAGGCTGTAGTAGCGCTGCACCACGTCGGTGACGAAGATCGGTACGGACCAGCCGTCCAGCAGCAGCAGGTGGTGGCTCCAGATGAAGGCGTACCGCTTGTCCGCGAACTTGATCAGGTGCAGCCGCTGCATGGGCGGTTTGGCGGGGTCGAACTTGGTGGCCCGGTCCTCGGCGATCAGCCGGTCGAACATCTCCTGGTGCTGGTCGTCGGCACCGGTCCAGTCGTGCCGGTTGATGACCACCGGTACGTCACGGTGGACCACCTGCAGCGGCTTGTCCAGCCCGTCCCAGTGGTACGACGTGCGCAGCGCCGAGTGCGCGGCGACCGCCTGCTTCCAGGCGGTCAGGAGCGCCTCCTCGTCCAGCGGCCCGTCGATGAGAAAGCTGCGCTGGTTGAGGTAGGTTTCGCTATCGCCGTCGTACAGAGTGTGGAACAGCAGACCCTGCTGAAGCGGGGACAGTTCGTAGATGTCTTCGATGTCGGCGACGCTCAACGTAACTCCCTAGCAGCCGCGAGTCGGCTGAGTATTCACCACGCACGGCACAAATCTCGTCAGCTAAAGCGCCTGACTTCGGCTGCCGACCTGAATACGCACACCCGCCCGGCGGGTACGGTTCAGTGCCGAGCAACGCTGTCTAGCAGCGACGCTAGTGGGCGTGGCTGGGCGTCGTGATGTCACATGAAGGAGGGACGACGGCGCCATTCGGCGCCTTTTCCGGGTACCGGTCGCGCACTGTCGGTAGCGCTAATTTCTCCGGCAGCCGGCTCGGAGAGCGTCGCCGCGATCGGGCCCAGTCAATAGCTTTGTCGTCTTGCGATTGGGAACGTCCGGTCGGGTTTCCTGCGACGTCGACGCTGTTCCCCTGAATTGGCGTACCCGATTCGCGGGACCGGGTGGTCCGACCAATCGGACGTAGTCGAATGATAAAGGATTGGCGGGGATGCGGGTGCCGGGTACCCGGCCCGCCGGGCGCGACCTCGGTGGACGGTCGCCGCGCGACGCGCGGCGACCGTCCACCGGACCGTCACACCGGTGCCGTGGCGGCATCCGTGGCGGCATCCGTGGCGGCATCCGCGACCGGCGCAGCCTCCGGCTCCTCGGTCACCGCGTCCGGCAGTTCGTCCTCCAGGTGACGCAGGCGCGGGTACGCGTAGGCGAGCACCACGAACAGCGCGATCAGGACACCCATCAGCATCAGCAGCAGGGCGAATCCGCGACCCGGCCCGTTGCCGACCAGCGTGGCGAGGAACCGGCTGTTGACGTGGTCCCGGCCGACCAGCGGCTGGAATACACGGTCGGCGATCACCCCGGCCAGGGCGTACGCGACGAGCTGCGGGGTCAGCGCGAACATGTTCTTCAACGCCACCGTGCGACCCATCAGTTGCGGTTCGACCTTGGTCTGCCAGATCGTCTGGCTGCTGCCGATGATGATCGGGGTGCTGCCCAGGAACACGAACGCAGCGACGGCGATCAACGCCACGTTCGGTCGCAGCGACCCCAGCACCACGGCGGCGGCGAGCAGCAGCGAGTACCCGAGCATGCCGGCGACGCGTCGGCGCGGACCGCCCCAGGCGCTCATCACCACGCTGGTCGCCGCCATCCCGACCGCCCCGACCGACATCACCGTGCCGAGGGCGTCCGACGAGGCGAAGGCGAGCACGAGCGGGGTGATCAGCAGGTCGACGAACCCGATCGCGAAGCTGATCGCGCCGAGGAAGACCATCACGCCGACCAGTCCGGGGCGGGCCGCCACGTAACGCCAGCCTTCCCGGAAGTCGCCCATCAGGGACGAGCCGCCGACCGGCGCCTCGTCGGCGCGCGCCTCGCCCTCCGCCGGCTCGACCTCGGTGCGTGCCCGGGGGATCCGGATGAACACCAGGGTCAGAATCGCGAACCCGAAGGACAGGCTGTCCATCAGGACGATGCCCTGGATCTTGATAGCCAGCAGCAGCACGCCGGCGGCGACGGGTCCGAGCACACCGCTCGCGGCGGTCGCGAACATCCGCATGCCGTTCGCGCGTCCGATGTGCCGCTTCGGTACCAGCAGCGGCACCGACGCTTCGAAGGCGGGGTACTGCAGCGCGGTGAGCACCGAGGTGGCGGCGACGACGACGAACACCTGCCACACCGCGAACAGCTTCGCCGCCAGCAGCGACGCCAGGACCAGCATGATGATCAGGCAGCCGATGTTGCTGACCAGCAGCGCCCGGCGGGGGCCCCAGCGGTCCACGAGCGGACCGGCGATGGGGGACACCAGGATCATCGGGAGGAACGACAGCGCGTAGATGAATCCGAGCGTGGTCGCCGACCCGGTCAACTGGTAGACGTAGACGCCCAGGGCGAAGCCGGATAGGGCTGATCCGACCAGCGAGACCAGTTGCCCGCACCAGATGACCACGAACGTGCGGAATCCGGACGCCGACGTTGTCACATCTCCTCCTTCACCGCCGCGGAATGATCGGACCGTTCCACGTCGACGCGGCGCGGCGCTTCGGCAGGCGCTCGATGATCGTGGACAGCGCGTTCAGATGCCGCTGGTGAAACCGGTGCCCACGTTGTGACAGGACGTTACGGGGCGTGCGCGGCGACTGTCGCGTCACACGAACCGGGTACCGCTGTCCCCGGCTGGGACCATCGGCCCTGGTCGGCACGGTCCCGCCCGGTGTTCGCTGAAACCGAGACATCGGTACCCGTCCCGCCGCCGACGACCGGCGCGGCCGTCGGCGGTTCCGACGCCGCAGGGGGTTGACATGTTCCGCACGCGACTCGAAGACGACAGCTCCGCGCCGCCCGGCATCACCGAGATCCGGGTCACCGGTGGTACCGGCAGCGTCGAAGTCCGCCCCGGCGGCGGGTCGCAGGTCACCATCCACCGCAAAGTCCACTACTTCAAGCCGTTCCAGCCGCCGCCCGCCGCCACCCACCACGTCGAGGGCGACGTGCTGTACCTGGACACCAACGAGGGCACGAAGTTTCCGTTCTTCGTAGCGGTGGACTACGTCGTCGAGGCGCCGCCCGGGGTACGGGTGTCCGGCAAGCTGTCGTCCGGCAAGTTGCGCCTGACCGGCGTGTCCGGCGTCGACGTGCGGACCAGTTCCGGCGCGATAGCGCTCACCGGCGTGACCGGCGACATCACCGCGAAGGCGACCTCCGGCGCGATCACCGGGCGGGAGCTGCGGTCGGGTCACATCGACGCGAGTACCACGTCCGGTCGGGTCTCCCTCGACCTGGCCGAACCCGCCGACGTCACCGCCCACGCCTCGTCCGGCGCCATCACGGTGACCGTCCCCGACGGTCGCTACCGGGTCGACACGAAGGTCACGTCCGGCAGGACGACCGTCGGCGTGCCGAACGACCCGACCGGCGAGCACCACCTGGACCTGCGCGCCAGCAGTGGAGCGATCACGGTCGCGCAACGCTGACCCGATCCGGGTCGGGTCCGCCCGCCGGGACTTTCGCCTCTGTCGAAGCGACCGCGACGATCCAGGCTGGAGGTACGGGAGAGGAGTCACCGATGACGACGCCCATACTCGACCAGCCTCCCCGGACACCGCGACGCCCGTCGCGGACCCGACGGCTCGTCGGCACCCTGCTGGTCCTGGTACCCGTCCTGGTCGTCGCCGCCGTGGCGGTGGTGCTCACCCGCCGCGGCGGCGAACGCGCCGCACCGCAGCCGTCGCCCCCGCCGGCCGCGTCGGCGCCGTCCGCGCCGATGACGCCCGAGGCGACCACGGCGGCGCCGAGCGCCACCGCGGGTGCCGGCGCCACGTTCCGGTACCTGCCACTGTGGCCGTTCGCCAGCGTGGACGCGGCGACCGCGTGGCAGAACGAGGCGAACCCCGGCGGCCACCAGCCGTGGCGCCGGGACGTCGCGATGACCGCGCTCACGTTCACTCAGGCGTACCTGGGCTTCCCCGAGGTCGACCGGGTCCTCGGCGCGGCGCCCAACGGCGACGAGGCGTGGGTCGGCGTCGGGTACCGGTCCGAGACCGGCATCGACGTGGTCGCCGCCACGCTGCACCTCGCCCAGATCGGCAACGGAGTCGGCGACAGGCCCTGGGAAGTCGTCGGCAGCGACAACCGGAACGGTCTGACACTGACCACGCCCGGGTACGGCACGACGGTCGCCTCCCCGGTGACGATGGCGGGCCGGGTCACCGGCGTCGACGAGAGCCTGCGCGCTCAGGTGCGCGGCAGGACCGCGCTGCTCGGCGAGGTGGTCGGTGTGCCGGCGGGCGGCGACAACGCGCTGTGGTCGGCGACCGTGACGTACCGGTCGGGCACCGACCGCACCCTGCTCCTCGTGGTGTCGACCAGTCGGCACACCGGTCCGGGCGTGGCCCGGTTCGCGATCACCGGGGTGCGTGTCTAGACGGGTTCTGCGCCCGGCTCGGGAACGTCGGCGAGCGCGACGGCGTCCCCGTGGACGGTACCGAGCGTGAGACGACCGTCCCGTTCGGCGACCGAGGTGACGAACGTGTACGGGCCGCCCGTCACCCGCAGGTCGTGGACGAGCCGCCCGGTCAGGTCGAACGCCATGACCCAGGCGACCGGCGCCGGGTTCGGCTTGAGGACGTCGGGCAGGTTCCACACCAGCACTCGCCAGACCCCGGCGCGGGGGAGCAGCCGGTCGAGGACCGGGTCGCGGGGCGCGGCGATCGCGACCCATACCAGACCGTCGCTGCCCAGCGCCATGTTGTCCGGGAAGCCGGGCAGCCCGTCGACGAACACGTCGCGGCTGCCGGCGCGCGGTCCGGTCAGCCACAGCCGGGTGATGCGGTACCCGGCGGTCTCGGCGACGAGGACGTGCGACCGGTCGGGCGCCAGTACGACGCCGTTGGCGAACTTCAGTCCGTCGAGGACGGTCGTGACGCGTCCGTCCGGGTCGCGGCGGAACAGCCGCCCGGTACAGGTGTGTTCGAGCAGGTCCCCGATGTAGTGGTCGAGGTTCCACCGTCGACTGGACGCGGAGAACCAGACAGTTCCGTCGTCGTCGACCACCACGTTGCTGGCGAAGGTCAACGGCTCGCCGTCGACCGTATCGACGAGTACCGCCACGGACCCGTCGCGCGGGTCGACGCGCAGCAGACCCCGGCGGCAGTCGCAGACGAGCAGGCAGCCGTCGCCGCACGGTTCCAGACCGAGCGGACGTCCCCCGGTGTCGGCTACCGCTCGGACGTCACCGCTGACCGGGTCGATGCGCAGGATGCTGCCGTCGTCGACCCCGGTGTAGATCACCCCGTCGGCGTCGACCACATCCTCGGGTCCTGGGCTCGGTACCGGGATGATCGTGCGGATCGTCAGGGGGCGGGTGCGCGCGGTACGACCGGCGTCCGGCGGCGCCGGTGGCGGCGCCCATCGCCTGGGGTGGATGACGCGTCGGGTCACGGGAACTCCCCGCAAGCTGGGCACGTGCCGGTAAACCTAGTGCACGACGTTCGATGGGACCAGCGGCGACGGTCGACGGCGACCGGGTTGTCGACGGCGTTCGGGGCGCCGAGCCGAGGCACGCTTCCGCGACGTCCGGTCGCCGCGACGTCATCAGGACCGCGGCGTCACAGAGCGACCCGCCTGCCGATCTCCTCGCGCAGCCGGAACCGTCGGTCCCGCATCGCCTCGGCGAGGCAGGACAGGCAGAACGCGAGCGGCCACGACGCCTTCGCGGCGATCTCGGACGGCAGTATCGCCAACGGCTCTTCGGGATTCCATTGCTCGACCGGGGCGAGATAGGCGGTGGCGACCATCTTGATGTACGGGCGTTCGGCGCGGACGACGACTCGCGATTCGATGTCTTCGCTTCGGACCGACAGAAGCGTCACCGCGCAGAATTCGGGCATGCCGCCGCGGCTGAGCCACCGGGCGTGCCCGAGGATCTGAGTCTCCTGTACCTCCGAGCGGTCGATGTTGCACTCTTCGCACATCTCTCTGGTCGCGCCTCGGATGACGATGTCGCGCAGCAGGCCGCTCCCAGCCGACGGAAGGTCCTGTTGTTCCAGGGCTCCGGAACCGGACGGCGGATAAAGGTCGGGACTGCCGACGTTCTGTTCCGTCTGGAACGGGAGCACCAGTTTGCCGTCGCAGGTCAGTGCCAGGGTCGAGACGCCTATGACGTTCGCCAGCGAACTGTCCGCGAAATTTCTCAGCCGCCCGTGGCGGTTGATGAACAGTTCGCGCCCCTTCAGGCGCCTGCCGAGCCCGACTTCGTGCACGTCGTACCCGGCGAGCACGTTGGTGCACACGAAGTCGAAGTACGTCACCCTCCGAAGCTTCACGGTGTCCCAGGTCGCGCCGGTGGGAGGAAGATCGGAGGCGAGCCCCACCACCCTGCCGTTGTGCAGCGTCGACGTGCGCATCTGCCGAAGCAGGAAAGGCAGGGACCACGGCGTGAGTTCGTCGGGAAGCGTGTAGTCCCGTTCGTCGAGATACGCCGCGGGCGACCGTCGCCTCAGGCGTTGACTCTCCGATACCAGCACGATGCCCACATTGCCGCTGGTACGAATCACGTGCCCACGGTCGTGCTCACTTTGCTCGATGTCGGCGTAGGTGTCCCCGACGCGTGGCTGGAACACCACCGCGCGGGCGCGACCGCGCAGTTCGCGAATTTCGAGGAGGGCGACGGCCCCGCCGACGACTGCCCCGACGACATTCACCGGCTGCGGAAGCTTGGTGAGCGCCGTGGCGACGCTGAAGGCGGCCAGCAGAGTTCCGGTGGCGGTGACCCGGTACTGCCAGACCACCTGCCGCCAGATGTCCAGCCGGGTCCTGATCCTCTTCAACGATCCGGCCATCTGGGCTCCCTCTCATGCCACGTCGAACAAGCGGGATCGGGCACACGGACAGCCGCAGTCGTAGCAAGTCGCATAGGGTGGTGCGACCGCGCGAAGTCGAAAGACCGTCGTCATCGTCTTGTACCAGAGGCGAATCGACGCCGGCAACGGCGCCACGGGCCGGGCGCGGGGTCCGATCCGGTGAGATGCGCCGACGGTCAGCCGGTGGACGTGCCGCGACGACGATGAGGAGCCAAGTGACGGACGTGACCGGACCGACCCTGTACGTCCTGGTCGGGCTGCCCGGCTCGGGAAAGACGACGTACGCCCGCCGGTTGGAGGTGCAACGGCGGGCGCTGCGGTTGACCCCCGACGAATGGATGATTCCGCTGTTCGGCGAACCCGAGGCGGACGGCGGGCGCGACGTGCTCGAGGGCCGGATGGTGTGGCTGGCGGTGCGCGCGCTTCGGCTGGGCGTCAGCGTCATCCTCGATTTCGGGGTGTGGAGCAAGGACGAACGGGACGCGCTGCGGTGGCTCGCCGCACGCGAAGCTGCGGCGTGCGAGCTGGTGTACCTTCCGGTCGACGAGGTCGAGCAGCGTCGGCGGGTCGAGGCGCGGCTGGCGAGCGACGCCGGGTCGACCTTCCACATCAGCCCGGACGAGCTGGACGAGTACCGGCGGCTGTTCCAGGAGCCGGACCGCGACGAGTTGACGTCCGCGACGATCGCCGACCCGCCGCCCGAATTCCGCACCTGGGGCGACTGGGCGGCGCAGCGCTGGCCGACGTCGATGGACTAGGTGTTCTGCCGCGGACGGGTGACCGCGCCCTGCCGCCCCGGCGCCCACGCTGCGGTGCCCCGACCGCCCCACGTGGGACGGTCGGGGCACCGAGCGAACCGTTCAGTCGTTGGTCAGTTCGCGACCGTGTGCCACCAGGGCGTAGATCACGACGACGTCGAGCGCGATGATCGTCAGCGACCACCACGGGTACGCCGCGACGAAGGCCAGGTTCACGATCGCGCTGATCCCGGCGATGATCACACCGAGGACGCGGGCCCACGTCTGCGCTGCGAACAGGCCGATGCCGGTGACGGCGGCGAGCACGCCGATCGCCATGTGCACCCAACCCCACGCGGTGTAGTCGACGTTGACCACGAGCCCGTTCTGGCCCACCAGGTAGTACCCGCTGTTCAGCACGGCGACCAAGCCCTCGATGAACTGGAAGATGCCCATCAGGACGAGCATCGTCGCGCCGAACAGAATCCAGCCGACCCATGCGGTCGGTCCGGGCGGCGCGCCCTGCCAGGCGAGCTCCTGTTCGTTGTACCGACGGGTGCTGGAGGCAGTCGCCGGATCGACGCCGGCCGACGCCCCTGGCTGCTGCATCTGACTCATGACCGGATCCCCCCTCATGTCGCCGGTCGTCAGCGGCTTCGCCGACCTGGACGTCCAACCGGAAGCCCCACTTCGGTACGAAGACCGTTCTTCCGCTTCGACGATGCCGGGTGCCGGGACGGGGCGTCAGTGCGACCAGACCCCAGCTGACGGGCCGTACGGCACGAACCGGACAGCGGGGCGGGTACCACGCCGCCGACGACGACCTCACCGAATGAGGTCGGCGCCCACCGGTCGGCACCGTCATGGCGTGAGGCGACGGCCGTGACGGCGGGCTGGAGCCCGTCGAGCCGTCAGGGCTGCGCCGCCGGTTCGGGCGTGACGGCAGCCGGCTCGCGCCGGCGGGGCGTGAGACCCCGCCACGGCAGCAACCGTGGCGATCGACGTGCCGCCAGGTCCTCCACCCAGCCGATCAGCAGGACGATGGCGGCGAGCAGCACCAGCGCCACCGCGAAGTAGCCGGCGTTACCCAGCGCGAACACGCCGATGAGGTCGCCGACGGCGAACGCCGCCGCGATCGCGAGGTTGTGCCACAGGTAGATGGTGACGGCACGGGCGTTGAACGTGGTGACCAGGCGGTCCAGGGGTCGTACCCGGGGCAGCCAGCCCATCGGCGGCGCCGCGCGCATCAGGACCAGCACGATCCCCAGGGAGTAGAACGCCTGGCCGACCGGTACGTCGTTGAGGTCGATCGAGCCGTTGTCGGGGTGGGTGAGCGCCCACGCCGCGCCCGCGGCGACGCTGACCACGGCGATGGGGATGAGCACCGCCCACGGTACGCGGCGCAGCACCCCGTCCCGGTGCGCGAACCCGACCGCCCAGCAGGCGCCGAAGGTGGCGACGTCGGTGGCGACGTCGTCCACGGTCGGGCTCGGCTGGAACAGTCCGGCGCTCAGTACCACGAGTACCGCCAGCGGCAGCAGGATCGCCACCGCCGGCAGCCGGCGGAACAGCCACAGCAGGGCGGGGGAGAGCAGCACCAGCCACAGGTACGTCACGAGATACCACAGCACCTCGGTGGCGGGCTCCGCCCAGGCGGTGCCGGGGGGTGTCGCGACCGGTACCACCCAGGTCAGCAGGCGCGGCCACGGCGGTCGGTCCGGCCAGCCCAGCGCCAGCATCAGCGGTACCAGGATCGCTGCCTGCACCCACAGCGCCGGCAGCAGCCGGCGGATCCGGCCGGTCACGGCGCGCTTGGTCGACCGGTCGAGCGAGCGGACCATCAACGAGCCGGCCAGCGCGAACATGACCCCGATCGCCGGGAACAGGTAGCTCACCCACGCCGCCCCGAACATGTGGTACACGATGACGCGGGCGAGGGCGACGGCCCGCAGCAGGTCGAACCACCGGTCGCGGCTGGACGACGATCGAGGGGCGGACCTCGCGTCGGGCTGACCGGCCGCGCTCGTGCCGGTGGGCTCGGATGCCGGTGGGGTGTGCGTCCCGCCGTGCTGCGAACTCACCCGGCCGAGCCTATCGGCGCGTCCTCGACCCGGTCCGGTGATCGGTCCGATTTGTCAGGGCTGATCGATGGTCGAACCACTCGATCGGGCGAACCGACCCGGACGCGTCGCGGTCGCTACCCGGCGTCCGTCACGGGGGCACGGGATATCGATAGTCGTAGCGGTACTGGGTGGGTGGTCGACGGCCGCGCAGCGGCAGGGCGGCCAGCACGCCCAGCACGAACCCGAACACGTGCGCCAGGTAGGCGACCGAGCCGGCCTGCGAAACGGTGTACCCGGCGGAGTACACCCCCTGGATGACGAACCACAGCCCCAGCACCAGCCAGGCGGGCAGCTTCAACGGCAGGAACAGCAGGAACGGCACCAGGCTCCAGACCCGCGCCCGTGGATACAGCACCAGGTAGGCGCCCAGTACCCCGGCGACCGCTCCGGACGCCCCGATCAGCGGCTGGGTCGACCCGGCGTTGGCGACCGCGAACCCGTACGCGGCGACGTATCCGCAGACGAGGTAGAGCAGCAGGTACCGCACCCGCCCGAACCGGTCCTCGACGTTGTTGCCGAACACCCACAGGTACAGCATGTTGCCCAGCAGGTGCAGCCAGCCGCCGTGCAGGAACATCGCGTACAGCACGGACAGCGCCGGCACCTTGCGGTACTCCGACGGCGCGACCACGCAGCCCGCCCCCTGCGGACCGACGCCGGTGTCGCCGGTCGGGGTGCGTGGTAGCTGCTGGTTGTCGAGCATCTCGCGGGGGATCGCCGCGTACCGGTCGTAGAACGCCTCCTGCCGGCACACCTGCGCCAGGCTCTGGGAGCCGATCTCGACGGTGCGTGACGCCGGGGTCAGCAGGAACACCACCACGTTGACGGCGATCAACGCGTACGTGACCCACGGCGTGCGTCGGGTCGGGTTGACGTCGTGCACCGGGATGACCACGGATCAACTGTGCACCAGATGCGTGGTCGACCGGGCGACGCGGCGCGGTGCGCCGGGCGTGCGTCGATCCCCCTGCCGCCCCGCGTCAGCCGACCGTCTCGGGTCGGTCGATCACCCGCAGCCAGGTGCCGTCGGGCTGGCGGCGGACGACCTGGACCCGGGTACCGGTGTGGTCGGCGGACTGGGTGGAGGTCAGCGCGAGATCGCCGGCGCGTACCGTCGGCAGCGGCTGCTCCGGCTCGAACCGGGGCACGTGGGCGAGCATCGTCTCGAACACGGCGCGGATCGCCGTGCGGCCGACGGTCGTCGAACCCGGCGGGTAGGCGAGCACGGCGTCGGGTTCGTACAGGTCGGCGAGCCCGTCCACGTCCCCGGCGTTGGCTCGTGCCACGAACAGCCGGGTCAGATCCTCGGGCGTGGCGGCGTGTTCCCGAATGGTGGTCATCGTCCCTCCTCGGCAGGTGTACGGGCGGTACACGTCCAGCCTGCGCCGCCGCCGAGTCAGAAGTCCAATAGCTACCTCTGCTGCGATCTAGAATCGTCGGTTATGGAGCTGCGGCAGCTCGAGTACTTCGTGACGGTCGCCGACCTGGGGAGTTTCACCAGGGCGGCGGCGACCCTGCACGTCGCCCAGCCGGGGGTCAGCGCCCAGATCCGGCGGCTGGAGCGGGAGCTCGGGCAGGACCTGTTCGACCGGTCGGGGCGCTCGGTACGGCTCACCGCCGTAGGGGAGGCGGTGCTGCGGCACGCCCGCGCCGCGCTCGCCGCCGTCGACGGGGTGCGCCTCGCCGTCGACGAGCTCACCGGGCTGGTACGCGGGCGGGTCGCGATCGGGACGGTGACGTCGCACGGCGTCGACATGGCGGCGCTGCTCGCCGGGTTCCACGCCGACCATCCCGGCGTCGAGACCACGCTGACCGAGGACACCAGCGACCGGCTCGTCGACGCGCTGCGCGACGGCAGACTGGACGCGGCGATCATCGCGTTCGGCGCGGTACCGCCGCCCGACCTCGACGTCCACCTGGTGACCGACGAGCCGATCGTCGCCGTGGTCAGCCGCGACGACGCCCTGGCGCGCCGGTCCCGGGTACCACTGACCGCGCTGCGCGACCGACGGCTGATCAGCCTGCCGCCCGGTACCGGCATCCGGGGGCTGTTCGACGACGCCTGCGCCGCCGCCGGGTTCACCCCGCGCATCGCGTTCGAGGCGGGCAGTCCGGTGGTACTCGCCCAACTCGCCGCGCACGGGCTGGGCGTGGCGATCGTGCCCGCCTCCGTCGCCGCCTCGCGCGAGGACGTCCATGCGGTCGCGCTCACACCGGAACTGCGTGGGCGGCTCGCCTTCGCCTGGCGCGCCCACGGTCCGGTCAGTCCCGCCGCGCGGGCGCTCATCGCGCGGGCACGCTACGCGGCGACCCCCGTCGCTGTCGCATAGGACGCGACGGCGGCCTCGACATTGCCCGCCATCGTGGCGAGGACCCTGATGGTTTCCCGGTACTGATCCGGGGTCAGGTCCTTGAGGACGACGGCTCGGGCCCGCTCCACGCGGGCAGCGAGGTCGGCGTGGACCGCCGCGCCGGCCGGGGTCAGCGTGACGGTGCCCTCGGACTCGTCGACCCAACCGCGATCGGCGAGGGTCGCCACGACCTGCTGCAGGCTCGGCTGGTCGGCTGTCCAAAAGGGTGCGAGAGCCTGCTGCAGGTCGTCGCGGGTGCGCGAACCGTGGGCCAGCGTGTTGAGCAGTTGCCATTCCCTGCGGTTGGTTCCCAGGTCGGACAGGACCAGAGGGAAGTGGGTCTCGAGCAGGCTGTGAAGATGTTGGAGCCAGTAGCCAAGCGGCTTGGGTGCGTCCACCGCGACCTCCCAATCCCATGTATCATGACATGTACTTGTACCCGATTATGCATGGAGGGGTTGTGAAGGGCAAGGGCGCGGAGATCGCCGCCATCGAGGCCGCGCTCGTGGCGCTGAGAAGGGCCCAGCGGCGCCGCGCCTTGGCGGGCCTGTCGCGGCGCCGCGGCCAGCGCGCCGGCACCCCTGCCGGGCTACCGGACGCCGTGTTCGAACTCCTCGACGTGCTGGCGGCGGCCACCGAGCGCGGCGAAAGCCTCACCGTCACAGACATCGCCGCCCAACTCGACGTGGACCAACCGCGCGCCAGCCGGCTCGCCGCATTGGCGTGGGAAGCCAGGCTCATCCGCCGCGAAGCCGACCAGCGCGATGGACGCCGCTCTCTGCTGCGCTTGACACCCGACGGCGAGGACGCGCTCAACCGGATCCACGAATTTCGCAGAAACGCCATCACGGAGGCCACCAAAGGCTGGAGCGACGAGGACCGCGCGGCGCTGGCCCGACTCCTGCCCCGCTTCGTCGACGACTTCGGTGCGCTTACCACACCGGATCGGTGACAAGGGGACCCGAGGGACGCCGGGTCGCGAACCGGTCGGTGGCTACGGTGACCGCTGGACGACACCGACGGGGAATGTCGCTCTCAACCAACCACGCGCCGCCTCGACCCGCGCGGCGACCCCGAGGGTGATGCGACGTCTGACCGGTCGCGTTCGTTCAACGCGCGAACACCAGCCACAACAGGGCGGTGAGCAGGGCGCTGACCAGCAGCGACCCGAGGCAGCCGAGGCGGCTGGAGAAGAAGGCGAACATGCCGTTCCGGGTACCCGGCGACGACGGCTCCCAGACCGCGTTGTGTCGCCCGCCACGCATGGGTCACGCCCGGTGGGACGTATGACAACGCGATACACTCCGGCGGTGGGTCGTCGTCGCGAGTACGTCTGGACCGACGCCGGTCTGGCCGACGCGCGGCAGCACAAGGTCGAACCGGTCGAGGTCGAGCAGGCGCTGTTCGCCCCGCCGGGACTGCGCTTCGAGCGCCACATCGGCGATCTTCTGCTGGTGGTGATGGGCATGGCGGACACCGCGCGGGTGATCGCGGTGCTGTGCGACCGGCTGACTGACACGACGTACCGGATCGTCTCGGCGCGGGCGCTCGCCGGCGCGGAGTTGGACGAGTGGAGGAGGCGACTGGGATGAACGCGCCTGACTTCGAGAAGATGACCAAGGACGAGGTCGTCGAGTGGTTCCGGACGACTCAGAACCTGTCTCCGATGCTGTCGTCGATGACGCCGGCGACCGAGCCGGCGACCCGCCCCGCGACCGGTGTTCCGATGATGCTCGCCAGCATCCGGCTGCCGGTCGTCCTGGTTGAGCAGGTGGATCGGCTGGCGGAGGCGGAAGGGGTACGCCGGTCCGACGTCATCCGCGAGGCGCTCGCCGCGTACGTCGCCGAGAAGACCGCCCCTGTCGGCCGGGACGAAGCCGAGCACGCCCTCGACGTGCTGCGCCGGGTCGTGGCGAGCCGCAGCGGGGGACGTGCCGCCTGAGCGCGCGGCTACGGTCGCGGCGCGCTGAGGTACCGCTCGATCGTCGGGCGCAGCCAGGCGACGACCGTGTCGGCGGGCATCGCCGCGATCGGCGGCAGCCGCAGCACGTACCGACACACCGCGAGCCCCATCATCTGGGTGGCGACCAGCCCGGCGCGTTCGGCGGCGTGCGCCGGGTCCGGGCACACCTTCGCCACCACCGGAGCGACCTGACCGGCGAACACGTCCAGCATCCGTTGCCGGGCGGCTTCGTTGGTCGCCGCGGCGCGCAGCAGCGCCAGAAACGTCCCGTCGGATTCCCACCGGGTGAGGAAGTGGTGGACCAGCACCTCGCCGTACCTGCCGGCGGGCAGTTCGCTGAGGTCCGGTAGTCGCAGGTCGAACTCGGCGGCGGCGGCGAACAGGCGATCCTTGCTGCCGTAGTACCGCATCACCATGGCCGGGTCGATACCGGCGTCCGCGGCGATGGCGCGGATGGTGGCGCGTTCGTATCCGTCGGCGGCGAACCGGTCGCGTGCGGCGGCGAGGATCGCCGCCCGTGTCGGGTCGGATCTGCGCGGCGTCTCGGTGCCCATGCCACCAATCGTAGGCCAACAAGCGTTGACATCGGTACGAGCCCACGCCTACGCTCGTCAACAAGCGTTGGCAAACGTATGTTGGCACCTGGAGGGGCGATGCTTCCGGAACACGCCGATGTGGTGATCGTGGGCGCCGGACCGACCGGTCTGACGCTCGCCGGGGACCTCGCCACCGCGGGGGCACGCACCGTCGTGCTCGACCGCCGCACGGACGAGTCCAACCTGACCCGCGCGTTCGGGGTACACGCCCGGACGCTGGAGCAACTCGACGCGCGTGGGCTCGCCGACGACCTCGTCGCCACCGGCGCGACAGTGCGCCACCTGCGGCTGTTCGACCACCTGCACATCGACTTGGGTCGGCTGCCCAGCCGGTACCCGTACCTGCTGATCACCCCGCAGTACCAGGTGGAGCGGCTGCTGCGCCGGCGCGCGGAGCGCGCCGGCGCGCGCCTGGTGCCCGGCGCCGACGTCGTCGGAGTACACCAGGACGCCGACGGCGTGCACGTCGAGGTCGCGGGGCACCGCCGGATGCGGGCGTCGTACCTGGTGGGCGCGGACGGCGTGCACAGCGCCGTACGCGACGCGCTCGGTCTGCCGTTCCCGGGGCAGGCGGTCCTCCAGTCGATCATGCTGGCGGATGTCCGGCTCACCGACGCGCCCGAAGACGTGCTGGCGGTCAACGCGGTCGGCGACGGCTTCGCGTTCATCGCGCCGTTCGGCGACGGCTGGTACCGCGTCTTCGCCTGGGACCGCCGTCGCCAGCGGCCCGACACCGCGCCCGTGGACCTCGCCGAGATCCGCGACGTCACGATCCGGGCGCTGGGCACCGACTTCGGCATGCACGACCCGCGTTGGATGTCGCGGTTCCACAGCGACGAGCGGCAGGTGCCGCGGTACCGGGTCGGGCGGGTGTTCCTCGCCGGCGACGCGGCGCACGTGCACTCGCCCGCCGGCGGGCAGGGCATGAACACCGGTATCCAGGACGCGGTCAACCTCGGTTGGAAGCTCGCCGCGGTGATCCACGGCTGGGCGGGCGACGACCTGCTCGACAGCTATCACGCCGAGCGTCATCCGGTCGGGCGGGACGTGCTGCGCAGCAGCGGGGCGATCATCCGGCTCGCGATGCTCCGGTCCCGGCCGGCGCGCGTCGCGCGCAACGTCGCCGGCAGCGTGGCGCTGCGGATCGGTCCGGTCGCCGACCGGATCACCGGCACGCTGTCGGGCGTCGGCATCCGGTACCCCGCCCCGCACCACGGGCACCGGCTCGCCGGTCGACGCGCCCCCGACGTGCCGCTCGTCGACGACGGGCGCGCCCGGGACCGGCTGTACGCGGCGCTGCGGGAGGGCACGTTCGTGCTGCTCGCTCCAGCCGAGGCGGCGTCGGTCGGCGAGGCGTGGAAGGGTCGGCTGACGGTGGCGACACCCGCCGAAGCGGGCACCCCCACCATGCTGGTGCGTCCCGACGGGTACATCGCCTGGGCGACCGACGACACCGACCCGGACCGGCTGCCGGACGCGATCCGACGCGTCCTGCCCGTCTGGTGCGGTCCCGCTACCGCGTCAGCCCGCTGAGCACGAGGTCGTGGGCGCGGCAGCGCGCCCACCCGGCGCTGCCGCGCGACGCTGCGCTACAGCCGCTGGACCAGCACCTGACCGGGCCAGTCGACCCCGCCGACCGGTACGGTGAACGACTCGGCGCGGGTGAAGCCCTGCCGTTCGTAGTACCGCACCAGAGCTCCGTCGCCACCGGCGAAACAGTCCACCCGCAGCAGCGTCGTACCCCGCTCGCGAGCCAGGTCGCGGGCGTGGTCCAGCAACGCCCCGCCGATGTTGCGCCCCGCCTGGTCGCGGTCGGTGACCAGCAGTTGGACGTACAGCTCGGGCTCGTCGACCGGCGGCACGTACGGCATCGCCTCGCCCACCGACAGCGCGCCCACCGGTCGGCTCGCCCATTCGGCGATCCACAGCCCGCCCGCCTGCGCGAACGACGTGATCTGCGCGATCCGGCGCGGGTTGGTGGAGTGCGGCTCGCTGCCCCACTGGTCGGTACGCCCGTTCGCCACCAGCCATTCGGTGGCCCGGTCGAGCAGGGCGAGAACCACGGGTACGTCGGTGGGGTCTCCGGGTCGGACAGTCAGCGCGGACACCCGCGCCATCCTGCCATCCGACGGGTCGCCGCGGTCGAGCGGACTCCCGGCGACCGACGCCAACCCGGCGGCAGCCGTCAGAGCGCCGTGATGCGCTGCGGTGCCCGTTCGCCGCGCGCCAGGGCGCGTACCACAGCCAGCGGTCCGTGCCGCCACGCCGCGACCTGCGCCAGCAGGGCGATGGTCGCGCCGGTCGCCTCGACCGGCATCGCCGGGGTCGGGATGTCGAGGCTGACCGCCAGGTCGTCGCTGTGCACGACGAGTTCCATCACGCGGGTGGTCAGGAAGTCGTCGACGGTGAGCCCCCAACGGCGAAAGTCGACGATCCGGTCGGCGGGTTGCGCCGGTACCACCTGCCGCAGCGTCGCGATCGCCGCGTCGACCTCGTCGGCGAGCGCGTCCGGGGTGGTGTCCGCCGCCGCCCGGTCGCTGCCTTCGCGGATCGCCACGTTCGTCTCGCCGTGCAGCCCCGAGGTCACCCAGTCGTTGTCGGTGTAGTGCCGCAGCAGCGGAATCGCCGCGCGGCCGGGCGGCGCGGCGAGGTAGCTCACGGTGAGGGTGATCTGGCTGGCCAGGTGGTACGCCAGAGCGGCGATCGACATTTCGGGCAGCGCGCTGGGTCGCCGCCACCGTTCGGCGAGCGCGGGTTCGCGCAGCAGCCGGGCGGCGACATCGGCAGCGTCGAGGTACGCCTGACGGATCACGCCCGCCACCCTATCGTCGCCACGCCGCCAGCCGCGTCGCCGTCTCGCGCCGCAGTCCGCGTCGCCGTTGTCGTCCGGCGCGGCTGTCGGGCGTCGCGCCTATCCTCGCGGTGAACGCCAGCCGCGCGGCGCGCGGCAGGTACCCGACGGGAGGCTGCGATGACCGGCGACGACACCGAAGCGGCTGTCCGAGACCTGTACCTGCGGCTGCTGCGGGCGTGGAACGAACGCGACGCCGGGCGCTACGCCGCGCTGTTCGCCGACGACGCGGTCGTCGTCGGGTTCGACGGCAGCCAGATGACCGGCACCGAGATCGGCGACCACATCGGCGTGATCTTCCGGGACCATCCGACCGCGTCGTACGTGGCGAAGGTGCGCCGCGTGCGCCGGTACGGCGAGGCAGCCGCGCTGCTGACCGCGATCGTGGGCATGGTGCCGCCCGGGAAGCGGGATGTGAACCCGGCGGTCAACGCGGTACAGACGCTGCTCGCCGAGCACGGCCCGGACGGTTGGCGGATCGTGCTGTTCCAGAACACCCCGGCGCAGTACCACGGGCGACCGGAACTCGCCGAACGGCACACCGACGAGATGCGGCAGGTCCTGGCGGGCGGCGCGACCCTCGTGTGACGACGGTCGCGCCGCCCGCACCGATGGGCACGGCGACGGGCGCCGGGCGCGGCGGTTACTTCAGCGGTACCGCCGTGTTCGCGCCGGGCGCGTAGGTGGTGACGCCGGGCGGCAGCGCCTTGATGATGTCGATCTGCGCGCACGCCGGGCAGGCGTTGTACCCCTCCTGCCGCTTCTTGTTCGCGTCCGCCTCCGCCTGCGCCTGCGCCACCTTCGCCTGGGCTTCGCTGACAGCGGCGTACGCCGCCTGTGCCTTGTTCACCGCGTCCTGCACGGTCTGCGGCAGGGTGACCCGGGCAAGGTTGAACTTGATGCCTTCGAAGAAGTCCCCGCCGAGCATCTCCTTCAGGTCGTTGGGCAGGCTGGAGTTCACCGCGTCCTGGACCTTGGCGATGTTGGTGTTGTTCTGCTGCCCGCCGGTGCTCGCCACCGGCGAGGCGACCCGTCCGGTCTGCCCGCCCTGCGCGCCGTTCTGCACCAGCGCGCAGCTGGACACCAGTTCCGCGCAGCGGAAGCTGTTGATCTGGATACGCAGGTCGTTGTCGATGACCGGGCGGACGATGGCGTCCAGGAACGTGCTCCACCCCTCGTCGCCGTCGTAGGCGTAGCGCAGTTCGCCGTCGAGGCCGCGGAACTGCCGGGTGCCGAACTTGTCGTCGAACGCCTTCATCGACGCCGGGTCGAGGTTCAGCGTGAAGTAGATGGTGCCTTCGATGCCCATGTCGACGCCGTCGCTGGACGGGGTGTTCACCACGTCCACACCGGTGCGGTCGCCGCGTCTGGTGTCCGCGGTGATCGTGTAGAAACGCTGCTGCGCCGGGTACTTGTGGGTGGTCGACCAGAACCCGGTCCAGGTCAGCCCGGAACCGGGCTGGATGACCTGGCGCACCTTGTTGTTGTCGAACCAGCCGCCGTTGCGGACCACGCCGACCTCGCCGCCGGTGGTCTTGTCGAATCCGGTGAACAGACCCACCAGACCGACCAGCAGCACCACCACCGCGGCGAGGACGGACGCGACGGCGGGCAGCACGGCGGATCGGCGACCGCCGGGCGGTACAGGTGAGGTCGGGAACTTCTTGAACGGACCGGGTCCACCGGGGAAACGCGTCATGATCCCCAGTGGATCATCCCCGGTCAAGGCTGGCTGACGACGGATGCCCGGCGACCGTCGATCGCCGGCGGAGTACCGTACCGGGCGCGCAGCCGCGCGAGCGCGGGCGGATGGACGTTCGCCCGCGACAGGTCCCCGCCGTAGTGGGCGACCACCCTGCGGTCCATGACCCGTCGCCACAGCGGAGTGAGCACGGCGAGGACCACCATCGTGGCGTACCCGGCGGGCAGCTGCGGCGAGGCGTCGAAGGTGCGCAGCGCCTGGTACCGGCGCAGCGGGTTGGCGTGGTGGTCGCTGTGCCGCTGAAGCTGGAACAGGAACAGGTTGGTCACCACCCGGTCGCTGTTCCAGCTGTGCCGGGGGTCGACCTTCTCGTACCGCCCGGCGGCGGTGCGCTGCCGCGCCAGCCCGTAGTGCTCGAGGTAGTTCACCACTTCCAGCAGCGAGAAGCCGACGACCGCCTGGGCCAGCAGGAACGGCAGTACGGTCGGTCCGAACGCGACGAGCAGGGCGACGACCAGCACGAGCGTCATCGCCCAGGCGTTGAGCACGTCGTTGCGTACCGTCCAGGGGCTGCGCCCCCGGATGCGGAACCGCTGGGTTTCCAGCCGCCACGCCGAGCGCAGGCTGCCGGCGACGGTACGCGGCCAGAACGCCCAGAAGCTCTCGCCGAGCCGGGCGCTGGCCGGGTCCTCGGCGGTGGCGACACGCACGTGGTGGCCGCGGTTGTGCTCCACATAGAAGTGTCCGTACCCGGTGGGCGCCAGCGCGATCTTCGACAGCCAGCGTTCCAGCCGTTCCCGCTTGTGACCGAGTTCGTGCGCGGTGTTGATGGCGATGCCGTCGACGATCCCGGCGGTGGCGATCAGCCCGGTGGCACCGGCGACGCCCAGCCCGCCGCGTACCCACACCGCGCAGCAGATCACCAGCGCCACGTACTGCGCCGGCAGGTACAGATAGGTGATCCACCGGTAGTACCGGACCCGCTGCAGATTGTCGGCGATCTGCTCGGGCGGGTTGTCCCGGTCCTCGCCGAACACCAGGTCGACCAGCGGGATCACTCCGAACACCACGACGGGACCGAGCCACCACACCCAGCCCGAGCCGGTGGCGCGCCACATCGACCATCCGCCGTACGGCAGCGTCGGCACCAGCAGGGCCAGCGGCCACAGGTACTTCTTCGGGTCGCGCCACACCGTCGGCGCGGCGGCCGCACGCGACGTCGCCATGACGGTCCTCCATCCCTCGCTGGTGGAGTTCACCGGCGCCCCGGCGCCGGTCGACCTACCGTCACACACGTCGGCGGTACTTGACAAGACGGCATCGCGTGTAAAGTGCGGCTGGTACGGCGAACGGGGGCGGGGCGGGCGGCCCTCCGCCACGCCGTGGCGGCGTCGGCCCGCCCCGACGACCCCGGCGCTGCTCAGCCGCTCGTCAACGCCTGACCCAGCGGCAACCACCGCCGCCCCGGGTTCACCGTGATCTCGTGGCCCGGCATCGCCGCCATCAGGTCCAAAGGCGACTTCCCGTGCTGGTCGGGGGAGTACAGATAGGCCGGCGACCCGTTGAGGTACAACTCGTACGCCGGGAACCCGTCGTGCGTGCCGGTCCAGCGGAAGTGCGCGTACGGCTCGTCGGGCTCGGCGCGCAACTCCAGCAGCAGGTCGGCGTCGATGGTGGGCGCGGTCGCCTTGAGCACCGGGTCGGTGGACGGCACGCTGCCGCACACGCCCACCCTGATCCGCGCGGTGTTCGGCTTGTAGCTGGCCACGCTCGCGCTGAGGTTGCTGTCGGTGCGCGCCAGGTGCGTCTCGTCGCTGCGGTGCGGCCCGGTGTAGTCCGGTCGCCAGTCCCACCACCACCAGGGCTTGCCGTCCACGTGCCGCAGCATCAAGAACTCCGGCGGCGGTGCGCCCTGCGCGATCCAGCCCTGGACCACGCCGGCGACGTTCTCGCCGTCGCCGCCCAGCGCGATCGACGCGGACCGCAGCGTGTGCGAGTAGCCGAAGTCCGCCTTGATGTCGCCGACCAGCGGGGTGTCCCGGCGCGGGTCCAGGTTCACCGTCATCCGCACGAACGCTCGGCTCGCCTTGGCGTCGTCGGCGCGGTAGTCGAAACCCCGGTTGTCCCCGCCGAGCGCGCACGCATAGCCGGCGCCGTCGTCCATCACCACCCAGGGCGCCGGGAGGAACAGCCGCAGCACGATCTCGATGTCCGGGTACTTCTGCCACTTCGTCGGCGTGATCGTCCACGTCGCCTTCTGATCCGCCACCCAGCCGCCCCGCCGGCTCGCGTCGTTGCGCCGGTCGCCGTGGTCGGTCAGCGACCCGACCGCGTCCGGCAGCGGCGACGGGACCAGCGGTTCGTACGCGCACAGCACCAGGCCCAGGTCGCCGTCCTCGGTCCTCGTCGTGGTGGCCGGGTGCCCGCCGGAGTCCGGCGCGGTGGCGGTGACGGTGGTGTGGGCGGGCACCACCACGTCGCCGACCGTGTCGTCCTGACCGCTGCCTGCCGCGTCGTCGCCGCTGCCCGACAGCGGGCCGTCCGGGCCGTCGGGCGGACCCGCCGCTCGGCTCCGGTCGGTGCCGTCGGTGCCGCCCATGTGCGCGCCCCTTCCGCGATGGTGCCGGTGCCCCCGGCGCCTTCCGAGAATCGACCAGACGTCCACCGGTCGTCAGGGTGATGTCGGACAACCGACCGACGATCGCGGGTCCGCCAGGTGGGCGAAGCGCGTCGCGAAGGGGTTGTCGGTCGCCTGGGTATGCTTCACCACGACCTGGCGTCGCCCGTGATCGTCCGGCGGGGCGGGTCGCGGAGGGAGGCTCGGTGGTGCCACGGTCGTCACTGGCCGCCGACCGGGTGCTGACCGTCCCCAATCTGATCAGTTTCGCCCGGTTGCTCGGCGTGCCGCTGTTCCTGTACCTCGTGCTCGTCACGCACCAGGACGGCTGGGCGGTGCTGGTGCTGGCGCTCGGCGGCACGACGGACTGGGTCGACGGGTACGTCGCCCGCCGGCTCGGTCAGGTCAGCCGCCTCGGCGAACTGCTCGACCCGCTGGCGGACCGGCTGTACATCCTTGCCACCCTGGTCGCGTTCACCGTGCGCGGGGTGGTGCCGTGGCCGTTCACGGCTGCCCTGCTGCTGCGTGAGGTGCTGCTCGGCGGGTGCCTGCTGGTGTTGCGACGGTACGGGTACGGTCCGTTCCCGGTGCACTATCTCGGCAAGACCGCCACGTTCATCCTGCTGTTCGCGTTCCCGGTGCTGCTGCTGGCCACGGCGAGCGCGGCGGCGGCCCCGGTCGCCGGCCCGATCGGCTGGGCGCTGGCGCTGTGGGGACTGGCGCTGTACTGGGCTGCCGGGGTGCTGTACGTCATGCAGACCGTGCGCGCCGTACGGACCGCGCGGGTGCGCGCCGTGGGCGGAGGGAACCGGCCGTGACCGGCACGCCGACCCGCCCGACCCGGCGCGGTGGCGCCAGCGACCTGCTCGCCCGACTGTTCGGCAACCTGCTCGACTCGGAGTACGCCCACACCACCGCGCCCCGGACCCGCCCCGGCCGCCTCGCGGCGCGCGCCGCCGCGCTGACCGCCCTGGTCGCGACCGGGTTCCTGCTGGCAGTGGCGTACCAGTCGGTGCTCGCCACCGAGCCGGCGGCGAGTAAGGCGCGGGCGAAACTGGTCAGCGACGTGCGGGAGCGCCAGCGGCAGGCGGACGCGCTGCAGAAGCAGGCCGACCGGTTGCGCGACGACGTCGCCCGGCAGCGCGAGGCGGCGCTGGCCGGCAGCGGTGACGCCGAGCGCCTGTTCGACCTGGGGGCGGCGTCCGGGCTGACCGCGGTCCACGGCGACGGGGTGGTGGTACGGCTGACCGACGCGCCCGCCCCGGTCGATCCGGTGACCGGCAAGCCCACCGGCGCCACCAACCTCGGCCGGGTCCTGGACCGGGACCTGCAGGACGTGGCGAACGAACTGTGGCGTGACGGTGCCGAGGCAATCGCGATCAACGGCGAGCGGTTGACCGCGACGTCGACGATCCGGCAGGCGGGCGGCGCGATCCTGGTGGACTTCCGACCGGTCACCGGCCCGTACGAGGTCTCCGCGGTCGGCCCGTCCGACCTCGACCGGCGGTTCCAGGCGTCGGACACCGGGCAGCGGTTCCGGCACTATGTGGCGGCGTACGGCATGCAGGTGTCCGTCAAGCGGACCAAGGGGCTCACGCTGCCGGCCGGGCCCGATCCCCGGCTGCGGTACGCGGTACCGGCGCCGACCGGATCGCCGACCGGATCGCCGACCGGATCGCCGACCGCCGGGGGGTCGGCTGGTCCCTCCGTCGGATCATCCGTACCGTCACCCTCCGGAGGTGGGTGAGTGTTCGCGGTCGTGGCGTTGGGCGTGGGTGTCGTCCTCGGGCTGGTACTGGAACCGACCGTGCCCGCGCAGTTGCAGCCGTACCTGCCGATCGCGGTGGTCGCGGCGCTGGACGCGGTGTTCGGCGGGGTACGTGCGAAGCTCGACAAGATCTTCGACGACAAGCAGTTCGTCGTGTCGTTCGTGTCGAATGTGCTGGTCGCGGCGCTGATCGTGTACGTCGGCGATCATCTGGGCGTCGGCGGACAGTTGTCCACCGGAGTGGTGGTCGTGTTCGGGGTCCGCATCTTCGGCAATGTCGCCGCGATCCGGCGGCACCTGTTCCGGGCGTGAGCGATGGACGACGAACTGGTTGCGCACGACCCGGTCGGCGATGCGGACCGCGCGGGGGACCCGGCGCCGGCTCGGTCCGAGGCGTCGCCGTCCGAAGAGCCGCCGTCCGATTCTGTGCCGTCCGACTCTGTGCCGTCCGAAGCGTCGCCGTCCGGCGCGGCCACGACCGACCCCGACGTAGAGCGCCCCGAGGCGGCGCCTGAGCCAGACCCGGCGCCGACCGGGCCGGAGGCGGCGGCGCCTGAGCCCGACCCGGCGACGTCCGGACCCGGGCCCGACCCGTCGGCGGACGAGCCTGACGCGTGCGACGATTCGCGACCCGACGCCGACGTCGACGAATCCGCCGACCCGTCGCCGGTGGGTGCGGACGACCCGCCACCGGCGGCGCCGCAGCGACGGGTGTCGGTCGCCAACGCGGTGATCGCGCTGCTGCTCGGCTTGCTCGGGTTCGCGCTGGTGGTGCAGTTGCGCAGTACGTCCAGCGACCCGACGCTCGCCGCCGCGCGCCCGGACGACCTGGTACGCATCCTGTCCGACCTCGACGCGCGGCAGGACCGGCTGCGCCAGGAGATCGCCTCGCTGCAGGACAGCCAGCGTCGCCTCGCCTCCGGCGCGCAGGGTCGCCAGGAAGCGCTGGCCGAGGCGCGCCGCCGCGCCGACGAACTCGGCGTGCTCGCCGGTACCCTGCCCGCGCACGGACCGGGGTTGACGGTCGTGCTCCGGCCCGGCACCGAGCCCATTCCGGCGCGTACCGTGTTGGACACCGTGGAGGAGCTGCGCGGCGCGGGCGCCGAGGCGATGCAGATCGACGACGCGACCGGTACCGCTGTGCGGGTGGTCGCCTCGACCTCGTTCGTGGACGGCGACCAGGGACTCGTGGTCGACGGGCGGACGCTGACCGCCCCGTACACCATCTCCGTGATCGGCGACGCCCAGACCATGCGCACGGCGCTGAACATTCCCGGTGGGGTCGTCGACAGCGTGCGCCAGCACGGCGGTACGGTGATCGTGCAAGAACCGGGCACGGTGAAGGTGACGGCCCTCCACCAGGTTTCCGCCCCTCGGTACGCCCGCCCGGTGTCCTGATGTCGGACCGAAGGAACCCGCGTGATTCCCGAAGAACTGCGCTACACCGACAAGCACGAGTGGGTCGCGCCCGCTGACGAGGGCGGCGTCGTCCGGGTCGGCATCACCGACTTCGCGCAGGATGCCCTCGGCGACATCGTGTACGTCCAACTGCCCGATCCCGGCACGGTGGTCAACGCGGGCGAGGCGTTCGGCGAGGTCGAGTCGACCAAGAGCGTGTCGGACATCTACGCCCCGGTGACCGGTGTGGTGACCGGGAGAAACGACACGCTCGCCGACGCCCCCGAGTTGATCAACAGTGATCCGTACGGCGCCGGCTGGCTGGTGGAGATCGACCCGCAGGACGACGGCGACGTCGACAAGCTGCTCGACGCCGCCGCGTACCGCGAACTGACCGAGCAGTAACATCAGTATGGTCAACCGGTCGCGGCACCTCGCGAGTCCGGTTGACCATGTATTTTGACCATGGCTAGGCTCGCCCAGTCGACCGTGAAACCCGCGGTCGCGCGTCAGGACCACGTCGAGCGGCATCGGGGAGCCGCGCGCCCGGTGGGGGCCGCGTTCCCGTCGCCGCCTCCGCCCGTCCCCGGCGCCGACCGATGACCCGTGAGGTGGTCCGATGACGCGCCCAGACGACGAGTTCCCCCCACTCGACGTCACGTCGACCCTGAACCTCGGTTCCCTCGACGACGTGACGGAAGGACCTGACGCGGATGTGGCGCCGAGCCGGGTGGCCGGGTCCTTGCCGCCGGGCATGGCCCTGCTGGTGGTGCGCCGCGGCCCGAACGCCGGCGCCCGCTTCCTGCTCGACCACGACGTCACGACCAGCGGCCGGCATCCGGACAGCGACATCTTCCTCGACGACGTGACGGTGTCCCGCCGGCACGCCGAATTCCACCGTGAGGGCAACACCTTCACGGTGCGCGACGTGGGCAGCCTCAACGGCACCTACGTCAACCGTGAGCGGGTCGAAGCGGCGACGCTCAGCAACGGCGACGAGGTGCAGATCGGCAAGTTCCGGCTGGTGTTCATCGCCGGCCCCCGCGCGCAGCGGGGCGCGTGACGCGGCGGGACGAGTCGACGTGACGGGTTCGGGGGCGTCAGCGGCGCGGATGTCCTTTGGGGACCGGTCGCCGTCGCGTGCGCCGACGCTGATGAGCATCGGTGAGGTTCTGGACCACCTGCGTGCCGAGTTCCCCGACGTCACCGTGTCCAAGCTGCGGTTTCTGGAATCGGAAGGGCTGGTCGAGCCGGTACGCACCCCGGCGGGCTACCGCAAGTACAGCCCGGCGGACGTGGCGCGGCTGCGCTATGTGCTGACCGCCCAGCGCGACCACTACCTGCCGCTGCGGGTGATCCGCGAGCATCTGGCGGCGATCGACCGGGGCGAGCCGGTACCCGCCCCGACCGGGGCGCTGCGCCTGCCGGCGCCGGGCACGGCGCCCGAGGCGGAACAGACCGACCTGCGGCTCAGCCGCGCCGAGCTGCTCAGCCGCGCCGAGGTGGACGAGGCGACGCTGTCCGAACTCGAACAGCACGGGCTGGTGCAGCCCCGGGCGGGCGGCTGGTACGACGCGGACGCCCTGACCATCGCGACCGTGGCGCGCCAACTCGCCGAGTACGGGCTGCAGGCGCGGCACCTGCGCCCGTACCGCGCCGCCGCCGACCGGGAAGTCGGCATGTTCGCCCAGCTGGTCGCCCCGCTGGTACACCAGAGCAGCCCGGAGGCGCGTGCCAAGGCCGCCGACACCCTGCGTGAACTCGCGGCGCTGTCCCAGCGGCTGCAGGCGGCGCTGGTACGAGCCAGGTTGCGCAGCACTCTCGGGCAGTGACCACCGCGCCTGCCGTGGCTGTGGTCGGTCGTCAGATCCCCTGCCGGCGACGCGGCACCGACGGGGCACTGCGCCTGCCGCGCGTGTAACGTGCAGGGGTGAGGGACGGACACGGAGGCGGCGGTGCGTGAGCTGAGCGTGGTCGGGGTCAGGGTGGAACTGCCCAGCAACCAGCCGATCGTGCTGCTCAAGGAGGTCGACGGAGACCGTTACCTGCCGATCTGGATCGGCGCGGTCGAAGCAACCGCGATCGCCTACGAGCAGCAGGGGGTCAAGCCGGCCAGACCGCTGACCCATGACCTGTTGCGCGACATCCTGGCGGCGTTGAACGCGCCGCTGCGCGCGGTGGAGATCGTCGAGCTGAAGGAAAACGTGTTCTTCGCGGACCTGCTGCTCGGCGACGGGGTGAGAGTGTCCGCCCGACCCAGCGACTCGATCGCGCTGGCGTTGCGCGTCGGCGCGCCGATCCGCTGCGCGGACCAGGTGCTGTCCGAGGCGGGCATCGTCATCCCGGACGAGCAGGAGGACGAGGTCGAAAAGTTCCGGGAGTTCCTGGAACAGGTCAGCCCGGAGGACTTCGCCGGCTGAGCGCCACGAAGGCGCAGCGCCGAGCGCCGTCGCCCGGCGGCGGGGTCGCGCCGGGCGGGTGACGCGTTCGGCGTGTCGCCGGCTGGGCGCCGCCTGTCGGGCGACCGGGTCGATAGGGTGGGTACCAGCGCCGGTTGGCCAGGGCGGGAGGTTTGGTGGCAGTGCGTCAGCCGCAGGACCGGGACGAAGCGGTGCCCGCTGCGCAGGACCCAGCTCAGGGCGTCCTGTTCGACGACGACCCCGACGCGGTGGGCTACCGGGGCGTGACCGCCTGCCACGCCGCGGGCATCACGTACCGCCAACTCGACTACTGGGCCCGCACCGGGCTGGTCGTGCCGGCTGTTCGCGACGCCTCCGGCTCAGGCACCCAACGGCTGTACTCGTTCCGCGACATCGTCGTGCTCAAGGTCGTCAAGCGGCTGCTCGACGCCGGGGTGTCGCTGCAGAACATCCGCAAGGCGATCGAGACGTTGCGCGCCCGCGGCGTCGACGACCTCGCCGAGATCACCCTGATCTCCGACGGCACCACGGTGTACGAGTGCCGTTCGCCGGAGGAGGTCGTCGACCTGCTTCAGGGCGGGCAGGGTGTGTTCGGCATCGCGATCAGCGGCGCGTTCAAAGAGATCCAGGGCTCGCTGGCCGAGTTGCCCGCCGAACGTGCCGTCGAGGACGGCGACCACGTCGACGAGCTCGCCGCCCGCCGGGCGCGACGCCGCGCCGGCTGACCCTGCCGCCGTGCCGATCCGGCTGCGGGCGTCGGCGGCGGACCCGACGGTCCGGCGCGACCCGGCGTACCTGGGCAGGCACGAACCCGGCGTCGACGACGCGTTGAGCGACCGACCGGCGGGGTGACGGTCTCGGCGACCGCCGGGGCTCAGCGGTTGCTGGAGTCGGCCCAGATGTTGACGTCCGCCTCGGTGGCGTACCGGTCGATCTCGGCCAGCTCGGCGTCGCTGAACCGCAGGTTGTCCAGGGCGGCGACGTTGTCCTCCAACTGCCGCACGCTGCTCACCCCGATGACCAGCGACGTCATCCGCGGGTCCCGCAACGCCCAGGCGAGCGCGAGTTGGGCAAGGCTCTGACCGCGCCGCTTGGCGATGTCGTTCAGCCCGCGGATCTTCGCCATCCGGTCCGGGGTGAGCGCGTCCTCGCTGAGGAACCTGCTGGTACGCATCCGCGAATCCGCCGGCACGCCGGTCAGGTACCGGTCGGTGAGCAGGCCCTGGGCCAACGGGGAAAACGCGATGCAGCCGACCCCTTCGCGTCCCAGCACGTCCAGCAGACCCTCTTCGATCCACCGGTTGAACATCGAGTACGACGGCTGGTGGATCAGCAGCGGGGTACCGAGGTCGCGCAGGATCGCCACCGCCTGCTCGGTGCGCTCCGGCGAGTAGGACGAGATCCCGGCGTACAGGGCGCGACCGCTGCGTACCGCCGTGTCCAGCGCGCCCATCGTCTCCTCCAGCGGCGTGTCCGGGTCGTACCGGTGGGAGTAGAAGATGTCGACGTAGTCCAGCCCCATCCGGGACAGCGACTGGTCCAGCGACGCCAGCAGGTACTTGCGCGAACCCCACTCGCCGTACGGCCCGGGCCACATGTCGTACCCGGCTTTCGTCGAGACGACCAACTCGTCGCGGTACCGCTTGAAGTCCGTGGCGAGCATCCGACCGAAGTTCTCCTCGGCGGCTCCGTACGGCGGTCCGTAGTTGTTCGCCAGGTCGAAGTGGGTGATGCCCAGGTCGAACGCGCGGCGGCAGATGTCGCGCTGGGTGGTCCACGGGCGGTCGTGGCCGAAGTTGTGCCACAGCCCGAGCGAGATCAGCGGCAGCCGGATGCCGCTGCGCCCGCAGCGCCGGTAGGTCATCGCGTCGTAGCGGTCGTCGGCGGCGAGATACGTCACCCGCCCAGCGTAGGGGTGAGGCGCGGCGGGCGGGGCGCGGCGGTGCGATCAATTCACGTGGCGCTGGTAGCGTGTCACACGCCGGTACACCCACACGGGAGAGACCGTGGCCGCCCGACCGGGCGGCGCGGCGCCGAAGGGGCAACTCCTCCCCGGAACCTCTCAGGCAAAAGGACCGCGTGGGCCGAGGATCGATGCGATCCTCGCGAGCCTCTGGAGAGCGCCACGACAGAGGGGGAGGGCGAAGCATCCATACCGCCCTCGGAGCCGCCTCATGAACCAGATCGACGAGCTTCCTTTCGCCGGCCGGCACATCGGTACCGACCCGGCCGACCAGCGGCACATGCTCGACGTCGTCGGCTACGCCTGCGTCGAGGACCTGATGGACGCGGCGGTACCGGAATCGATCCGCTGGCACGCCGCCCTGGACCTGCCGCCCGCCGCCGGCGAAGCCGAGGTCCTCGCCGAACTGCGCGCGCTCGCCTCGGCGAACCGGACCCAGGTGTCCATGATCGGGCTCGGCTACTACGGCACCCACACCCCCGGCGTGATCCGCCGCAACGTGCTGGAAAACCCCGCCTGGTACACCGCGTACACCCCCTACCAGCCGGAGATCTCGCAGGGCCGGCTGGAGGCGCTGCTGAACTTCCAGACGGTGGTGTCCGACCTGACCGGTCTGCCGATCGCGAACGCGTCGATGCTGGACGAGGCGACCGCGGCGGCGGAGGCGATGACCCTGGCGCGGCGGGCGTCGAAGGCAACCAGCCCGGTGTACGTGGTCGACGCCGACACCCTGCCGCAGACCGTCACCGTGATCACCACCCGCGCCCGGGCGCTCGGCATCGACGTGCGGGTCCTCGACCTGGACCGCGAGCCGCTGCCCGACGAGCTGTACGGGCTGCACCTGCAGTACCCGGGCGCCAGCGGCAAGGTCCGCGACCACGCCGCCCTGATCTCGGCGGCGCACGACCGCGGCGCGCTGGTCACGGTCGCCGCTGACCTGCTCGCCCTGACCCTGCTGCGCCCGCCGGGGGAGGCGGGCGCGGACATCGCGGTGGGCAGCGCCCAGCGGTTCGGGGTACCGATGGGTTTCGGCGGCCCGCACGCCGGCTACCTCGCGGTCCGTTCCGGGCTGGAGCGGATGCTGCCGGGGCGACTGGTCGGGGTGTCGAAGGACGCCGACGGCGCGCCCGCCTATCGGCTGGCGTTGCAGACCCGCGAGCAGCACATCCGCCGCGACAAGGCGACCAGCAACATCTGTACCGCCCAGGTGCTGCTCGCCGTGATCGCCAGCATGTACGCGGTGTACCACGGTCCGGCGGGGCTGCGCGCCGTCGCACGGCGTACCCACCGGGCGGCGGTCCGCCTCGCCGAGGGGTTGCGCCGGGGCGGGGTCGCCGTCGAACACGCCGACTTCTTCGACACCGTGACCGCGCTGGTACCGGGCCGTGCCGCCGAGGTGGTCGCGGCAGCCGAGGCAGCCGGGGTGAACCTGCGCCTGGTCGACACCGACCGGGTCGGTATCGCCTGCGACGAGACGACGACCGGCGAGCATCTGCGGCTGGTGTGGCAGGCGTTCGGGGTGCCTGCGCTGGCCGACGACGACGCGGCGGACGACGCCCTGCCGGCGTCGCTGCGGCGTACCAGCGACTTCCTGACCCACCCGGTGTTCAGCGCGCACCGTTCGGAGACGGCGATGCTGCGGTACCTGCGCCGTCTCGCCGACAAGGACTATGCGCTGGACCGGGGCATGATCCCGCTCGGTTCCTGCACGATGAAGCTCAACGCGACCACCGAGATGGAGCCGATCACCTGGGCGGAGTTCGCGAACCTGCACCCGTTCGCCCCCGCCGGGCAGACCGCGGGGTACCGGCGGCTGATCAGCCAACTCGAGGGGTGGCTCGCCGAGGTCACCGGGTACGACGCGGTCAGCGTGCAACCCAACGCCGGGTCGCAGGGCGAGCTGGCGGGGCTGCTGGCGATCCGCCGGTACCACGACGCGAACGGCGCCCACGACCGCGACGTGTGCCTGATCCCGTCCAGCGCGCACGGCACCAACGCCGCGAGCGCCGTGATGGCCGGTATGCGGGTGGTGGTGGTGGGCTGCGACGCGGACGGCAACATCGACCTCGCCGACCTGGACGGCAAGATCGCCCAGCACGCCGACCGGCTCGCCGCGATCATGGTCACCTACCCGTCGACCCACGGGGTGTACGAGGCGGGCATCGCGGACCTGTGCGCGAAGGTGCACGACGCCGGCGGTCAGGTGTACGTCGACGGGGCGAACCTCAACGCGCTGCTCGGCTTCGCCAAGCCGGGGCGGTTCGGCGCGGACGTGTCGCACCTGAACCTGCACAAGACGTTCTGCATCCCGCACGGCGGCGGCGGTCCCGGTGTCGGCCCGGTCGCGGTGCGCGCGCATCTTCAGCCGTACCTGCCGGGCGACCCGCTGGACCGGGACTCGGGCGCGGTGTCCGCCGCGCCGTACGGGTCGGCGGGCATCCTGCCGATCCCGTGGGCGTACCTGCGGCTGATGGGCCCGGACGGGTTGACCCGCGCGACCGGGGCGGCGGTGCTGGCGGCGAACTACGTCGCGGCGCGGCTGCGCGACCACTATCCGGTGCTGTACGCCGGGAACAAGGGGCTGGTCGCGCACGAGTGCATCCTGGACCTGCGCGGCTTGACGAAGGCGACCGGGGTGAGCGTCGACGACGTCGCCAAGCGGCTAATCGACTACGGGTTCCACGCGCCGACGATGTCGTTCCCGGTGGCGGGGACGCTGATGGTGGAGCCGACCGAGTCGGAGGATCTCGCCGAGCTGGACCGGTTCTGCGACGCGATGATCGCGATCCGGGCCGAGATCGAGAAGGTACGTTCCGGCGAGTGGCCGGCTGGGGACAATCCGCTGGCCAACGCCCCGCACACGGCGGCGATGGTGAGCGCCGACGACTGGGGGCACAGCTACCCGCGGTCGGTCGCGGCGTACCCGGCGGGTCGGGTCGAGGGGAAGTACTGGCCGCCGGTGCGGCGGATCGACGGCGCGTACGGCGACCGGCATCTGGTGTGCTCGTGCCCGGCGCCGGAGGCGTTCGAGGACTGAGGCTCGGTCGTGGTCCGAACCGGCGCGCCGGTTCGGACCACG
>DASUXA010000036.1:0-10783 GCA_036378155.1 Micromonosporaceae bacterium | reverse complement strand
ACGCAGAAACGGTTGATCTCCGTGGGCAGCGGCACCGGGCCAGCGACCTGCGCCCCGGTACGCGTCACCGTCTCGACGATCTTCCGAGCCGAGGAGTCGACGACCTCGTGGTCATAGGCCTTGAGCCGGATGCGGATCTTCTGTCCCGCCATGGTGGCTTCTGTTCCTTCTCTCGATGCCGCTGTGTTGCGGGCGCCTGCACCGGCTGGTACAGGCCCACTTCCGCCGACCCCCGCGGTCGGGCGTGTCGCGCCCCCGGGCCAGGCTCCGCCCCGGGACTCCGGAGCGATTGCCGCTGGACCACGCGGTGGGTCGTGGCGCCGATCGCGTCTCCGCGACCTGGACGCCGTGCGAGGGTGGTTGACCGCCTGGGGCGGCCAACCACCCTACGCGCGACTGTCGGTCGTCCGAGGGCTCCGGCTCGGCGCGTCGACCGCGCCGCGACCCGAAGCCGCCGTCCCGGAGGTCCAGCAGGTGCCGGACGCGGGCGACCAACCGTCGTTACGCAACCTGACTAGTATGCCGCACGACCGGCGGCCACGCTAATCGGGGTTACCCAGCTCACTTGATGATCTTGGTGACGCGACCCGCGCCGACCGTACGGCCACCCTCCCGGATCGCGAACTTGAGGTTCTCCTCCATCGCGATGGGCTGGATCAGCTTCACGGTCATCGTGGTGTTGTCGCCCGGCATGACCATCTCGGTGCCCTCGGGCAGGGTGACGACACCGGTGACGTCCGTGGTCCGGAAGTAGAACTGCGGACGGTAGTTCTGGAAGAACGGGGTGTGCCGGCCGCCCTCCTCCTTGGAGAGGATGTAGACCGTCGCCTCGAACTCCGTGTGCGGGGTCGTGGTGCCCGGCTTGACGACGACCATGCCGCGCTCGACGTCCTCGCGCTTCACGCCGCGGAGCAGCAGACCGACGTTCTCACCGGCCCGGGCCTCGTCCAGCAGCTTGCGGAACATCTCGATGCCGGTGCAGGTGGTCTTGATCGACTTCTCGCGGATGCCGACGATCTCGACCTCCTCGTTCGGCTTGAGCACGCCACGCTCGGCGCGGCCGGTGACCACGGTGCCGCGGCCGGTGATGGTGAAGACGTCCTCGATCGGCATGAGGAACGGCTTGTCGGTCTCGCGCTCCGGCTGCGGGATCGCGGTGTCGACCGCGGTCATCAGGTCCAAGAGCTTGCCGGTCCACTCGGGGTCACCCTCGAGGGCCTTCAGCGCCGAGACCCGGACGACCGGCAGGTCGTCACCCGGGTACTCCTGCGAGGAGAGCAGCTCGCGGACCTCGAGCTCGACGAGCTCCAGGAGCTCCTCGTCGTCCACCATGTCGCTCTTGTTGAGCGCCACGACGATGTACGGCACGCCGACCTGACGGGCCAGCAGCACGTGCTCGCGGGTCTGCGGCATCGGGCCGTCGGTCGCCGCCACCACCAGGATCGCGCCGTCCATCTGCGCGGCACCGGTGATCATGTTCTTGATGTAGTCAGCGTGACCGGGGCAGTCGACGTGCGCGTAGTGACGCGCCTCGGTCTGGTACTCGACGTGCGCGATGGAGATGGTGATACCGCGGGCCTTCTCCTCCGGCGCCTTGTCGATCTCGTCGAACGGCGTGTACGGGTTCAGGTCCGGGAACTGGTCGTGCAGGACCTTGGTGATGGCCGCCGTCAGCGTCGTCTTACCGTGGTCGATGTGACCAATGGTGCCGATGTTGACGTGCGGCTTAGTCCGCTCGAACTTCGCCTTCGCCACTGGTGTCCTCCTAGGACGGTTACTTGCTTCGTACGCCCGTCACCGCGAACGGATCACGGACTTGTCGACATGGGTCCTTGCGGCCGTCACCGGCCTCAGGCCCGGGTGCACCGCGTGGGGCGCCGGGGAGATCACTCCCCGGTCGCCTTGGCGATGATCTCCTTCGCCACGTTGTTCGGAACTTCAGCGTAGGAGTCGAACTGCATCGTGTAGCTCGCCCGGCCCTGGGTCTTCGACCGCAGGTCGCCGACGTAGCCGAACATCTCCGACAGAGGCACCAGGGCCCGGACGACACGGTTGCCACCGCGCTCCTCCATGGCCTGGATGATCCCGCGCCGGGAGTTGAGGTCGCCGATGACATCACCCATGTAGTCCTCAGGGGTGGTGACCTCGACGGACATCATCGGCTCGAGCAGCGCGGGGTCGGCCTTGCGAGCCGCCTCCTTCAGCGCCATCGAGCCAGCGATCTTGAATGCCATCTCGGACGAGTCGACCTCGTGGTACTGCCCGTCGAGCAGCGTCATCTTGATGCCGGTGAGCGGGTAGCCCGCCAGTACGCCGTACTGCATGGCGTCCTGGGCGCCGGCGTCGACCGACGGGATGAACTCCTTCGGGATGCGTCCACCGGTAACCGCGTTGACGAACTCGTACGTCGCCTCGCTGTCCATCGGCAGCGGCTCGAGCGAGATGATCACCCGAGCGTACTGGCCGGAGCCGCCGGTCTGCTTCTTGTGGGTGTACTCGACACGCTCCACCGTGCGGCGGATCGTCTCGCGGTACGCCACCTGCGGCTTGCCGACGTTGGCCTCGACCTTGAACTCCCGGCGCATCCGGTCGACCAGGATCTCCAGGTGCAGCTCGCCCATGCCGGCGATGACCGTCTGCCCGGTCTCCTCGTCGTTCTTGACCTGGAAGGTCGGGTCCTCCTCGGCGAGCTTCTGGATCGCCGCGGAGAGCTTGTCCTGGTCGGCCTTCGACTTCGGCTCGATCGCCACCTGGATGACCGGGTCCGGGAAGGTCATCGACTCGAGGATGACCGGGTTCGCCGGGTCGCACAGGGTGTCGCCGGTGGTGGTCTGCTTCAGACCCTGTACCGCGACGATGTCGCCAGCCTGCGCGAACGGCCGGTCCTCCCGCTTGTTGGCGTGCATCTGGTAGATCTTCCCGACCCGCTCCTTGCGGTCCTTGGTCGAGTTGATCGTCTGCGCGCCGGACTCGATCCGGCCCGAGTACACCCGGACGTAGGTGAGCTTGCCCAGGTGCTGGTCGGTCTGGATCTTGAAGGCGAGAGCCGAGAACGGTTCGCTCAGCGACGGCTTGCGCTGCAGCGGGGTCTCCCCGTCCATCGCCGTGCCGTCGATCGCCGGAACGTCCAGCGGCGACGGCAGATAGTCGACGACCGCGTCGAGCATGGGCTGTACACCCTTGTTCTTGAACGCGGAGCCGCACAGCACCGGGTTGAGCTTGCCGCCGATGGTCGCGCGACGGATCGCCGCCTTCAGCTCGTCGACGGTGAGTTCCTCGCCCTCGAGGTACTTCATCATGATCTCGTCGTCGGCCTCGGACAGCGTCTCGAGCAGCGTCTCGCGCCACTGCGCCGCGGACTCGGCAAGGTCGGCCGGGATCTCCTCGACCGTGTAGTCCTCGCCCTTCTGCGTCTCGCCGCGCCAGGTGAGCGCGCGCATCCCGATCAGGTCGACGACCCCGATGAAGTCGCTCTCGAGCCCGATCGGCAGCTGCAGGACCAGCGGGGTGGCGTTGAGCCGGTCCTTCATCATCTGCACACAGCGGAAGAAGTCGGCACCGGTCCGGTCGAGCTTGTTGACGAAGCACATCCGGGGCACGCGGTACTTGTCCGCCTGCCGCCAGACGGTCTCCGTCTGAGGCTCCACACCGGCGACGCCGTCGTAGACCGCCACCGCGCCGTCGAGGACGCGCAACGACCGCTCGACCTCGACCGTGAAGTCGACGTGGCCGGGCGTGTCGATGATCTGAATGGTGTGACCCCTCCACTCGCACTTGGTGGCGGCGGAAGTGATCGTGATCCCGCGCTCCTGCTCCTGCTCCATCCAGTCCATGACGGCAGCGCCCTCGTGGACCTCACCGATCTTGTACGTGATGCCGGTGTAGAACAGGATGCGCTCGGTCGTCGTCGTCTTACCGGCATCGATATGAGCCATGATGCCGATGTTGCGGAGCTTCGCGAGCGCGGCGTCTGCGGCGGCCACTTCAATCCCTACTTCGTCTCGTCGTCTGTACGCCGGTAATGGGTTACCAGCGGTAGTGCGCGAAGGCCTTGTTGGACTCCGCCATCTTGTGGGTGTCCTCGCGCCGCTTCACCGCGGCGCCGAGGCCGTTGCTCGCGTCGAGCAACTCGTTCTGCAACCGCTCGATCATGGTCTTCTCGCGGCGCGCCTTGGCGTACGTCACGATCCACCGCAGACCGAGGGTGGTCGCGCGGGTCGGACGCACCTCGACCGGAACCTGGTACGTCGCGCCGCCGACGCGGCGGCTGCGCACCTCGAGGGTCGGCTTCACGTTGTCCATCGCCCGCTTGAGCGTGACGACCGGGTCGGTGCCGGTCTTCTCCCGGCAACCTTCCAGCGCGCCGTACACGATACGCTCCGCAAGCTGACGCTTGCCACGCGCGAGGATCTTGTTGATCAGCTGGGTGACCAGCGGCGAGTTGTACACCGGGTCCGCGGCCAGCGGCCGACGTGGAGCTGGGCCCTTACGCGGCATGTCAGCTCTTCTCCTTCTTCGCACCGTACCGGCTACGGGCCTGCTTGCGGTTGCGGACGCCCTGGGTGTCCAGCGACCCACGAATGATCTTGTACCGGACACCGGGCAGATCGCGCACCCGACCACCCCGGACGAGCACGATCGAGTGCTCCTGCAGGTTGTGCCCGACGCCGGGGATGTAAGCGGTCACCTCGATGCCGGTGCTCAGCCGGACACGGGCAACCTTGCGCAGCGCCGAGTTCGGCTTACGCGGAGTGGTCGTGTACACGCGAGTGCAGACGCCACGGCGCTGCGGGTTCCCCTCCAGCGCGCGCGTCTTGGTCTTGCCCGTCTTGGCGTGGCGGCCCTTCCGGACCAGCTGCTGAATAGTTGGCACGACGTGTCTTCGCTTCCTTCGACCCTCTCGGCCGACTTCCTTGTCTTGGTTCGGTGGCGTGCCGCGGACGTCCGTGGCACAGCGTGCACCCGCGTTGGGGAATGCTACGCATTGCCCGGCGCGGCCGACCCCCGCGGTCGGGCGTGTCGCCCTCGGGCCGTGCTTGCTGCACGCCACAGCACCAGTGACAGCCCCAAGCATAGCCGGTGGCCAGCCGACCAGAATCTGGGCATGCCTGCAGGAGCGCACCCCAGATGGCAGGCCGGCTGCGCGCAAAAACAGTACCTACTGGCGGGAGCTTCGTCAAAGTGAACTCGGACTCCCCGCCCGACCGGGGCAGAGCCGGACCCGTCGCACGGTCGTCGGGACACTCCGGCGCATGTCACGCGACTCACATCCATTCGCGGCAGCGACCCCGGGTCCGGCGACCGGTACGACTCAGCCGAACTCCAGCAGCGCTGTCGTCGCCAGGGCCAGCACCGTGAGCCCGAGACCCACCGCGCCCACGACAACCCCGGCCATCGCCACCCTGGCGCCGGTGAACCGGAGCGGCTCGTCGGCGGAATCACGGATCTGCCGCCGGGACAGGATCCCCAGCACGATGGCGATCGCACCGCCCAGGGCGGCGAGCACCGCGAACGCACCCGCGATCACCATGCCCCAGCCGCGATCCGCGCCGATCAACCCGAACAGCCAGACCACCAGCGAGACGAGGACGGACGCGATACCGAGCACCAGGCTGCCGACCGCCATGCCGGACATGACCGCCGGGACGTCGGCGTACCCGACGCCGAACGTCGTGCCCGCCAGCGCCTCGACGCGAGCCAGCCGGGGCGGCGTCACCGCGGGTCGCGGCGGCGGCGCAGGCCGGTACGGGGCGGGCGGATAGCCGGGACCGGGGTAGCCGTACCCCGGCTGACCGGACCCGTACCCCGGCGGACCGTAGCCGGGCAGACCAGCGCCCGGCACCGGCCCGTAGCCCGGTCGCGGGCCGTACGGTGGTGGCGGACCGTACCCCGGATGCCCCTGCCCGGCAGCCGGGTCCGGATCGGGATAGGCCGGTGAGCGCAGCACCGGATCGGGCGCCGGCCAGCCCGAAACAGGAGGGTTCGACGCGGGAACCCCGCCCCAGGCGGAACGTCGCTCGTCCGAGCGCGGCCACGGCTGTTCGCTCACTGTTCCCCTCACGCCGCCCCGCCGGTACCCCGGCACTCAGCCTCTGTCCCCGCCGCCATCAGGCTCAGTCCACCCCTGGCGCGAAGTCCTGCCCACCGACCGCGAGATGGAGCAGGCCGATGATGGACGCCACGACGATCGCGGTAGCCGCGAGCACGATACCGACCCAGGCGAGCGCGACGCCGAACCGCAGTCGACGCGCGCCGGTGAGAAAACCGCGGGCGTCGGCCATGTCCCGCCGCGCCTGCCGGGCCAGGATCAACGCCAGGGTCGCCGGTACCAGCCCGCCGACGAAGAACCCGGTGAGCGTGGCGGCGACGCCGAGCCCGAGGACCATGCCCGCCTTGGTCGAGGCGACCGGATCGGGGTCCAGCGGATGGCGCGTCGGCGGTTCGGTGACAGCGTGCACCCGCCCATCATCCGTCATCGGACGCGGTACCACCGGACATGCGGACACGGCGCCGGCAGCGCTGGGGGCGGGCCCCGGTACCGGTGCCCGCCCCCAGCGACGATGCGATCAGCGGTACGAACCGAAGTCGAAGTCGTCCAGCGGCACCGCGTGCCCGCTGGCCGGCCCGAAGCCGTAGTCGGTCTCGGCGTACCCGGTCATCGAGTACACCTTGGCCTTGGCCTCCTCGGTCGGCTCCACCCGGATGTTGCGGTACTTGCTGATGCCGGTACCCGCCGGGATGAGCTTGCCGATGATCACGTTCTCCTTGAGACCGATCAGCGAGTCGCTGCGCGCGTTGATCGCCGCGTCGGTCAGTACCCGAGTGGTCTCCTGGAACGACGCCGCGGACAGCCACGACTCCGTCGCCAGCGAGGCCTTCGTGATACCCATCAGAACCGGGCGTCCGGACGCGGGTTCGCGACCCTCGGCGACCGCACGGCGGTTCTCGGTCTCGAACACCGCCCGATCGACCAGCACACCCGGCAGGAACTCGGTCGAGCCGGAGTCGATGACCGTCACCCGCTTGAGCATCTGGCGAATGATGATCTCGATGTGCTTGTCGTGGATCTGTACGCCCTGCGAGCGGTAGACCTCCTGGACCTCCTGGGTCAGGTGGACCTGGACCGCACGCGGACCGAGCACCCGCAGCAGCTCGTGCGGGTCGATGGTGCCCTCGGTCAGCTTCTCGCCGACGTCGACGTGCTCACCGTCCTGCACCCGCAGCCGTACCCGGTTCGAGACCTTGTCGTGGACGATTTCGTCGCTGCCGTCGTCCGGGATGATGATGATCTTCCGCGAGCGGTCGCCCTGCTCGATGCGCACCCGGCCGGAGGTCTCGGCGATCGGCGCCTTGCCCTTCGGTACCCGGGCCTCGAAGATCTCCTGGACCCGAGGCAGACCCTGGGTGATGTCCTCACCGGCGACACCACCGGTGTGGAAGGTACGCATCGTCAGCTGGGTACCCGGCTCACCGATGGACTGGGCGGCGATGATGCCGACCGCCTCGCCCACGTCGACCGTCTTGCCGGTCGGCAGTGAACGGCCGTAGCAGGCGGCGCAGACGCCCAGCTTCGACTCGCAGGTCAGCACACTGCGTACCCGTACCGACTCGACACCCGCCGCGACCAGCCTGTCGACCAGCAGCGAGTTGAGGTCGGCGCCGCGGGCGGCGATGACCGTGCCGGTGTCGTCCTTGATGTCCTCGGCCAGCGTCCGCGCGTGTACCCCGGTCTCGGCGTGCTCGTGGACCACGAGCTTGCCGTCGACCCGCTGCGCGATCAGCATCGTGATCGCCCGCTCGGTACCGCAGTCCTCCTCGCGGATGATCACGTCCTGCGACACGTCGACCAGACGACGGGTCAGGTACCCCGAGTCCGCGGTACGCAGCGCCGTGTCCGCCAGACCCTTGCGGGCGCCGTGGGTGGAGATGAAGTACTCGAGCACGGACAGACCCTCGCGGAACGACGACTTGATCGGCCGCGGGATGATCTCGCCCTTCGGGTTCGCCACCAGACCACGGATCGCGGCGATCTGGCGCAGCTGGAGCAGGTTACCGCGGGCACCCGAGTGGATCATCTTCCACAGCGGGCTCTCCTGCGGCAGCGCCGTCTCCATCTCCTTGGCGACCTCGTTGGTCGCCTTGGTCCAGATCTCGATGAGCTCACCGCGACGCTCCTCGGCGGTCATCAAACCACGCTGGTACTGCTTGTCGATCCGCTCGGCCTCGCGCTCGTACCGCTCCAGGATCTCCGGCTTGCGCGGCGGCGCGACCACGTCCTCGATGCCGATGGTGACACCGGACCAGGTCGCCCAGTGGAAGCCGGCCTCCTTGAGCGCGTCCAGGGTCGCCGCCAGGGCGACCTTCGGGAAGCGCTCGGCGAGGTCGTTGACGATCGCCGAGAGCTGGCTCTTGCGGATCTCGTAGTTGACGAAGCGGTACCCCTTCGGCAGCGCCTCGTTGAACAGCACCCGACCCAGCGTGGTGTCCAGGATCACCGGCTCGCCCGGCTCCCAGCCCTCCGGCGGGGTCCACGGTTCGGCGCCCGAACCGTTGTCCACACCGATTACACCGGTCAGCCGGATCTTCACCGGCGCCTGCAGGTGCAGCTCACCGTTGTCGTACGCCATCCGCGCCTCGGCGTCGGAGCTGAACGCCCGACCCTCGCCCAACGTGCCCGGGCGCTTGTGGGTCAGGTGGTACAGCCCGATGACCATGTCCTGGGTCGGCATGGTCACCGGCTTGCCGTCCGCCGGCTTGAGGATGTTGTTGCTGGACAGCATCAGGATCCGCGCCTCGGCCTGAGCCTCGGCGGACAGCGGTACGTGCACCGCCATCTGGTCGCCGTCGAAGTCCGCGTTGAACGCGGTACACACCAACGGGTGGATCTGGATCGCCTTGCCTTCGACCAGTTGCGGTTCGAACGCCTGGATGCCCAGCCGGTGCAGCGTCGGCGCGCGGTTGAGCAGTACCGGGTGCTCCGCGATGACCTCTTCGAGGACGTCCCACACCACCGGGCGCTGCCGCTCGACCATCCGCTTCGCCGACTTGATGTTCTGCGCGTGGTTCAGGTCGACCAGGCGCTTCATCACGAACGGCTTGAACAGCTCCAGCGCCATCTGCTTGGGCAGACCGCACTGGTGCAGCTTGAGCTGCGGACCCACGACGATCACGGAACGACCGGAGTAGTCGACGCGCTTGCCCAGCAGGTTCTGCCGGAACCGGCCCTGCTTGCCCTTGAGCATGTCGGACAGCGACTTCAGCGGCCGATTTCCCGGACCGGTGACGGGACGCCCGCGGCGACCGTTGTCGAACAGCGCGTCGACGGCCTCCTGCAGCATCCGCTTCTCGTTGTTGACGATGATCTCCGGGGCGCCCAGGTCGATCAGGCGCTTGAGCCGGTTGTTCCGGTTGATCACCCGCCGGTACAGGTCGTTCAGGTCGGACGTGGCGAACCGGCCACCGTCGAGCTGCACCATCGGGCGCAGGTCCGGCGGGATCACCGGTACGCAGTCGAGCACCATGCCCAGCGGCGAGTTGTTGGTGTTCAAAAACGCCGCGACGACCTTGAGCCGCTTCAGCGCACGGATCTTCCGCTGGCCCTTGCCGGAGCGGATCGTCTCCCGGAGCTCCTCAGCCTCGGCGTCGAGGTCGAGGTTCTCCAGCAGCGCCTTGATCGCCTCGGCGCCCATCGCCCCGGTGAAGTACTCGGCGAACCGGTCACGCAGCTCGCGGTACAGCAGTTCGTCGGTGACGAGCTGCTTCGGCTCGAGCTTGCGGAACGTGTCGAGCACCTCGTCGAGCCGGTCGATCTCGCGCTGGGCGCGGTCGCGGATCTGGCGCATCTCGCGCTCGCCAGCCTCCTTGACCTTGCGGCGCACGTCGGCCTTGGCGCCTTCCGCCTCCAGCTCGGCCAGGTCCTGTTCGAGCTTGGCGGCGCGCTTCTCGATCTCGGCGTCGCGGGCGTTCTCCGCCTGGCGCTTCTCGGCGGCGATCTCGCTTTCGATCGTCGCCATGTCGCGGTGCCGAGCCTCGGCGTCGACGCTGGTCACCACGTACGACGCGAAGTAGATGATCTTCTCGAGATCCTTCGGCGCGAGGTCCAGCAGGTAGCCGAGCCGGCTCGGCACGCCCTTGAAGTACCAGATGTGGGTGACCGGGGCGGCGAGCTCGATGTGGCCCATCCGCTCACGACGCACCTTGGCACGGGTCACCTCGACGCCGCAGCGCTCGCAGATGATGCCCTTGAACCGGACCCGCTTGTACTTACCGCAGTAGCACTCCCAGTCCCGCTGCGGACCGAAGATCTTCTCGCAGAAGAGCCCGTCCTTTTCCGGCTTGAGCGTGCGGTAGTTGATCGTCTCGGGCTTCTTGACCTCACCGTGCGACCACTGCCGGATGTCATCCGCGGTGGCCAGCCCGATGCGCAGTTCGTCGAAGAAGTTGACGTCGAGCACGTCGGCTATCCCTCTGTCTCTATTGCTCAATTGGATATTGGACTCGGTGTCTGGTCCGGGCCGTGGCCGGCCCGGACCAGACACCTACTCAGACTTCCTCGACACTGCTCGGCTCGCGCCGGGACAGGTCGATGCCCAGCTCCTCCGCGGCCCGGAACACCTCGTCGTCGGTCTCCCGCATCTCCAGGGCCACGCCGTCGCTGGAGAGCACCTCGACGTTGAGGCACAGCGACTGCAGCTCCTTGAGCAGGACCTTGAACGACTCCGGGATGCCCGGCTCCGGGATGTTCTCGCCCTTGACGATCGCCTCGTAGACCTTCACCCGGCCG
>DASUXA010000035.1:0-22730 GCA_036378155.1 Micromonosporaceae bacterium | reverse complement strand
GGCAGCGGCTCCGCCTGCGGGAACCGGGCGCGTACCCGGTTGCGCAACCCCTCGATGTCGATCTTCTGGTTGCCGGTGAGCACCAGACTGGGCGCGGCCAACCGAACCGCCCGCTCGGCGGGCATGCCGACCGGATAGAGCTGAAGCTGGGCGTTGACCGCGACGGTACCGGCAGCCGCCGCGGCGAGCTGTACCAGCCGGGCGTCGGACAACGCCGGCATCACCGCCGGCGGCGTGGTACGCCGCAGCCGCTCAACCGCCCGCGACGGGGTGGGCAGCGTGTCGCCCTCGACCAGCTTCTGCGCGGCTCGACCGAGCGCCACCGCGTACGTCATCAGGTCCATCGACGTGTGCTCGGCGGTCGGGTCGTCCGGCTCCCGGCCGACCAGCACCACCGACCCGAACCGGCGGATGCCGACCCGCGCGTCCCCGCCGGTCGACAATTCCGCCTCGACCGCCGCGCGGACCAGCCCGATCGCCTGCGCGGTACGCCGGGGCTCGGGCGCGAACGAGCCGTGCGAGGCGATCAGCGCCTCCGCGAGTTCCGCCGCCGACATCACCCCGCCGCGCGCGTCGAGCAGGTCGACCATTTCCTGGCGTACCGCGTCGAGATCGCTGTTCGCGACCCAGCGCTGCACGCTGCGGTGCATGATCCGGCTGAGCTGCGGCTGGGCGACCTCGAGCACGGCTGCCGCCTCGCTCTGCGTCGGCCACACCAGCGGCTCGCCGTCGTCGGTCGGCGTGCGCAGACCCAACATGACGGCAACGGCTCGTACCTCGCCGGCGTTGCGGCTGGTCGCGCGGGGCAGCAGCGTCTCCACCAGGCTGTCGATGCCCCGTACCGGCGGGCGCTCAGTCTCCTCCTCGGACTCGACGCGCGGCGACGGCGCGAACAGGGCGCGCAGTTCCTTGGCCTTTCGGCGGATCTCGGTCTTCGTCGCGACCGGTACCCCGGCCAGCCGGGACAGCGCCATCGGGTCGTAGTCGACCAGGTCGCCGACGGTACGCACACCGAACCGCTCCAGGGCAGACCGGGCGCGTTCGGTCAGGTGTACCAGGTCGAGCGGCGTGTCTGCGGTGATTGCGGCGGTCGACGGTTCGGGCGGCGGCGTCGTGCCCGCCTGCGGAATGTCCTTGAAGATCATCCGCCAGGCGTCGGCCATTTCCTCGGTGGTGTCGAACCGCTGCCGCGCGTCTCGCCGCAGCGCGCGGGCGAAGAACGCGGCCAGCCGGTCGGCGACCGCCGGGTCGAACAGCGACGGGGCGATCGTCACCTCGTCCGCGATGGTCGCCGGGTTGGCGACGCCGTCACCCCAGCGCGGCAGCGTCCCGGTCGCCATCTCGAACAGCGTGACGGCGGCAGCGAACCGCTCGGCAGCCAGGTCGTACCGGGCGCGCCGGGGCGGACCGAGGAACGGGTCGAGATACGGCGGGGTACCCGCGGTGATCTGGTCAGCGGGCGCCGCGGCCAGCGAAAAGTCGAAGATGCACAGGTGCGGCTGCTTGTCCTTCGGCCGTGGCCGCGCCGCCAGGTTCGCCGGCTTGATGTCGCGGTGCGTAACCCCCTGGCCGTCGAGGTACTCGACGATGTCCAGTAGATCCTTGCCGTACCGTTCGAGCAGGTCCAGGCTGAGCCGCCCGTGGCTGGCCAGCTCGTCGGCCAGCGTCGGCTCCCCGGCGAACTCCAGCAGCAACGCGGTCTTGCCACCGACCTCGACCGGACCCCTGATCAACTGGGCGACCTGCCAGTGCGCGTGCAGCCTGCGCATCTGGTCCGCCTCATCGACCAGCCGCTGCCGCTTGCTCTCGTCCCGCGCCACCTTGAGGACCAGCGGCGTGTCGTCGTCCTCCTCGTGGACCAGCAGCGCGATCGAAGTGGCGCCGGAGCCGAGCCGGCGTACGACGACCAGCCCGCCGTCGAGGACGTCGCCGGGTTTCGCGTCGAGCGGATCGATGACCGGGGCGGGCTCGGGCGCGGTCAACTCCTCCTCGACCGCGTCGAGGTCGGCGAGGAACGCGTTGGCGCTCGCGGTCCGCTTCGCCGTGTCGCCCCGGGTGGCGTCGTAGACCAGGTAGCGCAGGGTTTCCGGTACGCCGTCAAGGGACGCGCTCAGCTCCAGCCCACCCTGCTGCATGATCGCGGCGCGCAAACCCTCGGGGCTGCCGGCGGGCGGCTGACCGGTGAAGATCAGGTACGTGATCGCGCCGAGGGAGAAGATGTCGAGCAGTTGCCCAGGCGCGTCCGGGTTGGTCAGCGCCTCGGGCGCCTGGAACAGCCGGACCGTCTCGTCGGCGAGCTGGTCGACATGGGTGGTACCGGCGAGCAGGGTCGCCTGAGTCGTGGTGCCGGCGACCCGACCACCGGTCTGCCAGTCGGAGACGACCAGGCGAGGCTTCGGCTTGTCCGGGTCGCACACGAAGATCGCGCGCGGGTTGAGTCCCCGGTGGACCAGATGACGGGAGTGCGCGTACTGGAGCACTTCGGCAAGGTCGCGTACCAGGTCGAGCCGCTGGTCGACAGTCAGGCGGTCGCCGTGGTCGGCGAGCCAGTGATCGAGCCGTACCGCGTCCTCGTCGTGCTCGAAGATCACAGCCGGGCCGATCTCGTGGTCGACCAGATCGGTCGCGTGCGCGATGCCCGGATGGTGGATGCCCTGGAGCAGCCGGAACTCCCGCTCGGCGGCGCGCCGGATCAGATCCCGGTCGTCGGCGCTCGCCTTCGAGGTCAGATAGAACCGGACCCGGCGGACGGTGGTCGTGTCGACCTGATGCCCGCCCAGGTAGTCCTGCCAGCCAGGTCCCTCCGCGAACGGCTTCGGTTGCAGCAGGATGCCCCGGATGGTGCGGTCCGCGACCGAGGGCTTGATGCCGCAGTCCTTGACCAGTGACACGATCTCCCGGCTGCGCCGCTGGTCGATACGGTCACGCGGGTCCATCGGCTGCTGGGTGAGCAGGTCGGTGATGGCAGGCAGCCCACTGCGCGGGTCGGTGCGCTGCCCGTACACCCACTGCTTGCCGACCTCGTCGAGCCGAGCCACCATGCCGGGCGCGTGCAGGAAGATCGCGGCTCGGACGAACGGCACCCGGACGCGGCGCCCCGACTGGCGACCGTAGTGGTCGAGCAGGCTCGCCAGCCGCTTCGCCTTCCGGTTCGCCAGGATCAGCGGATTGTCCACGTACCGGACGGCGCCGCTGGGCGACTTCACCCGCCATTGGGTGCCGTTGCCGGAGATCTCCCCCTGCCAGTGCTTCAACTCGATCAGGTGCAGCCCGCTGGGAGTGAGCACGAGCAGGTCGACCTCGTTGATCGAGCCGTCGGTACCGACGAACTCGACGTTCGCCCACGCGTGGTACGGGTCGCCGTCGGGCAGCAGCGTCTTGATGTGACGCAGCCCGGCGCGCTCATGTACCCACTGGCTGGCGTTGATCTCCTCCCAGCGCGGCGAGTCGTCCCTGATCGCGATCACCTTCCCCGTGACGGCGCAAGCGTTTCATCCTCCGACCGACGGCAGCCCGAGTCAATCGTCTGATTCATCACTTTGCGTACCCCTGTTGAGTTGTTCGCCAGGGCCACTCAACCTATACGTCCGGCCGGTATCCGTATTCGGCGAGACGCTGGCGGGCGATCCGGCGCTCGTCGTCGGTGAACAGCACGGCGAACTGGTCGCGCAGCACGACGGCTTCGACGCTCAGGTCGAGCCGGCCCTTCTCCCACAGCTTGGTGAAGCCCTCCGACACGTGCCCGGCGTGCAGGAGTTGACGAGCCGCGCCGAGCGCGCCGAGTTCGGAGACCATGCGCAGGAAGTACCCGGCGTTGTATCCGGCCCGCCGTTTGGCGTCGTGGTACACGTCGACCATCGCCGCGTGGAACGCCTTTTCGGCAGCGGCCAAGTCGACACGGGCCGCTCGACTACCGGTTTGCTCGCCGTTCACACCCGAGCCCTTGTCTGCGCAGGCGCAGCGGTGACCGCCGACGAGCGCTTCGAAACGGCGCCGAATCTGATCCGCTCCATCACGTCGATGACGTACTGCACGAGTTCGTCGATCCTGTTCGTGGACGCGAACAGCCGGGGATGTATCACGCGTCGCGGATCGAAGGTCGCGGTCAGCATGATGATCGGCAGTTCGACACTTTGCCGTTCCATCGCGTCGATCAAGGTCAGCCCGGCGGTTTCCGCCGGTTGTTCGGTGTGCCGGACCATGTCGGTCATCACCAGGTCGTAGGAGCGCTGCCTGAGCGAGGCGAGCGCCTCGGACGTGGAGCGCACGGCATCGACGGTCATACCGACCTGGCGGAACAGCCGAATCAGCGGCTCGTTCCACTCAGGATTGTCGTCGACCCACAGAATCCGTCCGCCCGCCATGAGTTCGGCGGCGTGGTCGAGGCGGGAGATCGCGGCACGCTTGTCGCTGGCCGGCGGCTGTACACCCTCGCCCTGCTGTACCGCTGCCTCGTCCATCATCTTCTCGGCGAAGCTCAACTCGATGCCGGGCGTCTTGACGTTGGTGAGCCGACCGAGTTGCGGCAGCAGCGCGCGGCGCATGGTCAGGTACACCAGTACGGCGAAGCCGACCCACAGTGCGGCCGGGATCGTCTTAATGATCTCGACCACGATCGACTCAGACAACACTCACTCCACGACGGCGGGGGGACGCTTCGCGCGACGCGCGGGGGCCTCTTGCGTACCACCCGACAGCCCGGCTGTCTGCCCCGGTACCGACGACCTGACGGATTCCCGACTGATGAGGCCGGTCACCACCGGACGACTGAGCCGTCCTCCGCGACGAGAAACGCCATGATCCGCATCAGCCGCAGGGTGGTGGCGGTTTCATCGAGCAGCCGGCGGTACCGGGCGGCCTCCGGAAACGCCATCGCCACCTCGTCGGCCGGGTGCTTCTCCCGCAACCGCAGCACCTTGAGCAGCGCGTCGGCGTACCAATGGGTCACCTGCATCGCGGGCGGGTACTTCCTGATCTCGCCGGCACGCCGGGGGTCGGCATACGTCTTCGACGGGAACCCCTTCACCTCGATGTGCAGTCGGGTCAGGCCACGTTCGACGACGACGTCCGTGCCGCGCTCTTTGGTCGCGGTGTTCGCCACCTGTACCAGCGACCAGCCCTCACCGAGCAGCCACCGGCACAGGGCAGCCTGCACGTTGCCCTCCCACGACCAGTCGCGGTCAGGTACGGCAGGTGTGGACCGCGTCGCCGTCGGCGCGAGGGCGACCGGTGGAGGTGACGGGGGTCGAGGCGCGGGTACCGTGCCGCCGACCCGGTTGACGATCACGCCGCCGCCGTCCTCACGAACGATCCGACCCTCCGCCGCGAGCCGCCGGCAGGTCTGGTTCACGTGCTGATGGGACGTGGTGAACATGCGCGCCAACTCGGCGTCGGTCATGCCCCTCGGCCGTACCCGCAGGGTCGCCAGGATCTCGTCGGGCAGGCTCATCGGGACGCCGCCACGCGGTGCCGCTCCAGGTGGGCCATCATCGACTGGTTCGCCTCCCAGCCATCGGGGAACTTGGCGGGGACGTTCAGGTGGACCGGCTCGGTCGACGGGTGCGCGTCGAGCAGCTCGGGGATGCCGGCTCGGGCGACCACGACGCACGCGTGCCGGTGCCGGGAGGTCAGCACACACAACCGCCCCGACTCGAGGTGGAACGCGGTCGCGTCGCGCCTGCCGGACAGCGGATGGAACACGATCGTCACGTCGTACTCCCGCCCCTGCAACCGGTTCGCGGTGTCCACCGTGATCCCGGCGTGCGCCGGACCGAGCAGGGACCGGATGGTCGCCGCCTGGTCGCGGTGGGCGGTGCCGATCGCGAGGCGCGAGGCGGTCACCTGCTCAGGGCGGGACGACCGCTCCGAGTACGCCACCGCGCCCCGCTCCAGTAGTCGCCTCGCCAGGGCAGCACACGCGTGCGCCGCCTCGAGATCGGTTCGCAGGGTGTGCCGCGCCGGCAGTTCGTACAACGCCCAGCCGGTCTCCGCCGCGATCCGCAGCGCCTCGTCGACCGGGTCGCCGCCCGAGGCGGCGCCGGCGAGCGACAGTCGCCGCTGCTCGGCGGTCGTGCCGGCGGAGAACGGAGCGAACGGGTAGAACGAGTCGGCGACCACGGGCGCGGCGGAGGCGGGCAGCCGCCAGGAGACGGGCAGCCGGTGTACCGGCAGATCCGGGTTGTGCCGCAGCAGCACCGCGACGGCGCTCTGCATCGGATCCCAGGTCAGCCCGGTCCACCGGTCGGTTTCCACGGTGGAGAACGGGTCGAGCTGGCCGGGGTCGCCGACGAACAGCGCCCGCTCGAAACGGGGCGCGATGCGCAGCAGCGCGTCGGAGCGCATCTGGTACGCCTCGTCCACGATCGCCCACGGCCAACGGCCCTGGTTGACTGTTGCCCACTTGGCGGCGGTACCGATCATCACGGTCGAGCCGCGCAGCTCCTCGACCCTGGTCGCCACGCTGACCGAGCCGTGCCGTGCGACCCGCTCGGCAGGGCGGTAGTCCTGCGCGGACAGCCGGCCGATCGCCAGCTTCGGCGCGAACCCCGCCAGCCGGTCGATCAGGTCGTCGACCTGCTCGTTGGTCTGAGCCACGACGATCAACGGCAGTCCGGTCGCGGCGAGGGTCGCCGCCGCCCGCACCACGAGAGTCGACTTGCCGGCGCCGGGCGGCGAGTCCACGACCACGCCCCGGTGCTGCCCCGCCAGGTCGGCGAGGATCGCCTCCACGACGGCGTCAGCGCTGGTCACGACCACTCCTCCGTGGCGTCCTCGTCGGTCGGCTGGTAGTCCGGCGGCGGGCCGCCGTGGGTCCACGGCGTCTCCTCGCTCGCCGGCCACGTCGCCACCGCCTGGTAGTCGTCGAAGGCCGACGAGTACACCACCCGCTGACCGACCTCGGGGATCGTGCCGGCGGGTGCGACGCGCACGTTACCCATGCCGCCCGACAATTCCAGGACGACGTCCGCGCCGTCGACGTCGACCACCACCCCGGTCTGCCGGGGAAACTCCGGGCAGCGCAGCTTCGTCCCCGGTACCGGTCGCACCGGGTCGACCGACCGCACCGTCACCAGCGGGCGCAGCTTGCGCGACCGGCCCTCCCCCACCACCCGCGCGGCGTCGACACTGACCACCTCGCCGGCGAACGCTTCGCCGGTCAGCCGGTACTCGGCCATCACCAGCGGGTCGTCGAACGCGCGTTGCGCCTGGTAGGTCATCGCGGCCTGTTCCAGCCGGTGCAGCCGGGCGGCGGCGGCGACCGCGCCGTCCCGGCGCGGCTGCGGCGGTCCGCCCTCATCGAGGTGCGCGGCGAAGAAGGTGTACGCGTCGCGATCCTCCGTCCACCGCGCCGCCACCGACGCGCCCGGCGGCAGCCCGCGCAGCATGTCGACGCCGCGCCACATCAGCCGCCAGGTCGGTTCAAGTTGGCTGTACAGCACGGATTCCAGGTGAGCCAGCGCCCGCCGGGTGGCGGCGGCGTCACCGGCGGACCGCTGGTACGCCTCGATCGCCGGGGCGAGGATCTCGTTGTCGAACGTCGGGTCGGTCGTCGGTCCCGCCGGGGGCGAGGTCGACGGGTCTTCGGCGGCGGCGGCAGCCTGCGCGCCGGTCATACCGGGCGGCGGGTCGATCCAGCCGAGCAGCGCCGCGAGGTTGGCGTCCTCCAGCGCGCTCTGCCCGGTCGCCCAGTGCAGGGCGAGCGCCTCGGTCATGGCGAGCAGCAGACACGAGCCGGGGTGTTCGGCGCGTTCGGCGAAGAACGTCAGCCAGCGCCCGAGCAGCGGTACCGACGGGTCCACCGGGTACGGACCGTCGATGCGGCGGAACCGGGTGGAGCGACCGAACAGCTTGAGGAACGCGACGCCGCCGGAGTTCGGTACCAGCAGTTGCGGGGCGTCCAGCGCCCGTTGCCGGTCCGGTTTGCCCCGACCGCCCGGCACGATCTCGGTCGCCCCCCGGTACCCGGTGACGTGCGGCAGGACGTGCGCGGCGAACAGGGTGGCGAAGGCGAACCGTTGGTCCCGGTTGCGCGGCTGGGGCACCACGAGAAGCGTCGGGCTGTCCTCGGCGGTACCGACCAGCGCGGCGAGCGGGGCGTTCGCCTCGCCGGCAAGGGCGAGCGGTACCACGACCAGAGGACGGTCGGCGAGGTGGACGTGGCGGACCGTCGCGATCGGCCGCGCGCGGCCGATCGCGACCGCCTCGACTCGAGCCAGCGCGGTCAGGGCGCTCACCCGGCACCGCCCAGGCACTCCCGGCGCAGCCGTGCCGCGGCGTGCAGCAGCGCTGCGGCTTCCGACTGGTCGTCGCTCGGGCGGACGGTACCGGCAGCCAGCCCGAGCACCGTGTCCACCCGGTCCACCCCGCCGAGCTCCTCGCGTACCGAGCGACCGAGCGCGCCCGTCGAGCCGTGTGCCTCGTGGCGGCAGAAGAAGGCGAGGTCGCAGGTGGACAGGCAGTCCGGGGCGTACCGGGCGTCGATGCGACCGAGCGCCTCGACCAGGTCGTCCGCCGGTCGGGTCGGGGTGCCGTCCCGATCCGGCGCGAGGTCGAGGGTCAGCTCGGCGGGCAGCCGCGCGACCAGGGTTTCGACACGGGTCAGCCGGTCGAGTTGCCGTCGCAGTACGGCGAGCTGCTTACGCACGTCGACCAGGGTGGCGGTCGGGCGGTTCGCGAAGTTCTCCGGGCAGACGAGCACCACCTCGTGGGACACGGTCGCCGGGTCCGCGTCCAGCTCCTCCAGCAGCCGGCGCAGGGCGAGCACGTACACGGCGGACTGGGTCGCGGCGGCGGCGACCTTACCCGGATCTGCCTGCCCGTCGATCACCGGGAACGATTTGATCTCGACAATATGGAACCGGCCCCGCACCCGGAAGGCGATCAGGTCGGGTTCCAGGTACACGTGGCGCCCGCCGACCTCCAACCGCAGCAGCGGGTGGTCGAACAGGGTACCGGCGTCCTCCCCCGCTGCCACGGCACGCGCCAACAGGCTACGGGTACGGGCGTGCCGGACGTCCTGGCTGACCTGGTCGCCGACCGCTTCGAGGTCGTCGTACCCGACGTCGTCGACCGGCAGGTCGAGCCGCTCGCGCAGCAGCCGCAGCAGCTCGGCGCAGCCGTTCGCCTTGACCAGCGCCTCGAACGCGTTGCCGCGGGTGATCGCGAATCGCGACTGACCGAACCTCGGCGGGTACCCGATGTGTGTGGCGAGTCGTTCCTTGTCGACGCCAGCCGCGTCCATCACCGCCCGACGCGCGCAGCCCGGATTGGTGGTCAGCGCCGCGATGGTACGGGCATTGTGCGCGCGGGGCGGGCCCCAGCCGCGGATCTGGTCGAGGCGTGCGTCGGTGCTGGTCACGGTCTTCCTTTGAGAAAGGAGCGGGGGTCTCCCACGACCCGTGACCCTATGACCCGCCGACCCTGTGCAGCAATTGCTCCGTTGGCTCGTGCTCGCACTGTTCGATCCTCAGCGGATGCACTAGCGGTGCGAGAAAGACGATCGTGGTTTTCAAGACAATGAAGCGGCGGCACGTGGAATCCGTGCTCTCCAGCCATCGTTGCCTGCGCCTGCGTCTCGGTAGCCGGCGACATTTGGCTCTGTCCTGGTGGCCGACACCGAAGCCCCGTGCCGCGACACACCACGATCTCGGCAGGCGTGATCGCACAAATCGACAAACACCTTTCCTGCCTGCCGAAGGGTGGTTGACATGAAGAGGTACCGGATTCGCGCCGAGCGGGAGGGCAGGTTCTGGTTGCTGACCGTGCCTGAACTCGATGTGGTGACGCAGGCCCGACGACTCACCGAGGCCGAAGAGATGGCGCGCGATCTCATCGCGACGTGACTCGATGTGGACCCATCCTCATTCGCCGTTGACCTCGACGTCGTTTTGCCGGACGAACTCACGCAACGACGCCGGTCTGACAGTTCGGGAACTCGCTATCGCGCTCGGCATGTCGCACCAGCGAGCGCAACAGATCCTCGCGGAGTCGCGGCACCGATTGTCCGCGTAGCAACGCGACGGCACGCCGTTGGCGCGGTACCTCGCTGGTGGTGTACGCACATCTCGAGGGAGGTGCACGTCAGCGGACCTGCCCGCGCAGGCGCGCCCGGTTTGCCAGATACGCCCCGGCAATCTCGGTGCCGACCACCGCCTGCGCGGCAGCGAACCCACCGACGTCGGTCGGTGCCGCCGCGATCGCGACCAGCAGGTGCAGCGCTGAAGGACGTCCGACACGACGACCAAGGGTTCGCCCACGCGTGTCACGGTAGCGGTCGTACACCACCGCGCCGTGGCGCTACGCGGTCCGGTCGGGCTCCTCCCGCAGGTACGACATGCACAGGCTCGGCTCGACGAGCGGTTCGAGGCGTTCGGCGACGACCGGGGCGCGCATCTCCGCCAGCGCGCCCTGCATCAGCCCGAGGTGCATCGAGCAGACCACGGTGCGGTGGTGGTCGGCGACGTCGCGGAACGGGCACTGGCGCAGCGCGATCCGCGTGGTGGAGCCGTCGGGCAGCAGTTTCGGCGCGAACCCGATGTCGTCAAGGATCTTGAGGAGTCGCCGCAGCGCCTCGTCCGCGTCCACCCGCTGGAACGGGGCGGGCTGGTCGGCGAGGTACTTCCCCCATGCCCGCCCGGCTTCGGTCGCCGCGTCGACCGGGTCGGGCAGCATGCCGTCGACCAGGCTGGCGAGGATCTCGGCGAGCAGGCGGTAATTGCGGGTACCGGTGGCGAGCTGCGCGGCGGTGGCGCGGTACACGATCCGCGGGCGACCGGGCTGGTCGCGTTCCTGCCGCGCGCGTTCGGCGAGCCCCGCCTCGACCAGACCGTCGAGGTGGAACCGGGCGGTGTTCGGGTGCAGCCCGGTGCGCTCGGCGATGTCGTGTACGCCGAGCGGGGCGTCGGCGCCCCGCAACAGGTCGAGCACGCGCGCGCGGCTCTCGCCGAGCGCGGGCCCGGCGTCAGGGCTGGTCAGCGCGCGTTTGTCCATCCGTTTGAGATTACCCGATTGTCACTAGTACCAGGCGGGTCGCCCGTCCTGTGTTGCGCGACCCGCCTGGTCTGCTGCCGATCGCCACCGGCGTGGTCCGCTACTTCTCGCCGGTGCCGGCGGTACGACCGATGCGCACCTTCCACACCTCGGGACCCTGTTCCAGGTAGTCCCAGGTGAACCGGCCGGCGTGCTCGGCGGCGAACTGGTAGTACAGCGGCTTCGGGTCGTGGTCGTTGACGAGGATGAACTCCGCCCCGCCCGACAGGCTGTAGTACGTGCTGAAGATCAGGTCGTGGCGGCGGGCGGGAGGCTCGCTGCGAACGTCGAGTTCCTTGGTGGGCTGGGTCATCGGTAGTCCCTCCGCGATCCGAACTGCTTCGCCTTGTTTATATCACGGTACTAGTGAAAAACTGAGGACCTCGGCAAACGCGGGCACTCCGACCGCACAGCGGAGCCCGGACACAGGTCAGCCCCCGAGCCGACGCTCGAAGGCTGACCCGGGTCGGAAGACGCTCAGTCGACCAGCGCCGAGTACACCAACTGCCGCAGCTGCGGACGCAGCGGGTACGTGCTCGACGGCAGCAACTGGGTGAACAGCAGCGCGGTGACCTCCTCGACCGGGTCGACCCAGAACGCGGTGCTCGCCGCCCCGCCCCAGTAGTACTCCCCCACGCTGCTCGGCACCCGCGCCGGCACCGGGTTCTCCACCACCGCGAAACCCAGCCCGAAGCCGACGCCGTCGAACGTCGTCTCGGCGAACCCGCCGGTCGACAGCGCGCCGAGGTCCTTGCCGCCGGGCAGGTGGTTGCGCCGCATGAAGCGCACCGTGCGGCTGCCCAGCAGGCGTACCCCGTCCAGTTCGCCCTCGCGCAGCAGCATCTGCGTGAACCGGTGGTAGTCGGCGGCGGTCGAGATCAGACCGCCGCCGCCGGAGAGCAGGCGCGGCTTCTGCAGCGCGTACCGGCCCAGATCGTCCAGCCGCATCGCCTGCCCGGTGACCGGGTGCCGGGCGTACAGCGTGGCGAGCCGGGGCGCGTCGAGGTCGTCGACCCACCAGCGGGTGTCGGTCATGCCCAGCGGTCCGAGGATGCGCTCGGCGATGAACTCGTCCAGCGCCTGCCCGGAAACCACCTCGACGAGCCGACCCAGCACGTCGGTGGCGACCGAGTAGCCCCAGGCTGTGCCCGGCTGGAACAGCAGCGGCAGCCGCGCCCACGCGTCGCACGCCTCGGCGAGGTCGACGTTGTCCGGCACGCCCACGTCGTAGCCCGCCGCCCGGTAGATCGCGTCGACGACCGACGTGTACAGGAAACCGTAGGTCAAACCGGAGGTGTGGGTGAGCAGGTGCCAGATCCGGATCGGCTCGACCGCCGGTACCGTCCACGGCTGTTGTGACGAGCCCTTCTGGTACACCCGGACGTCGCCGAAGGAGGGGATGTACCGGCTGATCTCGTCGGTGAGCTCGAACCGGCCCTCCTCCCACAGCATCATCGCGGCGACCGAGGTGATCGGCTTGGTCATCGAGTAGATCCGCCACAGGGTGTCCGGTACGACCGGGGCACCGGACTCCTTGTCGCGGGAGCCGTACGTCGAGGCGTGCGCGACCTCGCCCCGTCGGGTCACCACGATCTGCCAACCGGCCAGCCGACCGTCGTCGACGTACCGCGCGAAGTGCTCGTCGATCCTCGCCAACCGGGCGGGATCGAAACCCACCTGCCGCGGCTCGACGGTCTGCTCAATGGTCACGGGCGGCAGGATAGTGACCTGGGCGGACAGCCTCAATGAGCGCGGGCGACACAATCCCCGCCGCGACCGTGGCGGGTTCGCCCGCAGAGCGGACGACAGCGCCGAGACGGGACGCCGGCGACACACCCCGTCCCCCATCGAGGTCTAGCCATGCCCGGTCGGCGCGTGGTTGGATTCCTTCGATGTACGCACGCCGGTCGGCGATAAGTTTCACAGCTCGCACCGCCACGCCGGCCGGCACGCCCGGCAGTACCGCACCGCCGCCGCACACCCCGTCGCGACCAGGAGCGCCCATGCCCTTCCGATCCCGTCGCCGCCTCACCGCCGCCGCGCTGCTGCTCGGCGCCGCGCTGGCGGTCCCCACCGGGGTACCGCCCGCCGCGTCCGCCGCCGCCGACGCCAGTTGGCTGCCGCCCACCCCGGACCAGTGGCCGCTCGTCGTGGACGAGCAGGTCAGCGCGGACGAGACGATCACCCGGGGACTCACGCACCACAGCGACACCCTGCAGACCGCGGGCGGCGCGCAGCGCGCCCAGGTGATCAACGCCGACCTGACCGACACGAACCTGCGGCTGGGCGTGGTCGAGGCACACGACCACCTCACCGACCCGCCGAACGAGACCATCTCGTCGATGGCGAACCGCACCGGCGCGGTCGCCGGCATCAACGCCGACTTCTTCGAGATGTACAACACCGGTCGCCCACTGGGCATGGTCGTCATCGACGGTCATCTGGAGAAGTCCCCCAACCCGGGCTGGACCGCCTCGCTGTGGCAGCGCGCCGACGGCAGCATCGCCGTCGGCACCGAGACCTACACCGGTACCGCCGCCGACGGCTCCGCCAGCCACACCGTCGCGTCGGTCAACACCGTCGGCGACATCGGCGCCGGCAAACTCGTCCGGCTCACCCCGTACCTCGGACCGACCGGCACCCTGCCGGCGTTCACGCTGGTCACCGGGGTACGCGACGGGGACGCGCTGCTGGTCGGCTCGGTACAGACCGGGCTCACCTCGGTCGACACCCTGCCGGCGGGAGTGGAGGCGCTCGCCGGAGCGGGCGAGGCGGGCACCTGGCTCGCCGGTACCGTCCACGTCGGCGACCGCGTCACGCTGTCCGAGCACCTCGCGCCCGACGACGACGTGCGGCTCGCGGTGTCCGGCGGGGCGATCCTCGTCAAGGACGGGAAGATGGCGGTACCGCTGCACGGCGGCGGCGAGAACAACGTGTCGAACCCGGTGACCGGCGTGGGCGTGACCCAGGACGGCAGGCACCTGGTCGTCGCCGCGTTCGACGGTCACCAGCCCGAGGGCGTCGCCCAGGGCCTCACCCGGCCGCAACTCGCCGGCTGGATGATGCAGCACGGGGCGTACAACGCGATCCTGTTCGACTCCGGCGGCTCCACCCAGATGGTCGGACGGCACCCCGGCGACACCTCGGTGAGCGTGCTCAACGTGCCGTCCGACGGACACGAGCGCCCGGTCGCCAACGGGCTGTTCTTCTACACCACCGCCGGCTCGGTCGGTCCCGCGGCGCATGCCGTCGTCAACGACGGCAAGCCGTTGACCGTGCTGCGCGACACGTCGGTCAAACTCCAGGCGTACAGCACGGACGCCCGGTTCAACCCCACCCGCGACCCGCTGACCTTCACGGTGCGCCCGCCCACCCTGGCGACGGTCGTCGACGGCGTGCTCACCGCGAACCACCCGGGCAACGGCACGCTGACCGTACGGGCGGGCGACGCGACCGGCACGATCCCGCTGCGGGTCGCGCCTCACCTGGACACGCTCACCGTCGACCCCGCCCAGGTCGACCTGGGCAACGGCGACCACCAGCGGTTCACGGTGACCGGCGTGGACCCGGACGGGCGTACCGTCACCCTGCCCGACGACGCGATCACCTGGAGCGTGGACCCGGCGTCGCTGGGCAGCATCGACGGTGCCGGCGCGTTCACCGCCGCGACCGACGGCGCGATCCTCGGCACGGTCACCGCGAAAGCCGGCGGCGCGACCGGTACCAGTTCGGTCGCGGTCGGCGAGGTCGCCAAGCCGATCGACCCGCTCGACGACGTCAGCTACTGGTCGGCGAGCGCGACGTACATGAACGTGTACCCGCGCAAGGTGCCCAGCCCCGGACCGGACACCGCCGACGACGGGTCGATCGCCGCCGCGCCCGACGTGTCGCCACCCGGTAGCACCAGCGGCTCGCTGCGGGTCCACTACCACTACCCCGCCCAGAACAAGGTGTACGACCTGGACATGTACCTCGACGATCCGGAGACGAGGCAGGTACCGCTGCTGAACGGCACCCAGGTGCCGACCGGTATCGGGGTCTGGGTGAAGGGCAACGCCGACCTGGCGAGCCGCCCCGGCGCGGGTCTGCAGCCGGGCATCGTCACCCTCAACATCGGTATCTGGCAGGCGACCAACCAGCCGACCAGCTTCTACCCGACCGGGATCACGTTCGACGGGTGGCAGTTCGTGGTCGCGAAGTTGCCGGTCGGGCTGCAGTATCCGCTGCGCATCAACTACCTCGCGCTGGTGGTGATCAAGCCGGACGTGACGCTGGACGGCGACGTCTACCTGTCCGGGCTGACCGCGCTGTACTCGCCGCGACCGCCGACGCCGTTCGTGTACCGGCCGCTGCCGACCAACCCGTCCTGGCTGAAGTTCACCGACGTGGACTCGTTCACGCCGGGCGGGGCAACGCTCGCCGCGATGGACGACGCGCATGTGCGCGCGAGCGACCCGGGCGGCACCGGACCGACGGTGATGCGCTCGATCGCCTCGGCGTTGCCCGCCCTGCCGGCACCGGCGCACCCGGACGCGGTCCAGGCGCTCGGCGACATGCCGGACAGCGGAACCCTGGACAACCTCGGCTACGCGAAGTCGCTGCTCGCCGGGCTGGGCGTGCCGTACCGGGACGCGGTCGGCAACCACGAGATCACCCAAGGCGCGAACCCGGAAAACCGGAACTTCGCGTCGGTGTTCGGGGCGACCCACTACGCGTACGACGTGGGACCGGCGAAGGTGATCGTCACCGACTCCGGGCACATCGGGGTGCTCGCCTCCGACGCGTTCCAGTCGCCGAACGACGGTCCGCAGTACCAGTGGCTGGTCGACCAGTTGTCGGCGAACACCTCGCCGGTCACCGTCGTGGTCACCCACGCCCCGGCGTACGACCCGCACCCTCGCGCGGACAGCCAGTTCGCCGACCGGTGGGAGGCGCGGATGTACGAGGCGCTGATGCAGCGCTACCAGCGCACCCACCCGAACACCCATGTGCTGCTGCTGTTCGGTCACTCGCGCGGCTTCTCGGAGACGATGATCGACCCGAGCGGGGCGAACACCACCGCCGAGGCGGGCGGGCTGCCCAACTTCGTGGTCGCCGACGCCGGCTCCCCGCCGTACGCGCCGACCGACCAGGGCGGCTTCTACCACTACGCGCTGTTCCACGCGCTGCCCGACGGCACCGTCGAGTTCGCGGTGCAGCCGGTGTTCGCCTCGGTGACCGTCGCGCCGCCGGCCGGTCCGCTCGCGGTGGGCGGCACGGTCACGCTGACCGCGACCGGTACCACGGTGACCGGTGACGACGCGACGGCGCTGACGGTGCCGATCGCCGATCCGGTGTCACGGCGCTGGTCGTCGTCGGACCCGGCGGTGGCGACCGTCGACCCGGCAACCGGTGAGGTGACCGGGGTGGCACCGGGTACCGCGACGGTCAGCTGCGTCGCCGGCGGAGTCACCGCGACGGTCACGGTGACCGTGCGGTAGCGAATACCTCGGCAACCGCCGTCCGCCGTCGACGACCGCGTCGACGGCGGACGGTGTTCACGAGCAGCGACGCGGTCGACCGACCCGCGACGGGCAGGCGCCGCTCAGCGTCCGACGGTCAGAGTCGAGATTTCGGTGGTGATCGCGCCCATGTTGTCGGCGTGGAACACGCCGATCCGGTCGACGACGAAACTGAGGTCCTCGTCGGCGACCGGCAGGTCGCGCGGCGCCGGACCGCCGAACCGGCTGACGGTGATGTGCGGGCGGTAGAGGGCGCCGCCCAGGTCGTAGCCCCACCGGGCGGCGCTGGTGCGCTGGGCCGGCGTGTACGGCGCGAAATAGTCCTCGACGACCGGATGTCCGGGCGCGTAACGCAGGTCGTGCAGGGCTCCCATCACCTTCAGGTGCAGGGCCATCAGGTCGTCGCCGCGCGCGTAGGAGACCTCGTAATAGCCGCCCGGGGTGAGGAAGAAACCGGTCTGCATCGCTTTCGCCGGTTGCAGTTCGCCGACCAGAACGGCGAGCCGCTTGCATATCTCGGTTTCATTGCCGGCGGGGAACCGGGCCATGTACAGCGTCATGTGCGGGTGCCGGGTGATGCCGTCGACTTCGAACAGACCACCGCGCGACCACAGCTTCGCGCTCATCGCGGCGACGGACGCCGCGACGGGCGGCGGAGGTAACACGGCGACATTGACGAGCACAGTGGACGGCACATCGCTGCCGGATTCCGAAGGCCGATCCTGATCTCCACCGGTCACGACCGGAGAGTATCACATCGATGATTGTCGTGATAGACTTGCGACTTGGCTCTACCGGGGCGGAAACGATGGTGTACCAGGACACGAAGTTGGCGACGCGCCTGCGAAACCGACGCCGCCAGTACACCGCCCTGCAGATCACCTCCCGCGCGCTGGATTTCTCGCAGTCGGTTGTCACCATCGGCGGCGTCGTTCTCATAATCCTGCTGCAGATTCCGTGGCTCGGCGGCTTCTTCGAATTGATCGGAATCTCGAACTCGACGGCGTTCACGCAGACCGTGGTCGTCGTCGTGCTCGCCTCGCTGATCCTGCAGTTGCGCGCCGTCGGGCAGGCCGTGGCGCGGGTACCCCGGGACAACCGGCACTTCGCCGACCCGATGGACGTGTACCCCGTGCTGCTGGAACGGGTGCGCGCCGTGAAGCGTCCGGAGGACATGGTCCTCGACGTGCTCGGCATGACCCTCTACACGGCGTGGCCGAGCGTGCATTTCTGGCTCGAGCGCCCGGAACTGAACGGGTGGACGGTACGACTGTGCGCGGTCGCTCTCGCCGAGGACCGGTTGAGTCATCTGGTACCCGAGGAGTGGTTCCAGGAATCGCTGATCAATCTCAACCAGGTCTTCGAACAATCCAGGTCGGTCGTCCTCCGAAGGCGCGGCATCGTCCTGGAGGCGTACGGATACGATTTCATGCCGGCGCTGCACGGATTCCGACTGGGAAACGGGGACATCTTCTACTCCATTCTCCGCTGGCAGCCGGACGGACGAATCGGCAGGGATTCCTACTCGTATGAATTCGTGCCGTGCGACGACCGTTCCCAGTCCGCCGAAGCCATTCGTGCCGTATTCGGGTCGTGGTTCGACCGCGCCTGCCGCCACCCGTGGCCCGCGGTGGAAACCATGGACACGGTCCACCGGTTGTGACGCGGCGGGCGATTCCGGCTCAGCGCCCCCGACGCCCACGCCGGGCAACCCCGCCTCAGCGCCCCCGACGCCCGCGCCGGGCAACCCCGCCTCAGCGCCCCCGACGCCCGCGCCGGGCGCGGATGTAGTCGGACACCACGTACCGACCCAGATCGTCGGCGCTCGGCGTGAACACCCGCCCGCCACTGCGCCGCGCCACGGCGTTGACGAACCTACGCAGCCCGGGATCGTCGCCCAGCATGAACACGTTCAGCGTCGCGCCGTACCGGGTCAGGTCGTCCACCTCGGCGACGGTGGCCCAGACCGTTTCGCGGCGCGGCGGCCAGGCGAACACCGCCTCCCCGTCGTCGAGCAGGTGCGCGGTCGGTTCCCCGTCGGTCACCACCATCACCACCGGCTCCGACTCGGGGTGCCGGCGCAGGTGCCGACCCGCGAGCCGCAACGCGTGCTGCAGGTTCGTGCCTTGTACCAGGTCCGGCTCGACCGCCGCCAACTCCTGCTGGGACAGCCGCGTCGCGTACCGACCGAACCCGACGATCTGCAGCGCGTCCTGCGGGTACCGGGTCGCGACCAGGTGCGACAGCGCGAGCGCGGTCTGCTTCATCGGACCCCACCGGCCCTCGGCGACCATCGAGAACGACAGGTCGACGCAGAGCGCCACGGCGGCGGAGGTACGCCGCTCGGTCTCCGCCACCTCGAAGTCGTCGACCGCCAACGCCACCGGTACCGCCGGCATGCCGTGCCCCGCGTGCCGCCGTACCGCGTTGCCGACCGTGCGCACCACGTCGATCGGCTGCTCGTCGCCGTACTCCCAGCGGCGTGACGCGCCGGTCAGCTCACCGGCCGCCCCGGCATCGCGCAGGTCGTGCTCGCCCCGGCGACCGCTGTCCAGGTGCGCGAACACGGTACGCAGCGCGGTGTTGCCGAGCCGGCGCAACGCCTTGGGGCTCAGCCGCAGCCCGTCCGCGCCCCGCGTCACCCAGCCCTGGCGGCGCAGTTCCCGTTCCAGTTCGCGCAGCCGGCGTACGTCGTCGGCGGCGGACCGCCCGAGTTGCCGCTCGACCGCCTCGACGTCGACGTCGTCCAGCGTCGCCCCCGGGTGTTCCTGACCCAACTGATCGATCAGGTCGTCGAGGTCGGCGACCTCCTCCAGCACCCCGGTCGCCTCGCCGTACCCGAGATCCTGCTCGCCGCGTACCCGCTCGCGACGGTTCCACGGCAGGTCAGGTCGCAGCGCCCGCAGGTTGTCGTTGAGCGCCGCCATCTCGCCGGCGAGTTCCGCGTCGCCGAGGGCACGGGCCATGAGCGCGGCGAGTTCCTCCTGCTGCGCCGGGGACAGCGAGCGCATCAGCCGCTCGCCGGCGGCGGCACGCCGGGCCAGCGCATCGACCAAATCGTCGACCGACTCGGGCTGCTCCGGGAAGAAGTCGCCGTGCCGGCGCATGAACTCGGCGAACGCGTCGGCGGTGTCCTCCCCGCGGGCGTGGGCGCCGAGCAGGTCGTTCAGGTCCCGCATCATCTCTTTCAGCCGGCGGTTCGCCTGCGGGTCCACCGCCGGGTCCGCGCCGCGCAGCGCGTCGCGCAGCCCGGCGAACCGCTGTTCCAGCACGTCGCGGCGCAGTCCGTCGAGGATCTGCCGGTACGTCCGCCGTGCCTCGTCGCTCGCCCAGTCGTACTCGGACAGCTCGTCCACCGCGCGCGCCGTGGAGCGCGGCAGGTTGTCCAGCATCGCCTCGGCGAACCGGGCGTCCGGGTCGTCGCGGCGCGCCAGTTCCTCCCGTTCGGCGGCGAGCGCCTGGTCGAGCAGCGCGCGGGCGCGGGTGACCGCGCCGTCCAGGTTGCCCCGGCGCAGCGCCTCGCGCCGCATCCGACGCGCCCGCGCGGCGAGGTCGTCCAGACCCCGACCCTGCTGGGGACCGCTGCGCAGCAGGTCCCGCAGCGCGTCGCGCAGGCTGCCGCCGGCCAGTACCTCCGCCCCGACCCGGTCGACGGCGGCACGCACGTCGTACGGCGGGGCGAGCGGATCCGCCCCGCCGTGCCAGGCGCCGTACCGGTACCGGTTGCCGGCCATGGTCAGCCCCGCCCGCCGTACACGGTGCGACCGTCGTCGGTGAGGTCCTTCGACAGCCGACGGGTCAGGTGCAGCCCTTCCAACACGAACTCGACCGCGGCCGCCGCCTCGCCCCGGGTCGGCGCGTCGCCCATGCCCAACCGGTCCAGCACCTTCGCCAACCCCGGTACCGTGCCGACCTGGGTCAGCAGTTCGTCCGCGCCGACCAGTTCGCCGGTCTCGACCGCCTGACCCTCCGCGACCAGGTCGGTGAAGCCGGACAGGTCCAGCCCGGCGAGCCGGCTGTGGTACGTCTCGGCGGTCGAGGTGCGTAGCAGGTGGGCCAGGATCTCGATCTCCCGGCCCTCCTCACCGCTTTCGAACTCGACCTTGCCGCGCAAGGTGCTGGTGACCGACGCGGCGTCGCCGATGCGCGCCACCGCCTCCGGTTCGCCGAGCAGACCGGCGCGGCGCAGCGCGGACGCGGCGACGGTCTCGGCGGCGGCGATCGCGAACCGCGCCGACACGCCGGAACGGGCGTCCACCGACGGCGATTCGCGTACCGCGCGGGTGAACCGCGCCAGCACCTCCAGCAGGTGCTCGGGCACCTCGGCGACCAGGTGCGCCTCCTGCCGGATCAGCGCGATCTCCAGGTCGAGGTCGAGCGGGTAGTGGGTGCGGATCTCGGCGCCGAACCGGTCCTTCAGCGGTGTGATGATCCGTCCCCGGTTCGTGTAGTCCTCCGGGTTGGCGCTCGCCACCAGCAGCAGGTCGAGCGGCAGTCGCAGTTGGTACCCGCGTACCTGGATGTCGCGCTCCTCCAGCACGTTCAGCAGCGACACCTGGATGCGCTCGGCGAGGTCGGGCAGTTCGTTGACCGCGAAGATGCCCCGGTTGGTGCGCGGTACCAGACCGAAATGGATGGTTTCCGGGTCGCCCAGGGTCCGACCCTGGGCGACCCGGATCGGGTCGACGTCGCCGATCAGGTCCCCGACGCTGGTGTCCGGGGTGGCGAGTTTCTCGCCGTACCGCATCGACCGGTGCAGCCACGCCACCCGCAGGTCGTCCCCTGCCTCGGCGACCAGTCGCCGCGACGCCGGGGTGACCGGGTGGAACGGGTGTTCGTTGAGTTCCGAGCCGGCGATCACCGGGGTCCACTCGTCGAGCAGCGACACCAGGGAGCGGATCACCCGCGTCTTGCCCTGGCCGCGCTCGCCGAGCAGGACCATGTCGTGGCCGGCGAGCAGGGCACGCTCGACCTCGGGCAGCACGGTGTCCTGGTACCCGACGACGCCCGGGAAACGTTCGCCGCCGTCGCGCATCCGAGTCAGCAGGTTCTCCCGCAGTTCCTGCTTGACCGTGCGGTACCGGTGGCCCGCGGCGCGCAGGTCACCGGCGGTGCGCGGCAGGTCGGCGGGCGGCGTCGGGACGGCGCTGTGTGGCGTTTGGGTCACCTGTCGACGCTAGCGCGGGCGCCCGCCTCGCGCCGCACGCCGGACGTCCCCGGATTCGGGGTGGGTCGAAGAACGAAGCCGCGCGTGCCTCGACCTGGGCGCTCAGCCGGTTTGCCGGTCGCGCGGGGTGATGGCGCAGGGGGTTTGTGGGGGCGGGACCCGCGCCGAGCCCTCACCACACCTCGATGATCTTCTCATCGTCGGGGTCCGGTAGTAGCGTGCCGGCATGCGTAAGCGACTCCTTCTCGCCGCCGCGGCCGCCGCGGCGGCGCTCGCCGTCGGGGCGGCTCCCGCGTGGGCCGTCACGTACGGCGTGCCGGACGGGAACGGCCACCCTGAAGTCGGCGCCCTGATCGCCGACCACGCCTACTCGGACGGCACCTGGGCGTACTGCAGCGGCACGCTCATCTCCCCCACCGTCTTCGTCACCGCCGCGCACTGCGGCGACCCGGGTCAGACCACCGCCCGGGTCAGCTTCTCCAGCCAGTACCACGACGGCGACAAGCTGTACGTGGGCAACTACATCCCCAACCCGCTGTACCGGGGCGCGCAGTCCGACCCGTACGACATCGCGGTCGTCGTCTTCCCCAAGGCGATCACCGGGATCACGCCCGCCACGCTGCCCACCGCCGGTCTGCTCGACCAACTCAAGACGAGCGGCGACCTGGCGTCGGCGACGTTCACCTCGGTCGGGTACGGCTCGCTCGAACCGACCAACGGGGCGGGCGGCTACACGTACACCTACACCGACACCCGCAATGTCACGTCCGGCTCGTTCGACGCGCTGAACGACGCCTGGCTGCGGCTGTCGCAGAACCCGTCGACCGGTGACGGGGGCACCTGCTACGGCGACTCCGGCGGACCCAACTTCCTCGGCGGAGCGACGTCCAACCTGCTGGTCGCCACCACGATCACGGGCGACACGGTGTGCCGGTCGACCAACGTCGACTACCGCCTCGACACGCCGTCCGCGCGTGACTTCCTCGGGCAGTACGTGACCCTGCCGTGACCCGTCGGGGGGGGGGGGGGGGGGG
>DASUXA010000034.1:0-86615 GCA_036378155.1 Micromonosporaceae bacterium | reverse complement strand
CGGTGCGGTCGCAGGCGGACACGGTGGAGAAGGTGATCGCGGAGGTGGCGGCGACCCGGATCACCGAGCGGGGTGCCACGCGCGGCGACGACCGGGTCAGCGAGGCGGCGATGGAGGACCGCAAGCGGGAGGGGTACTTCTAGCCCCGCTCGACCGGGCAGCGTGCCCGCGTCGCTACCGCTCGGCCGGCGCGCGTGCCGCGCAGACCACCGTGTCCAGGGCGTACCGGACGGTGCCGTCGACCTCGACGGGGCGGCGAGCCCGTTCCGCCCGCAGCACGGTCAGTCCGGGCAGGTCCCCGGTGATCGCCTCCGGGCTGTACAGCACCGTCGGGTCCTGCGGACCACCGACGCCGTCGCGCAGGTTCGTCTCGTCGTGCCCGATGACCAGGATCCGACCGCCGGGGACGAGGGCGGCGGCAGCCCGTTCCAGCACGCGTGCCCGTTCGCGGCGCGGGATGTGCAGATAGGCGACCAGAACCACGTCGAACGCGGCGGTCGGCGGCTGGTACTCCTGCACGTCGGCCACCACCCAGCGCACGTTCACCCCGCGCGTGGCGGCCAGCGCCCGGCCCCGGTCGATCGCCACCGACGAGAAGTCGACGGCGGTCACCCGCCATCCGCGCCCGGCGAGCCACAGCGCGTTGCGCCCCTCACCGGCGCCCAGGTCGAGGGCGGCGCCCGCCGGCAGGTCGGTGAGCTCTTCGACGACGAACCGGTTCGGCTCCGCGCCCCACACCAGTTGCCGTTCCGCGTACCGCGCGTCCCACGCGCTGCTGTCCATCGCCCGCCTCTGATCCCCGTCGCACCCGGCTACCACCTTACGGCTGTTGCGGCGGTACCAGGGTCGGATGAACCCGCGCCGCGCGCGTCGCCGATCGCCGGTGGCGGGGGGACGGCAGTTTGTGGACACGACCTCCCCCGACCCGGCTCCGATCAGCGCATCCGTGCCCCGTGACCGGGCGCGGCGGGTAACCTCGCCCGCGTGAGGACGAACCCGACCAGGGACCGGGCGCAGGCGACGGCGGCGGTGTTCGGCGCGGTGGCGGCGGGGCTCGGCGCGGTAGCCGCCGCAGCCGGCGCGACCGCCGCGATCGCCGGCGCTGTGCGCGCCGTCCGCGCTGCTCGCGGCGCCTGACGGCGACCCGCGCGGGTGAACTGCAGTGGGCGATCCGTCGCTGCGGAGTGATGATGTGGGCATGGCTCAACCCCAGCCTGTGCTCGTCCCACGCAGGCCCGTTGACATGCTCGAAGGTGTCATCGGCGCGCAGCGGGCCGAGCGGCTGCACACCGTCGCCGCCGACTTCCGGTCCCGGCTCGGCAACCGGGTGATCTGGAACTTCAGTTCCACCGCGGTCAGCGGCGGGGTCGCCGAGATGCTTCAGGTGCTCGTCGGGTACGTCGAGGACCTCGGCGTCGACATGCGCTGGACGGTGATCTCCGGCGACGCCGACTTCTTCACCGTCACCAAGCGGCTGCACAACCGGATCCACAACCTGCCCGGCGACGGCGGACCGCTCGGACCCGCCGAGGCGGCGCACTACGACGAGGTACTGGCGGCGAACGCGGCGGCCCTGCGCGACCAGGTCCGACCCGGCGACCTTGTGCTGCTGCACGACCCGCAGACCGCGGGCATGACGTCGGCGCTGGTCAGCCGGGGAGCGCACGTGGTGTGGCGGTGCCACATCGGCGCCGACCGGCAGACCGACCTGACCCGCTCGGCGTGGGAATTCCTGCGGCCCCGGATCGCCGGCGCCGACGGGTACATCTTCTCCCGCCGCGCGTACACGCCGTCGTACCTGCCCGACCGGGAGATCTGGGTGATCCCGCCGTCGATCGACCCGTACTCGGCGAAGAACCAGTACCTCGATCCGGCGAACGTGCGCGCCATCCTGTCGCTGACCGGGCTGATCGACGGTACCCGGGTGGAGGCGCCCGGCACGTTCGTGCGCCGCGACGGCTCCGCCGGTACCGTGACCCGCCCCGCCGTCGTGGTCGCCGAGGACCTGCCCGACGCCGGGGAGCCGCTGCTGGTACAGGTGTCGCGGTGGGACCGGCTGAAAGACATGATCGGGGTGATGCGGGGGTTCGCCGACCATGTCGCCGGGTACGGCGACGCGCGGCTGATCCTCGCCGGACCTGCCGCGGCTGCCGTCGCCGACGACCCGGAGGGCGCGGCGGTGTACGCCGAATGCCTCGCCGCCTGGCACGCCCTGCCGATCGACCGGCGCTCGCGGGTGGTGCTGGCAACCCTGCCGATGGCGGACGTGGACGAGAACGCCGCGATGGTCAACGCGTTGCAGCGGCAGGCGTGGGTGATCGCGCAGAAGAGCCTCGCGGAGGGTTTCGGGCTGACGGTCGCCGAGGGCATGTGGAAGGCGCGCCCGGTGGTCGGCTCGGCGGTCGGCGGTATCCAGGACCAGATCGCCGAGGGCACCGGCATCCTGCTTCCCGACCCGACCGACCTGTCCGCGTTCGGCAAGGCGGTCCGCGACCTGCTGGACGACCCGGCGCGAGCGGAACGGATGGGCGTCGCCGCCCAGGCGTTCGTCCGCGAGAACTACCTCGGCGACGTGCACCTGATCCGGTACGCCCAACTGTTCGGCACGTTGATGAACGCCGAGCCGCGCCGGTCATGACCTGTGCGCGGCGGCGTCCGCGGCCTGTACCGCGAACTCGGCGACCCGCCGTCGCACCGGCGCGAGGTCCGACCAGTCGCGGCTGGGGTGTACCCGGTTGGTGAGCAGCACGACCACCAGACCGCGTACCGGGTCCACGACCAGGCAGGTACCGGTGAAGCCGGTGTGTCCGAACGCGCCGTGCGCCGCGAGCGGCCCCATGAACTGCGGGTCGGCGACGCGTACCCCGAGCCCGTGGCGGTAGCCGGGGTCGAGGTCGGGCGGAAGCTGGTCGCGGGTCATTTCGGCGACGGTGTCCTCGCGGAGCACCCGTACCCCGTCGAGCGTTCCGCGCCGGCGCAGCATCTCGCCGAACCGGGCGACGTCGGCGGCGGTACCGAACACGCCGGCGTTGCCCGCGACGCCGCCGAGCGACCACGAGTTCTCGTCGTGCACGCTGCCGCGCACCATGCCCCGCCCGGTGTCCGGCTGGTGCTCGGTCGCCGCGCACCGGGCGACCAGTTCCGGTCCGGGCAGGTACCCGGTGTCGCGCAGGCCCAGCGGCTCGCACACCCGCTCGCGGACCAGGTCGGGCAGGCTGCGCCCGGTCACCTGTTCGACGAGCAGCCCGGCGAGGATGTACCCCACGCAGGAGTACTCGAAGACGCTGCCGGGCGGGTGGACCAGCGGTGCCTCGCGTACCGCGTCGGCCCGCGCGTCGCGGTCCGGCCAGTCGGTCCACAGCGACAGCAGGGCGGGCAGCCCGGAGGTATGGGTCAGCAGATGGCGCAGCGTCACCGCGCGGCGGTGCCCGTCGCGATAGGACGGCAGCCATTCCGCCAGCGGCTGGTCCAGGCTGAGCGTGCCCTGGTCGACCAGGGTCAGGACCACGGTCGTGGTGAACAGCTTGGTCAGCGACGCGAGGTCGAACACGGTGTCGGGGCGGACCGGTTCGCGGTCGACGTCGGGCAGCAGGGTGCCGGCGCGGTCGGCGTACCGGACGGCGTCGCCGATCGCCGCGTGGTGCAGCACGCGACCGTCGCGCAGGATCAGCGCGACCGCCCCCGGATACCACGGTCGGGGCTGGGCGGACAACCCCTCGGCGAGGAGGTCGCGCAGAGATCGCACCAGGGCAGGCTATCAGCCGGTTGGCAATAATTGCCATCGTCTGCCAAGCCGGCGACAACTATTGACATAGCCGGCGCTCGGTTCCGATACTCGTCGCCTAGCCATCCGCCCCGCCCGCACCCTGCTTCGGCAGGGTGCGGGCGGTCGCGGCGTCGAGGCCGCGAAGCAGACCGAAGGGAACCGTCGTGACGCTGTGCACCGCGCTGGGCTCGCCGGTGGGCAGATGCCGGGCACTCGTCGCCGCCGGGTTGCCGGTCGCCGGCTGACCTCGGTACGCCCTCGACCCGAGAAACGGACCTCGATGACCGATGTGCTTGGTCGGCGCGCCGCCGACCCGCCGGGACTGCCGCTGACCGAACAGATCGACAGCCGGTACCAGGGGCTGGACACCGCCTCCGTGGAGCGGCTCGCACAGCTGATGAACGAGGCGGATGCGACAGTACCGGGCGCGGTACGCGCCGCGCTGCCCGCCATCGTGCCCGCGATCGAGGCGATCACCGAGCGGCTCGCGTCCGGGGGACGGCTGATCTACGTCGGCGCCGGTACCGCCGGGCGGCTCGGGGTGCTGGACGCCGCCGAATGCCCGCCCACGTTCGGCACCCCGCCCGAACGGGTGCGCTCGGTCCTGGCAGGCGGTTCCGGTGCGCTGTTCCAGGCGCGGGAGGGCGCCGAGGACGACGCCGAGGCGGGCGGGGCGGCGCTGGCCGACATCGGCGTGGACGATACCGACGCCGTCGTCGGTATCGCCGCCAGCGGGCGCACCCCGTTCGTGCTAGGCGCGGTGCGCGCCGCGCGGCAGCGCGGCGCGCTGACCGTCGGGCTGTCCTGTACCTCGCCCGCCCCGCTCAGCGCCGCCGTGGACCTGCCGATCGAGGTGCTGACCGGTCCCGAGGTGCTGGCGGGGTCGACCCGGCTCAAGGCCGGTACCGCCCAGAAGCTGGTCCTCAACATGATCAGCACGGTCGCCATGATCCGGCTGGGCAAGGCGTACGACAACCTGATGGTCGACGTGCGGGTCACCAACGCGAAGCTGCGCGACCGGGCGGTACGCATCATCCAGCGGGTCGCCGCCGTGCCCGCCGCCGAGGCGGGCGCCGCGCTGGACGAGGCCCAGTTGGACGTCAAAGCCGCGATCGTGATGCTGACCTGGTCGGTCGGGCTGGACGAGGCGCGGCGCCGGCTCGCCGCGCACGGCGGTCGGCTGCGCGACGCGTTGGCGGGGGCGCCGTGAAGGTGCTCGGCATGATCTCCGGTACGTCGCACGACGGGGTCGACGTCGCGGTCGTCGACTTCGCCGTCACCGGGGACACGCTGCACGGCGGCGTCCGGTACGCGGCGAGCACGCCGTACCCGGACGAGCTGCGCGAGCGCCTGATGCGTGCCCTGCCGCCCGCCGAGGTGACCCTCGCCGAGGTGTGCGCCCTGGACACCCTGATCGGGCAGGCGTTCGCCGACGCGGCGTGCGCCGCGCTGGACCGGTCCGGCGGCGCGGACCTGGTCTGCTCGCACGGGCAGACGGTGTACCACTGGGTCGACGCCGGGCGGGTGCTCGGCACCCTCCAGATCGGCCAGCCGGCGTGGATCGCCGAACGGACCGGGCTGCCCGTCGTCGCCGACCTGCGCAGCCGCGACGTAGCGGCGGGCGGGCAGGGCGCGCCCCTGGTCGCGGTCCTGGACCTGATGCTGCTGGCCGGGCTGCCCGGTCGCGCCGCCGCGCTCAACCTGGGCGGTATCGCGAACATCACGGTGCCCCGACCGCCGGGCGGCGGCGCGCCCGTCGCGTACGACACCGGTCCGGCGAACGCGCTCATCGACGCGGCGGCGATCCGCGCCAGCGGCGGTCGGCTGCGTTTCGACGTCGACGGTCGACTCGCCGCCGCCGGTCGGGTCGACGACGACCTGCTCGACGACCTGCTCGCCGACCCGTACTACGCGCTGCCCGCGCCGAAGACCACCGGCAAGGAGCTGTTCCACGCCGGGTACCTCGACCGGGTGCTGGCCCGCCACCCGGGGCTGCCCGACGAGGACGTGGTCGCCACCGTCACCGCGCTCACCGCGGCCGCGGTCGCCGCCGAGGTCCGCCGGTACCAGGTGGACACGCTGATCGCCTCGGGCGGCGGGTGCGCCAACCCGACCCTCATGGCGATGCTGGCGCGGCGGCTGGACGGGGTGCGCATCGGTACCGCCGACACGCTCGGGGTGCGCCCCGACGCCAAGGAAGCTGTCGCGTTCGCGCTGCTCGGCTGGCTGACCGCGCACGGACTGGCGGGCGACGTGCCGTCGTGTACCGGCAGCGCCGGCGGGCGCGTGCTCGGGGCGATCGTGCCCGGTCGCGAGCCGCTGCGACTGCCCGAACCGCGCCCGGCGCGACCGCAGGCGCTGACGCTGAGCCCCGACACCCGGTGAGCGCACCGGGCAGACGTCAGCCCAGGACCGCCAGCATCGCCATCACGCCGAGAATCACCAGCGCGCCCACGAACACGAGCAGTGCCCGCTCGCCGGGATTCGCGGAGACCGGCGTCGCACCGTTGATGTCCATGCCCGACATGGCTCTCCTCCTCCAGGGGTTGACCGCCCGCCGGAAGACACTTCCCGGCCGGACCGCGTGCCACACCCGCTGTGCGGTGAAACCATGTCCCATGCCGACTCATGCTTCCAGCACCGGACCCGCCCAGGAGGGCGTTTTCCCAGGTAGGACCCCATATTTCCGAGGATCGTCGGTCAGCGGGTGACCTCGATTACCCCGCGCGCGCCGCGCTCGGCGTCCACCAGCACATGGCTGAGGAACGGGTAGTGCCCCGGCTGCGGGAACACCGTCTCGACGAACCCGCCGCCGGCGGGGGAGAGGTCCAGTTCCTGCGCGCCGCCGGGGGTACCGGGTCGCAGCAGATAGGCGCCTTCCTTGTACACCGTGTCGAACTGCGCGCCGACCACGTGGAACGCGCTGGCCCGGTTCGGTCCGGCGTCGAGGACCCAGAACCGCACCCGCTCGCCTGCCCCGGCGGTCAGCGGGCGGTGGACGTACTGCGACACGTACCCGTTGAAGACGACCGCGTCGGGCTGGTCGGCGCGCATCTTCGCCAGGTCGCCGGGCTGCCCCTGGGCGCCCAGGTACAACTCGGACTGCACCAGCACGTACTCGTGCGCGACCGGAGCCAGGCCCGGCGGGTCGATCACCACCGCGCCGTACATGCCGTTGCCGACGTGCTCCAGCATCGGCATCGTCGCGCAGTGGTACATCCAGATCCCGGCTCTGCCCGCGGTGAACCGGTACACCAGGCTCTGCCCCGGCGGGATGGACCGCATCGGCTGGTCCGGGGCGAGCGCCCCGGCGTGGAAGTCGATGCTGTGCTCCATCGACCCGTCGTTGACCAGGGTCACCTCGAACACGTCGCCGACGTGACCGTGCAGGACCGGACCGGGCGCGGTGCCGCCGAACGTCCACAGCTTCTGGGTGACGCCGGGCGACACCTCGCGTTCCACCTCGCGCACTTGCAGGGTGACCCGGTGCACGTGCTCGCCGGACGCGGGGGGCAGCGACGCGTCGCGGGCGGTGAAACCCGGTCCGGGGTCCGCCATCGGATCGATCCGGGCAGCGGCGGCGGGGCTCGGTGACCCGCTGTCGCCGTGGGCGACGGGCGCGCCGTCGACAGTCACGGTGAGGGTCATCCCCGCCTGGCGGTGACCGGGCACCGAACACCAGCCGTCCACGTTCGTGCCGATCACCCCGGCGTCGAGTCGCGCGCTCGCGCCCGGCGCGACCAGCGGCGTCTTCGCGCCGTTGGCGAGCACCAGGTCGTGGCGCTTGTCGTCCTGGTTGCGCAACGTGACGACCAGCCGGTCGCCGCGCGGCACCGCGACGTGGTCCGGGTGGAAGCGCATGTCCTTCGCGGTGACCTCGACCGAGGTGGTGTGTCCGGTCGGGGCGACCGGGTCGGCGGTGGTTCGGGCGGCGGGCTCGGCGACGCGTTGGCCGACCACCCCGATCAGGACGGCGAGCAGCACCAGCGCGACGCCGGCGGCGATGCCGCCGAGCGGACCGCGCGGCGGCATACCGTCGGAGTGACTGGGCGAGGTGGACACGCGAGCTACCTCCGGTGGGTGGACAGCACCCGGACAGCGGGGACGAGGAACTGGATCAGCGCGACGAGGACCAGCATCGACGTGGTGATCCGCACGTACGGCGGTACCGGCAGCAGGAACACGACCAGCGCGAGGTTGCCCATGGTGACCCGCTGCGACCAGTACCGGTCGAGCGTGGCGGCACGTTCGCGCACCGCTGCCGGTCCGCCGCCGAGCGCCATCGGCAGCAGGTACGACAGCGCACCGACGAGGACCTGACCGACGAAGCCGGCGAGGAACGGGACGAGCACGGTACCGAACGCGTCCGCCGCGTCCGTCGCGGTGCGGGCGGTCAGCAGGGTGACCGCGTCCATCGCCAGGGCGACCGCGAGCCAACCGGTACCGCACGCGATCGACCACGTCGCGAACGAGGCGGGCGGACGTTGCCGGGCGGCGACGATCCCAGGTACCGCACCGATCCCGGCGCCGACCGCGAACACCGCGAGACCGGCGACGGCGACCAGCGGCCACCAGGCGAGCAGCCCGGTACCGAGCAGCGCCAGTCCCGCCACGACCGGCGGCAGCGCCCGCGTCGCGGCGGTCGCCGCGCCGTCCGCCATCCGGGTCCGCAGCACCGTCGGCCACAGCGTGAGCAGGGTGCCCAGCACGGTCAGCGTGATCCAGCCGAGCAGGTTGACATGCGCGTGGAACAGCAGCAGCCGGGGTCGCCGGGCGTCGTCGAGCACCAGCATCCAGGCGCCCACCGGTACCCCGACCAGCAGCGCCATCCCCGCCGCGAGGTAGTAGCGCACCGTCACCGCGAACCGCGCCGGCAGCGCGTGGCGCAGTCGCGCCGCCAACGCCCACAGGTGCGCGACGAGCGCGGCGAACACCACGGCAGCCCCGGCGAGGGCGAGCCACACCGGACCGGTGGTACCGCCGACGAGCACCGCGACCACGCCGACGTTGAGGGCGACCAACCGTGCCGCCTCGGCACGCCGGCTGGTCGGTGCCGGTACCCGCAGCACCGCCGCGGCGAAATGGGTGCTCCAGACCAGGATCGCGTTGGTCGCCGCGCCGAGCAGCAGCAGGTGGATCACCAGCCACTGCCAGGCGGGCAGGAACGGGTGGGCGAACCCGACGCCGACGATGGCGAGCAGGTAGGCGACCGGTACCGCGCCGGCACGCCGATGCCAGGTCGCCCGCCCGGTACCGGTGGGCGTCGCCGCCCCGGTCGGCTGCCGCGTCACGCTGATCATGCGACGGTCACCGCCTGCGGCGCGGCGGCGGGTCGCGGTCGGGTCCGTCCGCGTAGGGCGAGAGCGGCGGCGCAGCCGACGAAGCCGAGCAGCGCTGCCTCGTTCGCGATCGCCGACCACTGCCAGACCACGGTCAGCCCGGCGAGGTCGCCGAGCGCGAGCCGGGTCAGCAGCGAGGCGTGCAGCAGCAGCAGCGGCGCGTACAGCACCGGGTGGTACGGCAGCGGGCGGCGCAGCACGGCGGGCATGATCACCGGCGCGTGTACGAAGATCATCGAGATCACGAAGCCGAGGAAGATCGCGTGCAGGACGGCGTCGTACCGGGGACCGGCGCTGCTCGGACCGGTGCCGGCCCACAGCAGCCCGGCCAGCGCGAGCCAGCCGTACCCGGCGAGCAGCCCGACCGCCACGAACCGGGGCAGCCCGCGCCCGCGTACCGTGCGGCGCGCCACGTCGTAGCCGGCGAGCCACGCGACGGTGGCGAGCAGCGCGAGCCCGAGTACCTGGTGACCGGGCTTCGGCCAGAGCGTGGCGGCGGTGGCGCCGACGACCAGGGCGACCAGGACCGCGACGAACCGGCGCTCGGCGTGCGCCGGCATCGACAGGTGCGCGAGTTCCAGCCGTTCACCGGCGATGGTGAGCACGACGAAGCCGGCGAGCCAGGGCAGCGTCTCGGCGACGGTGAACCCGCCCAGCCACAGCAGCGCCGCCGCGTACCAGGCGAACGCGCCGGCTGCCTGCGCGAGCAGCGCCACGCTGGGCTGGCGGCGCCACAGCGCCGCGTACACCCCGAGCAGACCGACGCCGCCGACGGCGAGCAGCAGCTTGCCCGCCACGGTCGGTCCGGTACCGAGCAGCACCAGCGCGCCGAGTCCGGCGGCGCTCGGCGCGACCAGCGCCCAGCGCGCGCCGAGGGCGACCGCGCGTTCCAGGGCGATCAGGGTACCGACGAAGCCGAGCACCATGACCGGTCCGTGCACGGCGGCGAGGTCCGGTCGCGGCGCCGGTACCGGCAGCCCGAGCAGCAGCAGCGCCGCGTACAGCCCGCCGAGCAGCGCGAGACCGGCACACGCCAGCACGGGCAGGCGGAGCGGGGTGGGTACCCCGGAGCGGACGCTCATGCCGGCGGGGTGCGGGGCGTGGCGACCCGGACGACGCAGGCGTGCGGCGCGCCGAACGGTTCGAGGTCGGCGTCCTCGGGCGCGCCGCCGACCGCGCCGACCGCGCCCCGGATCACGCCGAGGTGGACGCCGCACACCACGTCCTGTGCGCCGTCGACGAGGTCGAGGAACGGACAGGTGTACAGGTGCATCCGGGTCTGGCGGGCGTCGCGGTCCACCACGCGCGGGCTGAAGCCGAGCTGGTCGAGCACCTTGATCGCGGTGTCGACGCGTCGCGCCGGGTTCTGGTGCGCGTCCGCGCCGCGGTCGCGCTCCGGTTGACCGGCGGCGAGCTTGCGGCCCCAGTCCTGCCCGGCGGACACGCCGGCGGCAGGCGGGTCCGGGTGGGTGCGGGCGAGGTGACCGACCAGAGCGGCGGCGAGTTCCCGGTACGGCCCCGGCGGCGCCGTCGACGGCTCGGGGGGTGCCGCGGCGCGGTACCGCCAGGCTGGGCGACCCGGTGAGCCGTTGGCGCGCCGGTACCGCGTGAGCAGACCCGCCTCGGCGAGCCGGTCGAGGTGCTCGCGCACGGTGGTCAGGTGCAACCCGGTGTCGGCGGCGACATCGGCGGCGGTCATGCCGCCCTCGGCACGGCGAACCAGGTGCAGGATCGCCACCCTCGTGGTGGACGCGAGGGCGCGGTGGCGGGGCGTGTCGACGGTCTCCCCGGAGGGCCCTACTCGATCGGTTTCCACGGGAACTAAGGTTACAACGGTTGAAGACCTCAAAACTGGGAGGATCCGATGACAGATCAGCGTGACCGGGACGCGGCCGCCGCCGTCGTCCGGCACCACGCGCAACTCGCCGAGGCGCTCGACGGGCGTACCGAGGCGCTGCTCGCGCTCGTGGAGGAGGGGTACGCCCAGGAAGCCGAACAGGCGCGCCGCCAGTTGCTGGCGTTCCTGCGCGGCGAACTGGTGCCGCACGCCCGAGCCGAGGAGGACGTGCTGTACCCGGCGGCGGCCGCGGTACCCGAGGGTCGCCTGCTGGTCGGCGGCATGCTGGGCGAACACCGGGTGATCATGAGCCTGGTCGAGGAACTGGACCGCGCCGCGTCACCGGTACGCGCCGGCGCCACCGCCCGAGCCCTGGCCGCGCTGTTCCACGCCCACCTCGCCAAGGAGAACGACCTGGTCGTCCCGCTCATCCTCGACAGCGGTCGGGACTCGCTCGCCGACCTGCTCGGCGGCATGCACGACCTGCTCGGCGGGGGCGGGCACGACGAGCCGGCGCAGTCCGGCGGGTGCGGGTGCGGCGGCTGCGGCTGCGGCGGCGACGCGGCGAGCCGAACCGCCCCGGGCGGCGCCGACATGCTCACCATCGACCCTCGGGTGGACGTCCGCGACGTCCCGCACGCACAGCGGCACGCCCTGGTGCTGTCCGCGCTGGACCAGCTCGCCCCCGGCCGGGCGGTGGTGCTGGTCGCCCCGCACGCGCCGATGCCGCTGCTGGCTCAGATCGAGCAGCGGTACCACGGCGCGGTCGAGATGGAGTGGCTGCAGGCGGGCCCCGACGTGTGGCAGATCCGACTGCAGCGCGTCGGCGTCCGGGTCTGACGCGCCCCGAGGGTCAGGGACGGCTGCCCCGCTCCAGGCGGTCAGGCGTGATCCCTTCGCGAGGCGGCCATCCCTGACCGCTGACTGCCCGGCAGGGGGCGCCCCCAGCCTCGGCGGGCCCCCGCCGCACGGTTCAGGTGAACAGTCCGGGCGGGGGAGCGGGCGAGTCGGTCGCCGCCGCGTCGGTCACCGGTCGCGACCCGCTGACGAACCGGTCCAGGTCCGATCCGGACAGCAGCCGACCGGGAAACGGGTCGCGCGCGGCGGCGGTGGCGAGGTCGCCCATCCGCAGGTCGACGTCGCGCGCGGCGGCGACCAGCACGACGTTGCCGTACCGCCGCCCGCGCAGCACGCCCGGCTCCGCCATGAGGCAGACCTGGTCGAACACGGCGCGCAGGGTGGCGACCTGCCGTCGGGTGTACGCCAGGGGCGGGGCGTCGGCGACGTTCACCGCGTACCGCCCGCCGGGGCGCAGCACCCGCGCCACCGCGCGGGCGAACTCGACGGTGCTCACGCTGGACGGGATGCGTCCGGACACGTACACGTCGGTGAGGACCACGTCGTACCGGGCGGCTGCGGTCCGCTCCACGACGGCACGGGCGTCGCCGACCCGCACCCGTACCTCCGCTCCGCGCGGCAACGGCAACTGCCGGCGCACCAGATCCACCAGGGCGGCGTCCCGCTCCACCACCCGCTGCACCGAGCCTGGGCGGGTGGCCGCCACGTACCGGGCCAGGCTCAGCGCCCCGCCGCCCAGGTGCAGCACCCGCAGCGGTACCCCCGGCGGCGCCGCCGTGTCGAGCACGGACGCGATCCGGCGCATGTACTCGAACTCCAGGTACGCCGGGTCGTCCAGGTCGACGTGCGACTGCGGGGTGCCGTCCACCAGCAACGTCCACGCCCTGGGACGGTCGCCGTCCGGCACGAGCCGGGCGGTGCCCGACTCGATCTGCTCGATCACTTCCGCCGGCGCGCGCCTGCTCCTGCCCACGGCCACCCAGTATGGCGGTTGGCTACCTGCTCAGCCCTGCGACCAGGTTGATCGTGGTCGCCAGGATGACCGCGCCGAACAGGTACGACAGCAGGGCGTGACGCAGCGCCGTGGCGCGCATCTGCGGCGTGGTCAGGTTCGTGTCCGACACCTGGAACGTCATCCCGACGGTGAACGCGAGGTACGCGAAGTCCGAGTACTGGGGCGGGGCGTCCTGGTTGAAGTTCACGCCGCCGTCCGGACCCGTGTAGTACATGTGGGCGTACCGCAGCGTGAACGTGGTGTGCACGATCGTCCACGCCAGCAGGACGCTCGCCACGACGAGGAAGACCTGCAGCGCCTTGTGGGTACCCGAGGTGTGGGTGGCGCGGACCACGACGATCGCGACCGCCGCGAGGCTCGCCACCGCCGCGGACAGCAGCACGACGTCGGCGGCGGCGCGACTGGGGTCCTCGCGTACCGCCTGCCGCGCGGTGCGATCCGCGTCCAGCCGCCAGATCGCCAGCCATACCCAGGTCAGGTACGTCGCCGCAGCGACACACCAGGCGATCAGCGGGGCGAGCAGCGCCGAACCGAACCACCCGGCGGGTACCGCGACCGCCACCCCGACCGCGAATGCCACCGCGACCCGCCGACGCGCCGAGATCCCGGACGCCTGGGTCCGGGTCTCGACGTCGGTCGTGCGGCCCACCACGGCTGGACAAGTACCCGGATCGGACTCCGTCCACGCGTGACGCGGCCCCCGCCCGGACCGACCGGCTCGCCGAGCGCCGGCCGGGCGCAACCCGACCTCAGCGCGGTCCGTGTGCCAGCCGCCACACCGTGGTGCGCTTGCTGTCCGCGCTCTCCAACGCCCGGCTCACCGGCACGTCGTACACCGCGACCGGGGCGAACCGCTCGCGCGGCAGGTACGCCCGACCCGGGTCGCCGACCAGCACGTCCACGCCGCGCCGCCGCGCCCGGTCGAGGAAGTCGAGCACCCGCGACGCCATCTGCCGGCTGTAGAACACGTCGCCCGCCAGGATCACGTCCGCCTCGTCCGGGTCGCCGTCGAGCGGGTCGGCGACGGTGACGGTGACCGCGGACCGGTTGAGCGAGGCGTTCAGTGTCGTCGCCGCCCCGGACAGCGGGTCGACGTCGTACGCGCACACGCGTGCCGCGCCCGCCCGACCGGCGGCGATCGCCACCAGTCCGCCGCCGGTCGCCAGGTCGAGGACCCGGCGACCGGCGACCGTGTCGGGATGGTCCAGCACGTACCGGGCGAGCGCCTGACCGCCGGCCCAGGGGAGCGCCCCGTATAGGTTTATGCTACCGGCATGGACCGACAACGCGCGGGCATCTACGCCAGAAACTCGAAAGATAAGTCCCGGTCGGTCGCCGAGCAGGAAGCGGAGAACCGGCGGGCGTGCCAGCGGCACGGCTGGCAGGTGGCGGTGGCCTACTCCGACGGGGAGTCGGCGTCGCGGTTCGCCAGCCGGCAGCGGGAGAACTGGTCGCGGCTGCTCGCCGACCTGGCCGCGCACCGGTTCGACGTGCTGGTGTTGTGGGAACCGTCGCGCGGCGACCGCGACCCCGAGACGTGGTTCCCGCTGCTGGGACGCTGCCGCGACGGCGGGGTGAAGCTGTACATCACCAGCCACGACCGGCTGTACGACCCGCAGAACCCGCGCGACTGGCGGTCGCTGGCCGAAGACGGCATCGACTCGGCGTACGAGTCGGAGAAAATGTCGATGCGGCTGCGCCGCGCGCACGCCGCGCTGGCCGCCGCCGGCCGCCCGTCGGGGCATGTGCCGTACGGCTATCTGCGCCGCTACCACCCGGTGACCCGCACGTTGGTCGAGCAGGAACCGGACCCGGCGACCGCGCCGATCGTCCGCGAGGTGATCACCGCGGTGGGCGAGGGGGTGCCGATCTCGGTGCTGACCGAACGGCTCAACCAGCGGGGCGTGCCGGCACCGGGCGGTGGGCGGTGGGACCGTAAGGCGGTGCGCCGGCTGGCGGTCAACCCGGTGTACTTCGGCAAGCGCCGCCACCGGGGGGTGCTGCACGACGCGGTGTGGCCGGCGCTGATCACCGACGACGTCTGGTACGCCGCGCAACGGGTATTGACCGACCCGGCGCGGCGCACCACCCGACCGGGACGCGCCCGGCACCTGCTGACCGGCATCGCCACCTGCGCGGTGTGCGCAAGTGTGCTCGGCGCGCACGGCGGCAAGTACGCCTGCCAGCGGTTCGGCTGCGTCACGGTGAAGGAATCCGCCGTCGACGAGCTGATCGTCGACCGGATCGTGGACCGGTTGTCGCAGCCGGATATGCGCGAGGCGTTCAGCCTGGTAGCCGGCAGCGACGCGGAGGTGACCGCCGCGCGTGCCGAGGTCGCCGAACTGCGCGCCCGGCTCGACGCCGCCGCCGACCAGTACGCCGCCGGGCAGATCAGCGCCGCCACCCTTGCCCGCGTCGAGGCACAGCTCACCCCGCGCATCGACGAGGCGCAGCGTCGGGCGGTGCGCGCGGCGACCCCGCCGACGCTGCGGGTGCTGCTGGACCCCGACGTCGGTATCCGCCAGGCGTGGGATCGGCTGCACATGGGCGCGCGGCGCGAGGTGGTGCGCACGCTGCTGACCGCGATCGTGGTGCGCCCGGCGGCGCGGCGCGGCGGCAACGGGGCGCGGTTCGACCCCGGTCGGGTCGAGGTGGTGTGGCGCACCGAGGATGTAGCGTGACCGCAACCGAACCGAGCGGGGGGGACGGGCCGCCGGGAGGTTCGGGGAAAGGGGAACAGGTCGGCCGTGCCTGGCACTGAGGGGTATGGGGCAACGGCGGGCTGGTGACACATAGGAGGCCGGCACCCCCGGGCGGAGGGACAACCACCGGGGTGCCGGCCTCTACTCATACGTTCGGACGACCGACGTCCTGTCTCGCCGTACGAATCGGACACCCGAAGTCCAGATCATCCACTGCCCGCGTCACCCGCAGTGACAAATCAGTTGCCAAATTCGTAGCATCGCCGCTGCTCACGGTGCTAGCTTCATCTTTGACCGGCCCGTACGGACCCGGCTACCGAAGGTAGCGACGACTGGGCGGGCGTGTCGATTGGCCCTGGACGCGTGGCTTCCGCCAGCGCGTCGAACTGCTGGTACCTGGCCCCAGCGACGCATACATCCCGAATTGCCCAGGGAGGGGCGTCGATGGCTGCTGCGCCGATACCGAAAGATGCCCGCGTGCGCCGGCTCCGCGCCCGGCTCGCGGCGACAAAAGACCCGAAGCTACGCGAACAAGCACGCCGCGAACTACAGGAACTAGCAGCGGAGAACCGGGTGCGCGACATGGTCGACGCCTACCCGCCGCTGTCCCTGGACACCCGCGTCAAGCTCGCCCGGATCATCCTCGGAGGCGACCGTGACCAACCGGCCGCATGACTACCCCGTCGTCGCCTGCTCGTCGTGCGGCGCGCCGATCGTGTGGGCGCTGACCCTGAAGCTGCACCGCACCCCGGTCAACGCCGACCCGGACCCGACCGGCGACCAGGTGCTCGTCGACATGGGCGAACACCGTCCGCCGACGGTGCGCAAGGCCAGCCACCGGGACTTCGGCAAGCGGCTGTACAAGTCGCACTTCGCCACCTGCAAGTACGCCGACCGGCACCGCGACGCCGGGAAGGACCGCGTGTCGCGATGACGTACCGGGTGGAGGTGTTCGACAGCGAGGCCGCGTGGCTGGACCGCCGCCGGCACGGCATCGGCGCGTCGGAGATGGCCGCCGTGCTCGGGTTCTCGTCGTGGGCATCGCCGTACTCGCTGTACCAGGCGAAGAAACGCGGCACCCGCGACGGCGAGACACGCCGGCAGCGACGCGGACACCGGTGGGAACCGGTGATCGCCGCCGACTTCGCCGACGCCCACCCGGACCTGACCGTCGTCGACCCGACCGCCGAGTACCACAGCCCGTACGTGCTGTACAGCCAACCCTTGCGGACCTGCCAGCCACAGTCCGGGCAGCGCAACGGGTCCACGTCGTACCACGACCTGGTGAGCACCTTGCGGCCGTCGACCGTACCGACCTCACGTCGACATTCCGTGGATGCTCGCCACCCCCGACCGGCTCGCCACCGGGCACGACCTCGGCGCCGGGGTGCGCGCGTACCGGCCGCTCGAACTGAAGACCGACGGCGGCGGGTATGGCTACGGCACCACCGGCACCGACACGATCCCGCTGCACTACACGATCCAACTCACGCAGCAGATGCGGGTCGCAGCGCACCCGGACGCGGGCGTCGCCGCGCCGCCACCGGCGGGGTCGGTATCTACGTCGGCGGCATCGACCAGGTGAACAACACCCAGTGGATCGGCATCAACCTGGAACAGTTCGACACCCTCGTGCAGATCAACAACGGGCAGGGTAACCGGTTCGACTGCAACTACATCGAGTGCCGGGAGGTCGCCGGCAACGTGGCGTTCAAGTTCGACGCCGGGGCGACGAGCAACCACATTCGCCATGTCGGCCAGTTGTACTCGTCGGCCGCCCTCACCCTGATCTCGCAGACCGGCACGAACACGGCGAACCCGAATCTCGTCGAGCATGTGAATCTGCTCGCCGACACCGGGTCGACGGTCACGAACTCGATCGCGACGGCCGGCAACGTGATCCGCAAGTGGATCACGAACAGTGGGGCGGGGAACGCGTCGGCCGTGCTCGTGACCCCGGCGTAGCGGCGCGGGGTGGGCCGATGGCTGGGTTCGTGCAGAACACGATGGGTGGGTCGACCGCCGGCACCGGGACGGTCACCACACCGGCGTTCACCAACCCGACGAGCAGCGGCAACCTGATCGTGGTGTTGGCGACCACCGACGCCGGGGTGGCGAACAACATCACCGCCGTGTCGGACAACCAGGGCAACACCTACACCAAGATTCGTGAGGTTGTCGGTATCTCGACGTTCAGCCTGTGGTATGCGAAGAACATCACCGGCGGGTCCGGGCACACCGTGACCGCGACGTTCAACTCGAACGCCGCGACGGACTGCGCGGTGATCGCGCAGGAATACACCGGGCTGGACACCACCGCGCCGCTGGACGTACAGAACGGCGGGTCGGGCACCGGCACCAGCATCACCCTGCCTGCCACGGCGACGACGACGCAGGCGAACGAGGTGGTGGTGGCTGCCGTGTCGGTGGCCGGCACCACCGCCGCGACGCTGTCGGCCGGCACCGGGTTCTCGAACTTCTTCACCACCAAGGCCGGTGGTAGAGACACCGTCTCGGCGATGGAGTCCACGCTCGTCGCGGCCACCGGCACCCAGGCAGGCAAGTTCACCGACTCGGCGAACCGGCAGTGGATGGGCGCGACCGCCACATTCAAGGTCGCCTCGGGTGGGGCGGTGCAGAACGGCGCGGCGACCGGCGCGGCGACCGGCACCGGTACGGCGACCGCGACCATCGGGTCCGGTACCGGCGGTGGCGGCACGGCGCTGTACCCGTCGACCACCTTGTACCCGTCGACCACCTTGTACCCGTCGGCGTCCGCGTCCGGGCCGGGCGGCACCGGCACCGGTGCGGCCACGCCGACGGTCGGCGCACGCGCGGCCGGGACGGCGACCGGCACCGCCGCGGCGACCGGCACGGTCGGTGGCCCCACCGGACAGAACGGGTCGGCCGCCGGCACGGCCACCGGCACCGGCACCGCCACCGCGACGGTCGGCGTGTCGACGTCCGGGTCTGGTACCGCCACCACCACGGCCCGGCCGATGCTGGCCGTGGCCGCGACCGGCAGCGCCGCCGGCACGGCCACGGCCAGCCCCACCCTCGGCGTGGCCGCCGCCGGGTCCGGTACCGGTACCGCCGCCGCCCGACCTGGCGTCGGCGCGACGGCCACCGGGTCCGCGTCGGGCACCGCCGCCGTGACCGCCACGATGGCCGCAGCCGCGTCCGGGTCCGCGTTGGGCACCGGTACAGGCCGGCCCACCGTCGGCGTGGCCACGGCCGGCACGGGCTCGGCGACGGGCACCGCCGGGGTCGTCGTCATCGGCGCTGGCGCGGCCGGCACAGCGACCGGTACCGGGCTGGCCAGCATCATCCCGACCGGGTCGGCCGCCGGCACCGCCACGGCCACCGGTACCGCCGCCGCGACGATCAGCGCGGCCACCACCGGTGCCGGCTCGGGCAGCGGCACCGCCAGGCCCACGCTCGGCGCGCGCAGCGCCGGCACCGCCGCCGGGTCGGGCACCGTGTGGGTCACCCTCGGCGCGGCCACCGCCGGCAGCGGCACGGGCACCGGCAGCGCGTCCGCGAGCAACACGGTGACCGGGCAGGCCGCCGGTACCGCGACCAGCTCGGCGACCGTCCGGGTCACCCTCGGCGCACCCGCCGCCGCCACGGCCACCGGCACGGCCGCGCTCGCCGTCACCCTCGCCAGTTCCGCGACCGGCACCGCGACCGGCACCGGGCTCGCCAGCGTCACCCCGCCACCGAGGTACGTCGACAGCTCGGGCGGCTCAACCGCAGTGATCACCGGCACCGGCCGGCACGGCACCGGCACCGTCGGCGGCAGCGTCCGCGTCGCCGCGCTGATCGACTCATCCAGCTACGCCACCACCCCCGAGTAGGAGCAGCGTGAAGTCGACGAACGCGTACGCCGCGAAACGTGCCCTGATCGACCGGCTGGCGACGCTGGCCGGCACCGGGCAGCCACTCGACGGCTGGCAGGTCGCCTACCGGTACCCGGCGATGCCGGACTGGAAGTGCGTCTACGGCGGGGGAGTGACGTTCCAGCAGACCGAAGGCGCTGCCGAACGCGGCGTGCTGCGCTACGAGGTCGCCACCGTCGGCATCTACTTCCGGCTGGTCGACCCCGACGACGACGCCCGCACCAGCGACACCATCGTCGAGGACGCCGCCGACGCGTTCGCCGCCGACCTGGCCGCCAACCCGAGCCTCGGGCTGAAACTGATGTTCCTGTCCATCGAACGGGGCATGGGCGACTACTTCCCGTCCGACCGGGAGACAACCACCCCGCTCGGGCTGCAAATCCAGGTGGAGAGCTACCTCTGATGTCCGCCACCGACGACCTCGACATCACCGTCATCGTCAACCCGGCCGCGTACGCCGAGTTGGCGTCCAGCGACGACGCCCGCGCCGGGGTGCGTGACGTCGGCGACCAGGTGGCCCGGCTGGCCGCCTATCTGGCCCCGAAACGCACCGGCGCAGGCGCCGCATCAATCCACGCCGAAATGGTGGTGGATGACGCGGTCGTGTCGTGGGACCGGCTCTACGACTACATGCGGTTCCAGGAAGACGGAACCAAGTACGTGCGCGCGAAGCACTTCCTCAAACACGCAGCCGAATCAATGTGAAAGAGAGGCAGCTCATGGCCGCCAGCGACAAAGTCAAGCCGACCGCCGACAACGCCCCCGAGGGCACCCCGACGCCACCCGCCCCGTCCGACGTCGACGAGTACCGGCAGCAGCAGGTCGACGAGTGGGGGCACTGGGTGGCCGTCGAACCGATCCCGCACGGCAACGCCCTGGCCTACGACGTCGGGCATCCGGTGCCGCACTCCAACGTGATCCGGCACGGCTACCACCTGGAAGACCCGCCGAAGGTGGCCCCGCGTACCAGCCCCGAGGGCCGCCGTGTCCTCGGCATCAACGAATAGACCGGGGAAGGGATGATCCACTGTGGGTAGGCACCTGGGGTCGTTCGGCAAGACGAAGCCGGACGCCGACGACACATTCGACTACTTCGGCACCGAGGTCAGGGTGAACCCGAAGGTGTCGAGCACGCTGCTGCTCGACGTGATGAACAAGGCCGCCACGATCGACGAGAACAGCCCCGAGGCTGTGATCGCGACGATGGACTTCTTCCGAAAGATCATCCACCCGGATGACTTCGACGCGTTCTGGCAGTTGGCGTTGGACAACCGGCAGAACGTCGAAGACCTGATCGAAGTGTCGCAACTGCTGCTCGCGGCGATGGCCGACCGCCCTACCACGCCGCCCTCCGACTCGTCGCCTGGGCGGCCGAACATCGCCACTACATCAACGGGCGGCTCATCGCAGGTGGAGCGGGTCATCGCACGGTTGCAGGGGCAGGCCCGACCGGACCTGGCGTTGGCGATCGTGCATGCGAACGAGGCACCGCCGACGAGCTGAGTCTCGCCGAACTGTGCGACGTGGCGTACACCCTGCTGCGCGACCAGGTCGAGCAGCGGGCGCTCAACGAACGCCTGGTGGCGGCCACGTTCAAAGCCGCCGGTGGCGACGGCGACCTGCCCACAGTGGACGACGCGCTCGACGAGTTCGAGACGTGGCTGAACGAACCTCCCGAACCGGTCGACCCGGAGCGGGCTGAACTGCTCGCCGCTCTACGGGTTGGTGGTCGGAGGTGACGTCGCGTGAGTCTCGCCGACGTGTTCGTGCGGGTGCGTCCGAAGGTCGACGCGAACACCGCCGAACTGGAAGCCGAAGGGCACGAGATCGGCCGCAAGGTCGGTAACGCCGCCGGACGCCAGTTCAAAGACGAGTTCTCCAACTCGATCCGTGAAGAAGTGTTCACCCGGCTGGCCGCGTCGATCTCGCTGCTCGGCTCGAAGTGGGTCGCGTTGGGCGCGGCGGCGGTGACCGCGTCGCCGCAGATTCTCGGGCTCGCGTCGGCGTTGACCGAGGTCGCTGGTATCGCGGTCGCCGCGCCGGCCGCGTTCGTCGGCGCGGCTGCCGCCGGTGGGGTGCTGGCGTTGGCGTTCCACGGTGTCGGCAAGGCGATCTCGGCGGTCGCGTCCGGCGACCCGAAGAAGATCGCGAACGCGTTCAAAGAGCTGACCCCGGAGGCGCAGAACCTCGCGAAAGAGATCGGCGGTCTGAACCCGCAATTCGAGCGTCTACAGAGGACCGTGCAGCAGCATGTCTTCGCCGGGTTCAACGTGCAGATCGCCGCGTTGGCGTCGCTGTGGTTCCCGCTGCTGACCGCGCACCTGCCGCACGTCGCCGACGGCATCAACCGGTTTGCGCTCGGGCTGGGCACCGCCGCGCGTAACGGCGCGCTGGTGCAGGGTGTGTCGACGGTGCTCGACGCCACCGGGGTGTCCATCGGCCGCGCGTCGACCGGGGTGATCTACCTGGCGCACGCGTTCGGGGTGCTGCTGTCCGCCGGTGCGCCGGTGGTCGCCGCGCTGGGCACCGGGTTCACCGCGTTGGCGCAGCGGTTCGACGCGTTCATCATCCGGGCGCAGTCCACCGGCCAGTTGACGGTGTGGCTGAACAACGCGATTCGGGTGCTGCGCGACCTGGGCAACCTGGTGCTCAACGTCGGGTCGATCATCGGGTCGATCTTCGGGGTGGCGAACGTCTACGGGCACACGTTCCTGACGACCCTGGTGAACCTGACCGGGCAGGCCGCCGCGTTCCTGCGCTCCACGCAGGGCGTCGAGGTGCTCAAGACGGTGTTCGCCGCGTTGAACGTGGCCGGTGGGCTGTTCTTCTCGGTGCTGCGGCAACTGTGGCCGGTGCTGGTGCAACTGCTGCTGGCGGTGTCGCCGCTGGTGCCGGTGGTCCGCAACCTGATCACCACCCTGGCGACCGGGCTGACGCAGGTCATCTCGGCGTTGCTGCCGTCGATCCGCCAGTTCGCGGTGATCCTCGCCGCGAACCTGCAACCGCTGATGCCGGTGTTGGCGAAAGCGTTCCGCGACCTGGCCCCGGTGCTCGGGCAGGTCGCCGCGACGTTCGTTCACATGGCCGCGCAGGTGCTACCGATCGTGGTGGCGATCATCAAGGCGTTGGTGCCGATCCTGGTGACGTTGGCGACCACCCTGCTGCCGATCGCCCCGTACGTGCTGGCCGCGGTGACCGCGTTCCGGCTCGCGTCGGCGGTGATCGGTGTGGTGCGGGTGGCGTGGCTGGCCCTGTCGCTGGCGTTCACCGTGTCGCCGCTCGGGCTGGTCATCGCGCTGCTCGGCCTGCTGGTCGGCGCGCTGATCTACGCCTGGACCCACTTCCAGGGGTTCCGCAACGTCGTCGAGGCCGCCTGGCACGGCATCCAGGCCGCCGCGTCGTTCGCGTGGAACAACGTGCTGTCGCCGGTGTTCAACGCGATCCGGGCGTTCATCGTGGGTGTGGTCGCCCCCGCGTTCGTGTGGCTGTGGCACAACGTCATCGAACCGGTGTGGAACGGTATTCAGGCCGCGATCGGCGCGTACTGGAACTACTACATTCTGCCGATCTTCCGGGCGGTGAAGTGGTTCATCGAGAACCTGGTCGCCCCGGCGTTCACCTGGCTGTGGCACAACGTCATCGAACCGGTGTGGCACGGCATCCAGTCCACAATCGACTGGGTGTGGAACCGGGGCATCCGACCGGTGCTCGACTTCATGATCCGGTTCATTACGCGGGACGTGCCGAACGCGTGGAACGCCGGAGCCAACGCGGTCGGCGCGGCGTGGGCGCGGGTGCAGAACCTGGCGAAGACCCCGGTGAACTGGGTGATCCGCTACGTGATCAACGATGGGATCATCAACGCGTGGAACGCGGTGGCCGGGGTGTTCCCCGGCGCGCCGCACCTGGGTGCCGTCCACGAGATCGGTGCCGGTGCCGTGGCCCCGGTGTTCCACGGGCTCGCCTCCGGTGGTGTGCTCGACGGCTACGAACCGGGCCGGGACACCATCCCGGCGATGCTGTCCAAGGGCGAGGGTGTGGCCGTGCCCGAACTGGTTCGCCAGATCGGCAAGGATCGGTTCCTGGCGTGGAACGCGGCAGCACGACGCGGCGAGCCGATCACCGGGTTCGCCTCCGGTGGCATCGTCGGCGCGATCGGCGGCGCGATCGGCGATATCCTCGGCATCTTCACCAGCCCCGCGAAGTGGCTGCTCGGCAAGGTCGGTGGGGCGATCAACGGTATCGCCGGGGCGTTCGGCAACGGTGATTTCGTGAAGCTGCTGACCGCGATCCCCCGCAAGATGGTGTCGGTCATCGCCGATTTCGTCACCCACAGTCTCGGCTCGATGTTCGCCGGTGGTGGCGCGCCGTCCGGGGCGTTGGCGCAGTGGATCGCGGCGGCTGTCGCGTTGACCGGGGTGGGTCCGTCGTGGATCGGCCCGCTGTCGGTACTGATCGGCCGCGAGTCGGGCGGCAACCCGAGGGCGATCAACCTGTGGGACGCCAACGCCCGCGCCGGGCATCCGTCGATGGGTCTGATGCAAACCATCGGCCCGACGTTCGCCGCGTACCGCGATCCCCGGCTGCCCAACGACCCGTTCAACCCGGTCGCGAACATCGTCGCCGGTATCAACTACATCCGTGCCCGCTACGGGTCGATCTTCGCGGTGCAGCAGGCCAACCCGAACCTGCCTCCGCGCGGCTACGACAACGGTGGGCCGCTGATGCCGGGCTGGTCGTCGGTCTACAACGGCACCGGCAAGCCGGAGAACGTCACCACCCACGACACGATGCGCGATGTGGTGCGGCTGCTCGCCGCGATCCACGCCGCGATCGAGCAGGGGCACGACATCACCGTCAAGGTCGGCGAGCGGGAGTTGGCGCACGCGGTGACCGCCGCGCAGCGGCGCGTGGAGTGGGAGGGCTGACGTGGGCGTGTACTACCTTGGCCGGCCCGGCGCGTTGTCATCGTTCGCGTATCCGCTGCGCGGCTACGAACCGGGTGTGGAGGACTTCGGCGCGACGGTCCACAAGCTGATCGGCGGCGGCGCGGCCGTCGACCAGGGCATCCGACCGACCCGCACCTGGAAGTTCTCCTGGTCGTACCTGACGTTGACCGAACGGTCGTATCTGCGTGCCCTGTTCCTCGGGCACCTCGGCCCGCCACCGTTCACCCTGATCGACCCGAACTGCGACAACTACCTGACCCGCAACCAGGCGTCGGGTGGCAACGCGTTGGGCAACACCACCGGGTTCGCGGTGCTGGCCGGCACCGAGTCCCTGTCGACGTCGACCTCGGTCGTGTACCAGGGCACCACGTCGATCAAACACAGCCTGCCGGCGACGGTGACGCAGGGCATTTTGCGGCTGGTCGCGTCGTCGTCGGCCGACCGGTCGTACATCGCGTGGCCGCAACCGGAACAGGTCACATTCTGGGCGCGGCTGCACGGGCAGACCACGCTGCGTGCCCGCGTGGCGATCCAGTTCCTTGACGTCAACGCGGCGGTGTTGTCCACCGCGACGAGCACGTACACGGCGTTGTCCACGTCGGCGTGGTCGCGGTTCACGGTGACCGCGACACCACCGGCGGGCACCGTCTACATCGAACCTCGGGTGCAGGTCGACCCGACCAGCGTGTCCACCGCCACCGCCATGTACCTGGGTGGGGCGCGGCTGGACATCGGTGGTGACGACGCCACCGACGCGCCCGGCGACGGGGTGCCGCTGGTCGCGATCGTCGACATGGCGTCGAAGGTGCAGTTCGCCGGCTACCGCGACATGGAAGCGACACTCGTGGATGTGAGTGACCTTGTATAGCGTCAGCGCCGACCTGGCCGCCGCGATCACCTCCCCGGCGCGGCGCATCACCGGACAGGTCCTCGTCGACTGGGACAACGACGGGTTCGGCACCCCGACGACGTTGGCCGCGCCGTGGGTCGGGTCGACCGTGCTCGCGAACGCCGCCACCACCAGTGTGACGTTGGACTTCACCAACGCCCCGGTCGGGGAGTGGTGTTTCGCCGCGATCGGGCTGGCCTGCGAGCAGAGCACCCCGCTGGTCGCGCCGACCGGGTGGGTGCTCGAACAGCAGAACGGCGAGGGTGGCTCGTCCGGCTCCCACCTGGCGATCCTGCGCCGACGTAAGCAGGCCGGGGACACCACGGCCACGTTCACCTGGTCGACGCCGTGTCACGCGGTCGGGTTGCCGTACTGCTACAGCGGGCTCGGTGACCGGCCGACCGAGTCGACGGTGTCGGCCGACCACACGTCGGGCACCGGCTACGCCTCGGGCACGATCGTGCCGACCGCCGCGAACCGGTGGAACACCATGCTGGCCCTGTACCGGGGGTCGTCGGGTGGGTCGGGGGCGACCGCGCCCACGATCTCGTCGGTGACGACCTGGTCGACGACGAACGGCACGTCGACCGCGCAGCCGGTCACCGTGCCCGCCGGGGCGCTGATCGTGGTCACCGTCGGCGAAGGGTGGAACGGGTTCACCTACACGGTGTCGTCGTCCCCGGCGTTGACGTTCACGTCGCGCGCCGCCGTGCAGGAAACCAACTCCGGCGGACAGGCTGCGATCTTCACCGCGTACGCGGCGACCGCCGGCACCTACACGATCACCATCGCCGGCAGCTCCGCCGGGTACCGGGCCGGGGCGATCTACGTGGTCACCGGGCACGGCGAGCAGACATGGGGTGGGGCGACCGCGACCGCGCACGGCACCGGCGCGAAACCGTCGTGCCCGATCACCACGACCCGCGACAACAGCCTGCTGATCATGGTGGATGGTGACGCGAACTCGCAGACCGCGACCCGCACCTACCGGGACGCGCCGACCGTCGAGGACGACTACTACCACTACTCGACCGAGACGTCGCAGTACGGGTGGCACAAGTTCGCCGACGTGGCCGGCACGTACACCGAAGGCATGACGTCCCCGGCGAACCAGGCGTACGCGCTGTGCGCCGTCGAGGTGCGCGGGGTGGCCGCCGCGTCGGCCGCCACGATCACGGCGGCGACCGGGTTGACCGAACGCGGCGAAGGCGGCACCGCCCGCCCGGTGGTGGTCGACTCGCTGACCGCGTCGCCGACCAGCCCCGGCACCGGCGTGTCGGTGACCGCGTCGGCGAGCTTGCACGCCCCGGTGCCGTTCACCGCCCCCACCCTGCTGATCACCGCCCGGAAGATTGTCAGCGGGGTCGTCGACATGGGCACCGCGTACGACTTTTCCAACGTCCAGTCGAACTACACCGTCGGCACGCTCACCCAAAACCTGTCCGGGTCGCGGTCGTTCGCCACCGCCGGACAGTACGTGATCTTCGTCGCGTGGCAGGAAGCCGACGGGAACTGGTTCTTCGCCGGGGCATGCAACATCGCCGTCGGGGGTGGCAGCGCCGGGTCCGGCACCGCGCCGGACGCCACCGCCTACCTCACCCTCGAACTGGCCGACTCGGCCGGCACCGTGCCGGCCGTGGCCGTGAACTACCAGGCCACCTCCACCATCGGGTCGGACCACGGGCAGGGTGCCGGCATGGCGCTGGTGCCGAACGTGGTGATCCAACCGTTGGACGACGTGTCCGGCAAGGTCGTCGAGGTGTCCACCGACGGCACGCTGACCGGTGACGTGCCCGAACAGGTCCGCGTCGTGGAGGGCTCGGCGGCGCGCAGCCTGGCCGTCACGTTCGGCAAGGGCACCGCGTCGATGGCCCCCGCCCGGTACTTCTCCCCGGTCGGCAGCACCTCGCCGCTGGCGGCGAAGGAGAAACGCGCCCGGCCGGTGCGCCACGCGATCGGGTTCGCCACCGGCAGCGGCATCCAGTACGTGCCGCTGTTCACCGGGTACACCACGAATCTGCCGGTGGCGGCGTCTGACCGGTCGGCGACGTTGAGCGCTGTCGACAACGCGATCCGGTTGCGGGCCGCGCCGAACCTGCCGTACGTGGTCGCCGACGACGGGTGGCAGCGCCGCGCCGGGCTCAACGCCACCTGGGTGGTGTCGTACGTGCTGCAACGCAACCAGGTGTACGCCTCACCGGCCCCAAGGTCGGGGTGTGCGCTGTGGGCACCGATGCACGGCTCGGGGCAGCCGTTCATCCACGACGACCTGACCGGGCTCACCGCCGCCGGGCTCGGCGGGGTGTACGCCACCAGCTACACCTACGACTACCCGTTGACGTTCGACACCGGCCCGTTCGTGCTCGCCTGGACCGTGCCGACCAGCCAACCACCGGGCATCGTGTCCGGCCGCTGCGACCCGAACGCCACCGGGCTGTTCGTCGCCGACACCGGCGTGGGACGTATCGAGTGCTACGTCAACCGGGCCGCGTCCGGCGAATCGGCCAGGGTGCGGGTGTACGACCAGCCGGGCAACTACGAAGCCCGCCTGTCGCTGGACGCGTCGGGGCATCCCACCCTGTTCCTGAAACGGCCCGGCGGCACCGCCACCGTCACGTCGTCGCTGACCGTGCCCGCCGACGGCAAGTGGCATTCGATCGGGGCATGGTTCAACACCGGCAGCGGCGCGGTGACCACGATGGTCGACTCGGCGACCGCCAGCACCACGTTCACCCTCGCCTCGACCGGCGGCACCGCGTCGACCACCTGGAACTTCGACGTGTGCTGCAACACCGGGGCCGGCATCGCCGAGGTGCAGATCACCCCCGGCGGGGCGCAGGGCGACCCGTGGATCGGCGCGGCGGTACCGATCACCACCTCCGCGGTGATCGACACGTCGACCAACGACCTCGACGCGATCGTGCCCACCGACCAGCAGAACAGTTGGGACCTGCTCAAAGACGTCGCCGCCGCCGAACTGGCCGCCGTGTACTGGACCAACGACGGGGTGTTCCGGTACCGCACCGTCGCCGCGCTGGTGTCCCCGGCCGCGCAGACCGAACAACTCACCCTCACCTCAACCCGCAACATCACCGAACTGAAGGTCGACGTCGATGTGCAGCGGGTCCGTAACTATGTGCGCTGCCCGTACAGCCCCGTGGTGATGCATTCGGCGTCGCCGGTGTGGTCATCGAGCAACGCGTTGCGGTTGGAACCGGCCCGCACCACCAGCCTGGTCGTCGGACTGTCCGGCCCGGCGTTCGGCGGCAGCCTGCGGTTCACCTGCGCGGTGAACACCGCCCCGGACGGCACCGGCACCCAGTTGGGCAACACCGGCACCGGCATCGCGAACATGAAGACGTCGGGCACCACGGTGGGCCGGGTCACCGTGTCCTGGTCGGTGATCGGCCCGGCGACGGTGCGTATCGACCTGCAATCGCAGTACACCCACCCGCTGTGGCTGGTCGACACGCAAGGCCAGTCCGCGCTGGTGCTGTACGGCGACTGGACCGAGTCGGTGCAGGCCGCCGAAGCCCCGGTACGCCAGGACACCGACTCGCAAGCCACCTACGGAGTGCAGCCGTTGGACATGGCCGACAACCGGTGGCGGCAGCGCCGCGCCGTGGCCGACGGCATCGCGCTGCGGGTGCTCAACGACACCGCCACCCCGCAACCGGTCATCACCGACTTGGAGATCGTCGGCGATCCCCGGTTGGAGTACTACGACCGGGTCCGGGTGCGCGACAGCTACGGCCTGGAACTGGACGGCACCTTCTGGGTGCGGTCGATCACCGGGAAGTTGACGGGCAACGCGTTCACCCAGACCATCGCAGCGACCGCGACCCGCGACGCGTTGATCTGGGACAGCGGGGCGTGGGACCGGGAGGTGTGGACCTGATGCCAGCACCGGGTATCACCCTGCCGTTCCCCCGCGCCGTGGCCGGCACGTACGCCGACCACCAGGTGATCAACGACATGTTCACCCAGACCGAGTACATCGACGGGTTCGTGTCGGTGACGTTGGGGGCGGTGCTGACCCGCACCACCGCGCAGTCGGTCGCCCCGAACACCCAGACGTACATCGCGTTCGATTCGGTGGTGTCCGACCCGTGGGGCATGACCAACCTCGCCGCCGACAACCGGATCATCACCTGCACGCAGACCGCCGTGTACGTGAGCGTTCGGCACCGCCGCCGCCCGCACCGCCGGCAGCGTGTTCGCGCTGCGCGTCGTGCACAGCGGCACCGTGGCGATCAACTTCACCGGGGCGACGCTGTCGGTGTACCGCGTCGCGTTCGCCGCAGCGTAGAGAGGGGATGCGATGCCGGCACCGGGAGTCACCCTGCCGTTCCCGAGGCAGGCACCGGATCAGGTCGCACCATCGTCGGTGATCAACGACATGATGACCGAGCTGGAATGGCTCGACGGGTTCGTGTCGGTGGAACTGGGCGCGGTGGTGACCCGCTCGTCGGCGCAGTCCATCCCGACCGCTGTCCAGACGTTCACGAACTTCACCACCGTCGAATACGACCCGTGGGGCATGGTGAACCTCAGCGCCGACAGCCGTGTGGTCACCATCGGCGGTGACGGCATCTACGCGGTGTTCGCCTACGGCCAGTTCGCGCAGAACGCCACCGGTGCCCGGATCATCGCCGTGGACAACAACCTCACCCAGTACGGCAGCGTCGGCTGCACGATGGAAGTCCCGGTGCAGCCCAGCGGCGCGTTCACCACGCTGGCCGCCAGCGGCACAGGGCTGCTCGCCGGGGGAACCCGAGTGTCCCTGGTCGCCTACCAGGACAGCGGCGGCGCGCTGAACTTCAGCAGCGCCCGCCTGGCAATCTTCCGCATCGCGCTCAACCACTAAAGACAAAGGGGGGGGTGGGTTCCAACATGGCGGCACCGGTCACCCTGCCGTTCCCGAGACAGGCACCCGGACAGGTCGCACCGTCGGCGGTGGTCGACGACCTCATGTCGGAGATCGAATACCTGGACGGGTACGTGTCGGTGGGGCTGGGCGCGCAACTGCGCCGCGACACCAGCCAGTCGATCCCCAACAATGTGCAGACGTACATCAACTTCACGGTGGTGGAGTACGACCCGTTCGGGTTGACGAACCTCGCCGCCGACAACCGGATCATCACCCCCACCGCCGACGGCATCTACATCGGCGTGGCCTACGGCATGTTCGGAGTCGGCGGCGGCGGCAACCGGTTCATGTCGATCGACAAAAACCTGGACATCAACCAAATCTGGGGGTCGCTGGAAATCCCCGGCTCGTCGACGGCGAACGCGTTCCTGTCGGTCGGCTGCGCCGGACCGGTCACCGCCGGCACCCCGCTGGCGTTGCGCTGCCTACAGGGTTCCGGCGTCGCGCTGAACTTCGACAACGCCCGCCTCGCCGTGTTCCGCATCGCCCTCAACACTTAGGAGGACACCTATGTCGCAGTCCTGGGTCGTCGACAACTCCGCCAACGGTAACCGCGATCTGCACCTGTTCAGCCGCCGCGACGACGCGACCGGCAGCCCCGTCATCGTCGAAACGCACCTGTACGCCAACGACGAGTCCGGTGGCTGCGCGGTGCACTTCTACGACGAACCCGGCGAGCACACCGGCGTCGACAACCTCGACGGCGCGACGCACCGGGGCAGCGTGGCCCGCCGCGACCTGTACGAACAGTGGGCCGCCGCCGCGTTCGACCACACGCCGCTCGGCCCGCCGGTCGCGGGCATCCCGATCCCCGACAACGTGCCGCCCGCCGCGCAGGGCATCATCCGGCAGAAAGATCAGCAGATCGCGGCGTTGCAGGCGCAGATCGCGGCGTTGCAAGGTCAGGGAGGTAACCCGCCGGGCGGCAAGCCGTGAGCGCCGACGAACCGACGATCTCGCTGCGCGACTACGTCGACACGATGCTGCGCCACCACGACGCGCAGCACGCCGCCGACCGCACCGCCGAGGTGCAGCAGAAAGCCGACATGACCGCCGCGATGCGGTCGCTGGCCGACCAGGTCGGGCAGCTACGCGACCGGCTCGACTCCGACCGCACCCGGTACGTGCCGCTGGCACAGTTCGACGAGCGGCGTGCTGAAGCCGACCGGGACCATGAACGGTTTGAGGAACGGTTCCTCAAGATCGAGCAGCATATCGCCGAGTTCGCGCAGGCGCTCGCGTCGGTGCAGTCGAGGTCGACGACGTTGACGTGGGTCGCCACGATCGCCGTCGGGCTGATCACTGTGGTCGTGAACGTGTTCCTGAAGTACACCTGAGAGGCCCCCGAATGAATCTGTCCATGCTGGTCGCGCTGATCCGCAAGCCGTCGACCCGGCTGTACCTCGCCTCGGTGGTCGGGGCGGTGCTCGCGCTTCTGTGGTACTACGGCGTCGTCGATGGCGGTGGCGCGGCGCTGTACGGCGCGTTGACGGCCGCGCTGTTCGGTGTGCCGGTGGCTGACGTGGCCCGCTGGTACGCCAACCGGCCGCAGAGCGAACCGGTCACGATGGCCCGCGCGTCCTGGTCGGTGCCGGCCGCTGGCCAAGAGATCGTCTCGACTGCGATGATCCCGCCCCGGCCCGATACGCCGCCGGCCCCACCGCCGCCGTCGGGGCGGTAGATCGTGACGGTCCCGGCCCACGACTCGCGGCTGACCCTGCACCTGATCACCCACGTCGACGCGCACCCGCCCCGCGAGGGCGACCCGCACTACCGGCTGTTCGAGCAGGCTCGCACCCGGATGAAGAAGCTCGGGCTGCTGCGCTGCGCGATCAACTCGCCGATGTGCGCCGGCCCGGTCGAGCTGCACCACAGCCACGTCGAGTACAGCCTGATCCCGATGGTCGACCCGGCGAGGATCGAACAGGCGTTCGGGTTGCACTTCGCCGACGACGAGCAGTTCGCCGCGTGGGTGGAGTCGCCCGGCAACCTGGAACCGCTGTGCGTCAACCACCACCGGGGCGGGTTGGGCGTTCATGTGATGCCCGGCCCGCTGTGGGAAGCCCTGCGCTACCTGCGCGCCGGGTCGCCGCCCCCGGCCCAACGACCCTGGCAGTTCCCCGTGAATAATCCGGCTGACTAGGCCGCTAGTCCTGTCTGCGGTGCAAGAATCGACGCGTCAGTGACAGAACGTTGGCAACGCCGTTGCCAAGTCAGCCATTGTTAGATCGTCCGATTGACTGGCTCCGACCCACGAAATGAAGGCCAGCCATGCCCGTTAACAAGACCGCCCTCTATGAACTGGCTGAGCAGCGGCTCGGCCAGTCGCCTGTGCGCTACATCCGGGCGCAGCGCAAGGCGGACAAGTCCTGGAACCTGATCGCTCACGAACTGTCGCTGATGCTCGGGCGCACGATCTCGGCGCAGACGCTGCGCAACTGGACCGCCACCGCCGCCAACCGACACAAGAGGACCGACCCCTGATGGGGTCGGTCCTGTCTTTGTCGTTTCAGGCGTTGACCCGTCACCGCAGGGTGGCGGCGAGGTGCATCGCGGGCACGGCCCGAGCTTCCAGGTCGAACGCCGCGTCACCGTCGTCGACGGTCTGCGCGTACGCGGTGATCGCCTGCGCCACGCCACCGGCGGTGACGTCGCCGCCCTGGATGAAGAAGTTCAGGATGCTATCGCGCTGCTCGTCGGTGAACGACTGAGCTTTCGCCACCTTCTTGATCGTCTCATCGGGTTTGGTCACCGGGGTGCCCGCCGCTTGTTCCAGCTCGGCGATCTTCCGGGTGATGTAGTCGACGTTGAGGAACGTGCGCACCGCGTCGCGGGTCTGCGCCGTGATCAGTTCGGTGTTCTTGCGTTGCGTCTCGTCGGACCACTGGATGATCCCGTCGTCGAGCTGGGTACCCAGGTGAACCTTGCGTAGCGCGTCGGTGGACATCGTCATGCCGTTCGAGCACACCTGCACGGTGATCCGCGGAGTGATGGTGAACGCGCCGTGGCCGACCTCGGAGTTGGTCAACACGAACCCGGCGAACACCACCGGGTTGTCCGCGCCGCGCGCCCCGGTGAACGGCGACCGGTAGCGTTCCAGCAGCGTCGGCGCGTACGCGCGCACCGCGTCGGAGGCGACCCGCACGTACATACGCTTGTCGGTCAGGTCGGCCGACTCGACGGTGGCGGGCACCCCGGCGGCACGAATGCCGGACAGCGCCGCGAGCAGCACATCCAGGTTGTCGATCATCTTGTACTGGTCGGACAGCACCGCCCGCAGGGTGCCCTCGCCGCCGTCGTCGCCGCGCAGCGCGCGCAGCAGGTACCGCTTGTCGACCAGCCGCGACAACCAGTAGTTGACGTTGGTGTCCCACATGCCCAGGTGCGGGTCGGCGTGCAGCTTGCGCAGGTACCGCGAGGGGATGCCCAGGGTGTCGGCGAGCTGGTCGTTGGCGACGGCCGTGGGCCGGTACACGCCGTCGGTGGTGGTGACCCCGTCGTCGGTGAGTTCGACCTCGGCACCGGAGACGAGCAGCCGGCCGGCGTCGGCGGCGAGCTTGGTGGTAGGAACGACAACGTCGACCGCGCGGGTCTGCTGGTCGCGCAGCGCCGTGGCCAGGTCGGCGAGGGTGGCCTTACGGATGCTGGTGGTGGTGAACTGCTCGGACATCGAAACCCCCCGGTTCTTTGGGGGGCACTCACTCAGGCGAACGCCCAGAACGGCGGCGGCTGGGGGGCGCCGCCTTCTTCGGTGCGTTCCCACAGGTCGATCGGGTCGTCGGCGAGGTGCAGCCGGATCTCCGGTACCAGCGGCGGGCAGCCGATCCGGGTGTGCGCGCGGACGAACGTCCCGGAATCGCCGGTGATCACCCCGTTATCGTGTCACGTGCCGGCGTGAGAGTCCGGTCGCCCGCCGCCGCACGCCGGCGCGCCTCGGCGACCCGGCTGTGCCGCACCCCGTACGCCGCGTACACGACCAGCCCGACGCCCATCCACACGACGAACCGCAGCCAGGTCGCCACCGGCAGGTTCAGCATCAGCCAGACACAGGCGACGACGCTGAGCGCGGGCAGCAGCGGTACACCCGGAGCCCGGAACGCCCGTGGCAGGTCCGGTCGGGTACGACGCAGCACCACCACGCCGATGGACACCACGACGAACGCGAACAGCGTGCCGATGCTGGTCAGCTCGCTGAGTTCGGACAGCGGGACGAAGCCGGCGAGCGCGGCGACCCCGGCGCTGGTGACAGCCGTGATCAGCCACGGGGTGCCGAACCTCGGGTGTACCCGCGCCAGGGCCGGCGGCAGCAGTCCGTCGCGTGCCATCGCGAAGAACACCCGCGCCTGCCCGAGCAGCAGCACCAGGATCACCGTGGTGATGCCGCACACCGCGCCGAGCGAGATCAGGCTCGCCGCCCAGCCCAGCCCGACGTCGGTGAACGCCTTGGACAGCGGCGCGGCGGTGTTCAGGTTCGGGTACCGCGACATCCCGGTGATCACGAACGACGTCGCCATGTACAGCACCACGCAGATCGCCAGCGACCCGATGATGCCGCGCGGCATGTCGCGCTGCGGTCGGCGGGTCTCCTCGGCGGTGGTCGCGACGATGTCGAAGCCGATGTACGCGAAGAACACGATGGACGCGGCGGCGACGATGCCGAACCAGCCGAAGTGCTGCGGCGTCATGCCGATGAGCACCTGCAGCAGCGGCGCCTTGCCGCCGCTCTCCTTCGCCGCCGCCTGCCCGCCCGGGATGAACGGGTGGTAGTTCGCCGCCTTGATGAAGAACGCGCCCAGGGCGATGACGAACAGGATGACCGCCACCTTGACGGCGACCAGCACGGACGTGAACCGCCCGGAGAACTTGATGCCGACGATGCCGACGACCGCCAGGGCGACCACGATGAAGATCGCGCCCCAGTCCGGGCGGGCCGCGTCGCCGGCCAGCCAGTCGGGCAGCCGGAACAGTTGGTGCAGGTACGCCGACCAGCCTCGGGACACCACGGCGGCGCCCAACGCCAGTTCCAGGCACAGGTCCCAGCCGATCACCCAGGCGATGAACTCGCCGAGGGTGGCGTACGAGAACGTGTACGCCGACCCGGCGACCGGCACGGTCGAGGCGAACTCGGCGTAGCACATCGCCGCCAGCGCACAGACCACGCCGGCGATCAGGAAGGACAGCACGATCGCCGGTCCGGCGTTGACCGCCGCCTGCTGGCCGGTCAACACGAAGATCCCGGTACCGATGATCACGCCGACTCCGAACACGACGAGGTCGAGCACGCTCAGTTCGCGCCGCAGCCCACCGTGCGCGGCGTCGGCGTCCGCGATCGACTGCTCGACCGGCTTGGTTCGGAAGATCGACACGGCTCCTCCTCCGCGTTCGATACCGCGAGCGTGCAGGAGGTGTCCCCGGGTTCAGCCGCGCCGAAACGCGGTCAACTCAGGTGCTTGGTGGCTGTTCGCCGGAGTTACCGTGTTCTGCCAGGAAACGCTCGAGTTCGGCGGCGATCTCCTCGGCGGTGGGCAACGGACCGCTCTCCGCCAGCAGCCCCTCCCGCTGCCGACCGCGCTGGAAGGCGTCGTACTGCTCCTCCAACGCCCGCACCACCGACGCCGCCTCGGCGGACTGGGCGACCTGCTCGTCGATCTGCCCGCGCACCAGGTCCGCCGCCACCCGCAGCTGGTCGACCGGCAGATCCAGTCCGCTCGCCATCGCCAGCGACGTGACCAGCAGCAACGCCGCCGCCGGGTACTCCGCCTGGGCGACGTAGTGCGGCACGTGCACGGCGAACCCCAGCGCGTCCCGGTCACGGCGACCCAGCCGGTACTCCAGCAGGTTGCCGACGCTCGCCGGCACCCGGACCCGTTGCAGCCACGGCTCGTACCCGGCGATCAGGTCGCGCCGCGTGGCGTGCGCGGTCATCCCGGCGGGTCGGGTGTGCGGTACCGCCATCGGGATGGCGTTCAACCCGATCGTGAGCCGGACCCCGAGCCGCTCGACCAGGCCGACCACCGCCTCGATGAACCGCTCCCACTGCACGTCCGGTTCGGGACCGGCGAGCAGCAGGAACGGCGTACCGGCGGCGTCGGTCAACCGCCACAGTCCCAGTTCCGGGGCGTCGTAGCTGTCCCAGTGGTCCTCGACGAAGTCCATCATCGGCCGCCGGGACCGGTAGTCCAGCAGTTGGTCGACGTCGAACCGGGCGACGAGTTCGGGTCCCCGCGTGCCGAGCAGGTGCTCGCGCGCCAGCCGGGTGGCCGAGCCGGCGTCGACGAACCCGCTCAGCGCCTGGACCAGGACGGGCCGGTCCAGGGCGGGCAGGTCGCCGACGAGTTCGTACAGTCCGTGGGGATCGAGCACGGGGCCTCCTTCGTCGGTTCCGCCTATCCATTCCAGCCGATCGGCCGGGTATGCCGGTACCCGCCTCCGGTTACGCCGACAAGCCCCGCGCACCTCACCCCGGGGATAGCCTGGCGTCTGGGCCGGTGCCGTCTGGCCCAAGGAGCGTAGCGACGCGGGAAGACGGCACGCTTGAGGACCACACGCGCGCCGGCGGAGCCGGCGCCCGGCCCGGCGGTACGGCACCGGCACGGCACCGGCACGGCGAGGAGTCCGACGATGGGTGAGCCGACCAAGATCATGCTATCCGAGTCCGAGATCCCCCGGCAGTGGTACAACATCATCCTCGATCTCCCGTCGCCGCCGCCCCCGGTGCTGCATCCGGGCACCATGCGCCCGGTCGGCCCGGACGACCTCGCGCCGATCTTCCCGATGGCGCTGATCGAGCAGGAGGTCACCGGGCAGCGGCACGTCGACATCCCGGACGAGGTGGTCGACGTGTACCGCCTGTGGCGGCCCACTCCGCTGTACCGGGCGCACCGGCTGGAGCGCGCGCTGGGCACGCCCGCGCGCATCTACTACAAGTACGAGGGAGTGTCGCCGGCCGGTTCACACAAGCCGAACACGGCGGTACCGCAGGCGTACTACAACGCCGTCGCCGGGGTGCGCCGGCTGACCACCGAGACCGGGGCGGGACAGTGGGGCACCGCGCTCGCGTTCGCGTGCTCCCAGTTCGACGTCGGGTGCGAGATCTGGCAGGTGCGGGCGTCGTACGACCAGAAGCCGTATCGCAAGATCATGATCGAGACGTTCGGCGGCACCATCCACCCGTCGCCGTCGGACCTGACCGCAGCCGGGCGCAAGGTGCTCGAGGAGGACCCCGACTCGCCGGGCTCGCTGGGCATCGCGATCTCCGAGGCGGTCGAGGTCGCCGCGCAGGACCCGCGCACCAACTACGCGCTGGGCAGCGTGCTCAACCACGTACTGCTGCACCAGACCGTGATCGGCGAGGAGGCGCTGAAGCAGTTCGCGACGATCGGCGAAACGCCGGACGTGATCGTCGGATGTACCGGTGGCGGATCGAACTTCGCCGGGCTCGCCTTCCCGTTCCTGCGCGAGAAGCTCGCGGGGCGGATGTCCCCGACGATCCGGGCGGTCGAGCCGGCGTCCTGCCCGTCGCTGACCAAGGGGGTGTACGCGTACGACTTCGGCGACACCGCCGGGCTGACCCCGTTGATGAAGATGCACACGCTCGGACACGACTTCGTGCCCGACCCGATCCACGCCGGCGGGCTGCGGTACCACGGGATGTCCCCGCTGATCTCGCACGTGTACGAACTGGGGCTGATGGAGGCGGTCGCGAAGGGGCAGAACGAGTGCTTCGCGGCGGGCGTGACGTTCGCCCGTACCGAGGGGATCGTGCCCGCGCCGGAGCCGACGCACGCCATCGCCGGCTGTATCGAGGAGGCGCTGCGCTGCAAGGAGACCGGCGAGCAGAAGGTCATCCTCACCGCGCTGTGCGGTCACGGTCACCTGGACCTCGCCGCGTACGGCGCGTACCTCGCCGGTCGGCTCGACGACCACGCGCTGTCCGACGAGCAGGTGGCACGCGCGGTGGCGAAGCTGCCACCGGTACCGACCGGACAGTAGCCGCCTGTCGCTCGGTTGCGCCGAGGGGATCCGTCCACGGCGTACACCGCTGGTGAGGTGGCATGACGACGCCGACTTCGAGCACATCGCCGCGACCACGGGTCAGCCGCAGGTGTGGAGCGCCGCCCGGGTCGCTCCGCTAACCGATCGGTCGGTGGTCGCGCCACCTCGGGCGGCTGCTGCCCCACGGTACCGGCGGATCCGCCCACGTCACCGGGGCGCCGTCCACGCGTGCCGGCGGCAGGGCGTAGGTCAGCTCGCCGAACGGCGACGGCACCCGGGCCAGCCGGGGCGCCGGGTCGAACGCGACGGCGTCCGGCTGGTCGCACGCGTGGTCGAGCAACCAGCCGCCGGTACGGGCGAGCGACAGCTCGACCCGCCAGCCGCCGCCTTCGGCGAGCTGCCCGGTCAGGGCGCGAAGGACCGCCGCCGCGAGCAGGTACCCGGTGCCGTGGTCGAGCGCCTGGGCGGGCAGCACCCCGGGTTCCCGGTCGCCCGCGGCGACCGCGGCAGGGTCCCCGCCCGCCTCGACGACCGCGATACCGGTCGCCGCCTGTACCAGGCTGTCGAAACCGCGCCGTCCAGCCCACGGTCCGACCGGCCCCCACGCGTTCAGGGTCGCCACGACCAGGCGGGGATGCCGCTCGAGGACCGCGTCGGGAGCCAGCCCGTACCGGTCGAGCGCGCCCGCCCGGTACCCGTAGACCAGCACGTCCGCTTCGGCGAGCAGCGTCTCGAACGTGTCGCGGTCGCCGGGTACCCCGAGGTCCAGCAGCGTCGACCGCTTGCCGAAGCCCGTGTCGACGTGCTGGACCGGGATTTCCGGCAGCCGGGGCGAGTCGACGCGCAGCACGTCGGCGCCGAACGCGGCGAGGGTACGGGTACCGACCGGGCCGGCGATGACCCTGGTCAGGTCGAGGACCCGGATGCCGTCGGCGGGCAGCAGCGGATCGGTGGGCGCGGCGGCGCGCCGGGGCGCGGGTGCGTCGGTGACCCGCTCGACGGCGACCAGCGGTGTGCGCGCCACCGCCTCGCCTTGCGCGGACCGTCGCCACTCGTCGGCGGTGCGTACCGCGACGGCGAGCCCGCCCCGCGCGGTGACCGCGTCCTCGACGTCGCGGGCGGGACGTTCGGCGACGGTCCGCGCCACGGCGGCGGGCGGGTCGTCGCCGTCCGGGTCGACGTCCAACGCGGCGAACAGCCGCGCCCGGTGGTGCGGATAGTTGCCGTGCAGCCGCACCCAGCCGTCGGCGGCCGGCAGGAACCGCGACAACGGGGCCCACAGCCGCTGGGCTTCGCCGTCGATACGCAGGTGCCGTTCGCTGGTGAACGCGACGGCGGCGGCGCGGCTGTCGACGGTCACCGGCGGCGGCGACCCGCCGTCGCGTGCGGCGGCGAACCCGGCCGCCGCCAGCCCGGCTACCGCGACGCTGGCCTGGGCCAACGCGGTGACCGGCAGCCGGGACGCCAACGTCACCGCCGGGCCGGTCAACTCCACGCGGGCGGTGTCCGCCGGGGGCCCACCGAGCGCCTGCCACGCCTCGTCCACCAGGTGCCGCGCCGTCGCGGTACCGCTCATCTGCTTGTCCACGCCCCCAAGGGTGCCGCCCGGCACCCCGCCCGACACATCGAGGGGGCCGGTCCCGTGACGGGACCGGCCCCCTCGAGCCAAGGACCTTACGGGCGGAAGTTCGCCGCGTACACGTCCTGGTTGGCGTTGGTCACGCCGGGGCGGCCACGGAAGTCCGTCCACACCGTGTGGAAGACGCCGTCGCTGCCGGTGGCGGCCTGGGTGTAGTCGCCGATGAAGCTGCCGTCGGCGAACTCGATGTACGGGTTGGAGCCCTCGCTGGTCAGCCGGCGTTCGCTGGCGAAACCGTCGACCGAGGAGCGCGCCGCGTAGTCCAGGCAGACCGAGCTGGTCGTATGTACCACGACGGTGCCGGGCCCGTTGCCGGTGGCGACGTCGCACACCGCCGGGTTGTGGGTGGCGGCGTAGTCGCGGGTGTAGTACGACACCGTGACCACGCCGTGGTACGACGCGATCGCCGGGAACACCTTGTCGCCCGCGCCCCGGGTCACCGTGGTCGGCGCGGACAGCGCGCCCCACGCGCCGGTGACCAGGCGCACCTGCGCCGAGGTGGTACCGGAGAAGCTGGTGGTGCCGCTGCCGCAGTTGCCCGCGCCCTGGTCGTCGGCCCACGCCACGGCGAGCTCACCGGTGACCGGGTCGACGCTGAACGTCGGGTAGCTGTTCAGCCGGAAGTGCTCGCCGGTCAGCGTCTGCCGACCCGCGTACATCGGGAAGCAGTCCAGGTCGTCGTACACCCGACCGACCTCGACGTTGCTGAAGGTCAACCCGTCGTCGGTGGAACGCGCCACGATCGTGGCGTCGGTGGCGTACCCGGTGGACGGCTGTCCGCCCTCGTACGCCACGTACAGCGCGCCGTCCGGCCCGAACTGCGGGTACGAACCCTGGTCGTACGGGTGGGCACTGTCGGAGACCGGGGAGCCCTGCCGGTTCCAGGTGTGGCCGTGGTCGCGGGACAGCGCCATCACGATCGGCGACGCCTTGTATCCCGCGCCCTGCGCGCCCAGGCTGAACCGGGTCCAGGTGACGACCACCTTGCCGTTCGGTCCGGCGGCGATGAACTCCTTGTCGTTGAAGAAGTTCCCGGCGTTGTCGAACGCCACCATGTTCGGCGCGTCCCAGGTCAGACCGCCGTCGTGCGACACGCTCACCGCGATGCCGCTGGTCGGGGCGGACCGGGAGAACACGATGTTCGCGTAGTACACCGTGCCGTCCGGCCCGATCGCCAGCGCCGGGTCACCGGCGGAGTCGACCTGGCTGAACGCGCCCTGCCCGCCGGTTTCCACGGTCAGTCCGGGCACCTGCACGTTCTTCCAGGTCCTGCCGCCGTCCACGGTGACGTACGCCCAGCCGGTGCCGTCGTTGAGCCCGGCGCTGTCGCAGCACACCCGGTAGTCGTTGGCGCCGGCGACCAGGTGCTTGGGGTTGCTCGGGTCGACCGCGATCGCCGTTTCGTTCTGCGGCGCCTGGCAGCCCAGGTTGGACGACCCGCTGTTGTTCACCGGGTCGTTGGTGATCACGTCGATGTCCGACGTGGCGGCGTACCCGCCGGTCGTGGTGAACGGCGCGGAGCGGCACAGGCCGACAGCCGCCTCCGGGTCGTCGATTTCGTCGTCGTCGCCCTCCTGGGCCCAGGGGGCGTTGATGGTGGGCTCGAACTTCCAGCCGCGGTCGCCGTCCTGGGCCGTGGCCGGTCCGGCGAGATACGCCACCGCCAGCGCACCGACCGGAAGGACGGCCGAGGCGGCGGCCAGTACACGCAGTTTTCTGCGCACGCCTGTCCTCCTCATCGAGGAAAAAGCAGCCGGGGGGACCGGCTGCGGTACGGCACAGAGCCTAGGGACGTACGTAGCGGCTCACAACCACCGAAAGTGCTGGCCGTCGACGCGCGGGGGTGAGTCCACCCCACAGTGGACGAGCAGCGAGGGTCAGTCGCCGGGTATCAACGAGGGTGTCGGGTTGACCGCCAACCACTGCGCCACGGAGTCGTCGGCGACCGCCCGGTACAGCGACGCCGCGCGGGCGGTGTCGGGCATGACGACGTTCTGGTCGCCGATCCACGTGGTACCCGTGCTCGGGCTGGTCAGGAACGTCAGGTCGGACGCGCGCAGCCCGCGCATCTGCAACCCCGCGCCCACCAGGTCGAACCCCGAGTCCACAGTGACCGAACGGGTCACCGCCTGCAGGAATCCGTTGAGTTTGACCGGGTCGGTCAGCCAACCCTGGTTAGCCGCCCGGTCCATCAGGTCCTTGAGGAATTCCTGCTGGTGACGTTCGCGGGTGAAGTCGCCGTCGGGGTACTGGTACCGCTGGCGGACGTAGTCCAGCGCCTCGGCTCCGGTGACGTGGTGCGTACCCGCGGTGAACACCCGATGCGGCGGGAACCGCGAGGTGATGGTCTGGTCGACCTGCATGTCGATGCCGCCGAGCGCGTCGACGACCTGCTGGAAGCCGGCGAAGTCGATCAGTACGACGTGGTCGATGCGCACCCCGGTGTACTTCTCGACGGTCCGCACCGCCAGCGGCGCGCCGCCCCAGGCGTACGCCGCGTTGATCTTCGCCATGGTGCCGCCCGCCGGGTCGCTTCCGCCGCCGCCGTTCGCGCCGGTGAGCGGCGGTACCGACACCCAGGTGTCCCGGGGGATCGAGATCACGTACGCGTGGTCGTGGTCGGCGGTCAGGTGCAGCAGCATCAGCGTGTCGCTGCGGGCGTTGCCGCCACCTGCCGGGTCGCGCGAGTCGGTACCCATGAGCAGGACGTTCATCGCGCCCTGGACGACGTCGCGGGGACGGTTGTCGGGTAGCCCGGCGAAGACGTCGGTGCGCTTGACGTTGTGGTCGAGCGAGCGACCGTACAGCCAGCCGCCGAGGGTCACCGCGGTGGTGAGCACGACGACCGCGATCAGGGCGCTCAGCAGCGCGATCCGCCAGCGGCGACGACGGCGCGAAGCGCGGTCGCCGTCCGGTGCGGTGGCGTCGGTCATCGTGGATCCGGCAATCAGGTGAGATCACTGTCGGTTACCAGGATGGCACGCGTGTCGTCTGGACCGAGCGGTCTTCAGCGCTTGCCACCCGAAAGGATCTCGTCGACCAGCCCGTACTGGACGGCTTCCGCCGCGCTGAGCAGCCGCCCGGCGCACAGATCGTCCTCGATCCGGCTGCGCGGCTGGCCGCTCGCCTGTACCACGCGCAGCACGAGATCCTCCAGCGCGCTCAGGTGCCGGCCCACCACCAGGGCGATCTGGTCGGCGGTACCGGTCACCCCGGCGACCGCCGGTTCGGCGAGGCGGAACCGGGCATGCGGGTACGCCAGTCGCCGGTCCGCGGCGGCGTACGCGCCGATGGCGGCGCCGCCCACCTCGCCGACCGCGACCGCGTGTACCGGGGCGGTCATCGCGTCGAGCGCGTCGACCAGGGTGAGCACGGCGTCGAGATCGCCGTCGGCGGAGTTGATCCGCAGTTGTACCGGTTGGGGACCCAGGGCGTCGAGGGTGAGCAGGGCGGTCGCGATCCGCGCCGCCATCTCGCTGGTCACGGTGCCGTTGACCAGTACGACGCGCTGGTCGAACAGCCGCTCCTCGAGCCAGGCGCCCAGCGGCGGCCCGGGTCGGTCCGGCGGACCGCCCGGTCCGCCTGGTCCGCTCGGCGGACCGCCCGGTCCGCCTGGTCCACCGGGGCTGTCCGGCCCACTGCCCGCAAGCCAGGGACCCATCGCCTCACCTCTCGCTGGCGGTACCGCTCGACTGGAACCGACCGTACCGCCCGGTACCGCCCGACCGCCCGGTCACGGCCGTGTCGCGTCCAGGTTCCCGGGTACAAGGCTCGGCATGCCACCGAGATTCGACGACTATCCCCGCATCGCGATCGTCACCGGCTCGGACTCCGGTATCGGCGAGTCGATCGCGGTCGCTCTCGCCGAGGACGGTTTCGACGTCGGGATCACCTGGCACTCGGACGAGGCGGGCGCCCGGGCGACGGCGGACAAGGTACGCGCCGCCGGACGTCGCGCCGAGGTCGCGCACCTCGACCTGACCCGGTTGCCGGACGCGGCGTCGGTGATCGACGACCTCGCCGAGGCGCTCGGCGGGCTCGGCGTGCTGGTCAACGACGCCGGTACCGGGATCGCCACGCCGTTCCTCGACACGTCGTACCAGCGGTGGCGGCAGGTGCTCGCCGTCGACCTGGACGGGCCGTTCCTGTGCGCCCAGCGGGCGGCACGTCGCCTGGTCGCCGCCGGTCGGGGCGGGCGGATCATCAACATCACCAGCGTCCACGAGCACGCCCCGCTGGTCGGCTCGTCCGCGTACTGCGCCGCGAAGGGCGGGCTCGGGCTGCTCACGAAGGTCATGGCGGTGGAGTTGGCGACGCACGGGATCACCGTCAACGCGGTCGCGCCCGGCGAGATCGCCACCGCGATGACCGGGCACGAGGACGTCGACCCGTTCACCGTCGACCGTCCGGGTGTACCGGTCGGTCGCCCCGGCGACGCCCGCGAGGTCGCCGCGGTCGTGGCGCTGCTGGCGACGCCGCGCGCCGGATACGTCACCGGGGCGTCCTGGGCGGTCGACGGTGGGATGCTGATGATGGGCCCGTCGGCGGGTCACCACCTCGCGTCCGACGAGTGGCGGGTCTGACCGGCACAGCGCACCCGGAGGGCGGCGACATGCTGATCGACGAGGTACTTCCCCGGTGCGACGAGACCGTGTCGCGCACGGTGCTGGTCGACGCCGACCCGGCGACGGTCTACGCCATCGCGCGCAGCCTCGACCTGCGGGAGGTGCGCACCCCGCTGGTGACGGCGGCGTTCGCGGTACGCGGCGCGCCGGAGCGGCTGTCGAGGGCTTGGCGGCGTCAGCCGCCACCCGCCCCGCCCGGTCCGATGCGCCTGGCGGACATCGGGCGGGGCGACGCGTCGCCGGAACTCGGCTCGTGGCTGCTGCTCGGCGAGCGACCGGGCGAGGAACTGGTGTTCGGGGCGGTGGGCAGGTTCTGGACGCCGCGCATCGAGTGGGTCCGCGTGGACCGTGCCGGATACCGGGACTTCATCGCGCCCGGCTACGCCCGGATCGCCGCGGCGATCGCGGTGGTACCGGTCACCGAACGGCGCGCGGTGCTGATCTACGAGGTCCGGGTCGCCGCCACGGACATCGGCGCGGCGATGAAGTTCCGCGCGTACTGGCGGGTGGTACGCCCCTTCGTCGGGCACATCATGTCCGCCACGCTGACCACGATCAAGGACGTCGCGGAGCGGACCATGGGTCCGGCGGGGCGGGTGGCCGGACCGGTACCGCCACAGTCGGTCCAGCCGTGAGCGCGGCAGCGCCCCCGCCCGACGTCACAACGCCGTCGCCTTGCTGACCTTCCACTCGCCGCCCACCTTGACCATGGTCAGCCGTACCCGGTTCTGGTCCACCTTCTCGCCGGTGATGGTGACGTTGCTGCGGTACTGGTTGAGGTACACCAGCAGTTCGACCTCGTTCGTGTCGGCCCGCACCACTCCGACGGCGGACACCTGGGCGCGGACCACGGCGTGCTGGGTCTGCGCGGCGGACTTCAGGTTCCCGGTCGTGGTGGCGTACTCCTTGGCGAAGTCACCGGTCGCGAACGACCTGCCGTTGGCGACGCTGGCGTCGAAGGTGCGGTAGTCGTACGAGAACAGCGCCTGGGCGGCGGCGGTCGCCCCGGCCAGGGCGTCGCGGGCGGCTGCCTCGCGCTGCTCGCCGGCGCGCGCCTGGTACCAGGTGACCCCGGCGGCGACGCCGACGACCAGCACCGCCACGACCAGCCAGAGCAGGGGGCGGCGTCCGGCGGACCGGCGGGCGGCGGGACGCGCGGTACGGTTCGCGGTCTTCGCGGTACGAGCCATCGTGTCCTCCGTCAGCCCACGAACTGCAGCTTCGACACCAGCCACTTGCCGGAACGGCTGTCCCGGGCCAGGTCCACCTGGATCCGGTAGTGCGACAGGCGACCGTCCTCGGCGTGGGTGTTCTTCACCGTGGCGTCGACCGCGACCAGCACGGTCGCCGAGTCCCGGTCGCCGGTCACCAGCGCGGCGGCCAGCGCCGACCCCTTCGACTCGACGTTGTTCTCCATCACCGCGCTGCGTACCTGCGGCATGCTGCGGGTGAACTCGTCCTTGAACTGTCCGGTCGCCCCGGACAGGATGCGCTGCAGGTCGCTGTCGACACTGGACGCGCTGATCGACACGAAGTTCACGCACTCCTGCCGTGCCGCGGCGAGCGCCTGGTCGTGCGCCTCGTCGATTTGACGCTGCCGGTACCAGCGCGCCCCGAACACGACCGTCGCGACCACCCCGGCGAGCAGCGCGACGACCAGCACCACGGACAGCACGCGGCGTACCGCGCCGGTCGGCGCGCGCCCGCCGCCCAGGCGGATGCGACGACGGGGCGCGTCGTCCTCGCCGTCGTCGCGCGCCTCGGCGTCGTCGGGCGCCTCGGCGTCGTCGGCGGCCGGCGTCTGCTCGTCCAGGTCGGCGGCGGTCGCCGACACCTCCCGGTCGCCGGTCGCCGTCGGCTCGTCCCGGTCGTCGGACGGGGTGGCGGGCCGCACGGTCTCACCGTCGGTCTTCGCCATGGTCGCCTCCTCGAGCTGTCTCACGGCGCCAGGCCGGCGAGCAGGAGCTGTTTCCACGACTGGTCACCGGCCAGCCGGTACTGGCCGCCGGTGCCGCCGAACTGTAGCGGCAGCCCGTCCGGACCGATCACCAGACCCGTGCTCGGGTCGTACCCGGCGACCGTCGGACCGGTGTCCGGCGGGGCGCCGGTTCGGGCGGGGGAGCCGGGTACCGGCGCGGGCGACGGGTCGGCGCCGCCCGGTCGCGGCGCGGCGGCGCTGCCCCGCACCCCCGACCCCTTCGCCATCTCACCGGCGGTGCAGTGGGTGGTACCGGACTGCCAGTACTGGCACGGCGGCGGGTTGTTGACGTTGAGGACCAGCCCCAGGTGCGCGGTGCCGTCGCCCGGCGCGACGGTGAAACCGCCGGCGATGATCAGCGGGTACTCCACCAGCAGTTGCCGCACGCCGGCGATGCGCCGCGCGGCGATCCCGTTGACGGTGACCATGTTGCCGAGCAGCACCCCGATCGACGGGTCGAGGTCGTGCAGCAGCCCGATGAGCTGCTCAGCAGCGGGCGGTCCGGCGGCGAGCAGCCGGCGCAGATCCGGGTCGGCGGCGCGCATCGTCGCGGCGACCTGCGCCAACCCGGCGGCCCACTGCTTGATCGCGTCCGCCGACGCCCGCTGGGTGTCCAGCACCGTGCGCCCGTCGCGGAGCAGCGCGACGGTGTTGGGCAGGTCCCGGTTCGCGTCGGTGAGCAGCGCGTCGTTCGCGTCGAGCAGCCGGCTCAGCGCCCGCTCGTTGCCTTCGAACGCGGTGCCCAACTCGTCGATCACGATGGCCAGGTCGGTGACGTCCACCGAGCGGACCAGCGCGTCGAGGTTGATCAGCAGGTTCTCCAGCGGCAGCGGGGTGCCGGTGCGGTCGCGGGGGATCACCGAGCCGTCGCGCAGGTACGGCCCGTCGTCGGTGTCCGGTCGCAGGTCGACGTACTGCTCGCCGACCGCCGAGCGGTGCGCGACCACGGCGTGCAGGTCGGCGGGGATCCGGAAGCCGCGCTTGATCCGCAGGTCGACCCGGACCCCGTCGTCGTGCAGGTGGACCTCGTCGACCCGGCCGACCGGCACTCCCCGGTACATCACCGCCGCGTTCTCGAACGCGCCGCCGGTCTCGGCGAAGTCGGCGTGCACCAGGTACGTCCCGCCGAACACCCGGTCGCTGAGCCCGACGTAGTGCAGCGCCACGTACGACACGCCCAGCAGGCTCACCACGATGAACGTGAGTACCTGCAGTTTCGCGTTACGACGGATCATGACGTGAGCCCTTCGGTCAGCAGCGACAGCGCGTTGGACTCGGTCGCAGGGGCGTCCAGTCCGAGCGGCAGTCCGGGTATCGGCAGCCCCGGGATCAGCGGTGAGCCGGACGGCAGCAGGGACGGCAGCACGCCGCTCGGCAGGGGGTTGGGCAGGCTCGGCAGCGGCAACGGCGGCAGGCTGGGCAGCGTGGGCACCGCCGGGGTGCCCGGTACCGGCGCCTTCTGTCCGGGCGGGTTCACCAGCAGGTTCGCCAGGATGGTGGCGGCGTCGAGGTCCAACGTGATGTGCAGGTTCACGTAGTCGCCGTGGATCGCGCCGGTGACGTTGGCGGGGAACGGGTAGGTGAGCAGGAAGTCCACCGCCTTCGGCAGGTCGTTGCCGGTACGGACCAGCTGGTCGAGGGTGGGTTGCAGGTCCTTCAGGCTCGCCACGGTGTCCGCGCGGCTGCCGGTCACCACGCGGGTACCGACCGTGCCCAGCTTGCCCAGCGCGTCGAGCGCGGCGGTGAGCTGCTGGCGCTGCTGGGCGAGGACGGTCAGTCCGGGCGCGAGCGCGTCGACCGCGTCGCCGATCGTCTGCTTCTGTTCGGCGAGGCGCGCGGTGAGCCGGTCCATCGCGTCCAGTGCCCGCACGATGTCCGCCTTCTGTTTGTCCAGTCCGGCGATGAACGTGTCGAGTTGGTTCAACAGGTCGCGGGCGGCGCTCTCGCGTCCGTCCAGAGCGGTGCCCAACTCCTGGCTGATCGTCTTGACCTGTTCCAGCCCGCCGCCGTTGAGCAGGGTCGCCAGCGCGGCGAGCACCTCTTCGACCTCGGCGGCACGGCGGGTGCGGGCCAGCGGGATGACGTCGCCGTCGCCGAGGGTGCCCTGCGCCGGCTCGCCGGTCGGCGCGGACAACGCCACGAATTTCTCGCCGAGCAGGCTGGTCTGCCGGATCGCGGCGACCGCGTTGTCCGGCAGGTGGACGTCGCGGTTCACCCGCAGCCGTACCCGCGCCGTCCAGCCGGACAGCCACACCTTCTCGACACTGCCCACGGTCACGTCGTCGACCTTCACCGCGGCGTGCGGTACCAGGTCCAGCACGTCGGCGAACTCGACCGTGACGTGGTACGCGGGCCCGTTGCCGCCCCCGCCGGGCAGCGGCAGGTCGGCGAGCGACGGCAGCCCGCACCCGGCGACGCCGAGCAGGGTGACGGCTGCGAGCAGCGCGGCGGTACCGGCGCGGCGGATCATCATTGACCTCCCAGGATGCCGCCGAGGGTGGGGTCGCTCGACCCGTCGCCGCCGGACAGACCGGGCAGCGGCGCCGAACCGCCGCCGTTCGACCTGGTGCCGCTGCTGCCGGTACCGGCGGGCAGTCCGAGCAGCTTGCTCAACTGCGCGGGCAGCGGCAGCTTCTGCGCCTTCATGGTCTGGGCGAGCGCGAAACACGCCTGCGGTATCTGCTTGGTAGGCAGCAGGTCGACCATCAGCGAGCAGACGAAGCTCGCCGGGTCGTACGGCCCCATCGCGTTGTCGCGGGTGTCCAGCGTGCCGGACCGGGCGTTGTACGCGAGGTTCAGGTTGGACAGCGCGGTCGGGCCCACGTCGAGCACCTCGCGGATCGCGTTCTGCTCGCGGACCAGGACGGCGGTGATGTCGGCGAGCGCTGCGACGTCGGCTTTCAACTCGTCGCGGTTGTCCCGCACGAACGTGGTGACCTCCGCCAACGCGGTCGCCAGGCTCGCCAGCGCCTGCGCCAGTTCGTCGCGGTCGGCGGCGAGCTGGTCCGCCACCTGGGCGAGCCGCTGGTTGAACTCGCGGACCTGCTGGTCGCTGCGCGCCAGGGTGGTGGTGAAGGTCTGCAGGTTGTCGAGCGTGGCGAACAGGTCCTGCCGGCTGTCGGAGAGGGTACCGGCGAACCGGGACAGGTTGCCCAGCGCGGCGTGCAGGTCCTCGCCGTTGCCGTCGAGGTTGGCGCGCCCGGTCGCGACGAGGTCGCTCAACGCGCCGTCCGCGTTCGCGCCGCTCGGACCGAGCGCCCGGCTGAACCGGTCGAGCGCCTGGTACACGTCGTCGATCTCCAGCGGTACCGCGGTGCGCGACACCGGCAGGTCGGCGCCGTCGGCGAGGGTCGCGCCCCCGGTGTACCCGGGTGTGAGCTGCACGTACCGGTCGCTGACCACGCTCGGCGGGATGATCGCCGCGTGCGCGTCCGCCGGCACCGGGTAGCGGCTGTCGTAGCGCATGTCCACCCGTACCGACCCGCCCTGCGGTGTCACGGCGACCACCTCGCCGACCTTGACGCCGAGGATGCGCACGTCGGAGCCGGGGAAGATGCCGACCGCCCGGGTGAAGTGCGCGACCAGGCGACGGGTCGCGGTGTGCGGTCCCCAGGCGGCGAAGCCGACCACCGCGACGACCACCACGGCGACCGCGACGGCGGCGACGCCCCGGTACCGTCCACGCCACCACGACATCAGCGACCTCCAGGCGTCCAGGGCTGGGTCAGCCCGCTGACGTACGAGTCGAACCACCGTCCGTTGCCGGTGACGTTGGCGAACGCGTCGACGAACGGAACCATCGCCTTGAGCGTGTCCTCCAACTTCGTGCGGTCGCGTTGCAGCAGCTCCACGACGCCCCGCAACTGGCGCAGCGCCGGTTCGAGCTGGGCGCGGTTGTCGGCGACCAGACCGGACAGCTCGGTCGCCAGGTCGTTGGTCGCCAGCAGCAGCTTGTGGATCGCGTCGCGGCGCTTGGCGACCTCGTCCAACAGCAGATTGGCGTCGGTGATCAGCTTGCGGAACTCGTCGTCGCGCTGGGCTACCACGTCGGTGACCCGGTGCGCGCGGGCGAGCAGTTCGCGCAGCTCGGCGTCGCGGTCGGCGACCGCGCTGGACAGCTTGGACAGTCCGGTCAGCGACGAGCGCACGCTCGCCGGGGTGTCGGCGAACGCCTGGGACAGCACCGTGAACGCCTGACCGAGCTGCTGCGTGTCGATCTGGTCGAGGGTGTCCGCCAGTCCGTTGACCGCCTGCATCACGTCGAACGGCGAGGCGGTGTGCTCCAGCGGGATCTCCTGACCGGGCTTGAGCTCACCGGGACCGGACGGGTCGAGCGCCAGGTACTTCTGCCCGAGCACCGTCTTGATCCGGATCGTCGCCTCGGTGTCCCGCCCCAGCGCCACCTGACCCGGATTGATGCGGAAGGTCACCCGCACGTACGGGTCCCGGGACACGTGCGCCAGTCCGATGTCGGTGACCTTACCGACCTTCACCCCGGCGATGCGTACCTCGTTGCCGACCTCCAGCCCGCTGGCGTCCCGGAACGCCGCCCGGTACGTGGTACCGCCGCCGATCAGCGGCAGGTCCTCGACGTTGAACGCGGCGAACACCGCGCCCGCCAGGACCGCCAGCCCGACCGCCCCGACGACGACCGGGTTGCGTTCAGCGAACGGCTTCATCAGCCACCTCCCTGGCAGCGCGCCGCGTTCGAGGTGAACGTCGTCGGGTTCACCTCGCCGACACCGGGCACGGCGACCTGCCCGTCGAAGTCGCAGAGGAAGAAGTTCAGCCACGAGCCGTACGAGGCGACGTGCGCCAGCCCCCCGTACCGCCCCGGCAGCGTGCTCAGCGTCCGGTCGATCTGGGCGCTGTTGTCGTTGAGGGTGGCGGACAGCTTGCCGATCAGGTCGACGTCCTGCTTGAGCGCCGGTCGCGAGTCGCGCAGCAGACCGGCGGTCGCGTCGCTCAGGTCGCCGATGCTGACCAGGGCGTTGCCGATCGAGGTGCGGTCGGCGGCCAGACCGGAGACGAGCAGCTGGAGCTGCTTGATCGTCTGGTCCAGCTCCTGGTCGCGGCTGTCGAGGGTGCCCAGGACCGTGTTCAGGTTGGTGATGACCCGGCCGATCACCTCGTCGCGGTCCGCGAGCGTGGTGGTCAGCGACGCGGTGTGCTGCAACAGGCCGGCCATGGTGCCGCCCTCGCCCTGCAGTACCTGGATCAGCTCGTACGCCAGCTTGTTCACGTCCTGCGGGCTGAGCGCGGTGAACAGCGGTCGGAAGCCGTTGAACAGCACGGTCAGGTCCAGCGCCGGAGTGGTCTGGCTGAGCGGGATCACCTGGTTCGGGCGCAGCCGGTGCCCGGTCGCCGGTCCCTCGCTCAGCGCGACGTACCGCTGTCCGACGATGTTGCGGTACCGGACCTTCGCGCGCACCCCGCTGTCCAGCGGGATGTCCGACCGTACCCGCAGGGACAGCTCGGCCACCCCGTCGTCCACCAGGCGCACCGCGCTGACCTGCCCGACCTTCACCCCGGCGATGCGTACGTCGTCGCCGACGAGCACCCCGGTGACGTCGGTGAACCGGGCACGGTAGACGGTGCCCCCGGTGAGGAACAGCGAGCCGAGGGTCTGCGCGAGGATGCCGGTGAGCACCACCGTGACGGTGGCGAACAGCAGCAGCTTGACCAGCGGGCGTACCGGGGTCCTTCTCATGTCACGTTCACCACCGATCCGCGCAGCAGCGGTCCCCACAGCAGGACGGCGACGTCCGGTACCTGGTCGGCCGGCACCCCGGCGGTCGCGGCCAGCAGCGGCTTGACCAGCGCCTGTTCCTCGGCGGTGCCGGCGTACCCCATGGTCGGGTCGTTCAGCGCCAGCGCGCTCGGGCTGATCAGCGCGCCGACCGACAGCGGCGGGGTCGGGGTGCGGCTGCCGCCCTTGTGGTCGTACCCGTCGTTGACCGGGTACTCGGGCGCGGGCACCGGCGGGTTGGGCAGTTCCGCGCAGTACGGGCCGTTGGTCGCCCCGTACCTCGGCGCGTCGCGCCCCGGCTCGTACTTGCCGTTGTCCCTGGTCGTCTCCAGGGTGATGTGCATCGCGCCGCTGGCGAACACGTCCTCGACGTTCGGCTGCAGGGCCAGGGCGCCGCGCAGCAGGCAGGGGTAATTCGGCGAGTACGCGGCGAGCACGTCGAGCACGGGTCGGCTCACCTTGCCGAGCTGGATCAGCCGGTCGCCGTACCGGTCGAGGAACAGTCGCGTGTCGTCGCCGAGGTCGGTGGTGTTCGCCAGGAACGCGGCGAGCTGGTCGCGCTGGTCGCTGACGGTACGCGCGGTCACCGTCGCGTCGCGCAGCAGCGACAGCAGGTCGGGCATCGCCCCGTCGTACGTCGACAGCACGTCCGCCAGGGCTTTCACGTCGTGCTGCAGGGTCGGCATCTGCGCGTTCATCGCCTTGAGGTACGAGTCGGCGGTGACGATGTCCTGTCCGAGCGTCTCGCCCCGACCCCGCAGCGCGTAGGCGAGCGAGCCGAGCGTGGCGGCGAGCTTGTCCGGCTGGATCGCCTGCAGCATGTCGAGGGTCTCGTTGAGCACCCGCTCCAGTTCGATCGCGTCCAGGCTGCGATCCTCGTCGATCACCGCGCCGGACCTGATCGGGTACGGCGAGGACTGCGCGGGCGGGACCAGCGCCACGTACTTCTCCCCGAACAGCGTCTTCGGCAGCAGCCGGGCGGTGACGTTGGCGGGGATCAGCGCGGCTGCCTTCGGGTCGAGCGCGAGGCGCAGGGTCGCGTTGTGCCCGTCCGCGCTGATCGAGCGGACCTCGCCGACCACCACGCCGCGCATCTTCACCTCAGCGCCCTCGTTGAGCTGCATCCCGGTGTGGCTGGCGTGCAGCGTCACCCACTCGACCGGGGTGAACGCCTTCCGGTACGTCAGCACGGACAGCGACAGCGCGGCGGCCAGCGCCACGACGAAACCCAGCCCGAGCAGGCGCCGGGCGATGGGCGAACCGTTGGTCATGCTCACCCCGCGATCCGGACGGTGGTGGTCGCTCCCCAGATGGCGAGCGACAGGAAGAAGTCGATGACGTTGACCGCGACGATGGCCAGGCGCACCGCGCGGCCGACCGCGACGCCCACGCCGGCCGGGCCGCCGGTGGCGTGGTACCCGTAGTAGCAGTGCACCAGCACCACCACCAGGCTGAACACCAGGACCTTGCCGAACGACCACAACACGTCCTGCGGCGGCAGGAACAGGTGGAAGTAGTAGTCGTAGGTGCCGGCGGACTGACCGAAGTAGACCGTCGCCATGGTGCGGGTCGCCAAATAGCTGGACAGCAGCCCGATGACGTACAGCGGGATGACGGCGACGAACCCGGCGATCATCCGGGTGGTCACCAGGAAGGGCAGCGACGGTACCGCCATCACCTCGAGCGCGTCGACCTCCTCGCTGATCCGCATGGCGCCGAGTTGCGCGGTGAACCCGCAGCCCACGGTCGCCGACAGGGCGAGCGCCGCGACCAGCGGGGAGATCTCGCGGGTGTTGAAGTACGCCGACACGAATCCGGTGAACGCGCTGCTGCCGATCTGGTTGAGCGCCTGGTAGCCCTGCAGCCCGACCTCGGTACCGGTGAAGAACGTCATGAACGAGATGACGCCGACGGTGCCGCCGATCACGGCGAGCGCGCCGGTGCCGAAGCTGACCTCCGCCAGCAGCCGCACCACCTCGCGCTGGTAGCGCCGCAGGGTGCGCGGCACCCAGGCGAACGAGCGCAGGTAGAACAGGAGTTGGGCGCCGAGGTCGTCAAGTATGCGCAGCATCGCGCCTCACGCACCCTTCTGCGGCACGATCTGGAAGTAGATCGCGGTCATCACGAAGTTCAGCGCGAACAGCAACATGAAGGTGATGACCACGCTCTGGTTCACCGCGTCGCCGACGCCCTTCGGTCCGCCCTTGGCGGTGATGCCCTTGTACGAGGCGACCAGGGCGGCGACCGCTCCGAACACGAGGGCTTTGACCTCGCCGGCGATCAGGTCGGGCAGTTGACCGAGCGCCTGGAAGCTGGCGATGTACGCGCCGGGGGTGCCGCCCTGCAGGATGACGTTGAAGAAGTACCCGCCGGCTACGCCGACCACGCTGACCAGGCCGTTGAGCAGCAGCCCGACCAGCATCGCGGCGAGCACCCGCGGCACCACGAGGCGCTGCACCGGGTCGATGCCCAGGACCTGCATCGCGTCCAGCTCCTCGCGGATCTTGCGCGACCCGAGGTCGGCGCAGATCGCCGAACCGCCCGCGCCGGCGATGACCAGCGCGGTCACGATCGGTCCCGCCTCGCGTACCACGGCCAGCACCGACGCCGCGCCGGTGAACGACTGCGCGCCGAGTTGGCGTACCAGCGAGCCGAGCTGCAGCGCGATGACGGCGCCGAACGGGATGGACACCAGCGCGGCGGGCAGGATCGACACCGAGCTGATGAACCACGCCTGTTCGATCGCCTCACGTACCTGTACCGGGCGGCGGAACAACCCGCGCAGCGTGTCCAGGCAGAACGCGAAGAAGTAGCCGGACTGGCGTAGCGCCCCGGTCACCGGCGCCGCCATCTAGCTCACCTCCGCGGGGCGGGCGGCGGCGACCGGCGGCGGCTGGAACGAGCCCGGGGGAGGGGTGACGCCGTGCAGTCGGCACCACTCGCCGGGCGGTCGCTCCGCCGGGCGGGGCAGCCCGTTGGACGGCTGCAGCTGTACCGGGATCGGCGGCAGCGGCGGCAGTTCCACGCCCGACTGGGCCTCCGCCGCCAACTCGTCGGCGTCCTTCTCCTCCGCCATGCCGATCGGGCCGAAACGCTGGGCGTTGAGGAACTGCCGTACCACCGGTTCCTCGCTGGACAGCAGCATCTCGCGCGGACCGAACATGGCGAGGTGGCGTTGGTACAGCAGACCGATGTTGTCCGGCACGGTGCGGGCGGTGTTGATGTCGTGGGTGACGATCAGGAACGTCGCGCCGGTCTGCTGGTTGAGGTCGACGATGAGCTGGTTGAGGTAGGCGGTACGGACCGGGTCGAGGCCGGAGTCGGGCTCGTCGAACAGGATGATCTGCGGGTCGAGGACCAGCGCGCGGGCGAGTCCGGCGCGTTTGCGCATGCCGCCGGAGATCTCGCCCGGCAGCTTGTGTTCCGAGCCGAGCAACCCGACCATGTCGAGCTTCTCGGTCACCACCTCGCGGATCTGCGATTCGCTCAGCCGGGTGTGCTCGCGCAGCGGGAACGCGACGTTGTCGTAGACGTTCATCGAGCCGAACAGCGCGCCGTCCTGGAACAGCACGCCGAACAGCTTGCGCACCTCGTACAGGTCGCGCTCGGACAGTCGCGTCAGGTCGCGTCCCTCGATATTGATCGATCCTCGATCGGGGCGCAGCAGCCCGACCAGTGTCTTCAGGAACACCGACTTACCGGTGCCCGACGGACCGAGCAGCACCGAGATCTCCCCGGCCGGGAGGGTCAGGGTCACGTCGGCCCAGACCGGTTGTCCGCCGAAAGACTTGGTCAGCCCTTCGACGCGGACCTCTACGCCCAACTTGTCCTCCGATGGGGTGCCGTCGCCGGACGGTGCCGACGACATCGAAACGATATCGTCGGGCGTGTTAGCGACGTAACACGCGCGTCCACAGCGGACGAAATAGTTCTGATTAGCGGGCTTTGGGCATGATTTGCGGCGAAGTGTCCACTGGTACCGACGGCTGGTCCTGGTTACTGTTCGCTCAGCCGGAGCGAGGAGAGGGTGCGCGGTCGCGATGACGTCACCAGACGCCGACCTCGTCCGCCGGGCGACCAGCAGCGACCCCGACGCGATCGAGGCGCTGTTGGCCGAGGTTCGGCCGGGCGTGGTGCGCTACTGCCGTGCCCACCTGGGGCGCGTCGGCGGTGCGTACACCACCGCTGACGACGTCTCCCAGGAGGTGTGCCTCGCCCTGCTCGGCGCGTTGCCCCGGTTCCGCGACGAGGGCCGCCCGTTCTCCGCGTTCGTGTACCGGATCGCCGCCAACAAGATCGCCGACGCCCAGCGTGCCGCCCTGCGGCACGGCGGGGTACTCCCGGTGGACGTGGTCGCCGAGCACCCCGACGCCGACCCCGGTCCCGAGCAGAGCGCCATGCGCGCCGACGCCGCGCGCCAGTTGTCCCGGCTGCTCAACCTGCTGCCCGCCAACCAGCGGGAGATCATCGTACTGCGGGTCGCGGTCGGATTGTCCGCCGACGAGGTCGGGGCGGTGCTCGGCATGTCGGCGACCGCGGTACGCATGGCGCAGTCCCGTGCGCTGGCCAAACTGCGGTCGTTGGCGAGCGCCACCCTCGACGAGGTCCCGCTATGAGCGATTCCGTCCACAACTTTCCCGACGTCGCGACGCTGGCCGCCGACGACCTGCTGCTCGACGCGCTCGCCCGCGGCGAGTCGGCGGTCGGCGACGACCCGATCGCCGCGCTGCTCGCCGCCTGGCGCGCCGACCTCGACGAGGACGTACCCGCAGACCTCGGCGGCGCGGCCCTCGCGGACGCGGATTGCGCCGCCGGGGCTGCTGCGGGCGCCGCGCCGGTGCGCCCCGACGGCGGGGCGGACCCGGACGCCGCGCCGGTGGGCGGCGACCTGGCGCCGGTGGTGCCGATCCGCGCCCCACGCAGGCGGCTGCGGCTGGTCGCGGCGGCAGCCGCGGTGGTACTCGCCGGCGGCGCGGCGGTCACGACCGCGGCGTCGCACGCCGGACCGGACAGCCCGCTGTGGGGGCTGACGCGGGTGCTGTACCAGCAGCAGGCGCACGCCGCCGCCGCCGAAGACGCGATCAGCGACGCGAGGCAGGCCGCCCAGGAGGGTCGGTACGACGACGCGACCCGGCTGCTCGACCAGGCGAGCGCCGAGATCAGCCGGATCCGCGACGCGGCGACCGCCGAGCGTCTGCGCGCCGAGGTCGAGGCGGTCCGCGCCATGCTGCCCGCGCCGGTCCCGCCGAGCGCCGCGCCGTCGCCGGTACCGTCGTCCACACCGCGCCCGACACCCACGCCGCCGGGCGCCGGCTCGACACCGGCACCCGCGCCCACACCCGGCGCGCCGTCGTCGAGCCCGAATTCCGGGCTGCTGCCGGGGCTGCCGCTGCCCCCGCTCACCGGCAGCGGAGGAATCCTGCCCAGCCTGCCGCTACCGCTGCCGGGCATCTCGCTGTTCTGACCCGGCGCCGGTGACCCCGGCACCGGTGACCCCGGCGCTGACCCGGCGACGTGGCGTACGAGCCGGGTGCCAACGACAGTGGCCCGGCCCGACGTTGTCGGGCCGGGCCACCACGCGAGGCAGGGCGGACGTTACCGGCGGTCGATCGGCACGTAGTCGCGCTGCGGCGAGCCCACGTACACCTGGCGCGGTCGACCGATCTTGGTCGCCGGGTCGCCGATCATCTCGCGCCACTGCGCGATCCAGCCGGGCAACCGACCCAGCGCGAACAGCACCGTGAACATCTTGGTCGGGAAGCCCATCGCCTTGTAGATCAGGCCGGTGTAGAAGTCGACGTTCGGGTACAACTTGCGCTCGACGAAGAAGTCGTCCCCCAGCGCGATCTCCTCGAGCTCCATCGCGATGTCCAGCAGCGGGTCGGGCTGCTTCATCTTGCCGAGGATGTCGCGCGCCGCCCGCTTGACGATCGCCGCGCGAGGGTCGTAGTTGCGGTACACCCGGTGCCCGAAGCCCATCAGCCGGACGCCGTTCTCCCGGTTCTTGACCTTGCGGACGAACGCCCGCGCGTCGTCGCCTTCGGCGTGGATGCGCTGCAGCATCTCCAGTACCGCCTGGTTCGCTCCGCCGTGCAGCGGCCCGAACAGGGCGTTCACCCCCGCGGACACGCTGGCGAACAGGTTCGCGTGGCTGGAGCCGACCAGCCGTACCGTCGACGTCGAGCAGTTCTGCTCGTGGTCGGCGTGCAGCACGAACAGCATGTCCAGCACCCGGACCACGTCGGGGTCGACCTCGTACGGCGCGGACGGCACCCCGAACGTCATGCGCAGGAAGTTGTGCACGTAGTCCAGCGCGTTGTCCGGGTACAGCATCGGCTGCCCGATGGACTTCTTGTAGGCGTACGACGCGATCGTCGGCACCTTCGCCATCAGCCGGACGGTGGAGATCTCCACGTGGTCCCGATCGAACGGGTCGAGGCTGTCCTGGTAGAAGGTGGACAGGGCGCTCACCGCCGAGGACAGCACCGCCATCGGATGCGCCTCACGCGGGAACCCGTCGAAGAACTGCCGCATCTCCTCGTGCAACAAGGTGTGCAGGCGGATTTTCTCGGTGAAGTCCGCGAGCTGCTCGCCGGTCGGCAGCTCACCGTAGATCAGCAGGTAGGAGACCTCGAGAAAGGACGAGTGCTGGGCGAGCTGTTCGATCGGGTACCCGCGGTAGCGCAGGATGCCCGCCTCGCCGTCGATGTACGTGATCGCCGACGCGCACGCGGCGGTGTTCACGAAGCCCGGATCGAGGGTCACCCGACCGGTATTCTTCAGCAGCTCGCTTACGTCGAGCCCGGAGGGTCCCTCCACGGCCTCCCGTACCGGGAGCGGCAGTTGTCCGCTCTCGTACTCGAGCTTGACGTCGGTCATGTGCGCTCTCAGCTCCCTCACCTCGGCCTTCGCTATGAGGTCACCGTAGTCGCTGGTCTACCTGGGCTGACCAGCCGGTACCAGGTCAGAGGCCGGTTGGCCATACGGTCGGGGCGTTTGTCCGGCTTGCCGGCCGGGAAGGGTGTACGCAAGGAACGATTCGGACTGCCAAGGGGTGGACGTGGACGACCGACCCGACGAACGGCGCGACGACCAGCAGGACCCGATCACGCACGGGGTGTACGGCCCGGATGTGCTCGACGAGGTGACCGTACCGCCGACCGACGAGGTGCGCGAGGCGAAAGAACACGACGTCGGCGACCCGGCGGACGTACAGGTCGACGCGGAGGAACTGCGCAACGGCGGCCCGACCCGCAGCGGCGGGGCGGTGACCACGACCGGGGGTACCGCCGGCCCGGCGAGCGTCCGGCGCGCGCCGCGTACCGGCGAGAACGTGGCGCCGACCACCACCGGGGACGCCACGAGCGGCGGGATGAGCACCCCGGCGGGCGGCTCGACCAGCGACGCCACCACCGGCGCGACGTCGGGCGGCGACTTCACCGACGAGTGAGAACTCGACCGCCGACCGGCGAAGCAGTCGGCGGGTCGGCGACCGCACCACTGGTGCGGCCCTGGTTCCGGGGCGCGCTGTCAGTGCAGTACCGCCTTGAGCAGCACCATGAGGACGCCGAACAGTCCGGCGACCACGCTCGACACGACCCGTTCCCGGGTGCTCAGCCGACCGTCTCGCCCGATCGCCCACCCCGCCAGGCAGAGCAGCAGGGTGCTGCACGCCAGCGCGGACAGCGCCGCCACCCGGACGCCGACGCCGAGCAGGTCCAGTACCGCCAGCACGACCAGCGGCAACGCGGAGGCGGTGACGATCTCCCAGCCGGTGGTCAGCTGCCGGACCAGGCGTCGCCAGGTCGGACGTTCGCCGCGGTGGATGCGCTCGGCGATCACCCGCGCGTACCGCTCCGCCGCCCAGTAGACGACGAGGGTCACCAGTACCGAGACGATCAGGGCGAGCGCCGACTCGGCGTGGGACGCCGCCATGACGGCGGCGCCCACGATCACCCCGTAGATGCCTGCCGCCGTGCTCTCCTCGGTGGCCCAGGTCATCCGGGGCCGCTTCACCGGTCACCACATCCGGTTCGCGACCAGCGCGGCTGCCACGCCGTACGCGAGGTGCGGCACCGCGTCGGACAGCCAGTCCGCCGGGGTCCACCGGCGCGGATCGGTGATCCGTAGCACGGTCATCGGCGCGTTCGCGGCGATCATCGCGCCGCCGCCGAGCAGCCCCGCCGTGGCGGGCCAGGACAGCCGCCGGGGCACCAGCAGCGCGTACCCCACCGCGACGCCGACGCCGGTGGCGTACCCGAGCAGCGGCGCCAACCCCGCCCTGCGGTTGCCGGCTTTCTCACCGTCACCGAGGTCGATGCCGGTCGCGTCGGCCAGCCGTTGCACGCTCTGCTCCGGGGTGGTGCTCGCGGGTCGTCCGCGTACCGCCATGTCGGCGTACGTGACGGCGTTGAGGGCGAGCGTGCCGGCGGCGCCGCTGACCAGTCCCCGAACGATCCTTCCCATCCGCTGCCCGTACCCGTCCCGTCCCACGGTTCACGTCCTGCCGCGATCGGGTTCGCCCAGGTGGGCGGCGCCCAGGTGGGTGGGGTGGGACATGCGACGCGGACCGGAGCTGCGTCGCGATGGGCGGTCACCATCGTGGTCGGGGTGGTGCTGTTCGCGGTACCACGGGGGTGGGCGGGTCGCCGACGCTACCCGGCGTCGCCGCCCCGACCGCCGTCGCCTTGATCCGGCGGGGCGCCGACGCTGACCGGCGCTTCGTGCTGGTCGGCGTGCGGGTGCCGGGCGTGCAGGCGGGCCAGCCCGTGCCGGCGCCCGCCCGGCTGGGCGTGGTGGGCCAGGGACAGGCTGCCGGCCAGGGTGAGCACGAAGCCGACCACGGCGGCGGCGGCGAACCCCTGCCGGAACGTGTCGCCGAGCAGGAGCCAGCCGGTCAGCGCCGGGGCGAGTGTCTGCCCGACGATGCTCATCGCCGAAGCGGCGGTGACCGAGCCGCGCTGCAGCGCCGTCGCGTAGATCAGCGTGCCGAGGATGCTGCCGAAGATCAGCGCGTACAGCACCGGGTTGCGGACCAGTTCCGGCGCGGCGCTGATGGAGATGTGCAGCACCCGCGCGGCGATCGCGGCGATGCCGTAGCTCAGCCCGGCGAGCAGACCCAGCAGCGGGGCGCGGGCGTGCGGCCCGGGCAGGAACGCGATCACGGCGAGCGCCGCCGCGGCGGCGAGCACCGCCCAGCCGCCCACCCCGGTCAGCGCCGCCGCATGCGCCGGCTGCGCCGCCATGACCAGCAGGGCGACGCCCGCGACCACCGCGCCGACCGAGATCCACTCCCGTACTGTCAGCCGGACCCGCAGCACCAGCGTGGCGAGGGTGGCGACGACGGCGAGGTTCGCCGCGATGATCGCCTGTACCGCGAACAGCGGCAGGCTGCGCAGCGCGACCAGGGACAGCCCGAACGAGCAGCCGTCCAGCGCCAACCCGGCGGCGTAGTGCGGGGAGTGCAGCAGCCGCCACAGCAGCCGGGGGTCGACGTGGGCGTACGACTGCACCCGGTGCGCACCGATCCACTGCAGGATCGCCGCGCTGCCGGTACAGATCGCGGCGACCAGCGCCACCGTGAGGCCTAGGAATGCCATAGCCGGTCCGAGGGTACCTGCACCCTCATCCAGTACCCGGCCGCTGAGCTGGGAAATCGCGGGTCGGGGAGGGTTGACGAGAACCGTGACGTTCCGGGGCAGCCACCCGCCGGCCGGTCTGGGTCGTCGCGTCGTCGTACGGGTCGAAGCTGTGCTCGGCGGTCCCCGCCGGACGCGCGTCATCCTGCTGTTCGCCGCCGTGCTCGCGTTGAACTCGGCGGACCTGGGTACCGTCGGCGCGGTCGCGCCTCAGCTCAAGCCGGCGTTCGACATCCGCAACACCGAACTGGGGCTGCTCGCCACAGTGTCGGCGGGGGTCGGCGCGGTGGCTGCGGTACCGATGGGTGTGTTCGCCGACCGGGTGAACCGGATGCGGCTGCTGGTCGCCAGCGTCACGGTGTGGAGCGTGGCGCTCGGGTTGGGCGGGTTCGCCCCTTCGTACCCGTGGCTGCTGCTGTCCCGGCTGGCGCTCGGCGCCGCGGCGGCAGCCGCCGGTCCGGTGCTCGCCTCGCTGGTCGGCGACCTGTTCCCGGTGGGGGAGCGGGCTCGGGTGTACGGGTGGATCCTCAGTGGTGAGATGGTCGGCGCGGGGTTCGGGCTGCTGGTCGGCAGCAACATCAGCGCGGCGCTGTCCTGGCGGTACGCGTTCTGGATGCTCGGTCTGATCGGCTTGGCGGTCGCGGTGGCGCTGCACCGGATGCTGGACGAGCCGCGGCGGGGCGGGGCGAGCCGGCTGCCGGCTCAACCGACCGAGACGGGCGGGGCGCGGGGCGGTCGCGACGATCGCGACCGGGCGGTGGACCCGGCGCGGAGCATGGTCGCCAGGCACGGGGTACCGTCCGCGTCCGACCGGGTGCTGCACCGTAACCCCGCCGACCTGCCGTTGTGGCGCGCGGCGTGGTACCTGCTGTCGATACCGACGTTCCGTTCGTTGATCATCGCGTCGGCGGTCGGCTACTTCTTCTTCGCCGGACTGCGCACCTTCGGTCTGGTGTTCGTGGAGCGTCACTACGGGGTGGGGCAGGCGTCACTGACCGGGTATGTGCTGCTGGTGGGTGTCGGTGGGCTGGTCGGAGCGGTCCTCGGCGGCAGGGTGGCGGACGGGTGGCTGAGCCGTGGTCGCGAGTCGGCGCGGGTGCTGGTGCCGGCGGTCGGGTACACGGCGGTCGCGGTGCTGTTCGCCCCGGCGCTGCTGACCGTCCACCTGTTCGCCGCGTTGCCGTTGCTCGTGGTCGCCGCCGCGATGCTCGCGGCGGCGAACCCGCCGCTGGACGCGGCGCGGCTGGACATCGTCACCGGGCGGCTGTGGGGTCGCGCGGAGAGCGTACGTACCCTGCTGCGGCTGTCCGCCGAGGCGCTCGCGCCGCTGCTGTTCGGCGTCGTCGCCGACCGGCTCGGCGGGCGCGGCGGCGGCGACCGTGCCGCCGGGCTGCGGGACACATTCTTGATCATGCTGGTACCGCTGCTCGCCAACGGGCTGATCGTGCTGCTCGCCAGCCGTACCTACCCGACGGACGTGGCGACGGCGAGCGCCTCGGATCGGGCGGTCGAGGCGCTCGCCCCGGAGGTACCCCGATGACGCGGTCGCGTACCGGGCCGATCACCCGCGAGGCGGGCGCGCGCCGCCCGCGACCGGTACCGCGCGGCTGGTGGTTCGACGTGCTGCTGGTCGCCGGGTTCGTGGCGATCACCGTGGCCTTGGTGCGGTTTCCGGCGCTGAACCGGTGGGATCTGACGGTACGCGACTGGGTGGACGGGCACCGCCCGCCGCCGGTGCGCTGGCTCGTGCTGATCTGCGACCTGGTCGGTCAGGGCGGTCCGGTGATGACGGTGACCCTGGGCGTCGGGTTCGTGCTCGCCTGGCGGTACCGGACGATCCGGCCGATCCTGCCGGCGGGTCTCGCGCCGATCCTGACCACCGCCTCGATCGTGCCGTTGAAGCGGTGGACCGAGCGCGGCGCCCCGCACTACGGACCGGTCGAGCTGTTCAGCGGGCCCGGCTACGTGGAGTACCCGTCGGGGCACGTCAACAACGCGTTCGTGTACTTCGCGACGCTGGCTCTGCTGCTCGCCCCGTTCCTCCCGGTCGCGGCGCGTCGCATCCTGCAGTGGGCGCCGCCGTTCCTGGTGGCGTTCGGCACCACGTACATCGCCTACCACTGGTTCAGCGACGCGGTCGCCGGGTTCCTGCTCGGCTGGTTCCTCAGCCGGGTGCAGTTGCGTATCCCCTGGGAACGCATCCCGCTGCCGGCACGCTTCGACCACGCCGCCCAGCGGGCGTCCGCGCGCCCGCCCGCGGACCGCGCCGACGCGGTCCGCGCCGGGGAGGACCGGCAGTAGCGCATCGCCGGGCCGGCGACCGGTCCCAGATCCGGCGCGATTCGGGCGACCGTCGGCGGGTACCGGTCGGGCGAGAGGAGGTCGCGATGCGGACGAAGCAGATCGACGACGGTCGGCGGCGGGTCGTGGTGATCGTGTGCGACAAGGGCGAGGAAGCCGTCGAGGCGATCACCGGCGCGGTCGCCGACCAGGGGATCATGGCCGCGCGGGTCACCGCCGTCGGCGGGTTCCAGTCCGCGCAACTCGGCTACTTCGACCGGCAGCGCATGCAGTACCGGCACATCCCGGTACCCGAGCAGGTCGAGGTGTCTCGCTGCTCGGCGACGTCGCGGAGAAGGACGGCAAGCCGGCGCTGCACCTGCACGCGGTGGTCGGGCGGTCGGACGGTACGACCATGGGCGGTCACCTGCTGCGAGGCGAGGTCTGGCCGACCCTGGAGGTGTTGGTCACCGAGGTCGGTCCGGAGCTGGCGAAGCGGTACGACCCGGAGACCGGGCTGGCGCTGCTGGCGCCGTGACCTCGGTCGATGGCGACGAATGGTGCGCGAGTGACATTTCCCGGCGGCGAAAGCAGCCCATGTCAGGTTTGGCGGAGCCGGAGCCGGTTACTCGCGTCACATGGAGAAAATCGCCTCCGAGGTTCTGATCGCCCGGCTTGCCGACTGGGGCGTCGACACGATCTTCGGGATTCCCGGTGACGGCATCAACGGGATCATGGAAGGGCTGCGGCGCAACGCCGACCGCGTGACGTTCGTCCTCGTCCACCACGAGGAGGCGGCGGCGTTCATGGCGACCGCCCATGCCAAAGCCACGGGGCGGCTGGGGGTGTGCCTGGCGACCTCCGGTCCGGGCGGCATCCACCTGGCCAACGGTCTGTACGACGCGAAGCTCGACCACGCGCCGGTCCTGGCGATCACCGGCATGCAGGAGACCAGCGTGCTGGGCACCGGCTACCAGCAGGAAGTCAACCTCGCCCGGCTGTACGAGGACGCCACGGTCTACAACGAGATCGTCATGAATCCGCAGCAGCTGCCGGCGCTGGTCGACCTCGCGGTACGCAACGCGTACGCCCGGCGGGGCGTCGCCCACCTGTCGGTCCCCAACGACATCCAGATCGCGCCCGCCACCGAGGACCCGTACCAGCACGTCGCCCCCGCCAACCCGCCGAAGACCGCGCCGATCTACCTGTCGCCGCCGGTCCGCCCGCGCGAGTCCGACCTCGCCGAGGCGGCGGACGTGCTACGCCAGGGCGAGAAGATCGCGATCCTGGCGGGTGTCGGCGCGCGCGGCGCCGGTCCGCTCATCGAACAGCTCGCCGACCGGCTCGCCGCCCCGGTGATCAAGACGCTGTCCGGGAAGATGGTGCTGCCGGACGACTCGCCGTACACCACCGGCGGCATCGGACTGCTCGGCACCAGACCCAGCGAGGAACTCGTCGAGGACATCGACACCCTGGTCATGCTGGGCACCAACTTCCCGTACACCAAACACCTGCCGCCGCCCGGCAAGGTCAAGGTCGTCCAGGTCGAGATCGACCCGACCCGCGCCGGCAACCGGCTGCCCACCCAGGTGCCGCTGATCGGCGACGTGACCGCCACGCTGGAGGCGCTGCTGCCCCTGCTCGAGCGCCGCGCCGACCGCACCCACCTGGAGAAGTACCAGGTGAAGATGCGCGAGTGGCGGGAGAACATGGAGGCGCTCGAATCGCCCGACCGCGAGCCGATCGCCCCGCAGTACCTCGCCGCGCTGCTCGACGACCTCGCCGACGAGGACGCGGTACTCACCTGCGACTCGGGCACCATCGCGACCTGGGCGGCACGGCACTGGACGATCCGCGGCGAACGCGAGTTCTACCTGTCCGGCAACCTGGCGACCATGGCGCCGGGGCTGCCGTACGCGATCGCCGTCCAGCACGCCTTCCCCGGTCGGCAGGTCATCGCATACCAGGGCGACGGCGGGTTCGCCATGCTGATGGCGGAGTTCAACACCGCCGCCCGGTACGGGCTGCCGATCAAGGTCGTGATCAACAACAACAACTCGCTCGGGCAGATCCTCTGGGAGCAGATGGTCCTCGGGTACCCCGAGCACGGCGTGCGGTTCGGCGACCCGTGCCCGGACTACGCGGCGTGGGCACGCGCCGCCGGCGGGTACGGCGTCCACGTCGACAAGCCCGGCGACCTGGCCGGCGCGCTGCGCGACGCGTTCGCCCATTCCGGACCGGCGCTGGTGGACGTCGCCGTCGACCCGACCGAGCCGCCGATGCCCGGCAAGGTCAAGTACGAGCAGGCCAAGCACTTCGCCGAGGCGTACCTGCGTGGGCAGCCGCACAAGGTGGCCATCGCGACCACGTTGTTCAAGGACAAGCTCGAACAGTTCAGGGGGAACTGATGGCGATCGTCGAGCTGCCCGCGCCACGGGTACGCCGCCCGTCCGGCGCGAACGTGGACGCCGCCGGCTTGGCGGAGGCGCTGCGCCGGGCGGTCTCCGGTGAGGTCCGCTTCGACGACGGCAGCCGTGCCTTGTACGCCACCGACTCGTCCAACTACCGGCAGGTGCCGATCGGGGTGGTGGTACCGCGCACCCTCGACGACGTGGTCGCCACGGTCGCGGCCTGCCGCGAGTTCGGCGCGCCGGTGTTCAGCCGGGGCGGCGGCACCAGCCTCGCCGGCGAATGCTGCAACGTCGCCGTGGTGATGGACTTCTCGAAGTACCTGAACCGGATCGAATCCGTCGACCCGGACCGGCGGCTCGCGATCGTCCAGCCCGGCATCGTGCTCGACGAGCTCAACGCGCAGACCAAGCCGCACGGCGGGTTGGTGTTCGGTCCGAAGCCCGCCACCCACAGCCACTGCACGATCGGCGGGATGATCGGCAACAACTCGTGCGGGTCGACCGCCCAGTGGAGCGGTACCACCGGCGCGAACGTCGAACGGCTGGAGATCCTCACCTACGACGGCGAGCGGATGTGGGTCGGTCGCACGTCCGACGAGCAGTACCGGCGCATCCTCGCCGCCGGGGGGCGGCGCGCCGAGATCTACCGGGCGCTGCGCGAGCTGCGCGACCGGTACCGCGACGAGATCCTGCGCCGGTTCCCCCGCATCCCGCGCCGGATCTCCGGCTTCAACCTGATGGAGCTGCTGGACGACCACGGCTTCAACGTCGCCGGCGCGCTGGTCGGTACCGAGTCGACCTGCGTCACCGTGCTGCGCGCCGAGATCAAGCTGCTGCCCGAGCCGAAGGCGAAGGTGCTGTCGCTGTTCGGGTTCCCGGACATCGCCTCGGCCGCCGACAACGTGCCCGAGCTAAACAAGTTCTCCCCGTTCGTGCTCGAAGGCATGGACGACAAGCTGCTGCGGTACGAGGGCATGGAGCACATGCACCCGGAGGCGCTCAGCCTCTTCCACGGGCGCGGCGCCTGGCTGATGGCCCAGTTCGGCGGCGACACCGAGGAAGAGGCGCGGGACGCGGCGGCGCGCGCCGCCAAGGGGCTCGGCGTCAAGGACGCCAACGTCATCACCGACGAGAAGGTGCAGCAGCAGATCTGGGCGGTACGCGAGTCGGGTCTCGGCGCGACCGCGCGCACCCCCGGCGGCGGTCCGGACACCTGGCCCGGCTGGGAGGACTCCGCTGTCGCGCCGGACCGGCTGGGCGACTACCTGCGCGACTTCCAGAAGCTGCTCGACGAGTTCGGGTACGGCGCCGCCAGCTTGTACGGGCACTTCGGGCAGGCGTGCCTGCACACCAGCATCCCGTTCGACCTGGTGACCGCCGAAGGGGTACGCGACTTCCGGCGGTTCGTGGAACGCGCCGCCGACCTGTGCGTGCACTACGACGGGTCGCTGTCCGGCGAACACGGCGACGGCCAGGCGCGCGGCGAACTGCTGGAGAAGATGTACGGCCGCGACCTGGTGCGGGCGTTCGAGGAGTTCAAGGCGATCTTCGACCCGGACAACAAGATGAACCCGGGCAAGGTGGTGCACGCCAACCCGCTCGACTCCGATCTGCGGCTCGGCTCGCACTACGCGCCCGCCCAGCCCGACACGTACTTCCACTACCAGACCGACGACGGCAGCTTCGCCCGCGCCGCGCTGCGCTGCGCCGGCGTCGGCAAGTGCCGCCGCCACCAGCCCGAAGACCAGGTGATGTGCCCCAGCTACCAGGTGACCAAGGAGGAGGAGCACTCCACCCGGGGCCGCGCCCGGCTGCTGTTCGAGATGCTGCGCGGGGAGACGATCACCGACGGTTGGCGCAGCGAGGCGGTCGCCGACGCGCTCGACCTGTGCCTGGCGTGCAAGGGCTGCAAGCGGGACTGTCCCATGGAAGTCGACATGGGCACCTACAAGGCGGAGTTCCTGTCGCACCACTACCGGGGTCGGATCCGACCACGCGACCACTACTCGCTGGGCTGGCTGCCGGTGCTGGCGCGGGTCGGGCAGTACGTCCCCGAGCTGGTCAACGGGGTCGCCCAGACGCCGGGCATCCGGCAGGTCGCCAAGCGGGTCGCCGGCATCGACCCGCAGCGGACGGTACCGCGGTTCCCGAACGCGAGCTTCACCCGCTGGTTCCACCGCCGCCGCCCGCGCGGCTCCGGCGAGCGGGGCAAGGTACTGCTGTGGCCGGACAGCTTCACCGCCCACCTGAACCCGGGTATCTCGGCGGCGGCGGTCGGCGTCCTCGAGGCGGCCGGGTTCGAACCGGTGATGCCCCGTCGACCGGTCTGCTGTGGACTGACCTGGATCTCCACCGGGCAGCTCGGGGTGGCGCGCCGCGTGCTGCGCGCCACGTTGGACGTGCTCGCCCCGTACCTGCGCGACGGCGTGCCGATCCTCGGGCTGGAGCCGAGCTGTACCGCGGTGTTCCGGTCGGACGCCCGGGAGCTGTTGGGCGGCGACCCGGACATCGACCGGCTGCAGAAGCAGACCCGGACGCTGGCTGAGCTGCTCACCGAGCGCGCCCCGGACTTCGCGCCCGAACTGCCGCGCAACGACCTCGGCGAGCAGGTCGAGGCGATCGTGCAGGTGCACTGCCACCACCACGCGATCATGGGCAGTTCGGCGGAGTTCGAGCTGATGAAGCGGATCGGCGTGAACGCCGCCAAGCTGGACTCCGGCTGCTGCGGGCTGGCGGGCAACTTCGGCATGACGGCGGCGCACCGCGACGTGTCGCTGGCCTGCGCCGAGCAGGCGATGCTGCCCGCGATCCGGGACGCCGACCCGCGCACCGTCGTGGTCGCCGACGGGTTCTCCTGCCGTACCCAGATCGAGGAGTCCGACGTCGACCGGCGCCCGGTACACCTCGCCGAACTGCTCAACGCCGCGGTGCGCGGCACCCGGCTGGGCGCGTACCCGGAGCGGCAGATCGCGGTCGGCCGCCGCCTGGTACCGGTCCACTGAACCGTCTTCGTCACCGGAAAGGACACACATGGCCGCCGCCATCGGACAGACCACGTGGGTGATCGCCGAGGGGTACATCCCGTCGCAGTCGAACGGCCCGCAGCCGCAGATGCTCAGCCACGAGACGGTGTGCATGCTCAACACCGGCGACACCGACGCGCACGTCGAGATCACCGTGTACTTCAAGGACCGGGAACCGGTCGGCCCGTACCGGGTGACCGTGCCCGCCCGGCGCACCCTGCACCAGCGCTTCAACGACCTGACCGACCCCGAGCCGGTTCCGCGCGACACCGACTACGCCAGCGTGATCCGAAGCGACGTGCCGATCGTCGCGCAGCACACCCGGCTCGACTCGCGCCAGGACGCGAACGCGCTGCTGACCACCATCGCGTACCCGGCGTGACGGGGGGCCGCATGCCGCTGCCGCTGGAGGACTACGCGTTCATCGGTGACCTGCACACCGGGGCGCTGGTCGGCCGGGACGGGTCGATCGACTGGCTGTGCCTGCCCCGGTTCGACTCCGGGGCGTGCTTCGCCGCGCTGCTCGGCGAGCCGGAGAACGGCAGGTGGCTGCTCGCGCCGGCGGGCGACGGGTACCGGGCGACCCGCCGGTACCGGGGGGACACGCTGGTGCTGGAGACCGAGTTCCAGGGTCCCGACGGGGTGGTCCGGGTGGTGGACTGCATGCCGGTACGGCAGCGCCACCCGGACGTGGTACGCCGCGTCGAGGGGGTGTCCGGTCGGGTCCGGATGCGCTGCGAGTTGCGCCCCCGCTTCGACTACGGGCATGTGGTGCCGTGGATACGGCGCGACGGCGACCGGTTGTACGCGGTCGCCGGTCCGGACACCCTCGCCGTCGACGCGGACGTACCGCTGGACGTGCACGACGAAACGGTGGTCGCCGAGTTCGAGGTGAACGCCGGCGACCGGGTCGGGCTGCGGATGGCGTGGACCGGTCCGCGGCAGGACCGCGTCGCCGGCCCGGACCGCACCGCCCTGGACAGCACCGAGCAGTGGTGGCGGGACTGGTCCGCCGACTGCTCCTACCAGGGTCCGTACCGCGACCAGGTGGTCCGTTCGCTGATCACGCTCAAGGCGCTCACCTACGCGCCCAGCGGCGGCATCGTCGCGGCGCTGACCACCTCGCTGCCGGAGAAGCTGGGCGGGGTGCGCAACTGGGACTACCGGTACTGCTGGATCCGGGACGCCACGTACACGCTGCTGGTGCTCATGGAGGCGGGGTACACCCAGGCGGCGAAGGCGTGGCGGGAGTGGCTGCTGCGGGCTCTGGCGGGGCGACCGGAGCAGATGCAGATCATGTACGGCATCGACGGGGAGCGTCGGCTCACCGAGTTGCAGGTCGACTGGCTGAGCGGGTACCAGGGCGCGAGCCCGGTGCGGATCGGCAACGCCGCGAGCGGACAGTTCCAGCTGGACGTGTACGGCGAGCTGATGGACGCGCTGCACCAGGCGCGGTGCTCGGGTCTGCAACCCAGCGACGACGCCTGGCAGGTGCAGCGGGTACTGCTGGACTTCCTCGAGTCGCACTGGCAGGACCCGGACGACGGCATCTGGGAGGTACGCGGCGACCGCCGCGACTTCACCCACTCCAAGGTGATGGCGTGGGTCGCGGTGGACCGGGCGATCAAGGCGACCGAGCACTTCGGACTGGACGGACCGGCCGACCGGTGGCGCGCGCTGCGTCAGGAGATCTTCGACGAGGTGTGCGAGAAGGGGTACGACCGCGAGCGGCAGACCTTCACCCGGTACTACGGATCGAAGTCCCTGGACGCGGCGACCCTGCTGATCGCACCGGTCGGTTTCCTGCCCGCCCACGACGAACGGGTCAAGGGGACGGTCGCCGCGATCGAGCGGGAACTGCTGCGCGACGGGTTCGTCCAGCGGTACAGCCAGGACGACACCCGGCAGGTCGACGGGCTGCCGCCGGGGGAGGGGGCGTTCCTGGCGTGTACCTACTGGCTGGCCGACAACTATCTGCTGCTGGGACGGGTGGACGACGCCAAGGGCACCTTCGAGCGCCTGCTCGGTCTCGCCAACGACGTCGGGCTGCTGTCCGAGGAGTACGACGTGCACGCCCGGCGTCAGGTGGGCAACTTCCCGCAGGCACTGTCCCACCTGCAACTGGTGAGCACCGCGTTCGGGCTGCGCAGCGGTACCGGACCGACGGGTCGGCGCGCCCAGACCGGGCGCAGCGACGACAGCGGGTGACCGTCGCCTGCTCGGGCGCGGTCGCCGCGGTGGACGGCGACCGTAGCCGATCGTACCGAATGACCGACTCGCGATTGTTTCCGCCGGTATGGTGCTGGTGACAGGTCGCGGACCGGGCCGCTCGAAAGGAGGCAGGCAAGTGGAGGTGACCGTGGTCAGGACCGGCGAGCGGTACCGCTGGCTGGTGCACTCGGCGGCGACGCAGGACAGCGCGATCGCCCGCGCCGCGCGCGAGTTCCCCGACGAGGAGGCGTGCCGCGCCGCGGCGGCCGCGCTCAACGTCGCGCCGCTGCACGCCATGACCGCGATCCAGCAGCCCGACGGGCGCTGGCGGTGGCGGTTGTGGGACGCCGACGGGCATCCGCTCGCCGAGTCGGCCACCGCGTTCCTCGACGCCCGCAGTTGCGGAGCCGCGCTGCTCACCGCCCAGCGGACCCTGGCGGGGGTCACCGGCCCGCGGTGAGCGCGACCGCGCCCCGTCGCGGGGCGCACCCGGAGACATTCGCGGGCGTTGGAAAGTTCGTCACCACCTGTGCCGGGCAATGCCTCGGCGCACCGTTTCCACCACGTCGCGGGGAGCACTGATGACGTCGCATCCGGGACCGCGCGGGGAGAACTTCCCCGTCGCGCTGCGCGTGCTACCCGCCGACACCCGGCGTCACCTGCTCGCCCTGTACCGGTACGCGCGATTCCTCGACGACCTCGGCGACGAGCCGCAGCCGGGGCTGACCGGGCCCGAGGACCGGCTGGCGGCGCTGGACGAGTTCGAGACGCGGCTGCGGGCCCTGTACCGCGGCGACGCCGCCGATCATCCCGTCCTGGACGGACTCGCCGGCACCGTCGCGGCGTGCGATCTGCCGATCGAGCCGCTGCTGCGGCTCGTCGAGGCCAACCGGATGGACCAGATCACCACCCGGTACGGCACGTTCGAGCAGCTGCTGGAGTACTGCCAGCATTCCGCCGACCCGGTCGGCGAACTCGTGCTGGGCGTGTTCGGACAGGCGACACCGGAGCGCATCGCGCTGTCCAACTGGATCTGTACCGCGCTGCAGATCATCGAGCATCTGCAGGACGTCCGGCAGGACTGGCGGCGCGGGCGGCTGTACCTGCCCAAGGAGGACGTCGACCGGTTCGGCGTCGCGCCCAGCGACCTGGACCGTCCCCACGCCGGACAGGCACTACGCCACCTGGTCGCGTTCGAAGCCGAGCGCGCCCGGGCGTTCCTGGAATCCGGCGCGCCCCTGGTCGCCACGCTGACCGGCTGGGCGCGACTGGCGGTCGGCGGGTACGTCGCCGGTGGACGCGCCGCCCTGGACGCGCTGGAGCGCGCCGGGTACGACCCGCTGCCCGGTCCACCACGCGCCGGCAAGCGCCAGATCTTCGCCGCCTGGCTGCGGGCGACCGTGCGGAGCGCCGGATGACCACAACAGACCTGGACCTGGCGTACCGGTACTGCGAGGACGTGGTCCGTCGCGAGGCGCGCAACTTCTCCTACGGCATCCGGTTGCTGCCGCCGGTCAAACGGCGCGCACTGTCCGCCGTGTACGCCGTGGCGAGGCGGATCGACGACATCGGCGACGGCGACCTGCCCACCGCCGACAAGCAGATCCTGCTCGAACAGGCGGGCGCCGAACTGCGCAAGGTGGAAGCCCAGGCGGGTCGGGCGCCGGTCGCGGTACCGGGTGACCCGGTGCTCACCGCGCTCGCCGACGCCGCCCGGCGTCGCCCCGTCCCGCTCGGCGCGTTCCAGGAACTCGTCGCCGGCTGCCTCGCCGACGTCCGCGCCACCCGGTACGACGACTTCGACGCGCTGGTCTGGTACTGCCGGTGCGTGGCGGGGTCGATCGGGCGGCTGTCCCTCGGCGTGTTCGGCAGCGCCGACCCGGACCGCGCCAGCCGCCTCGCCGACTCCCTCGGCGTCGCGCTGCAACTCACCAACATCCTGCGCGACGTGCGCGAAGACCGGCTCAACGGTCGGGTGTACCTGCCGGCTGAGGACCTGCGCCGATTCGGCTGCCGGCTGGAACCCGGACGGTACGGCTTCACCGACCCGCCCGACCGGCTCGCCGCGCTGATCCGCTTCGAGGCGGAGCGCGCCGAGCGGTGGTACCGGCAGGGCCTGCGGCTGCTCGCCCTGCTGGACGGGCGCAGCGCCGCGTGTACCGCCGCGATGGCGGGCATCTACCACCGGCTGCTGGACCGCATCCACGACGACCCGCTCGGGGTGACCCGCGCCCGACTGTCGTTGCCGGGTCGGGAGAAGGCGTACGTGGCGGCGCGCGCCCTGGTGCGGAGGAGCGCATGAACGACCGGGTGTGCGTGGTCGGCGGCGGACTCGCCGGTATCTCCGCGGCGCTCGCCCTGGTCGACGCCGGTCACCAGGTCACCGTCATGGAGGCGCGACCCCGGCTGGGCGGGGCGACCTACTCCTTCCGGCGCGGAGAGCGCACCGTCGACACCGGACAGCACGTCTTCCTGCGCTGCTACACCGAGTACCGGGCGCTGCTGGACCGGCTGGGCACCGCCCGGCACACCGCGATGCAGGACCGGCTCACTCTGCCGGTACTGCGCCCCGGCGCGCGTCCGGTCACGCTGCGCCGCGCCGACCTGCCCGCCCCGCTGCACCTGCTGCCCGGGCTGGCGCGGTACACCCTGCTGAGCCCGACCGAACGGCTGCGCGCCGCGGCGGCGGCCGCCGCGCTGCGCGACGTCGACCCGGACGATCCGGCGACCGACGCGACGGCGTTCGGCGACTGGCTCGCCGCGCACGGCCAGCGCGGCGCCGCGGTTGCCCGGCTGTGGCGGCTGATCACGGTCGCCGCGCTGAACATCGCGCCGGAGCACGCCTCGATGGCGCTGGCGGCCCGGGTGTTCCGTACCGGGCTGCTGGACCGCGCCGACGCCGGTGACATCGGGCGTCCGCTGGTACCGCTGCTCGACCTGCACGGCATGCCGGCCGAGGCGCTACTGACCCGGCTCGGCGTCGACGTGCGTACCCGGACCAGGGCGGTCGCGGTCGAGCCCGACGGCGGGGGCGACAGCGGGGGCTACCGGGTCGTCACCGGCGACGGCGTGCTGAGCGTGGACGCCGTGGTGCTCGCCGTGCCTCACCCGGCCGCCGCGCGACTGGTACCGCTCGCCGCCGCGCCCGACCGTGACCAGTGGCGGCGGCTCGGCGAGTCGCCCATCGTCAACGTGCACGTCGTGTACGACCGGACAGTCACCGACCTGGCGTTCGCCGCCGCCGTCGACACCCCCGCCCAGTGGGTGTTCGACGGGGCGGGCGAGGCACCCGGCGACGGGCAGTACCTGGTGCTGCCGCTGTCCGCCGCCGACGACCTGATCAGCCGCCCGGCGGGCGAACTCGCCGAGGTGTTCACCGCCGCGCTGGCGGACCTGTTCCCGACCGCGCGGCGGGCACAGATACTCGACGTCTTCGTCACCCGCGAGCCGAGAGCCACATTCCGCCAGGCACCGGGCACCCGCCGGTACCGACCGCCCGCCGCGACCCGGCTGCCCGGGCTGGCGCTCGCCGGTGCCTGGACCGACACCGGATGGCCGGACACGATGGAGGGCGCGGTACGCAGCGGCCGGCAAGCCGCCGACGTCGTGCGCGCCCACCTCGGCTCCCGCCACGCCGAGAGGGAGGCGATCCCATGACCGTCGCCGCCGACCGCATGGCGCAGGTGCGCACCATGGTCAGCGACCGTATCCGCGAGTTGCTGGACCGGCTCGACCCGCGCACCCGTCTGGTCTGCGGGTACCACCTCGGCTTCTGGGACGCCGACGGCACACCCGCCTCGGCGGGCGGCAAGGGGCTGCGCCCGGCGCTGGCGTTGCTGTCCGCGCGGGCCGCCGGCGCCGCACCGGAACGCGGGCTGCCCGCCGCCGTCGCCGTCGAACTCGTCCACAACTTCTCGCTGCTGCACGACGACGTGATGGACCACGACACGGAGCGCCGGCACCGCGCCACCGCCTGGGCGGTGTTCGGCGCCGGACCGGCGATCCTCGCCGGCGACGCGTTGCTCAGCCTCGCCAACGAGGCGCTCACCGACGCGCCGGAGCCGACCGCGCCGGACGCGGTGCGCCACCTGAACGTCGAGGTACGCCGCCTGATCGCCGGACAGTCCGCCGACCTCGCGTTCGAGGACCGTGACGAGGTCGGCATCGACGAATGCCTGACCATGGTGGAGCACAAGACCGCCGCCCTGATCTCCTGCGCCTGCTCGCTGGGGGCGGAACTGTGCGGCGCCCCGCCGGCGTTGACCGCCGGGCTCGCCGGGTACGGCCGGCACCTGGGTCTGGCTTTCCAACTCGTCGACGACCTGCTGGGCATCTGGGGCAGCCCCGAGGTGACCGGCAAACCGGCGCTGTCCGACCTGCGGGCGCGCAAGAAGTCGGTACCGGTGGTGTGGGCGGAACGTTCCGGCACCACGCCCGGGCACGCGTTCGCCGACCTGTACCGGCTGCGCCGCGAACTGACCCCGGCCGAGGTCGAGATGGCGGCGCTGCTGATCGAGGCGGCGGGCGCGCGCGAGTGGACCGCGACCCGGGCGCGCCGCGAGGTCGCCGCCGCGCGCGCCGAACTCGACGTGCTCGACCTGCCCGGCGACGTGCGAGCCGAACTGGACGCGCTGGCCGCGTTCGTGGTGGAGCGCGACTACTGATGACCGACGTCCTGGGCCGCCCCGCCGTCACCGACCCTCTGGTCGTCCGGCTCGCCGACACCGTGCGCCGGGCCACCGACCTGCTGCTGCGGGTACAGGACCCGGCCGGGTTCTGGCGCGGCGAACTGGAAACCAACGTCACGATGGATGCCGAGGACCTGCTGCTGCGGCAGTTCCTCGGGATACGTACCGCCGAACTCACCGAGCAGGCTGCCCGGTGGATCAGGTCCCGGCAGCGCGCCGACGGTACCTGGGCGACCTTCCACGGTGGACCGGGCGACCTGTCGACCACGGTCGAGGCGTACGCGGCGCTGCGGCTCGCCGGGGACCCGCCGGACGCCGCGCATCTGGTCGCCGCGCGGCGGTTCGTGCTGGCCCAGGGCGGTATCGAGCGGTCGCGGGTGTTCACCCGGCTGTGGCTGGCGCTGTTCGGTCAGTGGGACTGGGACGAGTTGCCCGCGATCCCGCCCGAGGTGGTGCTGTTGCCGCCGTGGGTACCGCTGAACGTGTACGACTTCGCCTGCTGGGCGCGGCAGACGATCGTGCCGCTGTCGATCGTGCGGGCGCTGCGGCCGGTACGCCCGCTCGGGGTCGACCTGTCCGAGTTGCGTACCGGCGCGCCGACGTCCGCGCCGGCGAAGCCGGCGCGGGGAGCGGACGGCTGGCTGTACCGGCTGGACCGGGTGCTCAAGCGGTACGAGCGCACACCGCTCGGTCCGGTGCGCCGCAACGCGCTGCGCCGCGCCGCCGAGTGGATCGTCGCGCGGCAGGAGGCGGACGGGTCCTGGGGCGGAATCCAGCCGCCCTGGGTGTATTCGCTGATCGCCCTGCACCTGCTCGGCTACCCGCTGGACCACCCGGTGCTGCGGGCGGGGCTGACCGGGCTGGACCGGTTCACGGTCCGCGAGGACACCCCGGACGGTCCGGCACGGTGGCTGGAAGCGTGCCAGTCGCCGGTGTGGGACACCGCGCTGGCGATGATCGCGTTGCGCGACGCCGGTCTGCCCCCGGCCCACCCGGCGCTGACGAAGGCCACGTCGTGGCTGGTCGGCGAGGAGATCCGGCAACCGGGGGACTGGTCGGTACGCCGACCCGACCTCGCGCCGTCCGGCTGGGCGTTCGAATTCGACAACGACGGCTATCCGGACACCGACGACACCGCCGAGGTGATCCTCGCCCTCAATCGCGGTCCGCTCGCAGACTCCACCGCCGCCGCGTTGGACCGCGCCACGGAGTGGCTGGTCGGCATGCAGTCCAGCGACGGCGGGTGGGGCGCGTTCGACGTCGACAACACCCGCGTCCTCGCCACCAGGCTGCCGTTCTGCGACTTCGGCGAGGTGATCGACCCGCCGAGCGCCGACGTCACGGCGCACATCGTGGAGGCGCTGTGCGCGCGGGGCATGGCCGACAGCCGACCGGTACGCCGGGGCGTGTCGTGGCTGCTCAACCATCAGGAGCCGGACGGATCGTGGTTCGGTCGGTGGGGCGTCAACCACGTGTACGGCACGGGCGCGGTCGTCCCGGCCCTGGTCGCGGCCCGGCTCGGGCGCGCCCATCCGGCGATCGGACGCGCCGTGCGGTGGCTGGTCGACCATCAGAACCCGGACGGCGGCTGGGGTGAGGACATCCGCTCGTACACCGATCCGTCCTGGATCGGCAAGGGCGAGTCGACCGCCTCGCAGACCGCCTGGGCGTTGCTGGCGCTGCACGCCGCCGGGGCGGGCAAGGGCATCGCCGCGCGGCGCGGGGTGCGCTGGCTGGTGGACAACCAGACCTCGGACGGCGGGTGGGACGAGCCGTGGTTCACCGGTACCGGCTTCCCCGCCGACTTCTCCATCAACTACCACCTGTACCGGCTGGTCTTCCCGCTCAGCGCGCTCGGGCGGCTGCTGCCGGTACTCGCGGGGGAGCGGTCATGAACCAGCCGTGGGTGCTCTGCGCGCCGATGCGGATCGAGGCGGCGGCGTTGCGGCGGGGCTTGGACGCGACCCCGGACGCGCTGCGTCACACCGGCGTCGGTGCGCGCCGCGCCCGGTTGACGGCGGAGCGCCTGGACCTGTCCGGGTACGCGGCGATCGCCGTCGCCGGGGTGGCCGGTGGGCTGCGCGCCCCGCTGCGCGCCGGGGACGTGGTGGTCGCCGACCGGGTGCGTACCGTCGACGGCTCGATCTCGGTCGACTGCCCCGCCGCCGCGCTGGTCGCCACGGCGCTGCGCCGGCGGGGGCTGACCGTCCACGTCGGGCCGGTGGTCAGCGCCGACCATCTGGTACGCGGGGCGTTCCGGCAGCGCCTGGCGGCGACCGGCGCGCTCGCCGCCGACACCGAGTCGGCGTGGCTGCTGAGCGGAGCCGCGGCGGCGTCGGCAGGCGCGCTGGCATGCGTGCGGGTGGTCGCCGACGCCCCGCCGGGCGCGGTGTTCCAGCCGGCGACCCTCGGCCGGCTCGGTACCGCGCTGCGCGTGCTGCCCCAGGTGGCGAGCGCGCTCGCCGAGTTCGCCGGGGCGACCACGGTGCGCCGGGTGGTACTCGCCGCGCCCCGCTCGTTCTGCGCGGGTGTCGAACGCGCCGTCGCCGTCGTCGAGCAGGCGCTGGCCCGGTTCGGGCCGCCGGTGTACGTGCGCAAGCAGATCGTGCACAACGCGCACGTCGTGGACGAGCTCGCCGACCGGGGTGCGATCTTCGTCGACGACCTCGGCGAGGTACCGCCCGGCGCGATCACGGTGTTCTCCGCGCACGGCGTCGCGCCGGCGGTACGCGACCAGGCTGCCGACCGGGGACTGTCGGTCATCGACGCCACCTGTCCGCTGGTGACCAAGGTGCACGCCGAGGCGCGGCGGTTCGCCTCACGCGGCGACACGGTGCTGTTCATCGGGCACGCCGGGCACGAGGAGACCGAGGGCACGATGGGGGAGGCGCCGAGCCGGGTACGCCTGGTCGAGACCCGCGAGGACGCCGAGCGGGTCGAGGTCGACGATCCGGACCGGGTGTCGTACCTGGTGCAGACGACCCTCGCGGTGGACGAGGTGGCGGGCATCGTGGACACCCTGCGGAGCCGGTTCCCGGCGCTCGCCGAACCGCCCAGTGACGACATCTGCTACGCGACCACCAACCGGCAGCACGCGCTGCGGGCGATCGCCGCCGAGTCGGACCTGGTCCTGGTGCTCGGCTCGGTCAATTCGTCCAACTCCCGCCGGCTGGTCGAGGTCGCCGCCCGCGCCGGTACCGTCGCCCACCTGGTGGACGACGTCCACGCGATCGACCCGCGCTGGCTCGCCGGAGCCCGTACCGTCGGCGTGACAGCCGGGGCGTCCGCCCCGCCCGCGCTGGTCGACGACGTGGTCGCGGCACTGCGCGGGCTCGGCGCCGGCGAGGTCGTCGAACGCGCCGCGACCGTCGAGGACGTGCACTTCACACTCCCGAAGGAGGTGCGGCAGTCGTGAGCATGCCGCTGCGACAGAGCCTGCGGATCGGGCGGTACCTGGTCGCGCAGAAGCTCCGGGGCCGGGAGAAGTTTCCGCTGCTGGTGGAGTTGGAGCCGCTGTTCGCCTGCAACCTGAAGTGCGCCGGGTGCGGCAAGATCCAGCAGCCGCACCAGATCCTGCGTCAGCGGATGCCGGTGGAGCAGGCGGTAGCGGCGATCGAGGAGTGCGGCGCGCCGATGGTGTCGATCGCCGGGGGCGAGCCGCTGATGCACCCGCAGATCGACCGGATCGTCGCCGAACTGGTCAAGCGGAAGAAGTACGTGTTCTTGTGCACCAACGCGGTGCTGCTGCCGAAGAAGCTCGACCTGTTCACCCCGTCGCGGTTCTTCGCGTTCACCGTGCACATCGACGGGTTGCGGGAGCGGCACGACGAGTCGGTCTGCAAGCAGGGGGTGTTCGACCAGGCGGTGGCGGCGGTCCGCGAGGCGAAGGCGCGCGGGTTCCGGGTTACCACGAACACGACGTTCTTCACCAACGACTCCCCGCAGAGCGTCATCGACGTGCTCGACTATCTCAACGACGACCTGCGGGTCGACGAGATGATGATCTCTCCGGCGTACGCCTACGAGAAGGCGCCCGACCAGGATCACTTCCTGGGCGTGACGCAGACCCGGGAACTGTTCGCCAAGGCGTTCGCCGACGGGCGGCGCAAGCGCTGGCGGCTCAACCATTCGCCGCTGTTCCTGGACTTCCTCGAGGGCAAGGTCGACTTCGGGTGTACCGCGTGGGGCATCCCGTCGTACTCGCTGCTCGGCTGGCAGCGGCCCTGCTACCTGATGGCGGACGGGTACGCGAAGACCTACCGGGAACTGATCGAGGACACCGACTGGGACCGGTACGGCAGGGGACGCGACCCGCGCTGCGCGAACTGCATGGGGCACTGCGGGTACGAGCCGAGCGCGGTGCTCGCCACGATGTCGTCGCTGAAGGAGTCGCTGCGGGCGATGGCGCGCTGAGGCTCAGCGCCCGCGGGTGCCGGCTGATCCGCCCGCGGGTCTGCCGGTTGAGCTCGACACCCCTGGTGATGTACGTACATCACCAGAAAGGTAAGTCTCCTAGGACGTTCACAACCGTGGTGATGTGGCCACACCACGAGCGTTGTACACCCGTCGGGACACACCCGCCGTCGCCGGCACGCCGACCCACCCGGCGTCGAGGCGGTGCTCTTCCGTCAACCCGCCGATGTTCGGCGGCCGTTGCCGTGCACCCGACGCTCAGCCGTACCGGCCCGCGAGCCGGCGGTACGTGCCGGGCGCGACGCCCCGGACGGCGACCGCCAGGCGCAGCCAGCGCGGCAGGTACACCTCGTCGCGCCCGGCCCGGATCGCGTCGACCAGCGCCGACGCGACCCGCTCGGCGGGCATCGGTCTCGGTCGGGCCCGGTCGTACGGTCGTCCCCGGCGCGCGAAGAACGCGGTGTCCACCACCCCCGGTACCACCAGGCTCACGCCGACCCGGTCGCGTGCCAACTCCAGTCGCAGGCTCTCCGCGAACACGTGCAGCCCCGCCTTGACCGCGGCGTACACCGCCTCGTCCCGCACCCCGAGCCCGCCGGCGATGGAGCCGACGAACACCAGGTGACCGGGGCGACCCAGGTCGGGCAGCAGCGCCCGGGTGAGTTGGAGCGGCGCGCGCAGGTTCACCGCGAGCAGGGTGTCGACGTCGGCGGCGCTCATCGCGGTGACGGGTCCCGCCCAGCCGGTACCGGCGTTGTTGACCACGATGTCGACGCGCCCCGCGACGGCGAGCGCCCGCTCGGCGAGGTCGGTGGGGGCGTGCGGCGAGGACAGGTCGACCGGTACCGGTACCGCCCCGGTGTCGGTCGCGAGGCGGGCGAGCCGATCCTTGTCGCGTCCCGCCGCGAGCACGGTCGCCCCGTCGCGTGCCAGCCGGGTCGCCACCGCCCGTCCGATACCCGAGGACGCGCCGGTGACCAGCGCGACCGAGCCAGCGACCCGCATCCGGCCCCCTACTCCGACGCCACCGCGTCGCGTTGTTCCGCGGTCTTCGGCGGCGCGGGCGCGGCGGGGGCGACGTGCGGCGCCCGGTGTGCCAGCAGGAACACGCCGCCGACCAGCCCGCACAGCGCGACGATCTCGCCCAACGCCCACCAGCCCCCGATGCGCAGGTTCTCGTCGAGCCAGAGCACGCCCACGCTGATCGACACGAGCGGGTCGGTGACGGTGATGATCGCCAGTGCCGGGGCGCCGAGCCGTCCCGCCTGGTACGAGTTCTGGTTCAGCAGCACCCCGATCGGTCCGAGCACGATGATCGCGTACGTCTGCCAGTGGCCCAGGACGGCGAGCAGCCCTTCCCCGAAGTACGAGGACAGGCTGCGGACGAACCCGGCGGTCACGCCGTAGCAGACGCCGGTGGCCAGGGCCAGCGGCAGCGGTCGGTACGTCGGTCCGATGACCCCGGCCAGCGCGATGCAGCCGACGACGATGCCGGTGAGCGCGCCCGCGAGCGGCAGGACCGACCAGACGTTGTCCAGCCCGTTGTGCCCGGTACCCCGGCCGGGGCGAGCCAGGACCAGGAACATCGACAGGCTCACCAGGCACAGCACCGAGCCCAGGATGATCACCTGGTCGGGTCTTCGGTGCCGCGTGGCGGCGGAGACCACCACGTACCACAGCAGCCCGGTCACCAGCAGCGGCTGCACCACGGTCAGCGGCGCCAGTTTCAGCGCGAGGACCTGGAGCATGAAGCCGACGATCGCCAGGACGATCGACCAGCGCCACAGCGGTCGGCGCGCGAGCGAGAGGAACAGGCCGGGGCGACCGGCGGGCTGTTCGGGCACCTCGTGGGTGGCGCGGTACTGCAACACCGAGGAGATGCCGAAACTCGCGGCGCTGGCCAGCGCGACCGGTACCCCGGCGGTCGCGGCGAGCAGATTCATGACGTGGCTGCCTCCGCCTGTCGCTCGGCTCGGGCTTCGTCCAGGGCGGCGCGCAGCGCGTGCGGGAACGCGTCGACGGTCGCCGCCAGCCGCGCGTCGACGAGCACGCCGACGACGTAGTGCCGGCTCCACCGCATCACGCCGGCGCCCACCGGTACGTCCGGCGCGAGCCCGACGACGGGGCTGCCGGTCGGTACCGGCGCCCCGCACAGCAGTCGGGGCGCGGCGATGCCGGGCAGGTGCGACACGATGACGTTGAAGAACGTGCTCCGGTACACCTGCCGGGACAGGTACCGGTGGATCGGGGCGGGCAGGTGACCCATCGCCCGCATGGCGAGCCCGGCGGCGACGGGTTCGCCCGCCGAGACCGCCCGGCGCAGGCTGTCCGCGACCAGCCGCACCCGGCGACCGGTGGGCATCGGTGCCAGCGGCAGGTCGATGGTCGCCGCCGCGGTCCAGTTGCCCCAGGTCCGGCCCCGTTCGCGGGGGTGCAGGGAGACCGGCAGCATGGCGCGCAGCGGTCGCCGGGCGGGCTGGCGGGGCAGGGTACGGGCGAGCGCGTCGGCGAGCAGCCCGAGGCAGGCGTCGGTACCGGAGACCCCCAGCCGCCGAGCCGCGTCATGGACGTCGGACACGGGCAGCGCGACGTCGACGAAGCGGCGGCTCGGGCTGAGCGGTCGGTTCAGCGGTACCCGTGGGGCGAAGCCCGCGGTCGCGAGTCGGGACAGTCCCCGCGCGAGCAGCGCCGCGTCCCGCCACGACCGGGTCGCCGATGCGCGCCCCGGCGCGGGTCGCGCGTCGCCGCCGCCCGCCGGTCGCCCGTCGCGTGCCGAGTCGAGCAGTCGCTCCAAGGTGCCCACCGCGCCCAAGCCGTCGCACAACGCGTGGTGCAACTTCACCGCCAGTCGCGTCTCACCCGACGGCAGCCCGGTGACCAGCAGGATCTGCCACGCCGGGCGGTCGTCGGGCAGCGGGGTGGACCAGAACTCGTCGATCGCCGCCGCCGCTGCCTCGCCCGAGTCGACGCGGCGGGCGGTGACGTGCGCCGGTACGTCGACCGTCTGCTCCACCACCCAGCCGAAGCCGGCGCCCCGCGCCACGATGCGTCGGCGCAGCGTCGGTATCGCGGGCAGCCGCTCGCGCAGCAGGGCGACGATCTGCCCGCGGTGCAGCGTTCCGGCGACGGTCAGCACGGTGCCGATCTGCTGCGGTACCGCCGGGGTTTCGGTGTGCCGGAAGAACGCGTCGGGTCCGCGCATCGGCCAACTGCGTCGCCGCGCGGGGCGGTTGGGCGGTACCACCGGTGTCGCCGCGACCTGTCGCAGCGCCTCGCCCAGGTCGGTACCGGTATCGGCGGGTTCGGCGAGCCGCCCGGCGCTGCCCTGGGCGCGGGTGAGGACCGCCGCCGCGAGCTGGTCCGGGGTACGGCAGGTTTCGGCGAGCCCAACGGCGGTCATCAGCGCGGCGTTCGCCGTTCCGTGCGCCGCGATCGGGCGGTACATCAGCACCGGGCGCCCGGTCGCCATGGCTTCCAGCGCCGTCACCCCGCCGGCGTTGGTGACCACGACGTCCGCGGCCCGGGTCACCGCCGCCATGTCGTCGACCCACCCGAGGGTGGTCAGTCGCGGCTCGGCCCAGCCGCGCAACTGCCCGGCGAGGCGCTCGTTGCGCCCGCAGACGACCGCGGTGTGTACCGGGTCGCCGGCGTCGACCAGGGCGCGGGTCGCCTCGGTGACGGCTCCGAACGAGTACGACCCGCACGAGACGACCGCCAGGTACCGGTCGGTCGGCATGCCGGACTCGCGTCGGGCGGCGACCGGGTCGCCGGGCCCGAACCCGTCGGCGACGGGCGGGGCGGTCGCGAGCACCCGGGCGCCCGGGGCGGCTGCCAGCGCCAGCGGTACCGCCGCCGGATGGACCACCAGGTTGACGTCGAGTTCCGGGTAGATCCAGAACGGGTGCGGGGCGAAGTCGGACACGGTCACCACGACCGGTACGTCCAGTCCCCGGTACCGGCGTAGCCAGGCGAGCCCGGCGCTGCCCAGCGGGTACGTGGAGATGATCAGGTCCGGGTCGATCCGTTCGACCTCGCGGGCCAGTCGCCGCCCCGCCCATGCTCCGACGACCCGCTTCGAGGCGTGGGCGAACCACCGGTGCCGCCACAGCGAGGCGTAGAAGAACTCGTACACCGGCGGGGTGTGTTCGACGTTCGTCACGTACAGCCGGCGCAGTGCGGGCCCGGTGCCCGGGCCCATCGCGTCGAGGGTGTCGACCCAACTGATCTGGCTGTCGGGCCACTGCCGGCGTGCCGCCTCGGCGACGGCGCGACCGGCGGCGTGGTGCCCACCGCCCATGTCCGCGGAGACCACGAGGACGCGTCGCGGCGCCGGCCGCGTGGTCGTCCGCTCCGTCATTGGCATGCTCCCGCCGCTTGTGTCGAGCACTATAAGAGTATTGGAGAGCTTTGTCGGACTGCTGGACATCGAGCCCACCGAGCGATGTACCCCGGGTTTTCCGTCGGCACTCGGGATCTGTCGGTTCGACGTAGTTCGCGGAGTGAGCCGCCCGCCGTGCGGGTATCCAGCAGGTGACGGCACGCGAGGAGGTCGGCGACGGACCATGGGTGAAGAGGTTGCCCATCAGGAGTTCACGCGGGAGGACCGCGCCCGGTACCGCCAGAAGATCCGCCGGTCCCTCGACGTGCTCGCCCAGATGCTGCGCGAGTCGCGGTTCGACTTCGATCGTCCGCTGACCGGTCTGGAGATCGAGCTGAACCTGGTCGACGACGGCGCCGAGCCGGCGATGCGCAACGCCGACGTGCTCGCCGCGATCGCCGACCCGGCGTTCCAGACCGAACTCGGTCAGTTCAACGTCGAGGTGAACATCGAGCCGCGCCGGCTGGCGGGCGGGGGCGTGGCGGAGTTCGAGAAGCACGTCCGGGACAGCTTGAACGCGGCCGACGAGAAGGCGCGCGCGGTCGGCGCGCACCTGGTGATGGTCGGCATCCTGCCGACCCTGCGCCGGGAGCACCTCACCCACGAGGCGCTGTCCACCAATCCCCGGTACGCGCTGCTCAACGAGCAGGTGCTGGCGGCGCGCGGCGAGGACCTCGCGATCAACATCAGCGGCGTGGAGCGGCTGTCGGTGACCGCGGACACCCTCGCGCCGGAGGCGGCGTGTACCAGCACCCAGTTCCACCTGCAGGTCAGCCCGGACGAGTTCCCGGCGTACTGGAACGCCGCCCAGGCGGTCGCCGCGGTCCAGGTCGCGCTCGGCGCGAACGCGCCGTTCCTGCTGGGCAAGGAGTTGTGGCGGGAGACCCGGATACCGCTGTTCGAGCAGGCCACCGACACCCGTCCGGAGGAGATCAAGGCGCAGGGGGTACGCCCGCGCGTGTGGTTCGGCGAGCGGTGGATCACCTCGGTGTTCGACCTGTTCGAGGAGAACGTCCGCTACTTCCCGGCCCTGCTGCCGATCACCAGCGACGAGGACCCGGTCGCCGTGCTCGAGGAGGGCGGGACGCCGAGCCTGGCCGAGCTGCGGCTGCACAACGGCACGATCTACCGCTGGAACCGGCCGGTCTACGACATCACGCCGGAGACGGGCGCACCACCAGGCTCAGGGCAAGCCGACGGCCAGCCGCACCTGCGCGTGGAGAACCGCGTGCTCCCGGCCGGCCCCACCGTGGCGGACCTGGTCGCGAACGCGGCGTTCTACTTCGGCCTGGTGCGCGCACTGGCCGAGAACGAGCGGCCGCTGTGGTCCCAGATGTCCTTCAGCGCCGCGGAGGAGAACTTCCACATCGCCGCGCTCCAGGGCATCGACGCCCAGGTCTACT
>DASUXA010000033.1:0-5884 GCA_036378155.1 Micromonosporaceae bacterium | reverse complement strand
TTCGGTCGACGGCAACAGTCGGTTCGCCCGGCTCGACCCGTACACCGGGGCACAGCTGGCGCTCGCCGAGGCGTACCGCAACGTGTCGATGACCGGGGCGACCCCGGTCGCGGTGACCAACTGCCTGAACTTCGGCTCGCCGGAGGACCCGGCGGTGATGTGGCAGTTCGCCGAGGCGGTACGCGGGCTCGCCGACGGCTGTCAGCAGCTCGGCATCCCGGTGACCGGGGGCAACGTCAGCTTCTACAACCAGACCGGCGCGATCGCGATCAACCCGACTCCGGTCGTCGGCGTGCTGGGCGTGCTCGACAACGTCCAGGACCGGGTACCGATGGGCTTCGCCCACGACGGCGACGTGCTGATCCTGCTCGGCGAGACGCGCGACGAGCTCTCCGGGTCGGAGTGGGCGTGGGTGGTACACGGGCATCTCGGTGGTCGCCCGCCCCGCGTCGACCTGGCGCGCGAGGCGGCGCTGGGTCGGCTGGTGGTGGACGCGGCGGCGCGCGGTCACCTGTCGGCGGCGCACGACCTGTCCGAGGGTGGGCTGGCTCAGGCGCTCGTGGAGGGCTGTCTGCGGTACGGGGTCGGGGCGCAGGTGCTGCTGCCCGACGACCTGAGCGCGTTCACGTACCTGTTCTCGGAGTCCGCCGGCCGCGCGCTGGTCGCCGTGCCGCGTGGGCACGAGAAGGCGTTCACCGCGCTGTGCGACGAGCACGACGTGCCGTGGACGCCGATCGGCGTGGTCACCACGCGCAGCGACGTGCTCGAGGTGCGTAACCAGTTCACGCTGCCGCTCGACGAGTTGCGCCGGGCGTGGGAAGGCACCCTGCCGACGCTGTTCGGTTCGCTGGCTGTCGAGGTAGCCGCCACCGACACCGATCCGGTTGTCATCGGCGCTGGACTCGTTCCGGACGCGACCGAGGAACCGGCGTCCGATTCGGACAGCGCCGCGCCGTCGACCGACGCCGCGCCGTCGCCGGACGCCGACGCGGCTGACGCCGACGGGGTTGACGCTGAGCCGTCGGCTGACGCCGACGGGGTTGACCAACCCGCCGAGTGACCGCCGGATCGTCGCCGGGTGAATCCGTCTTCGCCCAGCCCGGCGCTGGTGTGCGCTTCGACTGGGGTCCGACCGGCGCGGCTGAGCTGAGCCGGGTGTGCGCCGTGCTCGTCGTGGTCGACGTGCTGTCGTTCACCACCTCGGTCGAGGTTGCCGTCAGCCGGGGAGCGCGGGTCCACCCGTTCCCGTGGGGAGAGCAGGCCGAGGAGTACGCCCAGCGGGTCGGCGCCGAGGTCGCCGTGGGTCGCGACCACCTGTCGCCGCGTCGCCCCTGGTCGCTGTCGCCCGCGTCGCTGCGTGTCGCGCCGCCGGTGGCGGATCTCGTACTGCCGTCGCCGAATGGTTCGGCGATCTCGGCGGCGGCGACGTCCACCGGGGTACCGGTCGTCGCCGGCTCGCTGCGCAACGCGCCGGCTGTCGCGGCGCTGCTGCGGGAGCGGGGGTACGGCTCGGTGGACGCGCCCGTCGGCGTCGTCGCAGCCGGTGAACGGTGGGCGGACGGTACGCTGCGACCCTGCGTCGAGGATCTGCTCGGTGCCGCCGCGATCGTGGACGGATTGTCCGCGGCGCCCGGCGGTCTGTCTGTCGAGGCGGCTGTGGCGCTTGCCGCCCTCGCCAGCGTGCCCGACCTCGCGGCGGCGGTACGCGGCAGCGTTTCCGGGCGGGAGTTGATCGCACGGGGCTTCGCGGCTGACGTCGAGATCGCCTGCGAGTACGGGGTGTCGCGAACGGTACCGCTGCTGACCGGGGAAGCGTTCGTCGCAGCGGTGTGAGGGCCGGCGCCTGCGGCGCCGGCCCTCACACCGCTGTCAGTCGTCCAGCCAGTCCAGCGACCGGCGCGGCTCAGATGCCGGCGGGTTCGAGTGCCGCGACCGGTTCACGTCGTACCCGTCGTACCGCGACCCGTCCGAGTAGCCCGGCTCGTAGCCGCCGCGCGGGCTGTACCCGCCACGCGGGTCGTCGTAGCTGTCGCGGGGCGGCGGCACGTCGTATCCGCCGCGCGGCTCGTACCCGCCCCGGGGCTCGTAGCCACCCCGGTTGCCGGCGTCGTACCCGCCCCTCGGCGCGTCGTCGTACCCGGTGCGGGACACGTCGTCGTATCCGCTGCGCGGTGCGTCGTCGTACCCGCCCCGCGAGCCGGGGTACCCCGACGAGCCGTATCCGGCTCCGGAACTGGGTCGGTAGTCGCCGCGCGGCGCGTCGTACGTGGTCGGCGCGTCGTACCGGTTGGGCTCGTCGTACCCGCTGCCGGCGGTCGCCGGGCTGCCGTACGCCCCGCTGCCGTCGTAGCGCCGGGTCGCCTCGCCCGCTCCGTACCCGCCGCTGCCGTACCCGCCTCGTCCGGCGGCGTCGCCGTAGGGCGCGCCGTACTCCGGAGCGGGCGTGCCGTACGGCGAGGCAGGACTGGTCGGCGTGCCGTACCCGCCGCCCGGCGGGTCGTAGCTCGTCGGCGCGTCGTACCCGGTCGGTCCGCCCGAACTCGGGCCGCTCGCCCGGTATCCGGAGCCCGACCCTGCGCCCGCGCCGTACCCGGCGCCGCTGAGCGGCGCGGTCGCGCCGAACTCGCTGGGCGGTGTGCGTGGCGGGGTGGTCACCGGCGGCGCGCCGTACGGGTCGGCGAACTCGTCCAGTGCCGCCCGGCTCTGCAGCATCGTGGGCGCGTCGGCGAGCGGCGACCGAGTGATCATGGTGGCGTCGTTGGAGAACGCGGGACCGACCTGGGTGGGTGCCGCCGGTTCGCCCCGGTACACGCCGCGGCTGCCCGGCGTCGGGGATCGCGGGCCGCCCCGGCGCGGACCGGGCGTGTCGCCGTCGGCGTCCTCGTCGCCTTCTTCCTTGCGCTTGTACAGCAGCAGCACGATCGCGCCGATGCCGGCCAGCACCAGCAGCGCGCCGACCAGGATCAGCAGCCAGGACATGCCGCCGCCGCTGTCCGTCTTGCGTAGACCGTCGTTGTTCTGCCCGCCGGTGGCGACCATGCTCGGACCGGCGGACATGTCGGTCGGCAGGTCCGTCGGGGTGGGGGCGGCGGACGCGCTCGGGCTCGCCGTCGACACGAGCACCAAGGTGACGCTCGCGGGCGCGCCCGCGCGCGACTCGATGCTCTTGGGGTTGCCGCTGTACCCGTCGTGCGCCGCGCCGACGACCAGCGTGCCGGGCGTGATGGGTTTGTCCGACGTGGACTTGAAGATGAAGCGACCGGAGGAGTCGGTACCCGTCTGGAACGTGTGGTTCGCCGAGTCCTGCATCACCACGGTCGCCTGGGCGATGCCCTTACCGGTGTCCTGGTCCTTGACCAGTCCGGTCACCTGCGGAACGTTCGGCGCCTGCGCGGGACCGCTCAGCTGGATGGTGTAGCTCCGGGACGGTCCGGAGTTCATGATGACCTGGCCGTCGCCGCTCTTCTGGTCGCCGGGCGCCATGCTGCTCTGCGCCGGTGGTCCGAACTGGATGACGCCTTTCCAGGTGCCGCCGTTTCCTGCAATCGACGGGACCTGGCAGGTCAGCGCGCTGCCGCCACCGGAACACTCACCCGGTTTGGCGGCGATGCCGACGCCCTGGTCGGTGAGCGGCACGGTCACCTGGAACGAGACATTCGACTGCGGTAGCGGGTCGTTGTTGGTGATCGTGATGGTCATCCCCTGCGGTGCGCCGCCGACCTGCAGCGACACCGTGGACGGACTCAGGTTCAGATCGAATGGATTGGGCGCGGCGGAGGCTGGTGATCCGACAACTCCCAGCGTGCCCGCAGCGAGCGCGGTAACCAGTCCAGCGCGTAGCAGCCAGGCTCGTTGGTGCGTAGTCACGTCCACCGCCTTCCGGTCTCGACCACCCCCCGTGCGCAATGCACCGAGCGCAACTATGCCTCGCGGACGGGGTTTGGCGAAAGTCAGGGGCAGGGTGGAATGCCGCACGTGCGGGTCGTATCGTCCCGACATGTCGCGTGCGCGGTTGAATTTCGTGGCGATTCCCGCCGTTGTGGAGGCGCTCGACACCGGACGTGAGCCGGAGCCGGTGCAGTTACGCGACGCGGTCAGAGCGCTCCTCGCCGCACTCGCGACTCGGGCACCTGGCCGTTCGGTTGAGGTACGGGTTCCACCTTACGGTGCAGTGCAATGCGTTCCAGGGCCGCGACACACGCGCGGTACTCCACCGAACGTCGTGGAAACCGATCCGGTCACCTGGTGCGCGATCGCTACCGGTCGATTGCGCTGGGCGGACGCGGTCGCCGCCGGGCGGGTCAGGGCGAGCGGCAACCGAACTGATCTGTCGGAATATCTCCCGGTATGGAATTCTGACCAGATGACGCAATAATTGCTGCCTATGGTGCGAATGTAACTCCCCGAATTGATCAAGTAGCTCTCCGCAATCGAATCAGCGTCAAGTACACTGGTCCGCGTAAGTGCACCCCGGCTACCGCCGACGAATGGCCTAAGGAGCCGCAGGTGGCCCGTGGCGACGGCCGACTGAGCCATGATCTCGATCCACACCGACCCGGCCCTCAGGACGCGTGCGGTGTGTTCGGTGTCTGGGCGCCCGGCGAGGACGTATCCAAGCTTACCTATTTTGGTCTGTACGCGCTGCAACATCGCGGTCAGGAAGCCGCCGGCGTGGCGGTGAGCGACGGTTCCAGCGTCGTCGTGTACAAGGACCTCGGTCTGGTCGCCCAGGTCTTCGACGAGCCGACCCTGGCGAGCCTGCGCGGGCACCTCGCGATCGGGCACACGCGATACTCCACGACCGGCGGATCGACCTGGGAAAACGCGCAGCCGACCATCAAGGCGACGAGCCAGGGGACGACGATCGCGCTCGCGCACAACGGCAACCTCGTCAACGCGGCGGAACTCGCCGCGAAGGTCCGCGCCGAGGACGGGGCGACGAGCGACACCGCGCTGGTCGTCAACCTGCTCGCCGGATACCCGGACCTGTCCGTCGAGCAGGCCGCCGCCCAGGTGCTGCCGACCCTGCGCGGCGCGTTCAGCTTCGTCTTCATGGACGAGCACACGCTGTACGCCGCGCGCGACCCGCACGGCGTGCGACCGCTCGTCCTCGGTCGGCTCGAGCGCGGCTGGGTGGTCGCCAGTGAGACCGCCGCGCTCGACATCGTCGGGGCGAGCGTGGTCCGCGAGATCGAGCCCGGCGAGCTGATCGCGATCGACGAGAACGGGCTGCGCTCCCAGCGCTTCGCGGTACCCGAACCGAAGGGCTGCCTGTTCGAGTACGTCTACCTCGCGCGACCCGACACCACGATCTCCGGACGCAACGTGTACGCCGCGCGCGTCGCGATCGGTCGCGCCCTGGCACGCGAACACCCCGTCGACGCCGACCTGGTGATCCCGGTACCCGAGTCCGGTACACCGGCCGCCATCGGCTACGCCGAGGAGTCGGGCATCCCGTACGGTGCCGGTCTGGTCAAGAACGCGTACGTCGGACGTACCTTCATCCAGCCCTCGCAGACCATCCGTCAGCTCGGCATCCGACTCAAACTCAACCCGCTGCGCGACAACGTCCGCGGCAAGCGGGTCGTCGTCGTGGACGACTCGATCGTGCGGGGCAACACCCAGCGCGCGATCGTCCGGATGCTGCGCGAATCCGGTGCCGTCGAGGTACACGTCCGGATCTCCTCGCCGCCGGTGAAGTGGCCCTGCTTCTACGGCATCGACTTCGCCACCCGTGCCGAGTTGATCGCGAACGGTCTCGACCTCGAGGGGGTACGCCGCGCCATCGGCGCGGACAGCCTCGGTTACGTGTCCCTGGCCGGACTGGTCGCCGCCAGCGAGCAGCCCGCGACGAGGTTGTGCAAGGCATGCTTCGACGGCCGTT
>DASUXA010000032.1:0-186948 GCA_036378155.1 Micromonosporaceae bacterium | reverse complement strand
CCACGCCCGACTCGCCCGCACCGGCATCGCCCCACTAACCGCCGACCAGGGACTCGCCCTATTCGACACGGTCATCGCCGACACCCTGTCCGACCAGCCCACCACCCAAATCATCGCCTCCCGCTGGGACACCGCCGCGCTCGGTACCCGCGCCGACAACGGGGATCCGATTCCGGTCGTACTCCGAGGTCTGGTGCGCCCCGCCCGGCGGCACGCCGCAGCCCAGTCGACGCCCGCGCCGACGACCGGCGGTGGGCTCGCCGCACGGCTGGCGAGCGTGTCCGAGTCGGACGCCCGCGCGCTGCTCGTCGACGTGGTACGCGGTCACGTCGCCGCCGTGCTGGCACACGGCTCGCCCGACGCGATCGACACCGAGCGGGCGTTCTCCGAACTCGGCTTCGACTCGCTCACCGCCGTGGAACTGCGGAACCGGTTGAACAACGACACCGGGCTGCGGCTACCGGCGACCCTGGTGTTCGACCACCCGACCGTGTCGCAGCTCGCCGAGTACCTGCACCACACGCTCGCGCCCGCCGCGCCCGCCCCGGACGAGGTCCTGCGCGAGGCGCTGGACCGGGTCGCCGCGCTGGTCGGCGCCGATCCGGACGGACGCGAGCGCGTCCTGGCGGTGCTGCACGGCGCGATGAGCCGGTTCGGCGGCGACCCCGGCGGCGCCCAGGTGGAACTCGACGCCACCTCCGACGAAGAACTGTTCGCATTCATCGATTCCCAGCTGTGACAGCGGCTGGCGGACGTCGACACATGATTCCGGGCTGCACCGGATGGGAGAGATAACGATGGCGACCGAGGACAAGCTGCGTGACTACCTGAAACGGGTCACGGTGGACCTCGCGGAGACCCGCCGCCGCCTCGCCGAGACCGAGGCACGGGCACACGAACCCATCGCCGTCATCGGCATGGCGTGCCGGTACGCCGGTGCGGACACCGTCGACGCGTACTGGGACCTGCTGCGCGACGGTCGGACCGAGGTGACCGACGACGTCCCGGGCAACCGGTACGACCTGGACGGCTACGAGGTGTACACGCGGCGCGGGGCGTTCCTGCCCGACATCACCGGCTGGGACGCGCAGTTCTTCGGGCTCGCCCCGCAGGAGGCGCTGCGGATGGACCCCCAGCAGCGGCTGCTGATGGAACTTGTGTGGGAGGCGCTGGAGGACGCCGGTACCCCCGCGCCGACGCTGGCGGGCAGCCGGACCGGCGTGATGATCGGGTTCTCCGACACCTTGCAGTACGCCCGACTGCAGGCGGAACGCCAGGGCTGGCGGGTGTTCACCGACCCGTACCTGGGTCAGGGCAGCTCGGCGAGCGTGGTCGCCGGGCGGCTGGCGTACCACTTCGACCTGCGTGGACCGACGCTCGCCCTGGACACCGCCTGCTCGTCCTCGCTGGTCGCGGTACACCTGGCGGCGCAGAGCCTGCGCCGCGGCGAGTGCGACCTGGCGCTCGCCGGCGGCGCGTTCCTGGTGATGCAGCCGGACGTGTACGTGTACGGCTGCGCCACCTCGATGCTGGCGCCGGACGGCGCCTGCAAGACCTTCGACGCCGGCGCGAATGGGTACGTGATGGGCGAGGGCGGCGGGATCGTGGTGCTGGCCCGGCTGTCCGACGCGGTCCGCGCCGGGTACCCGATCCGCGCGGTGATCCGCGGTTCGGCGGTGAACCAGGACGGGCACAGCAACGGGTTGACCGCGCCCAGCCGTACCGCCCAGGTCGACGTGATCCGCCGCGCTCTCGCCGCCGCCCGGACCAGCCCCGACGAGGTGTGTTACGTCGAGGCGCACGGCTCCGGTACCAAGCTGGGCGACGCCATCGAACTGGGCGCGCTGCACGACGTGTTCGGCGGGCGGTCCCCGCAGCGCCCGCTGCGGGTCGGCGCGGTGAAGACCAACATCGGACACACCCAGGCCGCCGCCGGGATCGCCGGACTGATCAAGACAGTTCTGGTGCTTCAGCACGGCGTCGTGCCGCCCAACCTGAACATGGTCAGCCCGTCCGACTCGATCCCGGACGACGGCACCGTCCAGCCGGTCCGGGGCGTGCAGCCGCTGGTCGAGGACGACCGCCCGCGCATCGTGGGGGTCAGCTCGTTCGGCTGGTCCGGTACCAACGCGCATGTCGTCCTCGAAGCCGCGCCCCAGCCGGAAGCGTCGGACGAGTCCGACCGCCGACCCGAGACCCAACTGCTGCCGGTGTCCGCGACCAGCGACGCCGCGCTGCGCGCGCACCTGGACCGGCTCGCGTCGAGCCTCGCCGGCCACGACCTCGCGGACGTGGCGTACACCCTGGCACACGGTCGCGCCGAGCACGAGTACCGGCGGGCGATCGTCGCGAGCGGTACCGCCGACGCGGCGACCCGCCTGGCGAACGCCGCCGGGCAGCCCGGCGTACGCCGGGTCAAGGGCCGTCCCCGGGTGGCGTTCCTGCTGCCCGGCGTCGGCGACCAGTACCGGGGTCTGGGGCGCGACCTGTACCAGCGGGAACCCGTGTTCGCCGCCGCGGTCGACGAGTGCGTCGCCCTGGTCGAGCAGCGCAGCGGCATCGACCTGCGCCCGTTGTTCGCCGCGCCCGACCCGGCGACCGCCGGCACCGGCGCGGACGGGACGGGTGCCCCCGCCGGCGATCTCGCCGCCCTGCTCGGTCGTACCGGTACCGCCGCCGACCCGGCGGACGACCCGCTGAACCACGCGGAGACCGCGCATCCGTTCCTGTTCACCGTCGAGTACGCGCTGGTCCGGCTGCTCGCCTCGTGGGGTGTGACGCCCGACCTGCTGATCGGGTACAGCCTGGGCGAGTACGTCGCCGCCTGCGTCGCCGGGGTGTTCTCGCTGGCGGACGCGCTGTGGCTGGTCGTGGAGCGGGCCCGGCTGATCGAGGCGAGCCCGACCGGACACATGCTCGCCGTCGCGGCGGACGCCGACCGGGTCGGCGACGTGCTGACCGCCGGCGGCGCGGAGGTGGACATCGCCGCGCTCAACGGTCCGATGATGACGGTGCTCAGCGGCGCGCCCGACCAGATCGACACGGTCGCCCGGCAGCTCGCCGACGCCGGTATCGCGGCACGCCGGCTGCGTTCGGCGCACGCGTTCCACTCGTCGCTGCTGGAACCGGCGCGCGGCAAGCTCGCGGCGCTGGTCGCGTCGGTACCGCGTCACGCGCCGACCATCCCGATCGTGTCGAACGTGACCGGTACCGCGTTGACCGCGCAGCAGGCCGTGGACGCCGAGTACTGGGCGGGTCACCTGTGCCGCCCGGTGCGCTTCGCCGACGGCGTCGGGTACTGCGCGAGCCAGGGCGTCGACGCATTCGTCGAACTGGGCGCGGGGCAGACCCTGGGCGGACTGGTACGGCAGAACCTCACCCCCGCGACAGGCGCGGACTCGGCGACGGGCACGGCGGTCGTGCTCGGCACGCTGCCCGCCCAGTGGATGGTCGGCGAGTCCCCGGACGGGCGGACCAGCCTGCTGGAGACCTGCGGGCGACTGTGGGAGCTGGGCGTCGCGCTCGACTGGGCGGCGGTACGCGGCGGCTCCGGTCGCATCGTGCACCTGCCGGCGTACCCGTTCCAGCGCACCCGGTTCTGGCCGGAGTGGACGCAGGACGGTACGGCGACGCCGAACCGGCACAGCGCGAAATCCGTGGACGAGCTGTGCTACGCGGCGACCTGGCAACAGGACCTCACCCAGCCGGTACCGGTGTCCGGCGACGCGCTTGCCCTGCCCGGACCGCTCGTCGTGTTCGCCGCCGCGACCGGCGTCGGCACCCGGCTCGCCGACCTGGCGGAAGCGGCCGGTACCCCGGTCGTCGAGGTGGTACCGGGTACCGCCTCGTCCCGCCACGGGCGGCGCATAGTGATCGACCCGACGGTCGCCGAGCACTACCGCGAGGTGTTCGCCTCGGTCGAGGCGAACGGGACCGGGCCGGTCCACGTGGTGCACCTGTGGAGCCTGCTCGACCCGGCGAGCGACGCGGTGTACCCGACCGACGCGGACCTGCGCACCGCGATCCGCAACGGCTTCGACACGCTGCTGCTCACCGTCCAGGCGGTCGGTGAGCTCGCCACCGGGCGCGGGGTGCGCCTGCTCACCGGTACCGCCGGAGCCGCCGAGATCATCGGCGCCGACGCGACCGCCCCGGATCGCGCCCTGGTGCACGGGCTCGGACGGGTGGTCCGCAGCGAGTACCCGGGTCTCGCCTGGCGCGGCGTCGACCTCGATCCGCAGGGCGACCCCGCCGACGCGACCAGCCAGCTCGCCGCCGAGCTGCGGCGCGGACCGTGGGACGGGGCGGACCCGGCGAGCGAACCCGCCCTGATCGGCTGGCGGCGGGGTCGCCGCTGGTTGAAGGGCTGGGCGTCGGTACCGCTGGGCGACCCCGCCGACGCCGGACCGTGGCGGGTGGACGGCACCTATCTGATCACCGGCGGTACCCGTGGGCTCGGTATGGCGCTCGCCAAGCACCTGGTCCGGTCCGGGGTACGCCGCCTGGCTTTGGTCGGACGCAGCCCGGTGACCGCCGAGGCGGCTGCCGACCCGACCAGCCGCGCCGCGCAGACGCTGCGCGACATCGCGGAACTCGAGGCGGCAGGCGCCGAGGTGCTGCGACTCACCGCCGACGTGGGGGTACCGGATGAGCTGCGGGCCGCCCTGCGCGCCTGCCGCGACCACTTCGGGGCGCTCACCGGTGTGGTACACGCCGCCGGGGTGCCCGCCGGCGGCATGACGCAGCGCCGCACGGTCGCCGAGGCGGGTGCGGTACTCGCGCCGAAAGTGCTCGCCCTGGGTCCGCTCGCCGAGCTGGTCAGCCCGCGCACTCCCGCCGAACTGCGCCCGGAGCTGCTGGTGCTGTACTCCTCCGCGGTCACCGTGCTCGGCGGCATCGGCGAGGGCGACTACTGCGCCGCGAACAGCGTGCTCGACGCGTACGGTGCGGCGCTGTCCGGGGCGGCCCCGTCGACCCGCGTGATCACCGTCGCGTGGGGTCCGTGGCAGTACGACGCGTGGCAGAGCGACGCGCTCGGCGGCGCACTGGCGGAGCGGGTCCGGGCGTACCGCGACAGCTTCGGGTTCACCGAGGAAGCCGGGTGCGCGCTGCTGGACCGGCTGGTCGCCGGTGCGCGGGGCGGGATCGTGGCGATCCGGCAGCCGCTCGCCGACGCGCTGCGCGACTGGACCGCGATCCTCGACCTGGACTCGCTGGTCGACCTGACGCCCGCCGGTACCGGTTCCGCCCGGTTCCCCCGACCGCAGCTGCGCACCGACTACGTACCCCCGAGCACCGAACTGGAAATCACCATCGCCGACGTGTGGGGCGGCTACCTGGGCATCGACCGGGTCGGCCGGCACGACCCGTTCTTCGACCTGGGCGGCAACTCGCTGGTCGGCATGGCGATGGTCACCGCGATCGAAAAGCGACTCGGCCGGCGGATCGCGCCCGCCGTCCTGTTTGAACACCCCACCGTGGCGGCGTTCGCCGCCGCGCTCGACGGAGCCCGAGGACACCGAGGAGATGCCGACGGCGCTCAACTCGCCGTCAGCTCAGCCCGGGGCGAGCGGCGTCGCCGCGCCCGTGGCGCCCAGGTTCCCGGTACGCGGAAGTGAGGACTGACATGACTGACCACCAGCCCACCGACGTGTCCACCACGGACATCGCCCTGGTCGGCATGTCGGGCCGGTTCCCCGGCGCCGGCGACGTCGCCCAGTTGTGGGAGAACATCCGAGCCGGACGGTCCGGCATCACCCGGTTCACCGACGAGGAACTGCGCGCCGCCGGGGTACCCGAGGAACGCCTCGGCGACCCGAGCTACGTCAAAGCCGGCGCGGTGATCGACGGCATCGACCTGTTCGACGCCGGGTTCTTCGGGTTCAACCCGAAGGAGGCGCAGATCCTCGACCCGCAGCACCGGCTGTTCCTGGAACACAGCTGGCACGCGCTGGAAGACGCCGGCTGCGACCCGACCCGCTTCGACGGCACCGTCGGCGTGTTCGCCGGGTCCGGGCTCAGCCAGTACCTGATCAACAATCTGCTGCCCGCCGGGGTCGACGCGGCGGTCGGCGAAATGGCGGTCGGACTCGCCAACGACAAGGACTCGCTGACCACCCGGGTCGCGCACACGCTCGGGCTGTCCGGACCCGCGTACGCGGTGCAGAGCTACTGCTCGACCTCGCTGGTCGCGGTGTGCGCCGCCGCGACCAGCCTGGCGAACCTCGAATGCGACCTGGCGCTCGCCGGCGGGGTCAACCTGGGCGTGCCGCACCGGGTCGGCTACCTGTACCAGCAGGGCGGCATCGCGCCGCCGGACGGCGAGTGCCGGGCGTTCGACGCCGCCGGCAAGGGCGCCGTGCTGGGCAGCGGGGTCGCGGTCGTGGCGCTGCGCCGGCTGGAGGACGCGCTCGCCGACGGCGACCGGATCTACGCGGTGATCCGCGGCTGGGCGGTGAACAACGACGCCGGTCGCAAGGTCGGGTTCACCGCCCCGGGGGTACAGGGTCAGGCGACGGTGATCGCCGAGGCGCTCGCCGCCGCCGGTTTGACTCCCGCCGACATCGACTACATCGAGGCGCACGGCACCGGTACCGCCCTGGGCGACGCCGCCGAACTCGCCGCGTTGCAGCAGGTGTTCCGTGGTCGCTCGTGCCTGATCGGCTCGATCAAGACGAACGTCGGGCACCTGGACCGGGCCGCCGGGGTGACCGGTCTGATCAAGGCGGCGCTCGCGCTGCACCACGGCGAGATCCCGCCGACCCGGAACTTTGTCGACCCCAACCCGCAGCTCGCCGCCGGTGAGGCGCGGCTGCGCGTGGTCACCGAGAACCACCCGTGGCCGCGCGGCGAACGCCCGCGCCGAGCCGGCGTCAGCGCCTTCGGTATCGGCGGCACCAACGCGCACGTGGTGATCGAGGAAGCTCCGCTGCCGTCCCGCCCCGCTGCCCGCCCCCGCCCGGAGCTGCTGATCTGGTCGGCTCGTACCGCCGCCGCGGCGGACGCGATGACCGGTCGCCTCGCCGAGCACCTGGACGACACGACCGACCGCCTCGCCGACGTCGCGTACACCCTGCAGACCGGACGCCGGGTGTTCGAGCACCGCCGTGCGGTGGTGGCGACCGGTACCGCCGAGGCAGCCGCCGCGCTCGCCGGGAACACGGTGCTGTCGCGGGTGGACAGCACCACCGAGCGGAAGGTCGGCTTCCTGGTCGCCGGTACCGGCGAGCAGTACCCGGGCATGGCAGCCGACCTGTACGAGTCGGAACCGGTGTTCCGGGAGGCGCTCGACGAGTGCCGGGCGATCCTGGTCGACCGGATGGGCATCGACCCGCTGGAGGACATGCTGCGCCCCCGGTCGACCGCCGGTACCGGCGACCTGAGCGCGCTGCTCGGTCGTGGCGGCGACCCGGCGGGCGGTCGTGGCGGCGACCCGGCGGGCAGTCGCGGCGACGCGACCGACCGGCTGCAGCCGGCGCTGTTCGCGGTCGAGTACGCCCTCGCCCGGCTCGTCGGGTCGTGGGGCATCGAGCCGTCCGTGATCGTCGGGTACAGCCTCGGCGAGTACGTCGCCGCCTGCCTGTCCGGCGTGCTGTCCCTGCCGTCCGCGCTTGCCCTGGTCGCGCACCGGGCGCGGCTGATCCACGCGCTGCCGGCGGGCGCCATGGCGGCGGTACCGCTGGGCGTCGACGAGGTGCGCGCCCGCATCGAGCGCGCCGGTATCGGCGACCTCGACGTCGCGGCGGTCAACGGTCCGCAACTGACCGTGGTGTCCGGTCCGCCGAGCGCGGTCGAGGCGCTGCGTACCGCGCTCGAAGCCGACGCGGTGCCGTGCCGGGGACTGTCCACCACGCACGCGTTCCACTCCCGGATGCTCGAGCCGGTCCGCGCCGAACTCACCGCCTGGGTCGCCGCGAACATCCAGCTCAACGCGCCCGCGATCCCGTACGTGTCGAACGTGACCGGCGAGCTGATCACCGCCGCGCAGGCGACCGACCCGGCGTACTGGGCTGAGCACATGTGCGGCACGGTGCGGTTCGACGAGGCGCTGTCCACCCTGCTCGCCCAGGGCGACCTGGCGCTGCTGGAGATCGGACCGGGGCAGTCGCTGGGCGCGATGGTGCGCGGTCACCGCGACTGCCCGCCCGAGCGCTGGCCGCTGGTGGTACCGACGTTGCCCGCCGCGAGCGATCCGCGCACCGCGAGCGCCGTGCTCGCCGAGGCGGTGGGTCGGCTGTGGCTCGCCGGGGTCGCCGTCGACTGGGCCGGGTACCAGCAGGACCGGGCGGTCGGGCGGGTGAGCCTGCCGACGTACCAGTTCCAGCGCGAGCGGTACTGGATCGACCCGCCCGCGAAGGCGCGCGTCGTCGCCGCCGAACCCGTCGCGGACCTCACCGAGCCGGTGGAGGACCACGTACGGCTGATGACCCAGCGGTGGCGTCCGGTGGACCGCGCCGAAACGGCGGCGCTGCCCGCCCGGTGCGTGGTGTACAGCGACGCGGGCGGCGTCGCAGACGCCCTGGTACAGCGGCTGCGCGGCAGCGGCGTCGAGGTCGTCGCGGTCCGCCCCGACGACGACATCGCCCCGGCGGAGCTGGCCGGGTCCGACCCGACGACGGTGGTGTACCTGCGGTCGCTCGACGGGACCGGCGACGAGTCGGCGGTACCGCCCGCGTCCCGCGTGCTCGCCCGGTGGGGCGACGCCGGCAACGCCGGTCGGTTCGTCCTGGTGACGCGGGGCGGGCAGGCGGTCGCCGACCGGGAGACCGCGGTACCGGCGCAAGCCGCCGCCGCGATCCTGCCGGTCGTCGCGAACCAGGAGTACGTCGGCTTCGACTGCCGCGCGGTCGACCTGGACCCGGAGTACTGCGCGGACACCTCAGCCGACGCGCTGCTGCTCGAGTTGCGCCAGCCTGTCGACGAGACGCTGGTCGCGCACCGGGGCGGTCAGCGGTTCGTCGCCGGGTACGCCCCGGCGCGAGCCCCCGAGGCGGGCGCGACCGTGGTCCGCCCCGGCGGGACGTACCTGGTGACCGGCGGTCTCGGCGGGGTCGGGCTGACCCTCGCCGGGCACCTGATCCGGCAGGGCGCCTCCGAGGTGGTGCTGACCAGCCGCTCCGGCGTACCGGACGACGCCGACGACCCGCGCGCGATCGCGGTCGCCCGGCTGCGCGACCTGGGCGCGCGGGTACACACCCCGTGCGTCGACGTGACCGACGTGGCGGCGATGCGGGACCTGTTCGAGCGGTACCGGATCGACGGCGTCGTCCACGCCGCCGCCGAGACCGACCCCGGTACCTTCGTCCCGCTGCGCGACCTGGACGACGACGCGGTGGCGCGGCACTTCCGCGCCAAGGTCGGCGGTGCGCGGGTGCTCGCCGACGTGCTCGCCGACCTGCCCGCCGATCGCGCGCCGCAGTGGTGCGTCGTGTTCTCCTCGACGTCCGCCCTGCTCGGCGGCATCGCGTTCGGCAGCTACGCGGCGGCGAACGCCGCGCTGACCGCGCTCGCCGGGCACACCGCCGGCACCTCGGCGACCCGGTGGATCTCGGCGAGCTGGGACACCTGGGCGTGCACCGTCGAGCGGTTGGACAACCGGTTCGGCGCGAGCATGGTCGCCCACTCGATGACCGACGAGGAGGCGCTCGCCGCGTTCGACCGGGTGGTCGCGGGCGGACAGCCCAATGTCGTGGTCGCCGCCGGCGGTCTGGACGACCGGCTGCCCAGGGCGGCGACGACCGCCGAACCGGCGACCGCGTCCGGCGACCGGTACCCCCGTCCGGAGCTGGTCCAGCCGTACGCGCCGCCGCTGACCGGCACCGAGCGCGTGCTCGCCGACCTGTGGTCCGACGTGCTCGGCGTGGAGCCGGTCGGTACTCGGGACAACTTCTTCGACCTCGGCGGCAACTCGCTGCTGGCGTTGCAGATGCTGACCCTGGTCAAGAAGCGGTTCGGCATCGCGGTACCCACGGTGACGCTGTTCGAGGCACCCACCGTGCACGCCCTGGGCGCCACCCTCGACCAGCAGGGCGCGGCGAGCGGTACGACCGCGCCCACGGATCAGCCGGCGTCGGCGGGTCAGCCCGCCCCGGCATCGGCGAGCCGTGCGGTCGCGGTACGCGAGCCGCAGCCGACCGCCGTCACCGGAACCGTGCTGTCCGCCTCGGACGACGCGGGCCTCGACCGGCGCATCGCGATCGTCGGCATGGCGGGGCGGTTCCCCGGCGCGGGCGACGTGGCGACGTTCTGGCGCAACCTGTGCGACGGCGTCGAATCGATCAGCTTCTTCTCGAAGGAGGAACTGATCGCCTCCGGCGTCGACCCGGAGCTGATCGACAACCCGTCGTACGTGCCGGCGCGACCGGTCCTCGACGACATCGCCGGATTCGACGCCGGGTTCTTCGGCATCAGCCCGCGCATGGCGGCGCTCACCGACCCGCAGCAGCGGCTGTTCCTCGAGGTCTGCTGGGAGGCGCTGGAGCAGTCCGGGTACTGCGTGCCGGAGCACCGGGGCAGGGTCGGCGTGTTCGGCGGCAGCAACATCAGCACGTACCTGCTGGGTCGAGCCGAGCAGCTCAACGTCGGCGGCGACGTCAGCACGTACGAGATCATCATGGGCAACGACAAGGACGCGCTGACCACGACCGTGTCGTACCTGTTCGACCTGTACGGCCCGAGCGTGGCGGTGCAGACGTTCTGCTCGACCTCGCTGGTCGCCGTGCACCTGGCGGTACAGGCGCTGCGTGCCGGGGACTGCGAGATGGCGCTCGCCGGCGGCGTGTCGATCCGGGTACCGGACCGGGTCGGTCACCTGTACGGGCCGGGCGGACAGGAGTCGCCCGACGGGCACGTGCGTACCTTCGACGCCAACGCCAAGGGCAGCATGTTCGGCGACGGCGCGACCGTGGTCGTGCTCAAGCGACTGTCCGACGCGATCCGCGACCGGGACCACATCTGGGCGGTCATCCGGGGCTCGGCGATGAACAACGACGGCGGACTGAAGGTCGGGTACACCGCGCCGAGCGTCGTCGGTCAGTCCCGCGTCATCTCCGACGCGATGGCGGACGCCGGCGTCACCGCCGAGGACATCGGGTACATCGAGGCGCACGGTACCGCCACCGAACTCGGCGACCCGATCGAGGTAGCGGCGCTGACCAGGGCGTTCGGCGCGACCCGGGAACGCGGGTACTGCCCGATCGGCTCGGTGAAGACGAACATCGGGCACCTGGACCGGGCAGCCGGCGTCGCCGGTCTGATCAAGACCTCGCTGGCGCTGCGCGAACGGGTGATACCGCCGACCCTGCACTACACCAGCCCGAACCCGGAGATCGACTTCGAGAACAGCCCGTTCTACGTGAACGCCGAACTGTCGCCGTTCCGCGCGCGGGACGGGCGACCGCGGGTCGCCGGTCTGAACTCGCTCGGCATGGGCGGCACCAACGTCCACGTGGTGGTCGAGGAGCCGCCGGCGCTGCCGGCGGCGCCCACGGTCGACCCGGCGACGTCCCGGCGGTACCACGTGCTGCCGGTGTCCGCCCGGACCGCCGCCGCGGTCGACGAGGCGTGCCGGCGACTGGGCGAGCACCTGAGCGCGAACGATGACCTGCGGCTGACCGACGTGGCGTACACCCTCCAGGTCGGACGCAAGACATTCGAGCACCGCAAGGCGGCGGTGGTCGACTCCGTCGAACAGGCGGCGGCGGTACTGACCGGCGACGGTACGCCCGGCGGGCTCGCCGGACGGGTGGACGCCACCCGTGGACGTCCCGTCGCGTTCCTGTTCGCCGGCGTCGGCGAGCAGTACCCGGGCATGGTCGGCGAACTGTACCGCCGGGAGCCGGTGTTCCGCGCCGCGTTGGACGAGTGCCTCGCGCTGCTCGGCGACCTGGACGCCGACCTCGCCGACCTGCTCACCGGCGAGCGGGGCGGCGGCGCGAGCCTCGCGGCGCTGCTCGGTCGGGGCGGCGGTACCGACGAACGCGCGGCGGTGCTGGAGCGCACCGAGATCGTCCAGCCGGTGATGTTCGCGGTGGACTACGCCCTGGCGCAGACCCTCGTCGCGTGGGGGGTGCGACCGTCCGCGATGCTCGGCTACAGCCTCGGCGAGTACGTGGCGGCGTGCCTGGCGGGCGTGCTCAGCCTGCCGGACGCGATCGCGCTGGTCGCGCACCGGGCGAAGCTGATCGCCAAAGTGGAGCGCGGAGCCATGGCGGCGGTACCGCTGTCCGCCGACGAGCTGCGCCGCCGGTTCCGCCTCGACCAGCGCGGGCTGGACATCGCGGCGGTGAACGGTCCGGACACGGTGGTCGTCGCGGGTCCCACCGACGCCGTGGACCGCCTGGCAGCCGACCTGCTGCGGGCGGAGATCCCGTGCCGGACGCTGTCCACCACGCACGCGTTCCACTCCCGGATGCTGGCGCCGCTGTGCGACGAGCTGACCGAGTGGGTCCGGACGAACGTGCGGCTCAACCCGCCGGCGATGCGGTACATCTCCAACGTGACCGGCGGCGTCGCCGACGCGGACCTGGTCTGCGACCCGGGGTACTGGGCGCGGCACATGTGCGGGACCGTCCGGTTCGCGTCCGGCGTGGCGGAACTGCTCGCCGACCCGGCGCTGGCGATCGTGGAGATCGGTCCCGGTCAGTCGCTCGGCGCGCTGACCCGCGCCGCCGGCTGCCCGCCCGAGCGCTGGCCGCTGATCACGGCGACGTTGCCGGGTGCCGGCGACCCGAAGCCCGCCGACGCGGTCCTGACCGACTGCCTGGCGCGGCTCTGGCTCGCCGGGTGCGACGTCGACTGGGACGCGTACCACGGGCGGCACCGCGAGCCCGGCGTCGCCCAGCCGACCGGCGCGCCGGGTCGGATTCCGCTGCCCACCTACCCGTTCCAGCGGCAGCGGTACTGGGTCGACGCGCGACCCGCGCCGCGGGGCGGCACCGAACTGGACGCGGTACCGACCGAGGCGATCGGTTTGGAGGACATCAGCCGGGTGCCGCGGCAACCCGAGGAGCGGTGGCTGTACCTGCCGGTGTGGCGGCGCACCGCGCTGCCCGCCGCCGACCCGAAGCAGCCGACGTCCTGGCTGGTGTACAGCCGGGACGGTGCCGCCGACCGGGTGCTCGCCGAGATCCGCCGGGTCGCGGAGCCGACCGGCGCGACGGTCACCGTGGTCCGCCCCGGCGACGCGTTCGGCACCGTCGACGACGGGTACACGGTCCGACCGGGGCGTACCGAGGACGCGCTGAGCCTGGTCCGGGCCCTGCGCGGCGCGGGGCTCGCCCTGGACCGGGTGGTACACCTGTGGACGCTGGACGAGTCGTCCGCCGACGCCGACGTCGACACGACCGTGTCGCTGGGCCTGCACACCCTGGTCGCGCTGGCTCAGGCGGCGGGCGAGTTCGGGATGGGCGGCTGGGCGCTGGACATCGTGGCGACCGGCAGCCAGCAGGTACTCGGTGGCGAGGCGCGACCGGGTGCGGCGACCGTGGTCGGTCCGTCGCTGGTCATTCCGCTGGAGTACCCGACGGTCACCACCCGGCTCGTCGACGTCGAACCGGACACTTCCGCCGCGGACGTGGTCGCCGAACTGTGCCGACCCCGTACCGACCCGGCTGTGGCGATCCGTCGCTCGCGCCGATGGGTGTGCGGGTACGAGCCGATCACCCCGGCTCCCCTGGACGAGGCGCGCACGGTGCTCCGCGAGGGCGGCGTGTACCTGATCACCGGTGGGCTGGGCGGCATCGGTCTGGCGATGGCCGAGCACCTGGCTCGCGAGTGCCGCGCCAAGCTGGTGCTGTTCGGTCGGCGGGGACTGCCGCCGCGCGACTCGTGGGCGTCCATCCTCGCCGGCAGCGGCGACGGTGCCAACGCGGTCGCCGGCAGCGGCGACGGTGCCGACGACCAGACCCGAGACCGGGTCCGGCGCGTGCTGGACCTCCTCGAGCTGGGCGCCGAGGTCGAGATCGTCACCGGCGACGTCGCCGACCCGGCGGACGTACGACGGGCGATCGAGGTCGCCACCGCCCGGTTCGGCGGGCTGCACGGGATCCTGCACGCCGCGGGCGTGCCCGGTACCGGACTGATGCAGTTCAAGCGGGCGGGCGACGGCGACCGGGTACTCGCGCCGAAGGTCGCCGGTACCCGCGCGATCGCCACCGCGCTGCGGATCGGCGAGCCGGACGAGATTCCGCTGGACTTCCTGGTGCTGTTCTCGTCGATCACCTCGGCGACCGGCGGCGGACCGGGTCAGGTGGACTACTGCGCGGCGAACGCCTTCCTGGACGGCTTCGCCGACCGGCTCAGCGGTACCGGACGCCGGGTGCTCGCGGTGGACTGGGGCGAGTGGACCTGGAACGCCTGGTCCGACGGGCTCTCCGGGTACGACGAGGCGCTGCAGACGTTCTTCCGCAACCACCGGGCGCGGTTCGGCATCACGTTCGAGGAGGGCTGGCGCAGCCTGCTCCGGGCGCTCGCCTCGGGCGAGTCGCGGGTGGTGGTGTCCACCCAGGACCTGCCGACCGTGGTGCGGTTCAGCACCCGGTTCACGGTGGAGACGGTCACCTCGGAAGAGGTGGTCGGCGCGGACGGCAACCGGCACCCCCGACCGGAGCTGGTCACCCCGTACCAGGAGCCGTCGAGCCCGACCGAGGAGGCGATCGCCTCGGTGTGGTGCGCCTCGCTCAAGCTCGACCGGGTCGGCGCGGTCGACAACTTCTTCGAGCTGGGCGGCAACTCGCTGCTCGGCGTCACCATCGTCGCCGCGCTGCGGCGCACGTTCCCGGACGCGGAACTGCCGCCGCACATCTTGTACGAGGCGCCGACGGTCGCGGCGCTGGCGAAGGTCATTGACGGCGGTACCGGCAGCTCTGCCGGCTCCGGTCGCGGCAGCCAGGTACAGGCGCAACTGCGCAGGTCCGGGCTGGAAGCGGCGGCGGCACGGCGACGCAGGCGGTGACCGGTCCACGCCGGGCGGCGGTGACGCGTGACCGCCGGCGGTCGCCGCCGCCGGCAAGCCCACCCGGACTGACGGAGCAGTTCCTCGCACAACCCGATATCGAGAAGGAGAAGGACGTGGCTGTGATTGGTGTGGTCGGCGCCGGCGTGATGGGCGTGGGCGTCGCGCAGAACCTCGCACAGTGCGGATACGACGTCGTGCTGGTCGACAAGGAGGAGTCGATCCTGGACCAGGCGCGCGCCACCATCGCCCGCAACTGCCGGATGAGCCGCCTGATGGGCGGACCCGCCCTGGACCCCGACGCGATCCTGGCGAAGATCAGCACCGCGGTCGGTGTCGAGGCGCTCGCCAAGGTCGAGCTCGTCATCGAGAACGTGCCCGAGAACTGGGACATCAAGCGCGAGGTGCACCAGCGCCTCGACGAGGTGTGCCACCCGGACACCGTCCTCGTCGTCAACACCTCCGCGATCCCGATCACGAAGATCGCCGCGGTGACCCGGCGACCCAGCCAGGTCATCGGGGTGCACTTCATGAACCCGGTACCGGCGAAGCCGGTGGTCGAGCTGATCCCCGGCTTCCACACCTCGCCGGAGACCGTGCAGCGCACCCGCGACCTGCTGACCGGCATGGGCAAGACGGCGGTGGACGTCAAGGACTCCTGCGGTTTCATCTCCAACCGCCTGTCGCACGTGTTCATGAACGAGGCGGCGTACCTGGTGTACGAGGGGGTCGCCACCGCCGAGTCGGTGGACGCCGTGTTCCGCGGCTGCTTCGGGCACCCGATGGGTCCGCTGGAGACCGCCGACCTGATCGGCGTCGACACGGTCCTGGCGAGCATCGAGGTGCTGTACGAGCACTACGCCGACAGCAAGTACCGCCCCTGCCCGCTGCTCAAGCAGATGGTCGACGCGGGTCTGCACGGTCGCAAGTCCGGACGCGGTTTCTACCAGTACGACAACGCCGCCTGAGACGACTTTCCACTCAGCTCAACCAATATCCAGAAAGGACAGAACAATGTCGGACTCCGTCCAGAGCCGGATTCTCGGTTTCATCAAGACCCGCCACCCGCAGGCGGACATCAGCGAGTCGGAGGACATCTTCTCGCTCGGCTTCATCAACTCGCTGTTCGCGATGGAACTGGTGATGTTCATCGAGAAGACGTTCGCGATCACCATCCCGAACGACGAACTGAAGATCGACAACTTCCGTACCGCCAACTCGATGGCGGCGCTGATCGACCGCCAGCTCGCCGTCTCGGTCGGGTAGGTCCACGATGACGAGCCTTCTTTCGGAGGCCCCGGTCACCCGCCGCCCGCTCGACCGGGCGGCGGTCCGGGACTTCGTCGACGAGCACATCGTCCCGTACGCCGACGCATGGGACCGCGACGGGTACATCCCCGAGGACCTGCTGGTCGCCATGGGCGAGGCGGGACTGTGGGCGCCGTTCCTGGCGCCCGAGTACGGCGGCGCCGGGCTGGACATGGTGACCCTCGGCGAGGTGCACGAGGAGGTCGGGCGGGGCTGCTCCTCGGTACGCAGCCTGCTGACCGTGCACACCATGGCGTCCTGGGCGGTACAGCGGTGGGGCACCCCCGAGCAGCGTGAACGCTGGCTGCCGGAGTTGGCGAGCGGTCGGCTGCTCGGCGCGTTCTGCCTGTCCGAGCCGGGTGCGGGCAGCGACGCGACCGGGATCACCACGACCGCCGCCGAGCACCGCGGCGGGTACCTGCTCAACGGCACCAAGAAGTGGACCACCAACGGGCAGCGGGCGGACCTGTACCTGGTGTTCGCCCGTACCGCCACGAGCATCGGCGCGTTCCTGGTACCGCGCCGGACGCCGGGCGTGACCGTGCGCCCCATCCACGACATGCTCGGTACCCGCTCCTCGATGCTCGCCGAGATCACCTTCTCGGACGTGGAACTCGGACCCGACGCGCTGCTCGGTCCCAGCGGGTTCACCTCGGGCATGGTGCTCACCGGTGTGCTGGACCTCGGTCGGTACAGCGTGGCGACCGGTTCGGTCGGCATCGTCCAGGCATGCCTGGAGGTGAGCGCGGACTACGCCGCCAGGCGCAAGGTCGGCGGGCAGTACCTGAAGGACCTGCCGCTGATCCAGGCGAAGTTGTCCGACATGGTCACCGACGTACGGGCGGCGCGGCTGCTGGTCCGCGAGGCGGGTCGGCTCAAGGACGCCGGCGACGCCTCGACGATCATGGCGACCTGGGTGGCGAAGTACTTCGCCTCGGTCGCCGCCACCCGGCACGCGGCGGAGGCAGTCCAGATCCTCGGCGCCAACGGGTGCAGCCCGGACTATCCGGTCGCCCGGTTCTACCGGGACGCCAAGATCATGGAAATCATCGAAGGAAGTAGCGAGATTCAACGCCTGACGATCGCGGGCGAAGCCTATCGGGAGTGTGCACGGTGAGCGCCGTCATGGAGATGAGCCCCGCCAACGCGGGCGTGGAGGTTCGGCCCGCCGACGCGGGCGTGGTGGTGGAAAAGCCGGTCCAGGGCCGGATCAAGTGCGTGGTGTGGGACCTGGACAACACGTTGTGGGACGGCGTCCTGCTCGAAGACGAGAACGTGCGGGTACGCCAGTCGGTCGTCGCGCACATCCACCGGCTGGACCGGATGGGCGTGCTGCACTCGATCGCCAGCAAGAACGACCACGACCTGGCGATGGCGAAGCTGCGCTCGCTCGGTCTCGACGAGATGTTCCTGTACCCGCAGATTAACTGGAACGCCAAGTCCGAGTCGATCGCCCGGATCGCCGCCAAGCTGAACCTGGGTCTCGACGCGTTCGCGTTCGTCGACGACCAGCCGTTCGAGCTCGCCGAGGTGGCGTACGCCCAGCCCAAGGTGACCTGCGTGGACGCCGCCGAGGTGGACGAGGTCCTGGTCCGACCGGAGTTCACGCCGCGGTTCGTCACCGACGAGTCGGCGCAGCGCCGCCAGATGTACCGCAGCCAGCTCGCCCGCGACGAACTGGAGTCCGAGTTCGTCGGTACCAACGAGGAGTTCCTCGCCAGCCTCGACATGACCTTCACCATCGCGCCCGCGCGTCGCGAGGACCTGCAGCGCGCCGAGGAGCTGACGGTACGCACCAACCAGCTCAACTCGACCGGGCGCACGTACTCCTACGACGAGCTGGACGAGCTGCGCGAGTCGCCGGACCACCTGCTGCTGGTCGCGTCCCTGACCGACAAGTTCGGCAGCTACGGCAAGATCGGTCTGGCGCTGGTGGAGAAGGGCAGCCCGAACTGGCGGCTGAACATGCTGCTGATGTCCTGCCGGGTGATGTCCCGTGGCGTCGGCATGGTGCTGCTGAACCACATCATGGGGCTCGCCAGGGCGGCGGGCGCCGGTCTGCACGCGGACTTCGTGGAGACCGGTCGCAACCGGATGATGCAGATCACCTACGCCTTCAGCGGGTTCCGTGAGGTCGCCCGGGACGGCAGCCACGTGGTACTCGCCGCCGACCTGGACAACGTGCAGGACCCGCCCGGCTACGTCCGGCTCGAGGTGGTCGAATGACCACCACGCTGAGCACCGACGTCGCTCGGTGGCTGCCGTTCGGAATTCCGCCCGGCAGGGTCAGGCTGTACTGCCTGCCGCACGCCGGGGGCGCCGCGTCGGCGTTCCGGGGCTGGCTGGGACGCATCCCGCGGGTGTCGGTCTGCGCGGTACAGCCGCCCGGTCGGGAGATCCGGCTGCGCGAGACCCCGCACGAGCGGATGGAATCCCTGGTCGCCGAGCTGGCTGACGTGGTCCTCGGCACCGCGGACGGTCCGTACGCGGTGTACGGGCACAGCCTCGGCGCCCTGGTCGGGTTCGAGCTGCTCCGGGAGATCCGCCGTCGCGGTGGACCCGACCCGGTACACCTGTTCGTGTCCGGCTGCGCGGCACCGCACTACCGGTACGACGACGGTCCCCGCGTCGGCGGCATGACCGACGAGCAGGTCGTGGCGATGCTGCGCGAGCTGGGCGGCACGCCGGAATGGCTGCTCTCCGACCCCGCCGTACTGTCGATGATCATCCCTCCGTTCCGAGCCGATTTCGCGGTCAAGGAGACCTACCGGTACGAGCCGGAGTCCCCGCTCGACGTGCCGATCACGGTACTGGCGAGCACCGACGACCCCAGGGCGAGCGGCGCCTCGATGGTGGCGTGGCGCGACCTGACGACCCGACGTTTCACGACGCACACCCTGGTCGGCGGGCACTTCGCGGTGCTCGAACAGGCGGGGCTGAGCCAGGCGTACATCGCCGAGGCGCTACGCCCCTGGGCCTGACCGGTTCCGCCGCGCCTCGGCTGCCTCGATCCGGGGTACCGCGGACGAGGAGGCGGAGCGACTCGTCGTCGAGTCGCGAGGCATGCACACCGCTGGTGGTGTAGCCACACCACCAGCGGTGTCGGCATCCTGGGACGCTCACACCGCTGCGAGTGTGCGTACACCCCGAGCGGTGTGAGAGTCGACCGGCACGCCTCGCGGCGCGCGCGACGTCGCCGCCGGCTCACGCCCGCTTCGACACCGGCACCACGTACCGGCTGAAGACCAGCTCGCGCAGCACGTCGTCGCCGCCCTCCACAATGGACACGTAACGCATGTCCCGCAGCAGCTTGCCGATGACCATTTCGTGGGTGTACCCGAGCCCGCCGAACATCTCCGACGCGGTGGACGCGATCTGCCAGCCGACCTGACCGCAGAACATCTTCGCGATCAGCGCGGACTTCACCGTACCCAGCCGCAGGAACTGCTCCGCCGCGTCCGGCTGCGCCATCACCTGGTCGAAGTCGCGTGCCGCGGCGAGGCACTGGTTCATCATCACCTCGATCTGCATTTCGAACTGACCGAGACGGCTGGCGAACACCGCGTTGTTCAGCAGCGGCGCACCCTTGATCGACTTGGTCTTCGCGTAGTCCATGCACACGTCGCGGATGCGGCGCGCCACGCCCAGGGCGGTGGTGGCGATGAGGATCCGGCTCGCGTTCAGTCCGATCTCGAGAATCCGCAGCCCGTTGCCGTTCAGCGCGTTGCCCGCCGGTACCCGGCAGTTGTCCAGCGTGACCTCGTACGTCCCGGACGAGCGCAGCCCGATGACGTTCCACCGCTTCTCGATCCGGATGCCCGGCGTGTCGCGCGGTACCACCACCGCCAGGTAGTTGCCGCTGTCGTCGGCGGACTGCGCGATCACGACCAGGAACTGCGAGAAGTCGGTGTTCGTGGAGAACGCCTTGGCGCCGTTGAGCACCAGACTGTCGCCGTCGCGCCGGGCGGTGGTGGTGATCCTGCCCAGCTCGCTGCCGGCGGCGTGTTCGCTGCCCAGCGTCGCGCAGAACCCGCGCTCCGCCGCGAGTTGCTTCAGGTAGTGGTCCTTGAGCTCCCGGCTGCCGTACAGCGACACCATCGTGGTGCCCATGATCGGCAGGAACAGGGTGAACGCCACGCCGGCGTCGCCGTAGGCGAGCGCCGACACCATCCGGACGCTCTCCTCGAGGCTGAGCCCGAGCCCGCCGTACTCCTCGGGCAGCCACCAGTTGGACAGCCCGGTTTCCGCGAACCGCGCGTACAGCGGCAGCGGCGCGTCGGCGAAGGAGTCCAGGTAGGCGTCCTGACCGAGCAGCTCGCGGTGGACGAAACTGTTGACCGTACGGATGTGTTCCGGCTCTCTCATTGACGTTGTCCTTCACGGATCAGGGCGCCGAGCTGACGCACCGTCGGGTACTCGACCAGGGCTGTCACCGCCAGCGGCGCCTGCACGGCGGTACGGATCCTGGTGGCGAGCTGGATCGCGATCAGCGAGTGACCGCCGAGTTCGAAGAAGTTGTCGTCGACGCCGACCCGGTCGAGTCCCAGCACCGACGCCCAGAGGTCGGCGATGGTCCGTTCCAGGTCGTCGCCCGGCTCGGCGTACGGGGTGGCGAGCGCCGGGCGAGGGTGGCGTTCCCGGTCGTCCGCGTCGTCGGTCTGCGCCGGGTCACCGGCGACCCACTGGGCGAGGCGAGCCTCGATCGGACCGGTGGAGATCACCGTGTGTCCCACCCGGTCCGCGGCTGCCAGGGCCCGCTCGAAGATGTCCACACCCTCGGCGGGCGCCATTTCGTACTCGCGTACCGACGGTCCGTGCGCGTCGAGGCGCTCCGGGTCGATCGCCCAGGTGTCCCAGTTGACGGTGATCCATCGACCGGCGCCGCGCAGCCGGGCGGTCCGGGTGTACGCGTCGAGGGCGGCGTTCGCCGCCGCGTACAGCCCGAGCGCGACCCCGCCGAGGACCGCCGCCAACGACGACAGCGTGATCCGCCGGTCCGGGCACTGCTCGCCGAGCGCGGTCTGCAACACGTGGAACCCGTGCACCTTGGCGCGGAAATGCGCCTCACAGGTCGCCCGGTCGGACAGGTGCGCGACCGTGAAGTACGCGGAGTCCTGCACCCCGGCGCCGTGTACCGCCACGTCGATGCCGCCGAACCGGTCCACCGCCGCGCGCACCACCGCGCGCATCGCGTCCAGGTCCGCCACGTCCGCGGACATCGCCAGCACGTTCGCGCCCTGGCTCTCCAGGTCGAGGATGTTGCGGATGTGCCGGGCGACCCGCTCGCCGCCCACCGGTACCGCCTCCAGGTACTCCTGCCACTGCTCGCGCGGCGGCAACGGGGTACGGGCGGTGAGCACCAGGTTCGCCGCGTACCTGCTCGCCAGGTGGCGAGCCAGGACCAGACCCACGTCGCCCAGCCCACCGGTGATCAGGACGGTGTCGCCGGTACGGATCGGAGCCTCGTCCGCCCCGGCGACCGGCAACGGCAGCGGCTCGTACCGGCGCAGCCAGGTGTCGTCCGCGCGCACCGCGACCGGTCCCTCGTGCCGGCACACCATCGCGGCGAGCACCCGGTCCACCGCGAACTCCCGGTCGACGTCGACGTGGCGGCAGCTCAGGTCGGCGTTCTCCTGGGCGAGCGACGGAGCGAGCGCGGCGAGCGCCGCGTGCTCCGGATGCCGCAGGTCCGAACCGAGCACACCGACCGCGCCCGAGGTCAGCAGCACCAGGTCGACCGGGCCGGACCCGACGTCCTCGCTGAGCGCGGCGACCAGCGCGAGCGCGCTGTAGCAGCCGCGTTCCTGCTCGGCGTCGAAGTGCGCGCGGGCGTCGGTACCGGGTGCCGGCTCGCCGCCGCCGAGGCTCCAGCCGTGCACGACGGTACGGGGCGCGACCAGCAGCGACCGCATCAACTCGGACAGATCCTCGGGCGCGGCGAGGCGGGCGACGAAGTCGCCGTTGTCGTCCTGGTCGAACCGGTCGCCCACGCGTACCGCGACGACCTCGGCGCCCGCCGCGCCCAGCCGGTCCACCAGGGCGTCGCCACGGTGGTCGTCGGTGAACACCAGCCACGGTCCGGCAGCCCGCAGCCGGGCGTCGAGATCGGCGACCGGCAGCGGGTACTGCCGCCAGGTGGGCAGGTACGTCCACTGGTCCCGGTCGGCGGTACGACCGCGCGCGGGCGCCGGTGCCTGCGTCGGGTCGGCTTTGACCCAGTACCGGCGACGCTGGAACGGGTACGTCGGCAGTTCCACCCGACGCGGATCGCGGTGCAGCGCCGCCCAGTCAAGGCTCGCGCCCGCCTGCCACAGCCGCGCCAGCGTGGTGAGCAGCCACTCCGCCGCCGGCTGCCCGTCCGGCGCGACGACGACCTCGACCGCGCCGCCGCCCGCGTCCGAGGACACGCGCACGCCGTGCTCACCGCGCGTGCCCGCGTCCGAGGACACGCGCACGCCGAGCCCGGCGAGCGCGAAGCCCAGGGCGTCGAGGACGGACTCCCGGTCGGGGCGGATCGCGGGCGCGTCCGGATTCAGCTGGGCGATCGCTTCGGACAGCTCCGACCACCAGGCGTCGGGGACGTCCGCGCCCGGTACCAGCCGCACCCGTGGATCGCGCCGGTCGGTCTCGCCGTCGATCCAGCGTGCCGGGTCGCCGAGCGCCGCGACCGCGTCGTCGTAGTCGCGGCAGACCACGGCCCGTCGGGTGGCGAACCGCCCGCGCGACACCTGCAGCGTGTACGCCACGTCGGCCAGGTCGGCGTCCCGGTGCGCGCTCAGGTGCTCGCGCAGCCGCTCCGTGACCGCGCCCAGCGCGGCGGCGTCGGCGGCGGAGAACACCAGCAGATGCGGTCCCGGTCGCGCCGGGGCGACCGGGCGTGCCGGCGCCTGTTCCAGGACCACGTGGGCGTTGGTACCGCCGAGCCCGAACGAGCTGACCCCGGCGCGGCGCGGGTGCGGACCGTCCGGCCAGGACGTGTGTTCGGTGAGCACGGTGAACCGGTCGAGCGCGGACGCCAGCGCGGGGTTCGGGGTCTCGAAGTCGGGGGTACCGGGCAGGATCTCGTGCCGCAGGCTCAGCGCGGCGCGCATCAGCCCGGTCACGCCGGAAGCCCGGTCGAGGTGCCCGAGGCTGGGCTTGAGCGACGCCAGTACGGTCGGGGTCTCCGGGGTCACCTGGAAGACCCGGTTCATCGCGGCGAGTTCGATCGAGTCGCCGAGCATGGTGCCGGTCGCGTGGCACTCGACGTACCCCACGGTCTCCGGCTTGACGCCCGCCACCGCCAGCGCCGATTCGATCACGGCAGCCTGACCGTCGACACCGGGCGCGGTGTACCCGACCCGGTCGCGACCGTCGTTGTTCACCGCCGAGCCGAGGATCACCGCGTGGATCACGTCGCCGTCCGCCACGGCGTCCGCCATCCGCTTCAACGCGACCACGCCCACCCCGGCGCCCATCACGGTGCCGTTGGCGCTCGCGTCGAAGCTGCGCACCCGCCCGTCCGGCGACAGGATGCCGCCCTGCTCGTACAGGTAACCGGTGGGCTGCGGCAGCGGCAGGAACGCGCCGCCGGCGAGCGCCATGTCGCACTCGTACGTCAGCAGGCTCTGGCACGCCAGGTGTACCGCGACCAGCGACGTGGAGCAGAACGTCTGCACGCTGATCGCCGGACCGCGCAGACCCAGCTTGTACGACACGAGCGAGGCGAGCGAGTCGCGCTCGTTGCCGACCGCGACGAGCAGTCCGCCGCCCGGCTCGTCGACCAGGTTCGGCACGTTCTTCAGCATGTAGTCGGGGAACCCGCTGCCGGCGAACACGCCGACCTGACCGGGCGCGTCGGTCGGGCAGTACCCGGCGCTCTCCAGCGCCTCCCACGAGCACTCCAGGAACAGCCGGTGCTGCGGTTCCATCGTCTCGGCTTCGCGCGGGTTCAACCCGAACACGGCGGCGTCGAACAGGTCCAGGTCGGCGACGGGCCCGCCGGTGCGCACGTACCGGGGGTCGGCGCGTACGCCGGGGGCGACTCCCGCCTCGTCGAGTTCCTCGTCGGTGATCGGGCGCAGCCCCTTCACCCCGGCGAGCAGGTTCCGCCACAGTTGGGCGACGTCAGCCGCGCCGGGAAATCGGCCTGACATGCCGATCAGGGCCACGGCAGATTCGTATCCGGTTTCCGTCACGACGACCTCCCGGCTTGATTGACTGAGTTGAATGCTTTGTGGTGATCGGTTCCACACCCGCCCCGGCGGCGGAGCCGTCCGCCGCCGGGGGCGGGGCGGGACGTCAGAGCAGGTGGCTACGCCCCCAACCGCGGGCGAGCCGGTACGTGGCGACCGCACCGGCGACCACGCCGATCGCGAGGCACACCAGGGCGGGCTCCACCATCGCGCGGAGGTCCCCGGCAAGCGCCGCCCGGATCAGCGACATCGCCCAGTAGCCGGGCGACACCGGGGCGACGGCGCGCGCCCAGCCCGGCATCAGGCTGACCGGTACCAGCGCCCCGCCCATCGCGCTGACCGTGATCGCGCCGATGTCGGACACCAGGCTCAGGTCGCCCCGGCTGCGTACCAGGGTCGCCAGCGCCGCCCCGATGGACAGCAGGGTGAACCCCCAGACGGCGACCGCGAGGACCACGTACCCGAGCGACCTCGGGATCGGCAGCCCGATGATGAGCGCGCCGTACAGCAGCAGGACGACCTGTTGCACCACGAGGATGACGAAGACCGGTACCGTCTTGCCCGCCAGCAGCTCGGCGCGGGCGGCGCGACTGGCGCGCAGCCGGTCCCAGGTACGCCACTCGCGCTCGATCAGGATCGAGTTGCCGACGATCGCGAGCGCGAACACCGAGAACATCACCAACGGACCGGTGACCGCCTGGAGCGTGCCGGTGTCCAACGCCCGCTCGTACAGCGGCTTGAACACCAGCATCAGCACCATCGGCAGGGCGATGTAGCTGATCATCTGGCCCGGGTCGCGCAACCGCAGGATCGTGTTGTGCCGGACCAGGACGCCGACGCGGCGCAGGGACTCGACGGACATCGTCACACCGCCAGGGATCGGTAGAGGTCGTCAAGGGACGGGTTGCGGATCTCCACTCCGAGGACCGGACGGTCCACCTGCCTGAGCAGGTCGATCAGGGTCGGGGTGGGTTCCGTGGTGGAGACGTGGATCTCCTCGTCGGGCAGGGTGAGCCGGACCTCGCCGGGCAGTTTCTCCAGCAGTTCGGCGCTGGTACCGCGGGCGATGATCCGCCCAGCCTTGGCGACCGCGATGGTCGCCGCGAGTTCGGTCAGCTCGGGCAGGTAGTGGGTGATGTAGATGACCGCGGCGCCTTCGGCGGCACGCTCCTTGACCACGTCGAGCAGCGCCTGCCGGGTGTCCGGGTCGGCGCCCGCGGTCGGCTCGTCCATCAGCAGCAGCGACGGCCGGTGGATCAGCGCGACCGCCGCCTGGGCGCGTCGTTGCTGCCCGCCGGACAGCACCCCGACCGGGCGGTCGAGGAAGCCGGTCAGCCGCATCTTGTCCGCGAGCTCGTCGATCGCGGCGCGCAGCGCGGACCGGCGCAGCCCGGCGATGCCGCCGAACAGGCGCAGGTGCTCCCGCACGGTGACCGGCGGGTACAGGGAGATGTGCTGGGGCGAGATGCCGACCTGGGCGCGCGCGTGGGTCGGGTCCTTCCCGGCGATGCGCACCTGGCCGCCGTCGGGCTGGATCAGACCGGACACGATCTCCACGAACGTCGTCTTGCCGGCGCCGTTGTGCCCGACCAGCCCGACGATTTCGCCGGCGGCCACCTCCAGGCTGAACCCGGCGAGCGCCGACACCTCGCCGTAGCTCTTGGTGAGGTCGATAGCGGTCAGCACAGTGGACTCCTCAGCGTCTCGATGGGATGTACGGGCTGGCGGTGCCGGGGTCAGACGAGCACCTCGGGCGGCGCGGGGTGGCTCAGGAAGGCGGTGGGACTGGCGGTCAAGCCGTACGCGCCCGCCTGGAACACCACCATCAGGTCGCCGACCTCGGCGCGGGGCAGCGTCACCGAGTCGCCGAGCAGGTCCAGCGGGGTACACAGACAGCCGACCACGTGCACCGTCTCGGTGGGCGGCTCGTCCATCCGGGACGCCACGGCGATCGGATAGTTGCGCCGGATGACCTGCCCGAAGTTGCCGGACGCCGCCAACTGGTGGTGCAGTCCGCCGTCCACGACCAGGTACGTCCTGCCCCGCGACTGTTTGCGGTCGACGATCCGGGTCACGTACACGCCGGCTTCGCCGACCAGGTACCGACCCAGCTCGACGACCACCCGAGCCTCCGGCAGCCGGGTACGCACCCGGGTGTCCAGCAGCCTCGCCAGGTTCTCGCCGATCGGGGCGAGGTCGAGCGGCTGGTCCTTGTGCGAGTACGGGATGCCGAAGCCGCCGCCGAGGTTCAGGTACCGCACCGGTCCCGGCGCCGCGTCCGCCAGTTCGGCGACCAACTCGACGGTGTTGCGCTGCGCCTCGCAGATGCTCTCGGCACGCAGGTTCTGCGAGCCGGCGAACACGTGGAAGCCCTGGAAGTCGAGGTCGGCGTCGCCGATCGCGGCGAGTACCGCGGGCACCCGCTCGGCGTCGACGCCGAACTGCTGGGGTCCGCCGCCGAGCCGCATCCCGGAACCGCGCACCGTGAAGTCCGGGTTGACGCGTACCGCCACGCGTGCCCGGATGCCCAGCGCCTCGGCGGCGGCGACGATCCTGGTCAGCTCCCCCTCGGACTCCAGTTCGACGGTCACCCCGGCGGCGACCGCCTGGGACAGTTCGGCGTCGGTCTTACCGGGTCCGGCGAAACTGATCCGGTCGGCGGACGTGGGGGTGTCCAGGGCGTTGCGCAACTCCAGCCCGGACGCCACGTCGAACCCGTCCACCAGCCAGCTCATGTGTGCCAGCAGCGCCGGCATCGGGTTCGCCTTGACCGCGTAGCTCAGGTGGATCGCGTCGGGCAGCGCGGTACGCACCCGCGCGACCCGCTCGGTGATCAGATCCCGGTCGTACGCGAAGAACGGCGTGACGCCGACCCGCGCGGCGAGCCGGTGCACCGGTACCCCGCCGACGGCGAGCGCGCCGTCGACCCGGCGGTACAGGTCGGGACCGCTGCCGCTGACGCCGACCCGACGGGTCGCGGTACCGGTGCTCATGACGTCACCATCCGGCGCAGCTCGACCCGGTCGAACTTGCCGTTGCCCGTCCTCGGCAGCCGGGGCAGCACCTCGACCCGGTGCGGTCGCATGTACGTCGGCAGTTCCTGTTCGAGCGCCTTGAGCAGTAGCTCGACTGTGGACCGTCCGTCGTCCGGCGCCGCGACGACCAGCACGATGTGCTGTCCGAGCTTCTCGTCCGGTACGCCGAGGGCGACCGCCTCGTCGACCAGACCGGTGGCGTACGCCGCCTCCTCGATCTCGGTCGGGCTGATCCGGTACCCGGACGTCTTGATCATCTCGTCGTTGCGCCCGACGAAGTACAGGAAGCCCTCCTCGTCGCGGTACGCGATGTCGCCGGACCAGACCGCGATCTCGGTACGGGTCGAGCCGTCGCTGCCCGGCGCCGGGCGGAACCGCTCGGCGGTGCGCACCGGGTCGTTCCAGTACCCCAGCGACACCAGCGCGCCCCGGTGGACCACCTCGCCGTGCTCGCCGGGGGCACACTCGGTGCCGTCCGGACGTACCACCAGGATCTCGGCGTTCGGGATCGCCTTGCCGATCGAGTCGGGTCGGCGGTCCACCTCCGCCGGGTCCAGGTACGTGGACCGGAACGCCTCGGTCAGCCCGTACATCAGGTACGGCGCCGCCTGCGGGAACAGCTCGCGCAGCCGGGCCAGCGTGGTCCGGGGCATCCGTCCGCCGGTGTTCGCGAAGTACCGCAGATTCTCGGTCGCCTCACGCGGCCACTGCTGCCCGACGAGCTGGATCCACAGCGGCGGTACGCAGGTCAGCGCGGTCACCTTGTGCCGGGCGCACAGCCGCACCACCTCGCGAGGCAGCAGGTAGTTGACCAGGACCAGGTGGGCGCCCGCGATGAGCGTGGTGGTGAGCTGGCTGAACCCGGCGTCGAAGCTCAACGGCAGGACGCCGAGCACCGTGTCGTCGCTGGTGTGCCCCAGGTAGCTGGCGACGCTCTCCGCCCCGACCAGCAGATTCCGGTGCGACAGCACGACGCCCTTCGGGCCGCCGGTGCTGCCCGAGGTGTACAGGATCGCCGCGACGTCCGCGTCGATGACAGCGTCCGCGCCGGGCACCGGTACCGCCTCCGTCTCGGCGACCCGTTCCCAGGTGTGGACCTGCCAGCCGCCGACGACCGGGTCGGTCGCGCCGACCTGCGGCACGCGCCCGGAGGCGTCCCCACCGACCAGTACCACGTGCTCCAGCGACCCGACCTCGGTCAGCGCTCCGCGCACCGACTCGTACCGTTCGGGTGTGGTGACCACGACCCGGGCGGCGCAGTCGGTCACCACGTACGCCACCTGACGCGCCTTGAACACCGGGTTGACCGGGACGAACACGGCTCCGGCGGCGGACGCGGCGAGTATCGCGACCACCGTCTCGACGCGCTTGTCCAGGTACACCACCACGCGGTCGCCGCGTCGCACGCCCAGCCGGTACAGCCCGGTCGCGGCGCGCGCCACGCGACGCGCGAGTTCCTCGTACGTGACGGTGTCGTTCTTGACGGTCACCGCGGGATGGTCCGGAGCGCCGCACCCGATGAGGTCGTGCAGGCGCACCAGGGGGCGTACCGCCGGCGAACCGTCCGTCCGCCGATCACTCATCGCCGACCCGCTCGGTCTTCAGCAGCGGCGCCACCGTCGACCACAGCGACCCGACCGTCGCGAACGTCTCCTCGTTCAGGATTTCGTCGGGCAGCTCCAGGTCGTACTGGTCCTCGAGGTCCCCCAGCAGCGCGACCACGCCCATCGAGTCCAGCCCGAGGGCGCCGAGTTCGTCGGTGTCGCGCAGCGGGCCGGCGTCCGCGTACGGCAGGTGCGGCCGCAGGATCTCCTGGAACCGGAGAGGTATCTCAATCGTCGTCACAATCGTCACCCCACATCGAACCGCGCCGTACATCTGCTGTCGGCTGCTTGCCCGGTCGGTCGGCGGTCGGTCCGCCGCCGCGACCTAGTTGACCGGGCATGCCTGTCGTCGCGCCATCGTCGGCTTATCGCCAGTGACCTGCGCGAACGCGAGAACTAGCGGGGTGATAGCGATTCGATAGCGATCCCTTTCCGTCGATCGACGCGGACGGTTGCCGATCCAATGCGTATTGATTGCCGGGTCTGCCAGCGTCACGTCCAGCCCCGCCGAAACATTCACGGTACTCACCGCGGTGGGTGGCTCGCGAATACGGAAAAAGGGAGGCAACTAGATGTCGACGGGCGATCCGTTGAGGTCCGATGCGATGCCGGCCCTCGACGACCAGGTCATCACTGTCTACTACTACGCCGCGAGCAAGGGGGCGATCGAGTCGGTGGGTTCGGCGGCCGCCGACCTAGGCATCGAGGCGCACCACGTCTTAGCCGCGGTCACCCAGCTCGTCGAGCTGCACCTGCTGCGACCCGACAGCGAGACGGGGCACCGACTGATCCCGATCGACCCGGAACAGGCGGCGGCGATGCTGATCTCGCCGATCGAACGGGAGATCTACAAGCGGCGGGAGATGATCGACCGGCTGCGGCAGCGTATCGACGTCATCACGCAACCCCACACGCGCGGAGGTCGGGCGGCGACCGGCGCGATCGAACGGCTGTCCGGTGTGGTGGAGATCAGCGGGTTGCTCAAGCTCGCCAGCGACGTCTGCCGCGACGAGGTGCTCATCCTGCGGTCCAGTCAGGACAACGCCGAGCAGTTCGACGAGCTCATCGAGCCGTGCTACGGCGTGCTGGACCGGAACGTCGCCGTACGCGTCATCTGCCCGCACCGCAGCCGGGCGGACTTCGCCAGCCGGGCCCGGACCAAGCGCCTGGTGGACGCCGGCGCGGCGGTGCGTACCATCAGCCAGTCCCCGCAGGCGGCGGTCGTCTTCGACCGGTCGCACGCGGTGCTGTTCGGAGTCACCGACGACGGCGAGCCGACGGCGCGACGGGTACGCGACGACAAGGTCGTCCGGTTCCTCGTCGACCTGTTCAACCAGCTGTGGGACAACGCCAAGCCGTTCAACTCCGCCGAACCTGGGTACGCCGAGGTCGTCGACGACCTTCAGCAGGCGATCGTCCGGCTGATGGCGCAGGGGCACACCGACGAGGTGGTGGCGCGCAAGCTCGGCATGTCGGTGCGTACCTGCCGGCGGCACATCGCCGCGCTGCTGCGCAACCTCGACTCGGTGAGCCGGTTCCAGGCCGGCGTGGCGGCCGCCCACCGGTTCTCGATCGAGCGGGTACCGGTCTCCTGACGCAAGGTCGACAGGTCGCCTCATGTGGGTCCGGGCGGGCGGACGCCCGCCCGGACCCGGCGCCCTGTTCGCGACGCTTCCGCCACTGGCGCCGGTACGGCACCCTGCAAGGTATGGGCGAGGCTTCGGACGGGCGACGTCCGTCCGCAGGTTGGGGCGCGGCGAGCCGCATCCCCAACCGTTCCGAGTCGACCGGCACGACGCTGCCGGTCGGCGGTCGCGTGGGCAGGTACCGGCTGGAGCGGGTCATCGGCGCGGGCGGCATGGGCACCGTCCACCTCGCACACACGCCCGACGGGCGAGCCGTCGCGGTCAAGGTCATCGCCGACCGGTGGCGCGCCGACCCGACATTCCGCGACCGGTTCGCCCGCGAGGTCGCCGCCGCGCGGCGCGTCGCCGGGTTCTGCACCGCACGGGTACTCGACGCCGACGTCACCGGTCCGGTGCCGTACCTGGTCACCGAGTACGTCGACGGAATCTCGCTGCACGAGCGGATCACCAGGCTGGGGCCGCTGTCGGACTCCGACACCGAGGCGCTGGCGGTCGGTGTCGCCGCCGCGCTCACCGCGATCCACGCCGCCGGGGTCGTCCACCGCGACCTCACCCCGCGCAACGTCATGCTCTCCCCGTTCGGTCCGAAGGTGATCGACTTCGGGGTCGCCCGGGCGGTGGACGCGACCGCACAGACCGGCGTCGTCTTCGGTACCCCCGGATGGCTGGCGCCCGAGCAGGTCGCCGGGCGTCCCGCCGGACCCGCCGCCGACGTGTACGCGTGGGGACTGCTGATCCTCTGGGCGACCGGACGACCCGGGTCCAGCCCCGGTCCGGGCGGCTCGGTCGCGCCGGTACGACCCGACCTGTCCGGGCTCGGACCACGGCTGGCGCCGCTCGTCGCCCGCGCGCTGCACCCCGACCCGGGCGCCCGCCCGACAGCCCGCGACCTGCTCCTGGCGTTGTGCGGCTCGACCGACACGGGCACCGTACGGGCGGCGTTGACCCCCCTCGGCAGCCCGCCGCCCCCGCCGGTACCGCCGCCGACCCGGGTGGACCCCCGCCTCGTCCCGCCGACGCGGGTCGACCGGGGCGACTCGCCGCCGGTACCGCGTCGGCGGCGACGTGGACTGGCGATCGTCGTCACTCTGCTGGTCGTCGGCGTGTGCGGGTACGGCGTGGTCCGCGCGGTCAGCCGGGCGACGCCGAGCGGAGCGGTCGCCGCCGGTACCGGTTCGGCGCCCACGTCGACGGGGCAACCGACCCCGAGCCCACAGCGGAAGGCGACGCAGAGCCCGAGCACGGTACCGGCGACCGAGGCGGCGGACGGCTCGCTCCGGTTCACCGTCACCGCCCTGACGTGCGGAGTCGACAAGATCGGCGACCTCATCACGAACAAACCCGCGCAGGGGCAGTTCTGCCTCGTCGATCTGCACGTGACGAACATCGGTACCCGGACGGCCCGGGTATGGCCGGGCAGCCAGGTGCTGGTCGACACGGACGGTCGCGAGTACACCGCCGACGGCTGGTCGTGGGTGTACGACGAAGCCAGCCGCCCGTTCCTCGACGCGATCAACCCCGGCAACTCGGTGTCCGGTCAACTCGTCTTCGACACGCCGAAGGATCTGCGGTTCCAGCAGCTCGTGGTGCACGATTCGCCGCTGAGTCGGGGCACCCCGATCCGGCTCGGCTGACCCGGCTCGCCGCCCCGACGCGGCTCGCCACCCCACGGCGGCGGCGCGTCAGTCGAGCGGGGTCAGGCCCGCCGCCAGGGTGCGCAGCGGACGTGCGCTGTTCAACTGGTACACCGACAGACCGCCCCAGCCCTGCGCGCGCAGTTCCGCCACCACCCGCGGAGCGCGCAGGGCGCGACCTCCGGCGACCGGGTAGCTGTCCGACGGGTCGACGTCGTCGAGCCCGTTCACCTTGCCGACCACGGCGACCAGCGCCTGCTCGGCGTCGGTCGTCGCGACGCTGCCGGCGTCACCTTCGACCACCGCGTGGGGGACGCCGTCGCCCTCGGTCGACGCGTCGCCGTACCGCACCCGGAACCGCGCCGGGCAGCGCACCGACGGGTGGTCGTACATCGCGCCCAGCACGTGGGTGCGCAGCTCACCGGGGCTGACCGGGCGATCGGCGACGACGTCGGCGACCAGACCGCGCTCGGGCTCGCCGACCTCGACCACCCGTACCGCCGGATGCGCCGCGAGTACCGCTTCGACCGCCTGCGGGTCGACGAGATCGTGCCCGACCCGGACCAGTCGGTCCGCGCCCGGCGCGCCGAATCCGATGCGCGCGGCGACCTCGCTGACCCGGACGTCCAGCGCGGCGTCGGCGTGCGCGCTCACCAGGTCCTCGTACCCACGCAGGAACCGCTCGACGTCGTCGGCGCGCATCACGGTGTCCATCGCCTGCAACGCGACGGTCACCCCGTCCTGCCACTCGTACACCCGGAAGTAGGTGTCCGAGTGGCCCTGCGCCCACGCGGTGGGCGCGGCGTTCCAGGCGAACCTGAGCCGCCGCGTGCCGCACGAGCGCGGCGCGTAGTTGAGGAAGTTCACCTCCGAGCCGGTACGCAGCGGCTGACCGCGCCGGTGGCTCTCCTGCGCGAGCAGTTCGACCACCTCGTCGTACGGCAGCGACGAGTGCGCCTGCGCGCGCTGTACCCGCTCGGCGGTGCGCCGCAGCACCTCGCCGAACGTCGGATCGCCGGACAGGTCGACAGTCACCAGCGTCGGCGAGAACATGCAGGTCATCACGTCCATGTGGGCGCCGCCCTCACGGGTGCTGGTGAACGACCCGTGGGTGATGCGGGGCTCGCCGGTGTACGCCGACATCGCCAGGACGTACCCGGCGAGGTGCACCACGGACGGCCACACCTTGTGCCGGGCGGCGATGTCGCGAGCCGCCGCGAGCAGCCGTGGCGAGGTCAGCGAGGCGCTGTACGCCTCGGGCGTTCCGGTTGTGGTACCGCGCCGACGGGCGAACATGTCCGCGGGCAGCTCGGCGATCTCGCGGCGCCAGTACGCCAGCGCCTCGTCCCGCTGCCCGGCGTGCTGGGTCGCCTCGTACCGGGCGAGGTCGGCGGGCTGCGCCGACACCGGCGGCAGCGACGCGGGTCGCCGCGCCAGCACGGCGGTCAGTACCGCCTCGAACTCCCGCTTCAGTGTGTCGATGCTCCAGTCGTCGAACGCGATGTGGTTGAGCACCAGTACCAGTCGGCGCGGCACGCCGCCGGTGGTGACCACGCAGGCGCGGATCGGCCACTCCGTGGACAGGTCGAAGTCGGTGACGGTGAGGTTCCTGACGACCTCGGCGGGCGACGGCGTGCCGTCCGACTCGGTGGTGACCTGGTGGACGGCGACCGGGGCGGGCGGATGTACCCGCTGCTCCGGCCACGGGTCCGCGTCCAGGTGGTACGTGGTGCGCAGCGCCTCGTGCCGGCGGACCAGGTAGTTCAGCACGTTGCGGATGCCCGCCAGCCCGATCCCCTCGGGGAGCGGGTGGTCGAGGACGATGTGGGCGTCGTGCCGTGCCTGCGGCGGCAGGTGATGGTGGCTCAGCCAGACGTACCGCTGGCCGAAGCAGAGGTTCGCGCTCTTCACCGCGGCCATGTGCCCCTCCGAGGTAAACGTGAATCGCTTGATAGTCGCGCGCGCGGTACCGGCGATCAACCATTCACCGGTGGCATGTTACGGACAGCGAAAAGGTGTCACCGAGGCTTTCGGAAAACCGCTTCCGCTCGCCTTGACACACGCTCTCGTGATCGGCGAATCTCATTGCGTTCCACAACGGAGCGATCGACCGGCAAAGCTTATTCGATCGACGGGGAGCTTTTAGTTTCCCGTTGCTTCGGATAGTCCAGCCTTGCCGGCAGCAGGGCCGCTTAAGCGGATGACACCGGTTCGCCGGCGTCGGACGCCCGTAGCGGACCTGCTCGACCGGCGTGGACGCGCGCCCATCCAGTGAGAAGGAGGTGAGCAATCATGGCGAAGGCTGCTGTTAAGGCTGCCGTCAAGGCCGCGACCAAGGCGGCGACCAAGGCCGCGACGAAGGCTGCGGTGAAGGCCGCGGTGAAGGCCGCCTGACGGCCTCTTGGTGGCATGACGCCGACATATTCGAAGAATATCGGCGGCGTCATGCCACCACACCTGCACGAATGGAGGGAACTGCGCGATGGAACGTGAAGAGATCATCGAGCACATGCGTATCTCGCTGTCCGCGGTCCTCAATCGCGACCTGACGGAACTGCCCGGCGAAACCCGTATCTTCGACGACCTCGAGCTCGACTCGATGCGGTTCATCGAACTGTTGATGACCCTCGAGGACACCATCGGACTCGACGTCGACCCCGATTCCCTGGCGCCCGAGGTCTTCTTCACCGTGGACTCGTTCGCCGGATACATCCAGAACCGGCTCCACCACGCTCCGGTCGGCTGACGACCGCGCCGGCGATGCCGCAGCGGAGGACCCAATGTCGGACATGATCACGCAGTGTGAGCGCGTCGCCCATGACGAAGGGCTGGCGGCCGGGCTGGCGGCGGCGCTGGACACGGTGGACGTGAACAGCGCGCCGGGCGGCGTCGCCGCGGTACCGGCGACCTGGGTCACGGCGGGCGCCCCGGTGGTCCCGTACGACATGGCGCGCGACGAAGGCGTCGCCTTCGTCCGATGCGAAACTCCGACCACCACCGCGACCGACGAGCTGACCCGCCTCGGGGTACGCCTGGGCGCGGTACGCCTCGCGCTCACCCGGCGGCTGACCGAGCATGCCGTGGAGCACCTGTCCAGCCGGGTCGCCGCCGGTGAGCCGACCATCCGCAAGCAGCTCGTACTGGGCACCCTCGCCGACGTGCTGACCGCGACCGAGGCGCTGCGCCAACAGCTGCGGGTGTCGCCGGACTCCGCGGTCGCCGTCGCCGACGTCCACGACCGGATCACCGAACTGGACTGGGAGCTGGCGAAGCTGCTCGGGGCGAGCGGGTACGTCACCGACTCCCCCAAGCGCGGCGCCCACGTCTCGGAGTTGATCGCCAACTGCTGGATCGTGCGGGAAGGTGCGTGATGACCGAACTGGACCCGTCGCTCCGCGAGCTCCGCGCCGCCTGCCGGGACATGGCGGCGGACCTGCGCGCCCGTGCGCTCGCGGTCGACGCCGACCCGGCGAACATGGCACCCCACCTGGACTCGCCGGCGCTGGCGATGATCCGGGGGGCGACCACCCCGAAGCGGTTCCGCCGCGCGGACGCGGCGACCGCCGCCGACGGGTACGCCACCGAAACCTGCCTGGCGCGCGTGGTCGCCACCGTGGAGATGGCGCGCGGCGACGCCGGGCTCCTGGTCGCCAACCCGGGACCGGCGCTCGCCGGTACCGTCGTCGACGCGCTCGGCAGCGAAGCTCAGCAGGAGCTGTTCTACGACACCATCGCCGACGGTCGCACCTGGACGTTCTTCGCGATGACGGAGCCTGAGCGGGGCAGCGACGCGACTGCGATCGACGCCCGGCTCGACCCGGACCCCGACGGCGGGTACCGACTGCACGCGCACAAGCGGTACATCAGCAACGGCGCGCGCGGCGGCATCGGTGTCGTCTTCGCGCGTACCGGCGCCTCGCCGTTGACCATCCGCGCGGCGCTGGTCCGCTGCCCTGCCCCGGGCTTCACCGGACACCCGCTGGACATGGTCGGTCTGCGCGGCGCGCGGATCAGCGAACTGTTCCTCGACGGTGTACCCGTGCCGCGCGAGATGCTGCTGGGCGCGCACCTGCCCGCGTCCCGACGCGGGATCTGGGGCGCGAGCCGGGTGTTCAACGCGATGCGGGTGCAGATCGCCGCGATGGCGGTCGGCGTGGCGTTCGCCGCCCGCGACTACGTACGCGAGCAGCGTCCCGGCTGGTCCGGTCACGAACTCGTGTCGGCGCGGTTGAAAGCCGCGCGGGAGGTGTTGTACGACGCCGCCGCCGCGGTCGATCACGCGCCGGACGACCGACGTCCACCGTCCATCGCCAAGCTGCACGGCACCGACCTCGCGGTACGGGTGACCCGATGGGCCGCCGCGGCGCTCGGTCCGGGCTCCCTGCTGCACCACCCGCTGCTGGAGAAGTGGTGCCGCGACGTCCACGCCTTCGAGTTCATGGACGGTACGAGCAACATCCAGCGGCTGCACATCGCACAGGGCTTCTGACCGCGTACCGGGAGGGGTCATGACACAGACCGCCATGCGGAGCGCCGGAACCGGCGCGGTGATACGAGGCGCCGGAACCGGCGCGGTGACACGAGGCGCCGGAACCGGCGCGGTGACACGAGGCGCCGCAAGCGGCGCGGTGGCGCCGGGCGCCGACGTGCCGCACTGGTCCGCGCGCCGGTACACCGATGCCGACCGCGACACGGTGCTGGCGCTGTTCGCCGAGCCCGACTTCTACTACCGCACCGCGGAGCCGGACACCCGACCGGAGTGGGAAATCCTGGACCTCGTCGGCAGCGACACCCGGGTGCTGTCCGCCGACGGCGAGCCGGTCGGTCTGTTCGCGGCGGAGGGACTTGGCAGCGAGCACGGCTGCCACTACCTGCTGCATCTGCGTCTGACCGGTTCGGCGCCGCTGTCCTGGTGGCGGTCGGCGTACCGCGAGGTGGTACGTGGACTGCGCTGGCGCGTCGAGGTCGTCCGGCTCGCCATGATGATCGGCGAGTTCGACGAGCGCGGTCTCGAGGTCGCCCGGTCCCTGGGTCTCACCGAGGAGGGGACGCTCGCCGACGTCGTGCTGCACGGCGGTCGGCGCAGCGGCTACGTCTACTTCTCACAGATTTGGACGCCGTCATCATGATGCTGCGCGGATATCGAGACAGTGACCGTGCCCTGCTCACCGGGTACTGGCTGCCCGGCGAACTGGTTGGGCGACCCGTCGCGGACCGGCCGCCGCTGGCGGAGCCGACGACGGTGACGCCGCCCGCCGATCCGACGACCGAGATGTGCGTGGTACCCGGTACCGCGTTCGTCCGCTTCACCGATCTGGACTGGGTGAACCGGCGGGCGAGGCTGGAGACCGGTCTGCGCCCCGAGGCGGTCGACGACGGCGAGGTGCTGCTGAAGTCGGCGGTGTCGCACGGTTTCCGGGTGCTCAATCTGCACCGGGTGTACGGCTGGGTCACCCCGGCGTGCGGCGTGCCCGTCGCGGCGCTGCGCGACGCGGGGTTCCAGCTCGAGGCGACGGTACCGGACGCGATCTGGCTGGACGGCAGACCGGTGGAACGGCAGCTGTGGGGGGCGGTACGCCATGACTGAGATGCGGCGTCTCGACATCGCCGGTGGGGTGGCGGGACTGCGGGCGGCTGGGGACCAGGCGCGCGGCTTCCTCGGTACCGACCCGGTGACGCAGAACGACGCGCTGCTCGGCAGCGAACTGACCCGGATCGGCGCGCAGGTCTACGGGCACGGCGACACCCTGCTCGGGTACTTGCCGAACGTGGATCAGCCCCGGCAGGCGTACCTGGCGAGCACCTCGTCCGACCCGGACGCGCTGCGGCTGTTCACCGCGTTCCTCGGCACGTACCAGCGCTGCACCTCGTACGTCGCCACGGTGCCGGCGGACAGCGTCGCGGTCGGCGCGTTCGACGCCTGCGGCTTCCGGCGGATCGGCATGCTGCGCGACCACCAGTACCGCTCCGGGCGGTACCACGACGTGGTGATGTTCTTCGCGACCGGGGAGGACGTATGTCGTTCGTGACCGTCCGGCACTTCACCGAAGCCGACATTCCGATCCGGACGGAGCTGCTGCGCGAGTCGCGCTTCGCCGCGAACCTCACCGACTTCGCGGTGGTCGCCGCGGACGACGCGCTGGTCGCCAACCAGATGCGCACCATCCACTCCGAACACCGGGTCAAGCGGATCTTCACCCTGTGCGGTCCACGCGACCAGGTGGTCGGCTTCGCGTGGATCACCTCGATCGACTGGCGCAGCCAGACCTGCGAGCTGTCGTTCGGCATCCTGCCCCGGTACCGGGGCTACTACGGCGCTCCCGCCGTCGCGGCGGCGCACACCTACGTGCGCGACGAGCTGAACATGCGGGTCACGGTCAACCAGGTGCTCGCGCACAACACGATGATGCACTCGGCTGACGCCCTGGCGGCGCAGCGCAAGGTGACGTGCGCGTACGACTCGTACACCGTCGGCGAGTGGCGCTCGGCGTGCTACTGGACCGAGACCGACGAGGACTTCCAGGCGATGCGCGCGCGGCTGGACGACCGTCGCCGCGAACTGGCCGAGCGCATCCGGGCGATGAAACACCCGTCATGAACCCCGTGAACGCCGGCTACCTGCGCTTCCCCTCGATCCAGGGCGAGGCGGTGGTGTTCTGCTGCGAGGACGACCTGTGGCTGGTCGACGCGCGCGGCGGACCGGCACGCCGGCTCACCGCCGGGGTGTCCGAGGCGAGCTACCCCCGGCTGTCCCCGGACGGACGGCAGGTGGCGTTCGTCGGCGCGGACGACGGCCCGACCGAGGTGTACGTGATGCCGCGCGACGGCGGTCCCGCCCGGCGGCTCACCTACCAGGCGGCGCGCTGCGTCGTGACCGGCTGGCATCCCGGTACCGGCGAGATCGTCTACGCGAGCACCGCCGAGCAGCCCGCCGGGTTCGGGTTCCGGCTGTTCGCGGTACACCCGGCGGGCGGTCCACCCCGGCTGCTGCGGTACGGACCGGCGAACGCGCTGTCGTTCGGTCCGGACGGCGGCGCGGTGCTGGGGCGCAACGGCACCGACCCGGCGCGCTGGAAGCGGTACCGGGGCGGCGCGGTCGGCGAACTGTGGATCGACCGTACCGGCGACGGAGTGTTCGACCGGCTGGTGCCGCTGCCCGGCAACCTCGCCAACCCGTGCTGGGTGGGCGAGCGGGTGTACTTCGTCTCCGACCACGAGGGTTTCGGCGACGTGTACTCGTGCCGCGTCGACGGCACCGACCTGATCCGGCACACCCGGCGCGACGACTACTATGCCCGCACCCTGTCCGGCGACGGGCACCGGCTGGTGTACCACGCGGGCGGGGCGCTGTACCTGCTGGACCCGGCGACGGACCGGCACGAGCGGCTCGACGTCCGACTGGCGAGTTCGCGCACCCAGCGCGGACGCCGGTTCGTACCGGCGGACAGCTACCTCGACAGCGTCCAGCTCAGCCCGGACGGGAACAGTCTCGCGGTCACCGCGCGCGGCAAACCGTTCACGATGGACCACTGGTCGGGGGCGGTACGCCAGCACGGCACCCCGCACGGGGTGCGGTACCGGCTGCTGAGCTGGCTCGGCGACGGTCGCCGGCTGGTCGCGGTCGCCGCCGACGAACGGCCCGACGAGTGGCTGGCGGTACTGCCGGCGGACGGTTCGCCCGGCGAGACCGAGGTGCGCCTCGGCGACATCGGCTGCGTCACGGAACTCGCCGCGTCGCCGACCTCGGGGCTGGTCGCGTTCGCCACCAACCGGCAGGAGTTGCGGGTGGTCGACACCGACTCGGCGGTACCGGTCGCCCGGCTGCTCGACCGTGCCGAGTACGAGCGGATCGAGGACCTGACCTGGTCGCCGGACGGTCGCTGGCTGGCGTACACCTTCCCGGACACCCCGCGCAGTTCGGCGATCAAGCTCGCCGAACCGGCGACCGGGCGCACCTGGCAGCTCACCCGCCCGGTGCTGCGCGACTGCCGCCCAGTGTTCGACCCGACCGGGCGGTACCTGTATTTCATCGGGCAGCGGCAGCTCACACCCGAGCACGACCAGGTCGAGTTCGCCGTCGGGTTCCCGTTCGGCGCCCGCCCGTACCTGATGACTTTGCGCGCCGACGAGCCGTCGCCGTTCGTGGCGCGACCCGGTCCGCCCGAGGAGGAGCCGGACCAGCCGCCCACCGGCGAACCGGTCGAAATCGACCTGGACGGTATCGAGCGGCGCATCGTGCCTTTCCCGGTGCCGGAGTCGCGCTACGCCGGCATCGTCGGGCTGCGCGGCAAGGTGCTGCTGCTGTCGGTACCGCCGACGGCCGCCGACCCGCTGCGCCCCGAGGAGCACCTGAGCGGCACGGTGACCCTGGTCGACCTGCTCACCACCGAGGTGACCCCGGACTACCTGACCGGGGTCGACGACCTCGGCGTGAACAGCGGCGACTGCGGGGTGCTGCTGTACCGCTCGGGCGACAAGCTGCGGGTGATCAAGGCGGGCACCAGCCGCGACGACGACGAGTACGGCGCGCCCGACTCGAAGCCGGGTCGGGAGAGCGGCTGGATCGACCTGGACCGGGTGAAGGTACCGCTGCTGCCGGCGGCGGAGTGGCGGCAGATGTTCCGCGAGGCGTGGCGGCTGCAGCGGGAAAGCTTCTGGAGCGCCGACATGGCGGGCGTGGACTGGCAGGGCGTGTACCGGCGGTACCGCCCGCTCGCCGACCTGGTCGCCACCAGGTCGGAGCTGTCCGATCTGCTCTGGGAGTTGCAGGGCGAGCTGGGCACGTCGCACGCGTACGAGCGGGGTGGCGAGTACCGCCGCCCGCCGCACCACGCCCAGGGTTTCCTCGGCGTCGACTGGGAGGTGTCCGGTACCGCGCCGGACGGCGCAGCGGTGTGGCGGATCGCGCGCATCCTGGAGGGCGACCCGTGGGACCCGGAGGCGACGTCACCGTGCAACCGGCTCGGTACCGACATCCGCCCCGGCGACACGATCGTCGCCGTCAACGGTCGACCGGTGGGACCGGAAGGCCCCGGCGAGCTGCTGGTCGGGCAGGCGAACCGGGAAGTGGAGCTGACCGTGGCGCGGGACGGCGTCAGCCGGCAGGTCACCGTGCGCGCCGTCGGGGACGAGTCGCGCGCCCGGTACCGGGACTGGGTCGAGCGCAACCGCCGGTACGTGCGGTGCGCGGCGCACGGTCGCCTCGGCTACATCCACGTGCCGGACATGTTCGCGACCGGGTACGCCGAATTCGTCCGCGCGTTCCTCCGCGAGTTGGACCGCGAGGGGCTGATCGTGGACGTCCGGTTCAACGGCGGCGGGCACGTATCGCCGCTGCTGCTCGAACGGCTGGCACGCAGTCGCGTCGGCGCCGAACACGGCCGATGGAGCGGCGTCCTGCCGTACCCCCTGGAAGCCCCGCGCGGACCGATGGTCGCCCTGGTCAACGAGCAGACCGGGTCGGACGGCGAGATCTTCAGCCACGCGTTCCGCAGCCTCGGGCTCGGCGTGCTGGTCGGCAGGCGTACCTGGGGCGGCGTCGTCGCCACCTGGCCGCGTCACCCGCTGGTCGACGGCACCGTCACCACCCAGCCGGAGTTCCGCTACTACCTGCGCGGCGTGCAGGACGGGCTGGAGAACCACGGCGTGGAGCCGGACGTCGACGTCGACATGGCGCCGCAGGACTACCGGCTCGACGAGGACCTGCAGTTGGCTGCCGCGGTCCGGCATCTGCTCGACCTGCTCGACGGTTGCCCGCGGCCCCTGCCCGACCAGGTGGATGCAGCCGACCTGACCGGAGGACGACGATGACTGCCGCTACCAGCACCCTCACCCGTGCCGTCCCCGTCCGGCGGGGGCGGCACGTACCGCCCGCGCCGGGCGTGTGCCATCTGTGGCCGGTCCGGATCGGGTTGACCGAACAGTGGCTGGACCTGCTGGAACCCGACGAACTCCGGCACGCCGAGCGGCTGCCCGTCGAGCAGGCGCGACACACGTACGTCACGTCCCGCGCGATCCAGCGGCTGATCGGCGCGCACTACCTGGGGGTACCGCCGGAGTCGGTGACCGTGGTGCGGGACTGCGGGTATTGCGGCGCCCGCCACGGACGTCCCCGGTTCGCCGGCGCGACGGACCGCTCCGTCGACTACTCGGTGTCCCATGCGGGGAGTTGGCTGATCGTCGCGGTGGTCGGTACCGGTCGGGTGGGCGTGGACATCGAGTACGCGGGGAGGGCCGCTCCCGGCGAGGACCCGACGGTTGCGACGACACACCGGGACGTGGACGGGCTCGCCCGCCACGCGCTGACTGCCGCCGAGCACGACCGGTACACCGCCCTGCCGGAGCCCGCCCGCGCCGGCTGGTTCTTCCGCGCCTGGACGCGGAAGGAGGCGGCGATGAAGGTCACCGGGCTCGGGCTGCGCGCCGCGCCCAGCCGGCTGGACGTCACCGGTCCGGTGCTCGCCGTCGACGCGGTGCCGCAGTGGCCCGCCGGCACGATCCACCTGTACGACCTGGGGGCGCCCGAGAGGTACTGCTGCGCGCTCGCCGGCACCGAGCCGCTGCGGGCGGTGCGGGTGTACGACGCGGGCGCGGTCGACGGGTGGCCCAGCGACGTCCGGCTACGACCGTCCGCCGAGTAGCCGGTCGAGGAAGACGGCGACGCCGTCCTCGTCGTTGCTCAAGGTGATCTCGTCTGCGGCGGCGAGTACCTCCGGGTGCGCGTTCGCGACCGCGACCCGCCCCCATCCCGCCCAGGCGAACATCGGCAGGTCGTTCGGCATGTCGCCGAACACCAGCACGTCGGCGGGGTCGACACCGAGGTGCTCGGCGACCACCGCGAGACCGGACGCCTTGGTGACGCCGGGCGGGCAGATCTCCAGGTACCCGAGACCCGCCTGGGTGATCGACGCCTGCTCGGGCGGGATCACCTGGCGGGCGAGGTCGAGCAGGTCGTCGACGTGGCGTTCGGCGGCGCGGGCGAAGCCCTTGATCACCATTCCGGCGAGCGCTTCGCTGCGTACCTTCGCCTCGACCACGTCCGGGTACCGCCACGCCGGGTCGGGCTCGCCCCACAGCGGCGCGTTCGGTCCGTCGAGCGCTTCGACCAGGACCGACAGCGGACCGACGGCGTCCTCCAACCGGGTCAGCAACTCGTGCAGCACGCGACCGTCGAGGCGCTCGTCCCGCAGTACCGTCGGTGCGCCGGGCGTGGTCAGGTCGAGCACCCGCCCGCCGCCGGCGAGCACCAGGTAGTCGGCGGCGGAGATGTCGGCGCGGGTGAGGTCGGTCAGCCGGGGACCGCGCCCGGTCGCGCCGACCACCGGGATGCCCGCCGCGGTGACCCGCGCCAGTACCTCGCGGGTGCGGTCGCTGACTGTGTCGTTCGAGCGCACCAAGGTGCCGTCCAGATCCGTGGCGATCAGCTTCGGTAGCCCTGGACGGACCATGGTGCCCTCCTGACGTCGCCTGCCCCGGCGGTACCCGTCACGTTGGGTACCCGCCATGTCGCGGTGGGCCAGAAACACTACCCCGCGCGGTGGGGGAGCACACCCAGGTGAGAGGAACGAATCACCCCTGCGGGGTCAACACCTCGCGACCGCCGACGTACGGCTGCAGCGCCTTCGGCACCCGTACCGACCCGTCCGGCTGCTGATGGTTCTCCAGGATCGCGACCAGCCACCGGGTGGTGGCGAGCGTGCCGTTCAGCGTCGCGACGTGCTGGGGGCGACCGTCCGCGTCGCGGTACCGGATGCCGAGCCGCCGCGCCTGGAACGTGGTGCAGTTCGAGGTCGAGGTCAGCTCGCGGTACCGACCCTGGGACGGTATCCACGCCTCGCAGTCGAGCTTCCGGGACGCGCTGCTGCCCAGGTCGCCGGCGGCGACGTCGATCACCCGGTACGGCACCTCGACCTTGGCGAGCATCTCCTCTTCCATGGCGAGCAGCCGCAGGTGCTCGTCGGCAGCCTCCTCGGGCTTGCAGAAGGAGAACATCTCGACCTTGTCGAACTGGTGCACCCGCAGGATGCCGCGGACGTCCTTGCCGTACGAGCCCGCCTCGCGACGGAAGCAGGAGGACCAGCCGGCGTACCGCAGCGGGCTGGACACGTCGATGATCTCGCCCGCGTGGTACGCGGCGAGCGGCACCTCGCTGGTGCCGACGAGGTACAGGTCGTCAGCCTCCAGCCGGTACACCTCGGTCGCGTGCGCGCCGAGGAAGCCGGTGCCCTCCATCGACTCCGGCTTCACCAGTACCGGTGGGATGACCGGGGTGAAGCCGTGCTCGACCGCGTGCGACAGGGCGAGCTGGAGCAGTCCCAGTTCGAGCAGCGCGCCGATCCCGGTCAGGTAGTAGAACCGGCTGCCGGACACTTTCGCGCCGCGTTCGACGTCGATCGCGCCGAGCGCCTCGCCCAACTCCAGGTGGTCCTTGGGTTCGGCGATGTCGGGGCGGTCGCCGACCTCGCGGAGCACCACGAAGCCGTCCTCGCCGCCTTCCGGCACGCCGGGCTGGACGATGTTGGGCACCGCGAGCTGCGCGGCGCGCAGTTCCGCCTCCGCCTCGCCGACCGCCGCCTCGGCGACCTTGACCTGGTCGGCGAGCTCCTTCGCCTGGCTGAGCAGGGCCGGTCGGGTGTCCGGCGACGCCTTCGGGATCTGCTTGCTGATCCGCTTCTGGTCGGCGCGCAGCGCCTCGAACCGGGCGACCGCGGCGCGACGGTTCTCGTCGGCGGCGAGCAGCCGGTCCACCACAGCCTCGGACTCGCCCCGCGCCCGCTGGCTCCGCCGGAGCAGGTCGGGGTCTTCGCGAAGCAGCCGAAGGTCAATCACGCCGACGAGGTTACCTGTCAACCGCGGTCGGGTTCGAATGGGTTCGCCGGTGCCACCGTGATCTCCAGCGCCCGGTCGTCGAGCTCCCGGTACCCGTCGAACTGATCCGCGAGATCGACGGGGGTCGCCTCGCCGGGTGCCGACGTCGCCACGCCCCGCCGCACGCCGATGAACATCCCCGCGCCGACCAGCAGCGGCGCGAGCAGCGCCGCCCACACGCCCAGACCGATGCCGTACCCCGGCCCGGTCGACCGCGCTTCGAGCACCTGCCGCAGCACTCCGAACGCCGGACCCCCGGAGTGCAGCAGCGCCGCGACGCCGATCATGTCGACCGTCTGGAAGGCGACCACGCCGAACCCGGCCGCCACGAGCATCCGCCGTGCCCGGTCCCGGGCGGCGAACGCCGCGCCCGCCAGCCCCAGCAGCGCCGCCCATGCCGTCAGGTACATGCTGGTCTGCCAGGTGTTGATGTCGGCGAAGCCGAGGTTGCGCAGCGAGTTCACCGTGATCGCATAGGACGAACCGGTGGAACTGTCGTCGATGTTCGGCGTCACGGTCATCCAGGGCAGCAGTTGGCTCGCCAGGAACACCAGCAGCCCGAACCCGACCACGGCGACGGGCGCCTGTTCCGGTCCGACCAGGTGCCGGACGAATCGACGGCGAGGCTTCCGGTCGTCGCCCGACCCGACGATCGTCTCCAGGGTGTCCATCCACGCCCTCCGCTCGGTCGATCGACAGCGCCATCATCGCACCGGTCGGAGTCGGGCACGGCCCCGCGAGACTGGGCGGTTCGCGGCATCGCTGCGGGTTCGCCCGACCTGGACTAGCGTCGGGGCATGCCCACTCGTACCTCCTCCGCCCGCTGGCAGGGCACCCTTCGCGAAGGTTCCGGAACGATGCGCGTCGGCTCCGGCGCATTCCACGGGTCGTACTCGTTCCCGTCCCGGTTCGAATCGGGCGAGGGCACCAATCCCGAGGAATTGATCGCGGCGGCGCACGCCGGCTGCTTCTCGATGGCGCTCGCCGGCAACCTCACCCGCGCCGGGTACCGGCCGAACTCCGTCGAGACGACCGCCGCCGTGCACCTGGACCAGACCGGCGAGGGATTCGCGATCACCCGGATCGAACTGAACACCACGGCTGAGGTACCTGGCATCGACCAGGCGGAGTTCGACAAGCAGGCGCAGGCGGCGAAGACGGGCTGCCCGGTCTCCAGGGCGTTGTCCGCCGTCGAGATCACGCTGACCGCGTCGCTCGCCGGCTGAGCGTCCCCGCCGAGCGGGTCGCGTCGCGACCCGCGAACGGCGTCCGGGCTCGCGTCGCGACCGCTGCGGCTCCTGACAGCGGTCACCCTTCCGGTACCTCCCGCGGTCGGCACAATGACAGTCATGCCGGTGTCGATGGACCGGGAACGCTTCGAGGATCTCGTCGGGCAGGCGCTCGACGAGGTACCGGAGCAGTTGCTCAGGCTGATGGACAACGTGGTGATCCTGGTCGAGGACGATCCGCCGGCGGACGCGGGCGACCTGCTCGGACTGTACGAGGGACACGCGCTGACCTCGCGCGGCTGGGACTACACCGGGGTGCTGCCCGACCGGATCACCATCTTCCGCAATCCGACCCTGCGCGTCTGCGACACCGAGGACGACGTCGTCGAGGAGGTCGCGGTCACCGTGGTCCACGAGATCGCGCACCATTTCGGCATCGACGACGCGCGCCTGCACGAGCTCGGCTGGGCGTGACGCCGCCGGGTGCCGGGCGCCCGGATGGCGCCGCGCCAGCCGCCTTGCCCACGGTTGCCACAGTGGAGACGACCGGTGGTCAAGGCGCGACGTCACGCGCCGAGCCGCGCGGTCGCCGGTCGACGTTCCCCCTCGGAAGGATGTCCCCCATGCGCAGTGACCTCTTCGCCGCCGACAACCTGGAGAAGGAGTCGGCTCAGCCGGGCATGCGCCTGCAGAACTCCAAGATGCTCAAGATCGAGCTGAACGGCGACTGTTTCGCCCGTACCGGATCGATGGTCGCCTACCAGGGTCGGGTCCGCTTCGAGGCGCTGGGCTCGGGCGGGGTGGGCAAGTGGCTGAAGCAGAAGCTGACCGGTGAGGGCGTACCGCTGATGCGGCTGTCCGGGCAGGGCGACGTGTTCCTCGCCGAGCGCGCCAGCGACGTCCACCTGATCGACCTGGAACCCGGCGACGCGCTGACCATCAACGGCAAGAACGTGCTCGCCTTCGAGCCGACCCTGCAGTACGACATCAGGTTCGTCCAGGGCACCGGCATGCTGTCCTCGGCGGGCATGTTCAACTGCGTGTTCAGCGGACAGGGTCGGATCGCGATCACCACCAAGGGCACCCCGGTCGTACTCCGGGTGGACCAGCCGACGTTCGCCGACCCGCAGGCGGCGATCTGCTGGTCGGCGAGCCTGCAGACCGGGTACCACCGGGCAGAGCAGCTCGGGCTCGGCACGCTGCTGGGCCGGCACACCGGCGAGGCGTTCACGATGAGCTTCGCCGGTCAGGGCTTCGTCGTGGTACAGCCGTCCGAGGAGCCGCCTGCCGGCACGGTCGCCGGCGCGGGTTCCGGGGCGCAGAACCAGAACCAGGGTCTGCTGGGCACCCTGCTCAACGGCTGACGGAACCGCCCGGCGGGGTGGCGCCGGGCGGTGCTCCGATCGCCGACCACCCGCGTTTACGTCAGCGGATGTCGCCGGTACGGATCCGGGTGAGCCAGGCGGCGGCGTCGGCGAAGTCGACCTCGGCGGTACCGGCGGGCTCGCGCGGGGGTCGGTCGGTACCGTCGCGCGCGGCGCGCGGGTACGACCCGAGGAAGCGGACGTCCGCGCAGATCCGCCGGAGCGCCTGCAACGCCTCGCCCAGCCGCGCCTGCGCCACGTGTCCGTTGCAGTCGAGGAAGAAGCAGTACCGCCCCAGCCGCTCGCCGGTCGGTCGGGACTCGATCCGGGTCAGGTTCACGCCCCGCACGGCGAGTTCGGTGAGCACGGCGAGCAGTGCGCCGGACCGGTCGTGGGCGATGTACACCGCCAGCGACGTGATGTCGTCGCCGGTCGGCGGCGGCAGCGGTCCTGGGCGGGTGACCAGCGCGAACCGGGTGACCGCCTCGGGATGGTCGGAGATCTTGTCAGCCAGTACCGCCAGTCGGTGCCGCCCGGCGGCGACCGGCGCGCAGACGCAGGCGTCGACGTCGCCGTCGGCGGCGCCGCGTGCGGCGGCGGCGTTGGACAGGGCGTCGACCACGGTCGCGTCCGGCAGGTTGTCCCGCAGCCAGGCACGGCACTGCAGAGCCGCCTGCGGGTGCGCGGCGACGGTACGGATCCGGTCGACGCCGGTGCCGCTGCGCGCGGCGAGCACGAACTCCACCGGCAGCAGCACCTCGCGCGTGATCACCAGGGGTGCGCCGTTGGCGAGTTCGTCGAGGGTGACCGCGACCGCCCCGCCGACCGAGTTTTCCAGGGGTACCAGCGCGGCGTCCGCGTCGCCGGAGCGGACGGCGTCGAGCGCCTCCGGCACGCTGCGCGCCGGGGTACGGCTGCCGTGTTCGGCGGCGGGAATGGTCCGCAGCGCCTGCTCGGAGAAGGTGCCCTCGGGCCCGAGGTAGACGAAGCGGGTCGGCGGTACACCTGGCATGGAGTCAGCTTAGGCGGACGGCGGAGGGCAGTGCGCGGCGCCGATGATGCCGGCTGGCGCGGTGGTGCGTACCTCGATGGTGCAGATGTCGGTGCCCGCCGTGACCAGCCGTAACCCGGTCGGCGGTCCCTCGGTGACGACCTGCAGCGGCTCGTGTCCGGACACGCTGAGGATCGTGTACTGCCAGGTGCCGGCGCACAGCGGACCGACGCTGACGGTCGCCGGGGTGCGGGCGGACAGCCATCCTCGGGCACGGAGCAGCGCGATGATCCGGTCGGCGGCGGGGGTACCGGCGCAGTCCACGGCGATCGTCTCGGGGAAGCCGGTACCGGACGGCGAGGGAGCGGGCAGCGGCGGGGCGACGGTCGGGGACGGCACGGCGGTACCGGTCGGGGACGGCATCGCGGTGACCGCGAGCGTCGGTACCGGCAACGGTTCGACCCGCCGACCACAGCCGGCGAGCGTGGCGGCGGCGGTCAGCAGCGCCAGCAACGCCCACGGATAGCGGCGCGTCCGACTGGACACCCGCGGCTGCCCGCGGGTCCCGCGTACTCCTTCATTCATGAACGTGCCTTTCACGCCCCAGCGGCCGCGCCCATCGTAGGACCCTCAGCCGGTCACCCGATGCCCCGCGGACGTCAGTGCCGCCACCGCCTCGGTCAACCGGACCGTCGGTACCAGCAGGTAGTCGGTGTCGTAGGTGGAGAACGCGAAGACGTTGACGCGCGCGTCGGCGAGCGGCGCGACCAGGGAGGCGAGCACTCCGGTAAGCGCGAGATCGAGCGGTCCCGCCACGCGCAGGCACCGCCAGGGCGACTCGACGCTGGCGCCTGCGGGCGCCTGCTCGACGCGGCAGATGACGGAGACCTCGTCGGGCGTCCAGGTAACCGACACGATATCCGTCGATGTATCCAGGTCAGCGGGGATCGAGGAGCCCGCGGGCAGTGAACACACGGCGTAGTCACCCGGCAACAGCTCGAGGTCCAACATGCAGTGCAGCGTACGCAGTGCCGGAAGTGCGCGGACGCGGCGGTGAGTCAGATGAGCGCGAAGAACGTCAGCGATCCCGCGACCCGCTGACCGTCCCACAGCGGCGTCGCTACCGCGTCGAGCGTGACCACATCGTCCGGTACCTGGACCCGCAGCAGCCCGCGCGCCAGTCGACCCGAGGTGATCGCGAGCAGCGGCGGGATCTTCTGAAGCTCGGCGGGCGTCAATTCCGCCCCGCACGAGGTGAAGTCGAGCAGCCGCAGGATGCCGCCGGACAGGCTGTTGCCGATCACCGCGCCCGGATCGTCGAAACCGAGCAGTTCGCAGCACGCCTCGGAAACCGCCTGGATCACCCCGTCGCCGTCGACCGCGAGGCACGGTTCGCTGGCGGTCTGGACGACGCTCGCCCATCGCTCGAGCGACCCGGCAGCCGGACCTCCGGCGGCCTGTCGACGAGCCGGGTGGACCCTGGACAGGGCGAGTTCCACGTGGGCCAACACGCCTCCTCAACGCTCTGCCGCATCACGATAACTCTGCGCGGCAGGGCGCGGCAGACGTTGCGCGACCTGCGGCGGCGAGGAGTGGTGTGACGCACGTCGCGTTGCGCGACCAGCGCGGATCGGCTGCGGACCCGACGCGAGCGCCCTGCGTCGTGCGGGCGCTCCCGCTACCGGGGGGAACCTTCGTCGCTCGCCACCTCCGACGGGTACCAGCGGTACCGGTCCGCCAGCGACTCGTATCGCGGGTTGATCCAGGTCAGCGGGTGGTTGGCGATACCGCACAGCTTGTCCACGGTGGAGTCCGCGATCCGCTCGCCGTGCGCGTCGAGCACGTGTGCCAGCTCGGGGTACGTGGTGACCACGCAACCCTTCGGCAGCCCGTACACGGTGAGCACACCGCTGCCGTCGAAGGCGAGCACCGGGACAACCGGTACCTGCACACCGGTCGCGCGGCTGAACGCGTCCGCCGCCTGCTTCGCGTTCCGGCGCGCCTCCGCCACGTACGGGGGGCGCTCGCCGTTCACCTGGACGACGTCGCCGGCGAGCAGCACCCGGCTGCGGCCGTGTTGCCGGATGGTGACCGAGAAGATGCCGCCGGGGCCGATGGTGAGGAAGTTCATCCGGGTGCGACCACGCCGCTGATCGTCGAACTCCCGCCAGTCCACGACCCGCCACCGAGGACCGAGCTTGCTGAGCTTCTCCGCCACCTTGGCGTGCTCCTCCTCGGATCGGCGCAGGTCACGCTCGGCGCGCCACTGCCGAACCCGCTGAAACGGCGACGGGCGCGCCTCTCCGAGCGGCCCACCGAACCGGTCACGGCTCAGGTCGCTGGCGTCGAGAAATCCGGTCACCGCCCCACCTCCGGCGTCGCACATGCGGTCCGTCAATCACGTTACGTGTGCGCGTGCCTACAGAAATAGGTCCAGGGGCGGAATGACGGTGGAATGAGAGCAGATGAATGTTCTATTCATCCTTGTATGTTCGTACCCGTGTGAGACGCCGATCCGATGCGGACGCCGACCTGTCGGACGGGCTCCGTGCCGGTATCGACACCCGTCCCAACCGATGCGCCGTCCGCCCGACCCGCCGACCGCCCGAGCCACGCGCAGCGGACATACGCTCGCTGGGTGAGCCACTACGTGGACAGCGAAGTCGGACGACTCGGTGCCGTGATCCTGCACCGACCCGGTCCGGAACTGATGCGCCTGACCCCCCGCAACAACGACTCGCTGCTGTTCGACGGCATCCCCTGGGTCGCCCGCGCGCAGGAGGAGCACGACACGTTCGCCGCCGCCCTGCGCGACCACGGCGTCGAGGTGCTCTACCTCGCCGACCTGCTGGTCGAGACGCTGCGGGTACCTGCCGCGCGAGCCGAACTGACCGCGGCGGTGCTCGCCGACGTACGCCTCGGCGACACGTTGCGCGGCGAGGTCGCCGACCACCTCGCGCAACTCGACCCCGAGGGGCTCGCCACGGTACTGACGGCGGGGCTCGCCCACGAGGAGCTGCCGACCGGGTCGGGTCTGGTGTACCGGCTGCTCGACCGGCACGACTTCGTCATCGATCCGCTGCCGAACCTGCTGTTCACCCGCGACTCCAGCGTCTGGATCGGCGACCGCGTCGCGGTCACCAGCTTCGCGATGCCGGCGCGACGGCGGGAAACCACGATCACGGCGGCGGTGTACCGGTACCACCCCCGGTTCGCGGGCACGCCGCTGCTGTACGACCCGGCGCTCGAACACGTCGAAGGCGGCGATGTCCTGCTGCTCGGCTCGGGCGTGATCGCGATCGGGGTCGGCGAGCGCACCACCCCGGCGGGCGCGGAACGGCTCTCCCGGCGGGTGTTCGACGCCGGGCTCGCCCACACCGTGCTGGTGGTGCCGGTCGCCCAGCAGCGCGCCACCATGCACCTGGACACCGTGTGCACGATGGTGGACGTCGACGCGGTCCTGATGTACCCCAACGTCGCCGACTCGCTCGTCGCCTATCCGGTGACCCCGGGACCCGACGGGCATCCCCGGGTCGGCGACCCGCAACCGTTCCTCGCCGCCGCCGCCGACGCGCTCGGCATCGACACCATGCGCATCATCGACACCGGTCTCGACCCGGTCACCGCCGAGCGGGAACAGTGGGACGACGGCAACAACACGCTGGCGATCGCGCCTCGGCTGTGCGTCGCGTACGAACGCAATGTGCAGACCAACGCGCAACTCGAACGCGCCGGCATCGAAGTGATCCGGATTCCCGGTTCCGAACTCGGCTCCGGTCGAGGTGGACCCCGCTGCATGTCCTGCCCGGTCTCCCGGGCGCCGGTGCCGGTCGGTCCCGCCGCGCGGGCGACGCCGCGCCGCCGGGTCGAGGTCAGCGGAGGGTGAGCTGACGACCCAGCAGCCCGTGGCGGGCGCGGCGCTGCGCCGGGGACAGCGGTTCGCCGACGGCGAGCGCCTCGGCGTACCGCTCGGCGAACCGTGCCAGCGGCTCCTCCCAGGACGCGGCATCCGGTTCCGAGGGCACGTCCCACACCGGAATGAGCAGCCCGTGCGCCCGGAACATGCCGGCGAACCGGGTACCGTCGCCGAGCCTGACGGCGTCCGCCTCGGCGAGCCGGGACAGCGCGTCCAGCGCCGGGTCCTCGGCGTCGGGCAGTACCCAGCGCACATGCGCCCGGTCGGGCACGCGCGTCCAGTACGCCGCGCGCACGGCGGCCAGCTTCGCGGTCGGGAAGATCGACGCGTTCGCGCGCTCCAGCGACGCCTTCACCTCCGGGTCGTCGGTGGCGCCCTCGTCCAGCCAGAACTCGAACCCGTCGTGCACCGTGATCTCGAGCGGTCCGTCGGTCAGCACGTCCTGCAGCCGAGGTCCCTCACCGGGCAGCGACGGCACCTCGACCTGACCGCCCGGCTCGGTGTCCAGCGCGCGCAGCAGCGCTTCGGCGAGGTCGCGGGAAACGTCGCCGGACTGTACGTGCCGCTGCAGACCGACGAACACCCTGCCGTCCGGCTTGGTCAGCGCCGGCCACGCCATCGGCAGCACGGTCGCCAGCGTGACGCTCCGGTCGCCGTACCGCTCGGCGAGGTCGGGAGCCAGTCGCAGGGGCGCGGACGCGGCTGGGACGAGTTCGCGTAGCGCGATCCACTCCGGCTCGTCGACGAGTCCCTCGAACGGTCGGGGTACGAAGATGTCCCGGAGCTTCTGCTTGGTCGCGGCGCTGCCGCCGGACTGCTTACGACGCTTGCCCACGGCGAGACAGCCTAGAACGTGTCGGGGTGGGCGGTCGCGCCCGCATACCGAGCCCGCGGTCGACGGGGCACCGGACCGCGCGGACAAAGTCAGCGGCGCGACAGCCGCGCCCACACGCTCTGACCCAGACCGTCGCGGTCGACACCCCACCGGTCCGCCAGCGCGGCGACGATCGCCAGCCCGCGACCCTCCATCGCGTCCGGTCCCACCGAGCGCAACCGCGGCGGCTCCGAAGAGCCGCCGTCGGTCACTCTCACCTCGACGGATTCGACACCGTCGGGTGAGGTACGCATCCGCCAGGCGACCCGGATCACCCCGCCGGGCAGCGGTTCGGCGTGCCGGATGGCGTTACCGACCAGTTCAGCGACGATCGCCACGGCGTCCGCCAACAGTTCGGGGGCTACCACCCCGGAAAGCTCGCCAGCCAAACGATGTCGAGCCAGCCGCGCGCCCTTGGCATGATGCGGGACAACCACACACCAAGCACGCTCCGCGACCGCCGTCGACATCAGGCCTCCCCAGAGACGGGAGCCGGCCCGGCGGGGGGACGCCGGACCGTATCCATCACATCTGCTCGTGGCAGCCTCACCTCCGCGACCGTACCCCCACCGTCGCGTGCGCGTAAGGACACCCACCCGTTCTGCCGCTCGACGATACGTCTGACCAGGTAGAGCCCGAGTCCAACCCCGCCGTACCGGCGCTGGTCGCCCGACTCCGCCTGCCAGAACCGATCGAACGCCCTTTCCACGTGCTCCGGTCGGATACCGATACCGCGATCGGCGACGCGCAGCCCGACAGTGCGCTGCTCCACGAAGATCGTCACCTCGATCGGGGTACCGGGTCGCGAATACTTCACCGCATTGGTCACCAGCTCGGCGACGACCGTCGCGGTACCGGCGGGATCGCCCAGCGCCGTCGGCGCTTCGCCCGCCAGGTCGAGCAGCAGCCGGTCGCCCGCGCCTCGGGGGAGATCCGCGACGCTCTGCCGCACCGTGTCGGCGAGGTCGAACGGTACCGCCTCGCGATCGTCGGCGTAGTCCTCGGCGGCGGTCAGCAGCCGTTCCAGCAGCCGAGCCAGGTCGTCGGCGCGCTCGCGCAGCACGTGTACCGCCTCGCGACGGTCCCCGTCGCTCAGCGCGTCCCAGTGGTCGGCGAGGGTGTCCGCGTACCCCTTGATGACCGTCACCGGGGTACGCAGTTCGTGACCGGTGAGCGCGAGAAACAGCTCACCGGCCTCGTCCCGACGCCTCGCACCGGTGACGTCTCTCAGGGTCACCACACGGCATTCGGTACCCGCTAGATCCGTTGACGAAACTCGAAGCAATCGACCGTCGCGTGTGCGGTGTTCGGTCGACCGTCCCGGGCTGGGTACCGGTACCGGCAGCGGTCCGCCGAGCGCCCGGTCGGCAGGGATGCCGACGAGCGCGGCGGCAGGCCGGTTCCAGCCCCGGACGGTACCGTCCGCGTCCACGAGCACCACCGCCTCGGACGGTTGCGACGCCGCCGCGAGGTCGCCGTACACCGGCAGACCCCGACGGTCGCGGTACAGGTGCGCCATCGTCGCCCCGACGAATCCCAGCACGTCGCGCCACTGCGCCGGCAGCGCCACCGGCTCGTCCACAAAGAACAGGTACAGCGTGCCGATCACCCGGTCGCCGAGTTCGACTCCGACGGCGACGATGTGCTCGACGCCGTGGGCGCGCAGCAGCGCGGCGAACCCGGACGGCATGGCGTCGGGTCGCGACGTGTGGATGCCCGACCGCCCGAGCACGCTGTCCGCGTCGCGTGCATCCACGTCGACCGACCGCCCGAGTGCCCACCGCATCACGCCGGTCGCCGCCACCACCCGTCCGCCACCGGCACCGACCTCGACGAACGTGCCGCCGGCCGCCCCGAGCACCTCCCGGGTCGTGTCGACCAGATCGGCAAGGACGGACGAGCCGGGTTCACCGGCGGTGACACGCTGAACCACGGCGGTAACCGCTGGTAGCACGCTTGTCGCCTCGACGGGGTGGGTCGGGCTGTGTGCCATCCACTGAGTGTGCCGGACACGACGCGATCACGCACGTGCCGACCTCGGGCGCCGGTGGACGCCACGGGTCGGACCGGCGCCCCTCGACCCGCGAGCCGGCGCGGTCGATGCCCGAGCCGCTCGACGCGGAGCCAGTCGACGCGCGAGCCGGCGCGTCAACGCCCGAGCCGGTCCAGGACGAGCCGGGGGCGGTCCGAGATGATGCCGTCGACCCCCAACTCGATCATCAGATCGATGTCGCGGGGGTCGTTGACGGTCCACACGTACACCTGATTGCCCTGGTCATGCAGGCGCTTGACGAGGTCCGGCTGGGACCGTACGACCCGGACGCCCGGCCCGGCGATCCGGGCGCCGAACGGCAACCGACCGTCACGGATCATCCCCGGCGGCAGGAATTCCAGGAGCAGGACGGTCGGTACCGCCGGCGCGATCTCGCGCATCCGGCGTACCGCCCACGGCGAGAACGACATCACCGCCACCGTCACCTGGGATCGCGGATTCGGTTCGTCCAGCCCGTACTGCCGGAGCATCGCCGCCACCCGCGCCTCGACCTCGCCGCCGAACCGGGTCGGATGCTTCGTCTCGATCAACAGCCGCAGCGGACGGTCGGCGTCGATCGCCGCGGTCAGCAGGCGCTCGAGCGTCAGGATCCGGGTGTGCGAACGCGGATCGCCGTTCGGACCAGTGCGTTCCAGGATCAGTTCGTCGGCGGTATCGGGAAACGCCGGGTGCCACGAGCCGAAGTCGAGTTCGTCGAGTTCCGCCAAGGTCAGTTCGCTGACCAGTCCGCGACCGTTGCTGGTGCGGTCGAGCCGGCGATCGTGGACGCAGACGAGGTGACCGTCACTGGTGAGGCGCACGTCACATTCGAGACCGTCCGCTCCCTCGTCGAGGGCGCGCAGGTACGCCGCGAGGGTGTGCTCGGGAAACGCCGCCGACGAGCCGCGGTGGGCGAAGACCGCGGGCCCGGTCGACCGGTCAGAGGATTCCGGGGGCACTGCCGTCCTCGGTGATCAACGGTCGCCCGGACGCCGCCCAGCCGAGCATCCCGTCGGTCAGGTTCCGCACGTTGTCCCGGCCCTGTGCGCGCAGGTACGCCACGACCTGCGCGGAACGCCCGCCAACCCGGCAGGCGACCACCACGTCCCGGTCCGTCGGTATCTCGTCCAACCGACCCGGTACCTGCATCATCGGCACATGCACCGCGCCCGGCGCGTGGCCGGCTCGGAACTCGTCCTCCTCGCGGACGTCGAGCAGAAAGGCATCGGCGGAAACGTCGGCACTTCGGACCGAGGGGAGAGCTTGACGACCGAACACACCTCAGATCGTATTCACCCAGTCCCCGTTCGCCGCGATCCAGGTGTCCATGGTGTCGTCTCTGATCGCCTGGTAAAGGCTGTCCGCTTGGTCATCGGGCAGCACATAGCTGGTGTCGCCGATCATCGTCGGGTGCGACGGAACCTTCACGCCGACCAGCGTGGTGGGCGAGACGTTGCGCAGCGAGAAGACCAGTTCGTCGAGCGGTACGCCGTTGGTGTCGACCGTCAACGACTGCCCGACCGCCTGGATCATCCGATCCAGCTTGAGCGGGTTACCGGCAACGCCCTGCGCCACCGCGCGCTCGAAGATCGCCTTGAGGAACTGCTGCTCGTGGCGCTGCCGGTCGTAGTCGCCGTCCGGCTGGTCCTTGCGCTGGCGCACGTAGTCCAACGCCTGCCAGGGCCGCATGTACTGGCAGCCGACGTGGTACACCGCGCCGGTGTGGATCGAGTGGGTCTCGTGGTCCACACACAGATCCACCCCGCCCAGCAGGTCGACGACCTTCTGGAAACCGGCGAAGTCGACGATCACCGCACCGTCGAACCGGATGCCGAGCAACTGACTCAGGGTCGCCGACAGCAGCCGGACACCGCCCAGGGCACCGACGCCGTTCCGGCTGCCGTACCCGAACGCGGCGTTGATCTTCTCGGTGCTGCCGGCGAACCCGGTGTCCGGGAACGGTGGGATCGAGACGCGCAGATCGCGCGGGATCGAGATCAGGTACGCCCGGTCCAGGCTCGCCGGGATGTGCAGCAGGATGATCGTGTCGGACCGCTGGCCCAAGGACGGGTTGTCGACCCGCGCGTCGGAGCCGAGCAGCAGATAGTTCAGCGGTCCGGTGACCGTCGCCTGCTGGTCGCCGTGGCGCTTCGCGCGGGCGCCGGGGTCGAGCAGGACCGCCTTGTGTACCGCCTGGTCGTACCGGTGGGTGAGCGCCTTCGCGGCGACCAGGGTACCGCCCGCGAGCAGCACGATCGTGACCCCGAACCCGACGAGCAGTTTCGCCCACAGCGGGCCGCGTCGCCGGCGCGGCGCGGGTGGCTCCGTCGGGTCGGCGGAGTCGGCGGCGGTGCGATCGGAGTCGGCGTCGACGGAGTCGTCGTCCGCCCCCTGTGGGGCGGCAGAGTCGCCGTCACCGCCGGCGGCGGCAGAGTTGTCGCCGGCAGAGTTGTCGCCTCCGGGGGCGAACGCGTCCTCGTCGCCCTCGCGGGCGACCGAATCGTCGTCCCCGCCGTCGCGGGCGACCGAATCGTCGTCGCCAGCGGCGGAACGATCAGCGCCTGCGCGCGGATCGCTCTCGCCCGGCGGTGGGTCTTCTGCGCCGCGCCCCGGCTCCGCGGACCCGGTCGGCGAGGTCGGATTCGGGGTGGACGTATCGCCTCCAGACAACGCGGCGGACGGGTCGTATCCGACTGTACGCAGCGCGATCTATCCGGCGCGAGCCCACGGCGAGGCTCGTCAGGTTATGCGTCAGCTGTCCTTACTGACCCAGTCCGGATGCTGAATGATGAAATCGGGAACCTTGTCGTCCCGTACCGCCTGGAACAGTTGCTGGCTCTCCGGCGACAGCGTCTCGCGGTCCTGCCCGTTCACCTTCACCGACTGGTAGTGCCCGCCATTGGTCTTGATCATGACCATGCTGTTGTCGCCCACGTTCTTCAGCGTGAACATCCAGTCGAGCACGTCGGCGCCGCCGAAGTCGACCGTCAGCGCGCTGCCCGCCGCCTTGATCACCCGGTCCAGCTTCGCGGGGTTGGACAGCACCCCGGCGCTCATCGCCTTCTTCGCGATCGCCTTGATGAACTGCTGCTGGTGGCGCTGCCGACCGTAGTCGCCGTCCGGGATGAACTCGCGCTGCCGCACGTAGTCCAGCGCCTCCCACGGCGCGAGGTCGCGGCAACCCGGCTTGTACACCATGGGCTTGACGCCCGGGACGCGGGTGAAGTGCAGCCCGTCCGACGTGCGGTACGGCGGCGCGTACTTGCCGTTCCGGTCGATCCCGATGTGCAGCGAGGTCGTCTCCTCGTCGATACACATGTGCACGCCGCCGAGCGCCTCGACCACCTTGCGGAACCCGTCGAAGTCGATGATCGCCGCGGCGTCGAACGAGATGCCGCTCATCTGCTTGATGGTTTCGGCGAGCAGCTTCAGACCCCCGCCCCAGCCGCCCTTGCCCTGGCTGCCGAAGGCGAACGCGGCGTTGATCTTTTCCCGCCCGCCCTGGTATCCGGTCGTTGGGAACGCCGGGATCTGCACGTCGGTGTCGCGCGGGATGGATACCAGGTACGCCTGGTCGTGACTGGCCGGAATGTGCACGATCATGATCGTGTCGGACCGGATCAGCTCGCCCGGATTGTTCCGGGTGTCGATGCCCACGAGCAGGATGTTGATCGGTCCGTCGAAGGCGACCTTGCCCTGGTGGTCCGGCAGTCCGTCGACCCGGTTGATGGTGCTGGTGTACCGGGCGACGAGTGCCTTGGTGCCGACGATCGAGCCGCCGCTCGCCATCATCAGCAGCGCGCCGAAGATCACCAGCAGTTTCGCCCACAGCGGATCGCGCCGCTTTCTGGCGCGACGACCCGAACCGCGGCTGGGTGGCGCGGGTGGCGCCTGCCGCGGGCTGCCGTAGACCCCGGGCGACGGCGGTCGGTCGGGGCGACCGTACGTCGTGGGGCCGGATACGGTCCCGCTGTATGGCATCCGGACTCCTGGGGGGCGGGGGGACGGCGACACTCTATAGACGAGCCGCGCCCGGAGTCACGTCACACTTCGCTGAGTGCGACCGCCAAATCGGGACAAGATCGGGCGAATCAACCCGCTAGCTCGGAAAATTTGACAGAACGTCAACGCCGCAAGGGGCTGATCAGGCATCCTTGCTGACCCAATCCGGGTGCGACACGATGAAGTCGGCGACGGCGTCGTCCTTGACCGCCTCGAACAGCTGCAGGCTCTCCGGCGACAACTTCTCCCTGCTCTCGCCGTTAACCGTCACAGGGTCGAACTTGCCGCCGTTGGTCTTGATCATCACCATGCTGTTGTCGCCGACATTGCGGAGCGTGAACGCCCAGTCGAGGATGCTCGCCCCGCCGAGGCTGACCGTGACCGCGCTGCCCGCCGCCTGGATCACCTTGTTCAGCTTGACCGGGTTGGTCAGTACCCCCGCGCTGGTCGCCTTCTTGATCATCGCCTTGATCAACTGCTGCTGGTGCCGCTGCCGGTCGTAGTCGCCGTGCGGCAGACCCTCCCGCTGCCGTGCGTAGTCGAGCGCCTGCCACGCCGGCATGTCGTAGCAGCCCGGCAGGTAGACCTGCGGCTTCACGCCGGGCACCGGAATCGGCGCGCCGGCGCCGCCGTCGTACACGAACGGCTTCTTGAAATGCCCGCTGCTGTCCAGCCCGATGTGGATGGAGGTGACCTTCTCGTCGACACACATGTGCACGCCGCCGAGCGCCTGGATGACCTTTTGGAAACCGTCGAAGTCGATGACGGCGGCCGCCTGGAACGCGATCCCGTAGTTCAGCTTGATCGTCTCGGCGAGCAACTGGAGGCCGCCGCTCCAGCCGCCCTTGTTCTGGCTGCCGAACGCGAACGCCGCATTGATCTTGTATCGCCCGCCGCCGAAGCCGGTCGGCTTGTACGCGGGGATCTCCGCGTCCGTGTCGCGCGGGATGGAGACGACGAACGCCTGGTCGTGGCTCGCCGGGATGTGCACGAGCATGATCGTGTCGGACCGGATCAGCTCGCCCGGATTGTTCCGGGTGTCGATACCGGCGAGCAGGATGTTGATCGGCCCGTCGAAGACCACCTTGCCGGTCTGGTCGGGCAACGTGACGTTGACCGTGTTCAGGCTCTTCGTGGCTTGCGCGACCAGCAGTTTGGTACCGACGATCGATCCACCGCTCGCCAGCATGAGCAGCGAGCCCATGACGACCAGCAGCCGCGCCCACCACGGGTCGCGCCGCTTCGACCGGGTCCGGCGTCGGGGCGCCGGCTCCGGCGGTACCGCCTGCCGAGGTCGCCCGTACACGCCCGGTTCCTGGTCCGCGGGGCGACCGTAGACACCCGGCGGCGACTGGCTGGATCGCCCGTACGTGGTCGGACCCGGCAGTCTGCCGCGCGGTGGCATCGGTTCTCCTGAGGGCGGGGGGACGCGTCACTTTATAAACGCGAAGGTGCCCTCGTCACGTTGCGGCGTCGATGGGTACGGCGGACAAAGATTGTCCGATCAGGAGTAACCGGGGAAGATCACCCGCCCGGTTTTGCGGATGGTGGATGTTGCGCGAGGTACTCGCCGACCTTGTCCTTCGCGACCGCGTCGAACAACGCCGACGCCCTCGTCTTGTCCGAGACCACCACGCTCTCCCCGTCGACGTTCTGACCGCCCAGGTTCGGACTGGTCAGGAACGTCAGGTCGGAACTGCGCAGGTTGTGGAACTGAATCGCGGTGTCGACCAGCGAGAAGTCCTTGTCCACCGTCATCGCCTTGGTGACCGCCTGCAGGAACGCGTTCAGCCGCGCCGGGTTGCTCAGCGTCCCGGTGCTCGCCGCCTTGTCCATCACCGCCTTCAGGAACTGCTGCTGGTGACGCATGCGGGCGAAGTCGCCGTCCGGGAACTGGTACCGCTGCCGGACGTAGTCCAGCGCCTCGGCGCCGTCGAGGTGGTTCATGCCCTTCTTGAAGTGGCGGTGCGGCGGATGGATCGAGGTGACGTCCTGCTCGACGTACAGGTCGACGCCGCCGAGCGCGTCCACGACCTGCTGGAAACCGCCGAAGTCGATCAGCGCGACGTGGTCGATGCGTACCCCGGTGAAGCCCTCCACGGTTTCCACGGTGAGCGGCAGACCGCCCCAGGCGAACGACGCGTTGATCTTCTCGCGGGTGTCGCCGAACTGCGGGTTGGTCGGGCTCTTCGGGATGTACACGTACAGGTCGCGCGGGATCGAGATCAGGTACGCCTTGTCGTGGCTCGCCGGGATGTGCAGCAGGATGATCGTGTCGGTACGCCACTGACCCGGCTTCGCTTTGTTGTCCGGGTCGCGCGAGTCGCTGCCGAGCAGCAGCATGTTCAGCGCGCCGTCCACGGTCTTCGCCGGTCGACCGCCGGTGATCTGCGCGAACGGGTCGGTACGACCGATCTTGCCGTCGAGGCTGCGCCCGTACAGGTACACGCCGAAGCCGCCGAGCAGGACGACCATGAGCAGCGCCATGCCGGCGACCATCGCGATCCGACCCCAGCGCGGTTGGGGGCGGCTGCGGTACGCCTGGCCCGGCGGGGGACCCCCGAGCGGACCACGCGGTCCGCCCGGATCGTGAGGGGCGGCTGGGCCGGGGGCGCCGTCGGGGACGGCGGCGCCGACCCGGGCGCGACCCGACGACCGGGCGGGAGCCGACGGTTGACCGGGGACACGGGCCCTTCCGCTCGGCGGGGTTGTCGCTGGCATGCACCCAGGGTACGTACTGCCTGCGAGTTCGCCCGGCTGAAACAGGGCGTGGCGACTCAGACGCGCAGGGTCAGCGCATCCGGGCGGCGAAGTACTCGATGGTGCGGCGCAGGCCGTCCTCGGGCGCGACCTGCGGCTCGTACCCGAGTTTCGTCCTCGCCAGGGTGAGGTCCGGGCGTCGCCGCTCCGGGTCGTCCGCACCCCGCGGAACGAACGTGATCTCGGAACGCGACCCGGTCAGCCGGACGATCGTCTCCGCCAGCTCACGCATGGTCATCTCGTGCTCGGTACCGCAGTTGACCGGTCCCGCCTCGCCCGAGTCGAGCAGCAACAGAATGCCCCTGACCAGGTCGTCCACGTAGCAGATGGAACGCGTCTGCTGTCCGGTTCCGTGTACCGTGATCGGCTCGCCGCGCAGCGCCTGGGCGATGAAGGTCGGGATGGCTCGCCCGTCGTCGGGGCGCATCCGGGGCCCGTACGTGTTGAAGATCCGCACGATGCCGGTGTCCAGCTCGTGGAACCGCCGGTACGCCATCGTCGCCGCCTCGGAGAAGCGCTTCGCCTCGTCGTACACGCTGCGCACGCCGATCGGGTTGACGTTGCCCCAGTAGCTCTCCGGCTGCGGGTGGACCAGCGGGTCGCCGTACGCCTCGGACGTCGACGCCATCACGAACCGCGCCCGGTCGGCGAGCGCCCGGTCCAGCAGGTGCAGGGTGGCGACCGACCCGACCCGCAGGATCTCGATCGGCAGCTTGGCGAAATCCGTCGGGCTGGCGGGCGATGCGAAGTGCATGATCGCGTCGAACCGCTCGCTGAGCGCCGGCTCGCCGGTCGGCAGACCGTCCGACACGTCCGCTTGGACGAGCGTGAACCTGGGGTGCTCGGCGAGGTGCGCCACGTTGTCCTTGGCGCCGGTGACGAAGTTGTCGAGCGCGACCACGCTGCATCCGCGAGCGATCAGGGCGTCGACCAGATGCGAGGGGACGAACCCGGCACCACCCGTGACCAGAATCCGGTGACCTTCTCCGTAGCGTTGCGCGACCGTCATGCCCGCCAGCCTAGTGGTGGTCGGTTGTTCGGGCCGAGGTGCCATGGCGGGGGCCGGTGTCGGACAACTGCGACATCGTGGCTGACGGGAAGGGTGTACCTGTCGAGGCGTACACGGCTGGTGATGTGCGTACCTCACCAGCCGTGTAGACCTCTCGCGACACACCCGCCCGCGTGGGCTGGGTGTCCGCCGGGCTCAGCGCGCGCCGGGCTCAGCGCGCGCCGGCCTCAGTGCGCGCCCGCGCCGGTCAGCGACCGGACCTCGAGTTCGGCGTACTTCTCCGGGTTGCGCTCCTTGCTGGTCGCCGCGCCGAGCGCGGCGACGACAAACCCGATCGGGATCGAGATCAGACCGGGGTTCTGGAACGGGATCGGCGCCGCCGTCGTACAGCTGAACAGCGCCGTCGGGTTGTTCACCTGCCGCGACGTCGCCGGTACCCCGCACTTCTGCGCCTGCGCGGCGGTCAGTTTCGCCGCCGGCAGGGAACTGCTCGCACCACCCCAGCAGATCGGGCTGAGCAGCACGACCAGTACCGATGCCGCCAAGCCGCCGTAGATGCCCCAGACCGCGCCGCGGGTGTTGAAGTTCCGCCAGAACAGCGAGAACAGGATCGCCGGCAGGTTCGCCGACGCCGCGATGGCGAACGCGACCGCGACCAGGAACGCCACGTTGAGACCGCGCGCGAAGACCGCCAGCAGGATCGCGATGGCACCGATCACGAACGCCGCCGCCCGCGCCACCACGACCTCCTGCCGTTCGCTCGCCTGTCCCCGCTTCACCACGTTCGCGTAGATGTCGTGCGAGAGCGACGACGACGAGGCGAGCGTCAGCCCGGCGACCACGGCGAGAATGGTGGCGAACGCGACCGCCGCGATCACCGCGAGCAGGATCGCCCCGCCGGTACCGCCGCCCAGGTACTTGATCCCGAGCGCCTGCGCCAACTGCGGGGCAGCCGTGTTGCCGCCCGGGTCCTGTCCGGCGATCGCCTTGCTGCCGACCAGCGCCGCCGCGCCGAACCCGAGCGCCAGGGTCATCAGGTAGAACACGCCGATGATCCCGATCGCCCAGACCACGCTGTGCCGGGCTGCCTTGGCGTTCGGCACCGTGTAGAAGCGGATCAGGACGTGCGGCAGTCCGGCGGTACCGAGGACCAGGGCGAGACCCAACGAGATCAGGTCCAGCTTGCTGACCAGCGTCGCCGTCGGGTTGCCGGCGACGTCCTTGCCGTACTTCAGACCGGGTTCGAGGAACGCCGCGCCCTTGCCGGACTTCGCCGCCGCGTCACCCAGCAGCGAGGACAGGTTGAACTTGTACGCGACGAGGACCAGCAGGGTCATCAGGATCGCGCCCAGCATGAGCATGAACGCCTTGACGATCTGGACGTACGTGGTGCCCTTCATGCCGCCGATCACGACGTACACGATCATCAGAGCGCCGACCAGGATGATCGTCGCGACCTTCGCGGTCTCCGGGGACATGCCCAGGAACGTCTGACCCTCCTTGATCCCCAGCAGCAGCGCGACCAGGGAACCCGCGCCGACCATCTGGGCGAGCAGGTAGAAGATCGACACGACGACCGTGGAGATCGAGGCGGCGGTACGCACCGGAGCCTGCCGCATCCGGAACGCGAGCACGTCCGCCATCGTGTACTTGCCGGAATTCCGCATCAGTTCCGCGATCAGCAGCAGCGCCACCAGCCACGCGACCAGGAACCCGATCGAGTACAGGAAGCCGTCGTACCCGGCGAGCGCGATGATCCCGGCGATACCGAGGAAGGAGGCGGCGGACATGTAGTCCCCGCCGATCGCCATGCCGTTCTGGAAGCCGGAGAACGACCGTCCCCCGGCGTAGAAGTCGGTGGCGCTGCGCGTCTGGCGGGACGCCCAGACCGTGATACCGAGGGTGATGATCACGAAGATGACGAACAGCGTGATCGTCAGGGTCCGGGCGCTGACCGCGGACCCGGCGGCGAGGACCGGGTTCACCGGACGTCTCCTTCCTCGGCGAGCATGGCGGCGCCCTCGGCTGCCTCGCGCGTACCCGAGGCGGTGTCCGCCGCGTCGCGCTGGCGCGGGGCGGCGGACGCGGTGCCCGACTCGAGCCGCTCGCGCAGCCGGGTGGCGACCGGGTCGAGATTGCGGTCGGCGTACGCCACGTACCGCCACGCGATCAGGAACGTGGTCAGGAACTGGAGCAGCCCGAAGACCAGCGCCACGTTGACATTGCCGAACAGTTTGGTGTTCATGAATCCGCGCGCGTACCCGGAGAGGATCACGTACAGCGCGTACCAGACGAGAAACGCCGCGGTCATCGGGAAGGCGAACCTGCGCAATGCCTTGCGCAGCCCCGCGAACTCCGGGGACTGCTGCACCTCGAGGTACGCCGAGGGGTCGGGCGCGGCCGAAGGGGCCGACGCGTCCACAGCCATCGCGGTCACCACCACCTGGGGGTAGAAGAGACGGTTGCGGGCACGGTAGGGAGGGCGCATCGACGGCGATCCGTCGCTGCGCGACCGGTGCGCCCAGCGGACCCCGACCTGCGCCGAGTGAGCTAGGTCACGCCGCTCGGCGCAGCCGGGCGAACCGCGGCTAGCGCAGTTCGCAGAACCCCCGGCGAACCGCGGCTAGCGCAGTTCGCAGAACCCCTGGCGAACCGCGGCTAGCGCAGTTCGCGGTACCGCCCGCGCGCGTGCACCAGCGGCTCGGCGGACTCCCCTACCTCGACGTGCTCGATGGTGGCTTCGACCAGCAGCGACCACCCCAGCGGGCGGGCGTCGTCCAGCCGGCACCCCGCCCAGGTGTCGAGGTCCGACAGGCGCGGACCCCACTCCGTCGCCGTCCACTCCTCCAGCGCGAACAGCCCACCCGGCGCCGGCATCAGTCCGGCGAACCGGTCGGCGAGCTGGCGGTGCCGCGGTTGCAGCGGCGTCACCACGAATCGACCGCTGACCCGCACAGCCGACCACAGGTCCGACTCGTCGTCGATCAGCCCGAGCAACCGCCCCGGCGCGCCGTCCACGACCAGGGTGGACGACACGGTGAGACCGGCGCGCCGACCGTCGGGCGTCGCCGCCGTCCACAGCGTGACCGCTGCCGGCAGCCTGCCGCGCAGCCGCCGTACCGGCGACCGGTGCTCCTCGGGAGTGGCGAACGGGTCGGTCGAATGGATGGTCACCCCAGCACGCTAACGGCGCGGGGTGACGGCGACGAGCAGATCGGGACCGCGTCGATCCACCGCGTCGCCGCCGATGTACGCGCCGAGGGCGACCGCGCCGACGCCGTACCCGACTCCGACCGGCAGCACCAGCCACGACAGCGTGCCGGGCAGCAGCACCGCGACCGCGGTCAACGGCGCGACCAGCGCCAGCGCGCCCAGCATCGCGACGAACGCGAGCAGTCCGCGCGCCCCACCGCCGCCGGTGTTCATCGCGAACGGGTTGGCGGTGTCGGGCAGCGGGTACGCCGCGTACACCGAGATCACCGAGCTCAGCCCGGTCGAGCAGCCGAGTCCGGCGGCGATGCAGCCGAGCAGTACCGGCACCTGACCAGCCGCCCCGGCGACCACCGCGACCACCGTGGTGACCACGGTGAGCACCGGAACCATGGCGGTGAGCAGCGCCGCCGCGCGTCCGGCTAGCTCGGTGCGGCCCGGTACGCCGGTCAGCAACTGCGCGGAGTATGCCGTGCCGTCGAAGCCGAACTGGTTGGTGAGGACCAACCCGCCGACGATGCCCGTCATGGTCACCGCGATCGCCAACGGTACGTGGTGCCCGTGCCTGCCCGCCCCGGCGACCTGGAAGGCGACCGGAAGTACCGCCCCGGACACGGTGATCGAGACGAGACCGGCGCGCCGACGCGGATCGCGCCACCAGTACCGCGCTTCCCGCGCGTAGATCGCGCCGAACCGGGTGCGGGGCGCCCAGCGCAACGGGCGCGGGTACAGCGACAGGACCGCCCCGCCCGTCGCCTCGGCGGGTCGGTTCCGGCCGCTGGACGAGGCGGTACCGACCATCGCCGACTCCATGGTCACCGACCACCACCACAGCAGCAGCCCGATCGCGGCGACCACCACGACCAGCCGCAGTACCGCGAGCAGCGGTCGTCCGGCGGCGACGTCGAACGACGCGACGTACCCGGCGGACAGCGGTGTCCAGCCCAGCACCCGCGTCGCGTGCGCGACCGGTCCCAGGTCGCCGCCGGTCGCGGTGGAGGTGACCAGCAGTTGCAGCGGTCCGAACGAGGAGGCGAGGACGGCGAGCACGATGGCGGCGAGGTCGCGCACCCGGCGCGACCGCAGCATCGAAGCGAACGCGCTGCTCACCGCGCGGCTGCCGACGATGCAGAGCAGTAGCGTGAGGACCACGCCGACCAGCGCCGTGACCGCGGCGGCGGCACCGTCGCGCGCGCCCGCCGCGAATACCAGCCCCAGGCTGGCGACCAGGGTCGCGAGTGGCGGTACGCCGACGAACGCCGCCGCGAGCATGCCCACCGCGAGGGTCCGGCGGCGCAGCGGCAGCAACGCGAACCGCGCCGGGTCGAGGGTGTCGTCGACGCCGAAGAACAGCAACGGGACCAGCAGCCAGCCGAGCACCACCGCCGCGCCGGTCAACGCGGCGACGACCAGCGCCGCGTCCGGGGTGATCATGGCGGTCGCGGCGAGACCGAGGAAGGCGAGTACCGCCACAGCCGCGCCGAACACCAGACCGATCGCGAACGCGACGACCCGCCACCGCTGACCGCGCAGCGCGTTGCGCAACAGCCGCAGTTTCAGCCGGACGAAGACCGCGACGCCGGGACCTCCGGTACCGCGTCGCGCGGCGTCGCCCCGCCCGGCTGCGGTACCGCCGGCGACCGTCGCGCGGTGCCCGGCGGCGCCGCTCACAGCCACGACAGCTCCTGACCTGTGGCGATCCGTCCGCCGACCAGTTCGACGAAGACGTCTTCGAGGTCGCGACCGGCACGTACCTCGTCGAGATGCCCCACCGCGCGCAGCCGCCCGTCGGCGAGGATCGCGACGTGGGTGCACAGCTTCTCGACCACTTCCATCACGTGGCTGGAAAAGATCACCGTGCCGCCACCGTGGACGTACCGCTGGAGGATGTCCCGGATGAGCGCGGCGGACACCGGGTCGACCGCCTCGAACGGCTCGTCGAGCACCACCACCCGAGGTCCGTGCAGCAGGGCGCAGGCGAGCCCGATCTTCTTCTTCATGCCGGCTGAGTAGTCGACCACCAGGGTCTGCCCGGCGTCGGCGAGACCGAGCACGTCGAGCAGTTCGCGGGACCGCGCGTCGATCACCGCCGGGTCCATGCCGCGCAGCAGTCCGGTGTACCCGAGCAGTTCGGCGCCGGTCAGCCGGTCGAACAGCCGGACCCCGTCGGGCAGCACGCCGAGCAGGCGCTTGGCGGTCACCGGGTCGGACCAGACGTCGTGTCCGAGAACGCGCGCCGTACCGGCGGTGGGGCGCAGCACCCCGACCGCCATCGACAGGCAGGTCGTCTTGCCCGCGCCGTTCGGTCCGAGCAACCCGTAGAACGAACCCACCGGTACGTCGAGATCGACGCCGGCGACCGCGACCTTGGTGCCGAACTGTTTGACGAGACCGCGAAGCGACAGGGCGGGCTGGTCGAGCACGACATCGACGGTACCGCCGGGTAGCCATCGGCTCGCCGGATCCGGCGAGCCCATATACCACCTGAGTACGAGTGTCGCCGCGACGGGAACAGGCGACGGTGGACAGCTACGGTAGGTGTGGACATCGACAGGGATGTCGCCAGGCGACCCCAGGATGGGAGGCGTGACGTTGACCGAACGCCTCAGCCACCCGGCGACCGAGCCGTGGACTCTCGACGATCTCGGCCAGTTGCCCGAGGACGGCCAGCGGTACGAGATCTTCGAAGGGAGTCTGCTGGTGAGTCCGCACGCCGACGTGTGGCATGGTCGGATCGCCAACCAGTTGCGCCGGCTACTCGACCGCCAGGCACCGGACGATCTGTTCGTGGGCCAGGACGTCGGCGTCGCCAACCACCGACGCACCAGCTATTTCGTCCCCGATCTGTTCGTCTGCCATCGCACCGCCCTGGAACGCCGCGCTCCGGCGCTCGATCCCTCCGACGTGCTGCTGGTCGCCGAGGTCCTGTCGCCCACCAACGCGGGTCGTGACCTGGTCCTCAAGCGGCACAGCTACGCCGCGGCGGGCATCGGGCGATACTGGCTGGTCGACCCGCAAGGCGGCACCCTGACCGTGCTCGCGCTCGACGAACACGGATACCACGAAGAGATCACGGTGACGCGGTCGTCCCGTTGGTCGACCGACTCGCCTTTTCCCCTCACTCTCGACCTCGCCGACGTGCTGTGACCGTCGCGCACCGCGCTCGTCACAGCCGTAGCGCGTCGGGAGCGTGCAGCCGCAGCATGGTCGCGCCGACGTTCGCGGGGACCCGCCGCCGGGTTGCCAGCGACACGCCGATCATGACGAGGAACGCGAGCGGTACGGTCGCCGCGGCAGGCTGCCCGAGCAGCACAGCCGCCCAGCCGTGCGACGGCGCTCCGAGCACGGTCGCCAGCACCGCGGCTGCGGCTGCCCCGCCACCGACCAGGACGCCGGCTGCCGCGCCCACGTCGGTCAGACCGCGCCACCAGATACCGAGCACCAGCATCGGGCAGAAACTCGAGGCGGCGACCGCGAACGCGAGACCGACCGCCTCGGACACGTCGAGCGTGTCGACCCGCAGCGCGAGGGCCAGCGGTACCGCCCCGGCGACGAGTGCCGCGATCCGGAAGTCGCGCACCGACCCGCGCCCCAGCAGATCCGTCGAGAGCACCCCGGCGACGCTGGTCAGCAAACCCGAGGAGGTGGACAGGAATGCCGCGAACGCGCCCGCGGCGACCAGGGCGCCGAGCAGTTCCCCGCCGGTACCGCCGACCACGGCGCCGGGCAGCAGCAGCACGACCGCGTCGGTCTGTCCGGTGAGCAGCAGGTGCGGCGTGTACACCCGACCGAGCACCCCGTACAGGGTGGGCAGCAGGTAGAACAGACCGACCAGACCGAGCACGACCAGCGTGGTACGCCGAGCAGCCGACCCGTCCGGGTTCGTATAGAAGCGCACGAGTACGTGGGGCAGCCCCATGGTGCCCAGGAAGGTGGCGAGGATCAGCGAGTACGTGCCGAACAGTCCCCGGTCGCCGGGCTGGAACGGCAGCAGCCAGTCCGCGCCGCGATCGACGTCCACGTCGCGTACCCGGGGCACCTCGGCACCCGCCGGGAACAGCACACGCGCGCCCGCCGTGACCCGGTGCCCGCCAGCCGCCAGCGGTACCGTGCCGGATGCTCCGTCGAGAGCGCCGGTCGGTACCTGTACCACCACGGGCGCGGTCAGCGTGAACCCGGTCTCCTGGTCGAACCGGACCGTGGTGGCGTGCGCGAAGACCGGACCGCCGGGCGGGGTCACCGCCGGGCGTCCGTCTGCCTGCCAGTGCAGCAGCAGGAACGCCACCGGTACCGCCAGCGCGACGAGTTTCAGCCAGTACTGGAAAGCCTGCACGAACGTGATCGCCCGCATCCCGCCCAGCGCCACGTTCGCGGTGACCACCACGCCCACGACGAGCACACCCAGTTCGTACCGCCCGTGCGTGACGACGCGCAGGGTCAGTCCCGCCCCGCGCAGCTGCGGCACGAGGTACAACCACCCGATGAAGATCACGAATGCGGTGGCGAGTTTGCGCAGCCCGGTCGAGCCCAGCCTCAGCTCGCAGAAGTCGGGCAGGGTGAACGCGCCCGAGCGGCGCAGCGGGGCGGCGACGAACAGCAGCAGAGCGAGGTACCCGGCGGCGAATCCGACCGGGTACCAGAGCATGTCGACGCCGTGTTTGAGGACCAGCCCGGCGACGCCGAGGAACGACGCGGCGGACAGGTACTCGCCGCTGATCGCGGCGGCGTTCCAGGTCGGGCTCACCGACCGGGACGCGACCAGGAAATCCGAGGTGGTGCGACCGAGTCGTACCCCGAACGCCCCGATGACGAGGGTGAGCAGGGTGACCGCGACGAGCGCCGGTACCGCGTACCCGTTCACGGGCGTTCGACAAGGTCGGTGAAGTCGCGCTCGTTGCGTTCGGTCAGGTGCACGTACGCCCAGCCGACGCCGAGCAGGAACGGGTACGCCGCGACGCCCAGCAGCAGCCACGGCAGCGGGACGCCGAACGGGCGTCGAGCCGCGACGGTGGGCGCGGCGGCGAAGAACAGCGGCAGCGCGCCCAGCCCGATCGCGACCACGGCGGCGAGCCGCAACGCGAGCGCCAACTGCGCCCGCATCAGCCCCTTGACCAGCGCCTCGCCTACCCGGGTCTGTTCGGCGAGTTCGACCCGCGCCTGCCGCGCCCGACGTTCCCGCGCGGCGTCCGCGAGCACCACCCGGACTCGTCTCGGCGTGTCGGCGTGCGGTGGTACCGGCGCCGTCATGTCACCGGCTCCAGTTCTGTTTCGCCGCGCGTACCAGGCGGTCCTTCAACTCCCGGGTGTGCCGACGGCTGACCGGGAGTTCCCTGCCGTCGACGATCACGACGTACGTGTTGCCGGTCGACCGCAACTCGGTGATCAACTTGAGCTGGACCAGGTACGAACGGTGGATCCGGACGAACCCGGCGCCCGCCCAGCGTTCGGCGAGGGTCGCCAGCGACACCCGGACCAGGTGGCTGCCGTCGGCGGTGTGCAGCCGCGCGTAGTCGCCCTGCGCCTCCACCCAGCGCACCGCGGAGCGGGGCAGCAGCTTGGTGACGCCGGCGAGTTCGATGGGGATCGTCGGGTCCTCTTCCCGCTCGCGGCGACCTTCGACCGCCGGGTGGGCGGGAACCAGCCGGGCGGTCGCGACCCGGCGCAGCGACTCGGCGATCCGGTCGGCGCGCACCGGTTTGCGTACGTAGTCGGCGACGCCCAGGTCGAAGGCGTCGACCGCGCGGTCGTCGTACGCGGTGACGAACACCACCGCCGGTGGCGTGGCGAACCGGTTGAGCAGCCGCGCCAGTTCCATGCCGTCCAGCCCCGGCATCCGGATGTCCAGGAAGACCGCGTCGACATCGGTGTCCCGCAGCACGCGCAGCGCCGCCGTGGCGTCCGCCGCGGTGTGTACCACGTCGACCCGCTCGTCGGCGCGCAGCAGGTACGCCAGTTCGTCCAGCGCCGGCGGCTCGTCGTCGACGGCGAGTACCCGCAACCGGGGCGGCCCGCCCCGCTCCGCGCCGGGGCGCGGCGGGCGCTCCGCGGCGGGGTGCGGCGGGCGCTCCGCGGCGAAGTTCGCGGTCACGCCGCCCTCGCCGCGCGCACCTCGGGGTGGAACTTCGGGACCCGCATGCTGACCTTGGTACCGGCGCCCGGTCCGGTCTCCACGACCAGCCCGAACTGGTCGCCGAACACGCTGCGTAGTCGATCGTCCACGTTCGACAGACCGACGTGCTGTCCGGCGTCGGCGACGTCGTCCGCCTCGGACCGGCTGAGCACCGCGGGATCCATCCCCACGCCGTCGTCCTCCACAGTGATCAGGCACTCCGCCCCGGCGTCGCGCGCGATGATGCTCACCGTACCGACGCCGGGCTTCGGTGACAGCCCGTGCCGTACCGCGTTCTCGACCAGCGGCTGCAGGCACAGGAACGGCAGCCCGACCGGCAGCACCTCGGGCGCGATCTGCAGGCGTACCTGCAGCCGCTCGCCGAACCGGGCGCGCTCGATGGTGAGGTACCGGTCGATCGAGCGCAGTTCCTCGGCGAGCGTGGTGAACTCGCCGTGCGCGCGGAAGCTGTACCGGGTGAACTCGGCGAACTCGAGGATCAGTTCGCGGGCGAGTTCGGGGTCGGTACGCACGAACGAGGCGATCGCGGTGAGCGCGTTGTAGATGAAGTGCGGGCTGATCTGGGCGCGGAGCGCTCGCACCTCGGCGCGGGCGAGCCGGGCACGCGACGAGTCCAGTTCGGCGAGCGCCACCTGGGTCGCCACCCACCGCCCGGTCTCCAGGCTCGCCTGGACCAGTCCCGGCGCGGGCGGTCCGTCGGACAACGCGACCAGGGCGCCGCTGACGGTACTGCCGTCCGGGCTGGTCAGCGGTACCACGACCGCGCCCCGCAGCACGCAGTCGACGCGGTCGCAGCTCAGCTCGCCGGTACCGAGGACGGTCGAACGTCCGGTGTCGGCTGCCCGCCGCGCCGCCGCCGCGATCTCGTCACGGTGGTGTTCGCCCGCGCCGTCCCACGCCAGTACCCCGTCCCGGTCGGCGAGCGCGAGCGCCACCGCGCCGGTCAGCGCCCGCAGGTGGCGTACCGCCCGGCCGGCGCTCGCCGTGGTCAGCCCGGCGCGCAGCGGCTCCGCCGCCACGCTCGCCGTGTGCAGGACGGCGTAGCTGGCGCGCTGGGCGGCGGTGGCGATGCCCCGCCGTCCGCGCAGCCGCAGCACCGCGTACACCGCCCCGCCCAGCGCGGCGAGCAGCACGACGAGAGCGACCGCCGAGGACAGGTTGGCTCTCACGGCAGGCATCTTCACCGACGGCGGCGGTCAGGGCTAGAGCGTGACGCGGCTCAGCACATGCGTTGGGACAAATCGGGCGACTGGCGGGCCTCCCGGCGCGCGGAGGTGTGTGCCCGGTCAGGTCCACACCGGTGGTGATGTGCGCACATCACGACCGAGGTGAGCGTCCTGGGATGCTCACCTCGCTGGAGGCGTACGTACATCACGGTGGTTGTGGACCCGTGGCGACGTCCCCGACCGGCGGGCGGAACGCCGGCGACCCCGCGGCGGGTGCGACGCCGCCGAGCACCCCGCCCGGCGGGCGCGGGCGGGACCGGTCAGTACGCGCCCTTGCTGCGCAGTACCACGCCGATGGTGCGCAGCAGGATGGTCAGGTCGAAGGCGAGCGACCAGTTGTCGACGTAGTACAGGTCGAGCCGTACCGCATCGTCCCAGGACAGGTCGGACCGCCCGGACACCTGCCAGAGCCCCGTCATGCCGGGGCGGACCAGCAGTCGGCGCCGCACGTCGCCGAGGAAGTCGCCGTCCTCGGCGGGCAGCGGACGCGGCCCGACCAGGGACATCTCGCCGAGCAGTACGTTGATCAGCTGAGGCAGCTCGTCGAGGGAACTGGCGCGCAGCAACTTGCCCACCCGGAACACCCGGGGGTCGTTACGGATCTTGAAGAGCAGACCGTCGCTCTCGTTCTGCTGCAGCAGGGTCGCCAGCCGCTCCTCGGCGTCGACGTACATGGTGCGGAACTTCCACACCCGGAACTTCTTGCCCTCGCGGCCCACCCTCGGCTGACGGAAGAACACCGGACCCGGGTCGGAGATCCTGATCGCGAGCGCGATCACGGCGAACACCGGGATCAGCAGGACCAGACCCACGGCGGCGACGACCCGGTCCATGACGTTCTTCACCAGCCACGCCGGACCGGAGAGGATCGGCTCCTCGACGTGCAGCAGCGGCAGACCCTCGACCGGCCGGATGTGGACCCGGGGACCGGCGATGTCGGTGAGTTGCGGGGCGACCACAAGATCGACGCCGGTGCCCTCGAGTTGCCACGCCAACCGGCGCAGTTCGCCCGGTTCGCTGCTGGCGGACCCGCACACCGCCACGGTGTCCGCGCCGACCTCACGCACCAGCGACACGATGTCCCGACCGGCGTGTACCGGTACCGGCGTCTCGACGCCCCGCGCTCCGGCGTACCCGTCGGACAGATGGATGGCGACCGGGACCATGCCGGCCGCCGGGTTCCGGGTGACCGCCGTGTACACCTCGATCGCGTCGGGCAGCATGCCGACCAGCAGCAGCCGCTGACCCGCCTTGCCGCGGGCGCGTACCAGGTGGAGCACCCGGCGCGCGAGGTAGCGCAGCACGAGGATGTACACCAGCGCGCCGATAAGCACTGTCGCGACCGACAGCCGGGACAGTTTCGCCTTGAACGCGAAGGCGAGGAACGACACCGTCGCGGCGGCCATCAGCGAGGTGCGCACCACCCGCTTGAACTCGTCGGTTCCGATGCCCAGGTACCGCCGGTCGTACGCGCCGTGCCCCCACAGCATGATCAGCCAGCCGAGCGGCAGCAGCAGGTACGCGATGGTGTAGAACAGCCCGGGTTGCTCCTTGAACCCGGAGCTCGCCTGGTCCAGTTGGGAGATCGCGGTGAAGCTCGCCAGGGCGGCTGCCGCGTAGTCGAGGACGACCAGCGCCGCCGCGTACGGGCGGTGCCATGTGGACAGCCGGCGGGTGCGAAGCCAGGTGGAGCGCGGGACACCGGTGGTGACGGGCTGGATCTCGAAGCTGTCCGTTGTACCGACGGTGTCCGGCGCGTTACCCGACGGCTCCGTGTCCGGGCGTTGGAGGCTCGCGGTCACCTCAGGTGTCCCCTCCCCTAGCCCGCCGGATCGATGAGATGTGGTGGTGATACCCGCCAGTCGCGGGGCCGACACGTCGCCGACGACGTACGCGCGCGATCCGGATATGGATATCGACCATCTGAGGCCCCGGTTCACATCCGCGGCCCAGCCCGGTGGCAGATACCCAGTCGTTCACGGCTTCCTCAGTGTGCCACGGTCGCGAATTGCGTACCGGCGACCGGCCGACACTAGTGCGTCGCCGCCTCGGCTGTCGAGCCCCGCACCGCGGCCCTGCTCAGAGGCTGGGACGACCGGTCGGCGAACCGCCACGCGAGTACCGCGAGCAGCACCGCGCCCGCGAGATCGGCGAGCAGCGGCGGTACCGGTCCCAGCGGCGGCGACCACTGTCCGGCGAGCGGATCGAGCGCCGACGCAGAACCGACCTGGAACCGGGTCATCACGGCGGCCAGGGCGTACGCGTGCAGGGGAACGACCAGGACCGCCACGCCGGTGGCGAACGCGCGCAGCCGCCCGCGCGCGGCGAGCCGGTGCCGGTACCCGCTCGCGGCGGCGGCGATCAGCGGCACGCCGACCAGGGTCGGCAGCACGTACCGACCGTGCGCGTACCAGCCCAGTCGCGACACGAACACCAGTTCGAGCCCGATCAGGATGCCGAGACAGATCACGACCAGTCCGGCGGCGACCAGCCGTACCCGCGCGCGAGCCAGGATCAGCCCCGGTACGACCAGCGCGGCGACCAGCAGGTACCACACCGCCACGGCGTACGACGAGATGGTGATCTCCCCGTAGCTGAACTGGCCCACCATCTGGACGATGTAGAACGGGATGCGGTGGACCGCGATGTGGCTCAACTCGGCGCCCAGCGTGAGGTGCATCGCCCGGGTGGGGTCCGGCGGGATGTCGGCGACCCGGGAGTACCACAGCCAGCCCACCGCGAACCCGACCCCGACCACCGTGGCACCGCCGATCAGCCAACGCGCGTCGCGTCGACCCGCCAGCGCCCGGATCCGCCCGCGCCTGGCGACCGTCAGGCAGGCGAGTACGTCGAGGGCGAGCAGCAGCGGGCCCATGTGCCGGACGGTCAGCAGCAGCGCGATCGCGATCGCGGCGAGCAGCAGCAGGCGCCGCACCGCGCGGTCCGGCAGGGCAGGGGCGGCGTTCCCCGGCGTCAGCGACGGCGCGCGTACCAGTGCCAGCAGGGTCGCGAAGACGAGCACACCCGCCGAGATCTCCACACCGTTGTCGTTCACCGCGCCGGCGAGGTCCATGGTCAACGGCGTGGTCACCAGGATCACCGCCACCAGCACGAGCCGGTTGCCCAGGCGTACCGCCGCGGTCGCCGCCGACGCGAGCAGCATCGCGGACATCAGCGCGGAGACGAGCCGGGCGAGCACGATGCCGGTGAAGTCGGGCCGGATCACCAGCGGTATGCCGACCGGGAGGTAGTAGACCGGGCTGTACCGACCGGCGGCGCTGGGCAGCAGGGTGGGTGTCCGGTCGCTGCTCCACCGCTGGCAGTCGGCGGTCTTCGCCGGCTTCCACCAGGTGCAGTCCACGCTGGTACCGAGCGGGAGCAGGCTGCGCGGCGCCTCGAACGCCTCGTACCTCTTGCCTTCCGTGTCGTCCGCGTGACCGACCGGCAACAGGTGACCGGTGGCGACGCCGTACGCGCGGACGATGTGCTGCTTCTCGTCGTACGTCCCGTTCGCCGGGAGCGCGACCGCCCACGCGGCACCGAGCAGGAAGAACGCGGTGAAGGCGAGCCACCACCAGCGCCGTACCCGGCGCCGGGCCTCGTCGGCGTCGACCGACGCCGGGCCGGTCCGCCCGAGCGAGGTCGGTGTCGCCTGCGCCACGCAGCCAGGGTACGGCTCGTACCGGCGCCGACATGCCTGTCCGGTCCGACGTCAGCGCAGCAGCTTCGACAGCCGGCGGTCGGCGAGCGGCTTGCCGCCGGTCTGGCAGGTCGGGCAGTACTGCAGGCTGGAGTCCGCGAACGACACCTCCCGCACGGTGTCGCCACACACCGGACAGGGCAGCCCGGCGCGTGCGTGTACCCGCAGCCCGGACCGCTTCTCGCCCTTCAACGTGGCGGCGCGCTGCCCGACCGAGCGAGTCACCGCGTCGTTGAGCACCGCGACGGTCGCCTCGTACAGCCGGGTCATCGCCTCGTCACCGAGCCGGTCGGCGATCGCGAACGGGGACAGTTTCGCGGTGTGCAGGATCTCGTCGGAGTACGCGTTGCCGATGCCGGCGATGATCTCCTGGTCGGTCAGTACCCCTTTGATCTGCCCGCGTCGGCTACGGATCCGCTCCGCGAAGCCCGCTTCGCTCAACGCCAGCGCGTCCGGACCGAGCCGCGCCACGCCCGGCACCTGAGCCGGGTCGGTGACCAGGTACACGGCGAGTTTCTTCTGGGTACCGGCCTCGGTCAGGTCGAACCCGGAGTCGTCGTCGAGGCGTACCCGCAGCGCGACCGGTCCTTTGCCGGGTCGCAGCGGGGCGGCGGCGAGCGCCTCCCGGTAGTGCAGCCATCCGGCGCGCGCGAGGTGTACCACCAGATGCAGGTCGCCGCTGAACACGACGTCGAGAAACTTGCCGTGCCGGGTCGCTCCGACCACGTCCCGCCCGGTCGCGGCGCTGGGCGGCGGGGCGTACGTCTTCAGCGCGCTGACCGCGCCGACCTCGATCCGGGACACGGTCCGACCCACGGCACGCTCCCGCAGGTAGGCGGCGAGAGCTTCGACCTCCGGCAACTCAGGCACATGCCTAGTGAATCGCACTCCGGACGCGCCCGGTAGCGTGCGCAATGTGAAGGTAGTCGTAATGCACAACAAATACGCCTCCGCCATGCCCTCCGGCGAGAACACCATGGTGGACGCCGAGATCGCGCAACTGACCTCGGCGGGCGTGGACGTCGTGCCCTACCTGCGTTCCTCCGACGAGATCGGCGCGCTGTCCCCGGCGGCCAAGGCGCTGTTGCCGGTCGACCCCGTGTACGCGCCGCGCGCCCAACGCGACCTCGCCGCGATCATCCGCGAACACCGCCCGGACGTGATCCACCTGCACAATCCGTACCCGCTGTTGTCGCCGTCGGTGATCCGCACGGCGCACCGGTTCGGGGTACCGGTGGTCCACACCGTCCACAACTACCGGCAGGTCTGCGCGAACGGGCTGTACTTCCGCGACGGCCACGACTGCCACGACTGCCGTGGTCGCGCGTTCGCCTTGCCCGCCGTCCGGCACGCGTGCTACCGCGGGTCGACCGCGCAGAGTGCGGTGATGGCGACCACTCTCGCGGTACACCGCCCTACCTGGCACCGAGTCGACCGCTACATCGCGTTGACCGACGCGATCGCCAGGCACCTGGTCGATTACGGCATTCCGGCGGAACGGATCAGGGTCAAGCCGAACGCCGTCGCCGACCCCGGCAAGCCCGACGGCGACGGCGAAGGTTTCGCGTTCGTCGGGCGGCTGAGCCCCGAAAAGGGGTTGGATCTGCTGCTCGACGCGTGGAATCTGCACCCGGAGGGTAGTCTCGGCACGCTGCGGATCGTCGGCGACGGACCACGCCGCGCCGCGGCGGAGGCAGCCGCGCGGCAGCGCTCGGACGTGCGGTACCTCGGGGTGCTCGACCGGGCGGCTACGCAGGCGGTGATGCGCGAGGCGGCGACCGTGGTCGCCGCCTCGACGTGGCACGACGTGCTGCCGACCGTGGTGATCGAGGCGCTGGCCAACGGCCGGCCGGTACTCGGCACCGACCGGGGCGGGATCCCCTACCTGATCGGCGACGCCGGTTGGGTGGTGCAGCCGAGCGTCGAGGCGCTCGCGGCCGCGCTCCCCACGGCCCGGGCGCAGGCGGCGGCGCTGAGCGCCGCCGCGCGTGAACGGTACGAACAGACGTTCACCCCCGAGCGGGTGACCAGTCAGCTCGTTCAGATCTATGAAGAGGTGGTGCGATGAGCGGACGGCGCATGGCTATCGGCGGAGCGCTGTCGCTGGCAGTGATCACTGGGATCGTCGGGTACTCCCACCGGCACAGCGTCGTCGACGGACTGCTGGCCGCGCTCGCCGGGCTCATCGCCGGCGCGGTCGCGGCGTTCGCCTTCGCACTGCCCGGGCTGACCCTTCGTGGTCTGGTGATCGGCCTGTTCTTCGTCACCGCCGGCATGCTGAGCTGGACGTACATCGACACCGGGCTGGTCGTCTGGGTCTGCCTGGCGATCGAAGGCGTGCTGTTCGCGGTATGGAGCTTCCCGTGGCTGCGCGACCTCGCCCGGCTGCCCAGGCTCGGGGCGGCCTGGCTGGGTCTGGCGTACTGGGTGCTCGGCGTGATCGGTGCCGCGCTGGTCTGGCACCCGGTGGTCGCCGTCGAGCGGGTCGCCTACGCGGGCGTGTTCGGGCTTGCCGCGCTCGCCGTCGTCGCCACGGTACGCAGGCGCGGCGCCGGCGATCCGACCATCGGCATCACCTCGGCGTTCCTGCTGGCGATCGCCGCGCTGCTGGCGTCCGGGTCGGGCAACCTGTTCCACTCGGTACACACCGTTCCCGGCGGACCGGCGGGCGAGGCGTGGGCGCACCACATGCAGCACCGGTTCTGGGGCGGCAGTCACCTGCTGTACCACCCGAACTCGCTCGCCGTGATCGCGGTCGTGGTCGCCGCCCGGATCGGGCCGTCGCGCCGGTTCCCGGTCTGGCAGCGGGTCTGCTCGCTGCTGCTGCTCGGGTTCATCCTGTACATGACGAATTCGCGGACCGGACTGGTGTACACCGGCATGGCCGCGCTCGTGCACGCGTTCCTGCTGCTCAAGCGGCGCGGCGCGGACCTGCCCGAGTACAGCACCCGGCGACGCACCTGGCTGGCGATCGCGGCGCCGTTCGTGATCGTGGTCGCGGTGTTCGTCGCCTCCGGCGCCACCCAGTTCCTGCTCGCCAACCGGTACGGCAGCAGCACCGGCAACAACAGCGTCGAGGCGGTCGGTACGGCGGTGACCAGCGGTCGGCTGCAGACGTGGAAGACGGTCGGGCGGGAATGGTGGAACGCCGGCTTCGCCGAGAAGGCGTTCGGCAGCGCGAACGACGCCCGGGCCACCGTGTCCGGCGAGGGTCGCACCTCGGCGGGGGTACCGCCGAAGCTGACCACCGACAACGCGGCGGTCGGCGCGCTGCGCCGGGGCGGGGTGCTCGGCGAGATCGCGTTCCTGGCGGGCCTGGTGATGCTGCTCGTACACGCGACCGTCGGACCACGCCTGACGTCCCGCCGCGACGACGCGACCGGACCGCGCGGCGCGCCCGCCGTCGACGGCGCCCGGTTCACGGCGTTCACCGCCGGCAGGCTCACCCCGCCCGCGTGGTTCACCGCGACCGTGATCGGTGCGGTACCCACCATCGCCACCGCCGACTGGCTGCTCGGCGGTACCGGTGGGACGCTGTGGATCCTGCTGCTCGCCGCCGAGGCGTTCGTGGTGTTCGGGGCGTTCGGGGCTCAGCCCGGTACGCCCGCCGAGACCGATTCGGTGATCTCGGCTGAACCGGTGGCGTCGATGCGGCGGACCGCCCAGGCGTAGCAGGCGATCTGGGCGACGAGCCCGACGCCCGCGCCGCAGGTCAGCCCCCATGCCGCGCCGACCAGGCCGTGACCGGTGCCGATCATCAGCCCGGTGAGGCTGGTGGCGGTGAAGATCAGGTACTGCAGGAACAGCAGCGCGCCGCGCTGCATCCCGCGAATCGCCGCGCTGAACGGGATCTGCACCAGGTAGATCCCCGCCTGCAGGGCGATCGGCAGCGCCAACGCGGCCAGGTCGGCGTACTTGGGGATGTGGCTCAGCACGAGCCGCGCGAGCGGTACCGCCACGAGGACCGTGAGCGCGGCGAGCCCGACGAACGCCAGACCGACCCGTACCGTCTGGCGGCGGAGCCCGGCAGCGTCCCGGCCTGCCGCCAGACGGGACGATCGGGGCACCAGCAGACCCATGATCGCCATGCTGAAGTTCTGTACCGGCTGGAGCAACGCGGTCTGCGCGGCACGCAGACCGGCGACCTCGGGGCGCCCCAGCCGACCGGCGACCAGGAACCCGACCGCCTGCACCTGGAGCTGCCCGACCAGCATCGTTGCGACGAACCAGCCGGACAGGTCGCGGGTGCGCGCCACCCACTGCCTCGGGTGTCCGCGCCACGGCTGCTGCCGCGAACGGACCAGGTACGTCGCCGCGCCGGCGGTCGCGCCGAGTCCCCAGCTCACCGGCAGGGTCGCGGCGGTGTGCGCGTACCCGGCGAGCGCCGACACGGTGATCAGCGTCGCCTGGGTACCGACCCAGACCAGGTCGATGACGAGCGCCTTCTGCTGTTGGCGGTCGGCGAGGTAGCTGTACCGCCCGGTGTCGTGCAGCAGGATCATCGGCAGGAACGGCGCCAGCCAGACGAGGTCCTGCAGGTCGATCTCGGTACCGGGTCGCCGCCAGAACACCCAGACGCCGAGCAGTACGGCAGCCGCCGCGACGCCGACCACGATCGCGCTCGCCAGCCCGTCGCGGACCAGCCGGTCGTGCTCCCCGCCCCCCAACCGGGACGCCTTCGCCAACAGCACGTCGCCCACGAACGCGCGGTTGAGCGCCAGGACGAGGTATCCCAGCCCGATGGACAGCAGCAGCGCGCCGGCCCGGTCGCGGGGCAGCAGCGCGGCGGCGAGCAGCGTCATGCCGGCGTTCGCCGAGGCGATGACGACCTGGTCGACGAGACCGGTGGTGACCCAGCGCGCGCCGCGCATCACGCGGTCAGCCCCGCCGCATGCTGGCGCGAGCCGCCGCGGCGATGCTGGCCAGCAGGAACAGTCCGTTGATCGCGGTGAACACCGCCATCAGCCACTCCGTCCAACCCGGCAGGAAGGCGAGGACCAGGGCGATCACGGTGATCACCGCGCCGTAGTCCCGGACCAGCTTCACCAGGCGTACCACCGGCGAGGTCGAGGTGACCAGGCTCTGCGCGGACGAGCCCTGCTGGAGCACCGAGGTGACCAGGTTGACCATCCAGGTACCGGCGAACCCGGCGACCAGCCAGGTCGGCGTGCCGGGCCGGTACGCCACGGCGACCGAGCTCACCGAGGCGATCAGCAGGATCTGGATCGCCACGTCGCACAGCACGTCCACCCGTGCCCCGGCGGCGCTGGTCTGCCCGGTGACCCGCGCCAGTTGTCCGTCCGCGCAGTCCAGGCTGTACGCCACATGCCAGCCGACCAGGGCGACCAACCCGACCGGGACGGCTGGTACCGACCCGGCGCTCATCCGGGCGGCGAGAGCCGCCACGGTCACCGAGGTCGCCGCGCCGATCACCAGGTTGAGCAGGGTCAGTACGGTCGGTGCGAGGCCCAGCCGGTGGGCGGCGACCGCGAACAGCGAACCGCCGCGCTGGTTCACCGTCTCGGTGAACAGCCCGCCGCCCCGGTTCCGGGCGCGGAAGTCGGCGGCGGACGGCTTGGGCGCGGCGGCGACAGCGGTCATGATCAGTTTCCCGTCCGGATCTGGTTGGCGCGGTCGAGGTCCGGTTCGAAGTCGACTTCGACGCAGCCGAACCGGCTGATGTCGATCGCCGCGACGCGCAGCCCGTCCTCGGCGATCGCGGTTTCGATGCCCCGCTCGAAGTAGTCGTTGTCGGCACACCGCTGCAGGTGCGCGATCAGGACGTCCCGGTCGGCGGAGGCGACGTAGTTGATCCCGACCGCCTCGCCGAGCCCGTTGACCACCTGCTTGGACAGCTCCTTGACGTACCCGTCGCCGTCCAGGGTGTACTTGACCTCCTCGTCGGCGACGCTCGCGGTGTTCACCGCGACGAACGACCGGTCCGCCTCGATCGCCGGGCGCAGCTCGTCCAGCAGTCCGGGTACGAAGACCACGTCGCCGTTGAGCCAGAGCACCCCGCCGGGCGGCGCCAGCCGCAGCGCCTTGAGCAGGCTCTTGCTGGTGTTGGTCTGGTCGTACACCTCGTTGTAGACGAAGCTCGCCTCGCCGGCGGCAGCCTCCATCACGAGGTCCATCTTGAACCCGACCACGATCGTGATCCGCAGCGCCGGACCGAACGTCTCCGCCAGGTGATCGAGTTGCTGGCGCAGGATGCTGCGGCCGTCAGCGAGTGGCGTCAATGGTTTCGGGTACGGCCGGCCGAGCCGGGTACCCATCCCAGCCGCGAGGATCACCGCGTTCACCGTCACTCGTCCGCTCCTTTCCGCCGCGCGGACCGTCGCAGGATAACGCCTCCGGTCATGCCGGAAGCGCGCCGAGGTCCGCGAGCAGGGTGAGTCGTTCCGCTGGGTCGAGGCAGGTGAACGCGCGTCCGGCCCGCCGGTCGGTGTCCCGCTCGATCGCGTCGCGTTCCACACCGGGAGCCAGTTCCTGAATCCCGGCGGCGTCCAGACCCGTCGACGCCCACGCCGCGGCGTGCGCGTCCGCCCGGTGGTACCGCAGGGTACCCAGCCGACCGAGCAGCCGCGCGCCCGAAGTCGCACCAGGTGGCTCGTACCCCGGCGCCATCGCCGCGAACGCGGTCCCGCCCGATCTCGTCGCCGCGGTGAGCACCCGGCCGAGCAGCTCCACGGCGCGGCGTACCCGGTCCTCGTGACCGCGCCACAGGTCGCCGGTGGCGGCGGCACGTACCGCCCAGTCCTCCGCCAGGAACGTCCGCCCGGTGCCGGTGACCCGGAACGACCCGTCGCCGTCGATCTCGATGAGCCCCGCATCGGCCGCCGCCTCCAGGGTCGACCAGCCTTCGGCGAGGTCGCGGTACCGGTGCACGGCTGCGAACCCGTCCGGGCTGACCCGTCCGTCGGGGTGCCCCAGCGGTCCGGAGAACTCGATCAGTACGCCGACCGGCGGCCCTCCGTACCGACGGACCAGATCCCGCCCGCCGCGCGCGGGCACCACGCCCCGCATGACGCCCACGAAGACGCGGTCGATCACGGGAGCGATGAGGGCGGCGTACCGGTCCGGGGAAAGGTCGACCGAGTCGGGCACCGCGCCAGGGTACGCCCGCCGACCTGTCAGCGTACCTGTGCGACGGCTGGTATCGGCAGCCTTGAACAGGTCCCGCGCACGCGGGACCATCAGTTGACCGTCCCCGCGGGGGCGATGTCCCGTACCGTCCCTGACAAGGGGTGAGGGCTCATGCAGGTACGCGACGCCATGTCCCGCCAACTGCTCGTGGTGGGACCCGACCACACGATCCGCCAGGTTGCCCAGCTCATGTCGACCCGCCGAGTCGGGTCGGCGATCGTCCACGACCCGGACGGGCACGGCATCGGCATTCTCACCGAGCGTGACGTCCTGCACGTCATCGGGCGCGGGCTCGACCCCGACATCGAACGCGCCGGCAATCACCTGACCTGGGACGTGGTGTACGCGGGCCCGGACTGGACCCTGGACGACGCGGCCGCCGCGATGGTCCGCGGCGGGTTCCGGCACCTGGTGGTCCTCGACGAGGGGGACGTGCTCGGCGTGATCTCGGTGCGGGACATCATCCGGGTGTGGAGCCATCAGCGGACGTCGGTCCGCCCGGCGGTCACCGCGCCCTGAACGTGCCCGCCCGGCGACCTCGGCGTTGCCGGTGTCGCGACGCAGGTCGGCGCTGGTCGCGCCCAGTATGCGGGCAGTCGGGCAAGCCGGTCCGGGTACCGGCTGACCCGCCGTACTCTGGTGTGCCATGAGCACCGAGCAGTTGATCTCGTTCGCCCGTGGCGCGCCGTCCCTCGACATCGTCGACGTCGCCGGACTGAAGGCGGCGGCGGTACGCGCCTTCGAGGCGGACCCGGCGGGGGTCACGGCGTACGGGACCTCGGTCGGCTACCCGCCGTTGCGGGAGTGGATCGCCGCCCGGTACGGCGTGGCCGCCAACCAGGTCCTGGTCACGAACGGCTCGCTGCAGGCGGACTGGTTCCTGTTCGATCACCTGGTGCGCCCGGGCGACGCGGTGGTCGTGGAGAAGCCGACGTACGATCGGACGCTGCTCAACCTGCGCACCCTCGGTGCCGACGTCCGTCAGGTCACGCTCGACGCGGACGGACTCGACGTGGACGAGCTGCGCGGACTGCTCGAGGCGGGACTGCGGCCGAGGCTCGCGCACGTCATCCCGAACTTCCAGAACCCGGCGGGTGTGACGCTGTCGCTGGACAAGCGGCGCGCCCTGCTCGAGCTGGCGCGGCAGCACCACTTCACGATCTTCGAGGACGACCCGTACGTGGAGGTGCGGTTCCGGGGCGAACCGCTGCCGTCGATGCTCTCCCTCGACGACGCCGACCGGGTGGTACACGCCGGCTCGTTCACCAAGACGGTCTGTCCCGGCGTCCGGGTCGGCTACCTCATCGGTCCCGCCGACCTGATCGGCGACATCGCGAAGAAAGCCACCAACACGTACATCTCGCCCAGCATGGTGGCGCAGGCGGTCGTGCACCAGTTCTGCGTCTCCGGCGACCTGGAACGTTCGATCGCGACGGTGCGCTCGGCACTGTCCGAACGCGCCGCTCTGCTCGCCGAGGCGCTGCGCGAACTCGTTCCCGGCGCGCGGTTCACCGAGCCGGACGGCGGGTACTTCCTGTGGGTCGAACTGCCCGAGGACGTCGACGTCGACAAGTTGGTGCCGGCTGCGACCGCGCGCGGCGTGGCGGTGGTCAAGGGCAGCGACTTCCTGCTCGAAGGCGGTCACCACGCGCTGCGCCTGGCTTACTCGGCGGTGACGCGCGACCAGGTACGCGAGGGTGTCAGCCGGCTGGCGGCGGCGATCGACGACGTCCGGGGCGGGTGACGACCGTCCGCGCACGGCGGGGTGTGCCGCGGCCGGTGTTGGACGCGGGCGCTGACGTGACGACGCACGTCTCTTGCATGAACACCAGACCCTTGTCGGGTTGCTGACATCAAATCGTGATGTTTCAAGTGTTCCCAGTCGCTAGGCGGATGTCCCAGAATCCTCGCGGCGTCCTTGTTCGCCCGAAGACCTGATCCCCGCCCCCCGAAAGGTACCGGGTGGGCCGACCGCTCCCCCACCCCCGCCTGCGGCCGGTCCACCCGGTGCCAGCTTTCCCGCGTACCGTTGCGCAGCGGACAGGGAGGTGGGCGCATGGTGGAGCAGCGCGCGAGTCGCGACTCAGGTGGACTGTCCCGAGCGCTGAGCCGGATGACCCGCATTCTGGGCGCGGCGAACACCGGCGACGTCGGCAGCGGCGATGCTCGATCCGGGCGGTCCGTCGTGGGCTGCGCGGTGTACGTGCGCGGCAAGCGACTGCCGGGACAGTGGAACCCCGCCGAGGCGCTGGCAACCGCCCGCCGTACCCCCCAGGCGTTCGTCTGGCTCGGGCTGCACGAGCCGGCAGCCGACGAGTTCGGCGCGATCGCCGGTACCTTCGACCTGCACGAACTGCCGGTCGAGGACGCCATCAAGTCGTTCCAGCGTCCCAAGCTGGAGCGGTACGGCGCGATGACGTTCGCCGCCCTGCGCACCACCCGGTATGTGGAGCACGCCGAGCTCACCGAAAGCTCCGAAGTGGTCGAGACCGGGTACGTGATGCTGTTCGTCGGCAAGGAGTACGTGATCACAGTCCGGCACGGCAGCGCCGGGGAACTCGCCCCGGTCCGGGAGCAGTTGGAGGCGAAACCCGAGCTGCTCGCCGAGGGGCCCTGGGCGGTGGTACACGGGATCTACGACCGGATCGTCGACTCCTACGTGGACTGTGCCGCCGCCATCGAGCAGGACATCGACCTGCTCGAGGAGAGTGTCTTCTCCCGCCAGGGCACCGGCAGCATCCAGCGGATCTACCAGCTCAAGCGGGAACTGGTCGAGTTCAAGCGGGCGGTGGTACCGCTGCAGCGTCCCCTGCACACCCTGGTGTCGGGGCAACTGCCCGACGTACCGACCGAGATCCGGCGCTACTTCCGCGACGTGCAGGACCACCTGACCCGTACCGTCGAACAGGTCACCTCGTTCGACGACCTGCTCAACTCGATCCTCCAGGCGGGTCTCGCCCAGGTGACCGTCGACCAGAACAACGACATGCGCAAGATCGCCGCCTGGGCGGCGATCGCCGCGGTGTGGACCGCGATCGCGGGCATCTACGGGATGAACTTCGAGTACATGCCGGAACTGCACTGGAAGTACGCGTACCCGTCGGTGCTGGCGGTCAGCGTGCTCGCCTCGATCGCGCTGTACCGGGTGTTCCGCAAGTCCGGTTGGCTGTAGCCGACCCGCACCGGCACGCCGATAGGCGCCCGACACGGGTGGGCTCGGGCCGCCGTGGCGGCCCGAGCCCACGCACGTCAGCTCAGGAGCGGTTGGTGTTGCGCATGCTGGAGGACGTCCGGTCGGCGATCTCCTCGGTCGTGCTCTTGCTGTAGTCCGCGAGGTTGTCCGTCTTCTCCTTGGCGGTCTCCATCGCCTGGTCCGCCTTCTCCGCGGCGGTGTGCGCGACCGTACTGGTGGTCTCGGCACCGGACGCCGCCGCTTCGCTCGTCCGGTCCGCCATGCCGGTCACCTTGTTGCGCGCCGTGTCCACCATGGACTGCGCCTCACTCTTGACCGAGTCCAGCGCGCGCTGGGCGTCGTACTCGTCCCACTGCGCCTGCCGACGACGACGGATCACGAGCGCGCCCGCGGCGCCAGCGGTCGCACCGGCGGTGATCAGACCGGCGAGCATGAGTCCCCGGTTGCCGCCCGCCATCTTGCGCTGCGCCCTGCCCTTGACCATCTTGCCGCCACCCTTGGCGGCGACCCGCGCGCTCTTGGCGGCTGCCTTGGTCGCGGTACCGGCGCTCTCCTTCGCGGCGAGCGCGATGGGACCGAAAATGGCGGTCGTCGCCGCGCCCATGCCCTCGGTCGCGGCGCCCTTCATCTTCATCATGGTCGGCGCCACCACCCCGCGCGCGCTCTCCCACCTCGGCGTCATGGTGGAACCGACCCCCGCGGCACCGTACGCCGCCGCCCGTCCCAGGTGGTCGAAGCCCTCCGCGAGTTCCTGGCGCATGAGTTCGGCATTGGTCTTCGCGCTACGTCGAAACACCTAATCCTCACCTCCGTTCGAGCGCCCGGCCCCCCGCCCAGCGCCCTCCGTTTGCCATCCTGCCCCTTCGTATACCCACGCACCACCGGAACGGACACATGACAGGATTGCCACGGATCAACTGAGAAGGAGTACAAGTGGCTGACGCAACGTACGCGGTTCTGCACACCAACGCCGGCCCGATCCGGGTCGAACTGTTCCCGAACCACGCTCCGAAGACCGTGCGCAACTTCGTCGAACTCGCTCAGGGCACGCGGGAGTACACCGACCCGCGCACCGGACGTCCGGGCAGCGGCCCGTACTACGACGGCACGATCTTCCACCGGGTGATCAGCGGGTTCATGATCCAGGGCGGCGACCGCACCGGCACCGGTCGCGGCGGTCCCGGGTACACGTTCAAGGACGAGATCCACCCCGACCTGCAGTTCAACCGGCCGTACCTGCTGGCCATGGCGAATGCCGGGCCGGGTACCAACGGATCGCAGTTCTTCATCACCGTCGCGCCGACGACCTGGCTGAACGGCAAGCACACCATCTTCGGCGAGGTCGCCGACGAGGAGTCGCGCAAGGTGGTCGACGCCATCGCCAACACCCGTACCGGCGCGATGGACCGCCCGGTCCAGGACGTCGTGCTGGAGCGGGTCGAGATCCAGCAGCCGAGCGCCTGAGCGCTAACTTTGAGGAATGAGTGACGTCTCGCCGGTGACCGCACCGGTCTGCTACCGCCATCCCGGGCGGGAGACCTATGTCCGGTGCACCCGGTGCGACCGGCCGATCTGTCCGGACTGCATGCGCGAGGCGTCGGTGGGCCACCAGTGCCCGGAATGCGTGGCGGAGGGCCGGCGCACCCAGCGTCCGGCCCGCACCGCGTTCGGCGGCAGTGCCGTCGGCGCGCGGGGGTACGTCACGAAGGCGCTGGTCGCGATCAACGTGGTCATGCTCGTGCTGTCCGCGCTCTCGGCGGGCAACGCCGGGCGGGCGCTGGCCGGCGGGAACATGGGCGGGCTGCTGGGCGGACCGACCCCGCTGCTCGACTGGGGCGGCGTGTTCGGTTACGCCCCGTACGTACCGGGCGGCGCGGTGCACGGCGTCGCCGCCGGCGAGTACTACCGCCTCGTCACCGCGATGTTCCTGCACTTCGGCCTGATCCACCTCGCCGCGAACATGTGGGCGTTGTGGGTGCTCGGTCGAAATCTGGAAGCCGCGCTCGGCCCGCTCCGGTTCCTCGCGCTGTACCTGCTGGCCGGGTTGGGCGGCAACGTCGCGGCGTACGTGTTCCAGCCGCACGCGCTGACCGCGGGCGCGTCGACCGCGCTGTTCGGGCTGTTCGCCGCCCTGTTCGTGATCCTGCGCCGGCTCGGCAGGTCCGCCGCCGGGGTCCTCCCGGTACTGGTGCTCAACCTGGTCATCACGTTCACGATCCCCGGCATATCCATCGCCGGGCATCTCGGCGGTCTGGTCACCGGGGCGGTTGTGGCTGCCGGGATGGCGTACGCGCCGCGAGGGAACCGGACAGCGGTCCAGGTCGGCGTGTGTCTGATCGTGGTCGCCCTGCTCGGGCTCGTCACCTTCTGGCAGACCTCGACGCTAATCGGTTGACCGTCGCCGGCGTCAGTCGGCACCGCGTCAGTCGGCACCGCGGATCGCGGCGAGCGTCGCCGCCGCCTGGTCGACCGGTACCCCCAGGTCGTACCCGCTCAGCAGGTACAGCCGCTCGTCGGTCTCGATCTCGAGGAACTCGGACCGGCTCAGGAACCGGGTGTGCCGGTCCACCCGTACCCTCGTGATCTCCGACCACTCCAGTCGGTGGTGTCCGCCGTACCCGGCGACCACGGTCACGCCCGCCCGGTCGGCGGCGAGCCGTACCGGGGCGACGAGATCGCGGATCGCGTACCCCGCGAGCGCCAGCGCCGCCACCCCGAGCAACGCCAGCCCCGGCGCGTCGGGCGTGGCGAGCACCCCGATCGCGACCAGTACCCCGAGCCCGGCGAGCTTCGCCCAGGTCAGTCGGCGGTCGACGTGCCAGCGCACGGAGTCGGGCGGTACCCGGCGGCGAGGCTGTGCCTCGCGCTCCGGTTGGCGCTGCGGCTCGTCGGGCATCGCGGCGTCGCGCAGGTTCACCCGCAAAGAATGCCACCCGCGGCCGGTGGCGCGGCGATCCCCGCCGGTCGGCTCGCGCCGCCTGGTCCCACGCCGGTCCGGTCCAGCCCCGTCGCGGGGTAGCATCGAGCCCAGCCACCCTACTGAGGAGTAACAATGGCTCGTGACGCGGTGATCGTCGGCGCGGTCCGCACCCCGGTCGGACGGCGCAAGGGAGCCCTCGCCGGGGTCCACCCGGTCGACCTGTCCGCCCAGGTCCTGCGCGCCCTCGCCGAGCGGATCGGATTCGACCCCGCCGACGTCGACGACGTGGTGTGGGGCTGCGTCTCCCAGGTCGGCGAGCAGTCCTGGAACGTCGGGCGCAACGCGGTGCTGGCCGCCGGCTGGCCCGAGTCCGTACCGGGCACCAGCATCGACCGGCAGTGCGGGTCGAGCCAGCAGGCGGTACATTTCGCCGCCGCCGCGGTGATCTCCGGTCAGGCGGATCTCGTGGTGGCCGGCGGCGTCGAGTCGATGACCCGGGTCGCGATGGGCGCGAGTGTCGGGGCGGACGCCGGTCGACCGTACGGCGACCTGGTCCGCGAGCGGTACGCCACGGTCGAGGGTTTCGACACGGACGCGGTCGTGCCGTTCAACCAGGGCGTGGGCGCCGAGTTGATCGCCCGGCGGTGGGGCTTCGACCGCGCTCGGCTGGACGAGTACGCCCTGGCGAGCCACCGGAAGGCGGCGGCCGCGCAGGACGCCGGCTGGTTCGCCGACGAGGTCGTCCCGGTCGGCGGGTTCGCCGCCGACGAGGGAATCCGACGCGACACCAGCCTCGCCCGGCTCGCCGAACTGCCGACCCCGTTCCGACCGGACGGCGTGGTGACCGCCGGGTCGGCGTCGCAGATCTCCGACGGCGCCGCCGCCCTCGCGGTGACCAGCAGCGACTGGGCGTACGAGCACGGACTCACGCCGCTGGCGCGCATCCACACGGCGGTGGTCGCGGCGGACGACCCGGTGGTGATGCTGACCGCCCCGATCCCGGCGACCGCGAAGGCGCTGAAGCGGTCCGGTCTGTCCATCGACGACATCGGGGTGTTCGAGGTGAACGAGGCGTTCGCCCCGGTACCGCTGGCGTGGCTGGTCGAGACCGGGGCGGACCCGGCTCGGGTGAACCCGAACGGCGGGGCGATCGCGCTGGGTCACCCGTTGGGCGGTTCCGGTGCCCGGATCATGACCACGATGCTGCACGACATGCGGCGGCGGGGCATCCGGTACGGGCTGCAGACGATGTGCGAGGGCGGCGGAATGGCGAACGCCACGATTCTGGAGCTGCTGTAACTCTTGACAATCGCGCGACTTTGCCCTAGTCGAGATCGTTACGCCTGATATGGATATGTTCGCTCGGACGTTTCTCGCGGCCGCGAACGAGGCGGCTGTACCGGTACGCGCCATCAGCCGCCACATCCCGCTCTTCCGGCGCTGCGTCGGGTCGGACGCGTCGGTCCTGGTCGTCGCCAGGTGTGTACGCCCGGACCGTCCGCTGGCCGGCGAACACCTGCTGCTGCTGACCCGCGGTCGGCTCGCCGTCAGCCGGGAGAGCCGCACCCTGCACCGGGCGCGGGTGGAACTCGACGCGATGATCCGGGAACTGCGCGAGGTCGTGTGGGCGCCCGACCCGCGCCGGTCCGGGCTGGAACTCGCGTTGACCGGGGCGGACGGGGTACGCCAACGGTTCTGGATCACCACCGGGCATCCGAAGCAGGTGTGGCGGCTGGACGCCCTGCTCAACCAGGTGTTCAGCGCCCGCCGTCCGGCGCTGCCGGTCGGTCGTCCGGCCCGCCGCTGACCTGCGGCGCGTACTCACCCCGTACACATCCCGAACACGCCCCTGACGCGGCGGTGACCGACCGTCGGACATCATGGTCGGCGTGGAACCCGCGAAGGGGCTGGTGCTCGTCGTCGAGGACGAGCGCCCGATCGCCGATCTCGTCCGGATGTACCTGACCCGCGAAGGCTTCGGTGTCCACGTCGAAGGCGACGGCGACCTGGGACTCGCGGCGGCGCGGCGACTGCGACCGGTGGTCTGCGTGCTGGACATCGCGCTGCCCGGGCTGTCCGGTACCGACATCTGCCGCAAGCTGCGCGAGGACGGCGACTGGACCCCGGTGATCTTCCTGACCGCACGGGACGACGAGGTCGACCGGGTGCTCGGTCTGGAACTCGGCGCGGACGACTACGTCACCAAGCCGTTCAGTCCCCGCGAACTCGTCGCCCGGGTCAAGGCGCTGGTACGACGGGCAGCCGGTCCCCCCGACGGCGACCGGGTGCGCGTCCTCGGCGACGTCGCCCTCGACCCGGCGCGGCGCTCGGTACACGCCGCGGGCGCCCCGGTGGCGCTCACTCCGACCGAGTTCGACCTGCTCGCGCACCTGATGGCGCGCCCCGGTCGGGTGTTCACCCGGGAGGAGCTGCTCGCCTCGGTGTGGGGCTACGCGGCGCACGCCGGTACCCGTACCGTCGACGTGCACGTCGCGCAGGTGCGCGGCAAACTCGGCGCGGCAGGGTCGATCATCCGCACGGTGCGCGGCGTCGGGTACGCCGCCGATGGCTAGCCCGGTGCCGGGCGCCGGGCAGCGCCCGCCGACCCCCAACTCCACGCCGCGCGCGGGCATGCCCAGCTCCGCGCCGGGCGCGGGGACGCCCCTTCCGAGCGCCTGGCGTCGGACCACCGGCACCCTGACCGCCCGCACCATGCTGGTGACCTGCGGCGCCGCGCTGATCTCGGTGCTGGTCACCGCGGCGGTGGCGTTTCCGCTGGCGGTGCGCGCCGCGAACCGGCAGGCGCGCGACGCGCTGGCGGTCGAGACGAAGGTGGTCACCGAGGTCCTACGTCCGCGCCTGGCGACCGGGGACACCGCCGCCGAGGACCGCGCGGTGCGCACCCTGCGCGGCCAGGGCATCGACGTGTACCTGATCCATCACGGCACGCCGGACCGGGTCGGGCTGCCGGCGAGGGTGGTACGCCAGATCGGGGCGGGCAAACCGGTGTCCGAACGCCCCGCCGTGGTCGCCGGGCGGGTGTCGCTCGTCGAGGGACGTCCGCTGCCCGGCGGGGACGGCGTGGTCCTCGTCCAGCCGCTGGTCACCGGTACCGCCCGGCAGGTGGCGCGGGTGCTCTGGCTGCCGCTGCTCGCCGGTCTGCTGGGCGGGGCGGCAGCCGGCGCGTTCCTGGCGAGCCGGATCGCCCAGCCGTTGCGGCACGCCGCGACCGCCGCCGCCCGGCTGTCGGCGGGCGACCGGACGGTACGGGTACCGGTGCAGCCGCCCGCCGAGGTCGAGGACCTGTCGCGAGCGCTCAACCAGCTCGCGGCGGCGCTCGCGACCAGCGAGAACCGGCAGCGCGAGTTCCTGCTGTCCATCTCGCACGAGCTACGGACACCGTTGACGACGCTGCGCGGGTACGCCGAGGCGATCGCCGACGGAGTGATCGCCCCGCAGGACGCGGGGCAGGCGGGTCGCACCATGCTCGCCGAGGCGGAGCACCTGGACCGACTGGTCGCCGACCTGCTCGCCCTGGCTCGGCTGGAGGCCGACGAGTTCCCGCTCGAACTCCTGCCGGTCGACCTCACCGCCCTGGTCGCCGGGGTGGCGGAAGCGTGGCGCGGTCGGGTCGAAAGCGCCGGGCTGGTCCTGCGTACCGAACTGCCGCCCGGTCCGGTCGCGGTGCTGACCGACCCGGGACGCATCCGGCAGGTGATCGACGGGCTGCTGGAGAACGCGCTGCGGGTGGTACCGGCGGGCGCACCCGTCGTGCTCGCGGTCCGCGACGCCGACCCGCCGGGGTACGGCGTGGTCGAGGTGCGCGACGGCGGACCCGGGTTCACCGACGAGGACCTCGCGGTCGCGTTCGAGCGGGGCGCGCTGTACCAGCGGTACCGGGGTGTCCGGAAGGTCGGCAGCGGGCTCGGTCTCGCGCTCGCCGCGCGGCTGGTACGCCGGCTGGGCGGCGCGATCGAAGCCGGGCACGCGACCGAGGGCGGTGCCCGGTTCACCGTCCGGCTGCCGTACCCCGGCTCTTACCAACCTCGTACATCGCCTTGACGCAGCCCTGCGCTCCATCGGCGACAGTGGTACCGCCCCGGACGGGCGCCGGCAGCGGCGCCCCGAGCGGGGGCATCGACGAAGGGACGACAGATGAAGCTGCGTAACCGGTTCGGAGTCGCCGCGGCGGGTGCCGTGATCGCGGTCGCCGGACTGCTCGGTCTCACCGCGTGCGGACCGGCGGCTGCCGAGGCCGCCGTCCTGTCGCCCGAGGCGTCCGCGCTGAACGCGCTCGGGTTCTCGACCGACGACCTGGTACCGGTCGCCAACCCCAGCCCGAGCGGGGACAGCAACGGGCAGCACCCGAACGCGCGGCGCCGGCTGATCCGGGACCGGGTCCTGATGCGGCGGAACATGCTGCACGGCGAGGCGGTCGTGAAGACGAAGGACGGCGACAAGACCGTCGAGGTACAGCGGGGCACGGTGACCGCCATCGACGACCGGACGGTGACCGTGAAGTCCTCGGACGGGTTCACCATGACCTGGACGTTCGGCAGCCCGATCCGGGTCGTCGAGCACCGGACCACGGTGCAGCCGAGCAGCGTCAAGGTCGGCGAGGAGATCGGGGTCGCCGGTACCAAGGACGGCGACACCAACACCGCGAAGCTGATCCTGATCCCGGTGCAGAAGTAGCGGGACGGGGTGGTCGGGGCGGGCGCGGAACGCGCCCGCCCCGACTCGTCATCGCAGTTCGGCGATGCAGCACTTGACGCTGCCGCCGCCCTTCTTCAGTTCACCCAGCTCGATCGGTACCGGTCGGTAGCCGTGCGCGGCGAGCGTGGCGGCGAGGGCGCTCGCCTCCGCGTTGATGAACACGTTCGCGCCGTCGCTGACCAGGTTGAGTCCGAAGGCGACCGCGTCGTGCTCGCCGGCGAGCACCGCGTCCGGGAACAGTTGCGCCAGTACCGCCTGGGCTGCCGGCGAGAAGGCGCCCGGGTAGTAGACGATGTTGTGGTCGTCGAGCGGGGCGAGCGCGGTGTCCAGGTGGTAGAAGCGGGGGTCGACCAGCCGCAGGGAGATCACGGGGCGACCGAGGATCTCCTGCGCCTCGGCGTGCGCCGGGTGGGCGCTGCGGAAGCCGTGCCCCGCCAGGATCACGCCGCCGTGCGCGGCGGGTACGAACGTGAAGTCGCCCTCGCCTTCGTTGGTGTGCTCGGGTTCGACGTACCGGAAGCCGCGCGACTCGTAGAAGCGGCGGTGCAGTTCCGCCTCGCGCACCCGCTGCGGGTGCCGGAATCGGGCGCCGTACACGGTGCCGTCGACCACGAACGCGCCGTTCGCGGCGTAGACCATGTCGGGCAGCGCCGGGTCGGGGTCGAGCAGGTGTACCTCATGACCCAGGGCGACGAGGGCGTCGCGCAGCATCGTCCACTGCTTCAGGGCGAGTTCGCCGTCGACCGGCTGTGACGGGTCCATCCACGGATTGATCTTGTACTCCACCCGGAAGTGCTCGGGCGGGCACATGAGGTATGTACGCTTTCGCGCGGTTCGAGCAGGCGGAGTCACAGATCAGAGGTTAGGTACGCTCGGCGGGCACGGAACAGCGGAAAATCTTGCGTTCGGAGGGCGGAACATTGCAGATTGACGCGGTAGATCAGCGAATCATTGCGTCACTCGTCGCCGACGGACGCGCGTCGTACGCGGAGATCGGCGCCCAGGTCGCGCTGTCCGCCCCGGCGGTCAAGCGCCGGGTGGACCGGCTCCGGGCGGCCGGCGTGATCACCAAGTTCACCGCCGTGCTCGATCCCGCCGCGGTGGGCTGGACGACCGAGGCGTTCATCGAGCTGTTCTGTACCGGTCGCACCACGCCGGCGCAGATCGCCGCCGCCGCGAAACGCCATCCCGAGGTGGTCGCCGCGTACACCGTGTCCGGCGAGGCGGACGCCCTGGTGCACCTGCGCGCCGCGAACATCAGCCACCTGGAGCAGGCGCTGGAACGGCTGCGCGCGGAGCGCTTCATCACCTCGACACGCAGCCTGATCGTGCTGTCCCGGCTGGTCGACACGCCCGCCGGAACCGTCGCCCCGAGCGACGGCGGCAAGCCGTCGCGGTAACCGGGGGCGACGGCGGCAAGCCGTCGCGGTAACCGCGCGCACCCCGGCTAATCGCACGTCGGGTCGGTGCCGGGCGACCGGGTCGACCGGGCGTCACCGCCGCCCAACCCGCGCAGCATCACCAGGATCGACGGTTCCGGGTCGAAGTCCGGTACCGGGCTGGCGAGCTGGATGAGCAGCAGTCCGTCGATGAGTCCGAGCAGCGTCCGGTAGTCCGATTCGGGCTGCGCCGAGCCGAGGCGGGCGAGCCACGGTACGCCCCATTCCGCCAGCCGCGCCTGGCTCGCCGCGATCCGCTCCTGCAGTCCGGGGTGGAACGCCGCCTCGTGGAAGATCGCGTGCCGCGCCAGGGTGAGCTGCCGCGCCTCGCCGACGAGTTCCCGCATCATGGTCGCGACCAGGGCGGCGAACCGCTCGGGGCTCACCTGGGCACCCGGTCCGGGTCCGGCGACCGCCGCTGCCGACCCGGAGGCGAGACGCTGCCACGCGGCGGTCTCCAACTCCACCAGCCGGTCCAGGACACCGCTGATCAGCGCCTCGCGGGTGCGGAACATGTTCGAGGTGGAGCCCTCCGGCAGACCTGCCTCCGCGTCGACCGCGCGGTGGGTCAGTTGGCGCAGCCCGCGGGTACCGAGAACGGTGATCGCGGCGTCCAGCAGCAGTTCCCGTCGATCCGTCATGCCCGCACACTACAGCGGTAGTGTTTCCACTACAGATGTAGTACGGTCGGGGCATGAGGAAGAAGGCAGCCGTCGTGGGCGGCGGCATCGGGGGGCTGGCGGCGGCGATCGGGCTGCGTGCCGCGGGATGGAAGGTCACCGTGTTCGAACGCGGTACGCACCTGCCGGAGACCGGCACCGGGCTCGGCATGTGGCCGACCGCGCTGCGCGCCCTCGACCGGCTCGGGCTGGGCGAACAGGCACGAAAGGTGGGTCGCCCGCAGGCGAGCGGCGCGATCCGCCGCCCGGACGGCAGCCGGATCGCCACCCTGGACATGGAACGACTTCGGCGTCGCCACGGCGAACCGGTCTACCTGCTGTCCCGCCCGGCACTGCTGGGACTGCTCCACGACGCGCTCCCGCCGGACGTCGTCCACTTCGGGCACACCGTGGACGATCCGGGTCCGCTCCGCGAGGGGTACGACGTCGTGATCGGCGCGGACGGCATCAACAGCGGAGTGCGGCGAGCGTTGTTCGGCGACCGGCACCGGCTGCGGTACACCGGAATGACGGTATGGCGGGGCGTCGCCGACCTGGACACCGAGACGGGCGGCGAGACCTGGGGCGTGGGCAGGAAGTTCGGCATCACCCCCGAGGAGCCGGGCAGGACCAACTGGTACGCGGTCCTCGCCGCGCCCGAGGGGTACACGCCGAGCGACCCCGACGTCGTCGAGTTGCGCCGCCACTTCGGTTCCTGGCACGACCCGATTCCGGCGATCCTCGACCGGTACGCCACCTCGCGGGTCATCCGGCACGACATCTACTACCTCGACCCACCGCTGCCGTCCTACGTGGACGGTACGGTCGCGCTGCTCGGCGACGCCGCGCACGCCATGACCCCCGACCTCGGTCAAGGCGCGTGCCAGGCGCTGATCGACGGGGTGACCCTCGCCGACTGCCTCGCCACCGGCGACGTCCCCGCCGGTCTGCGGGAGTACGACCGGTTGCGCCGCCGTCCGACGCAGCGGCTGGCGGCGATGTCGACGCGAGCCAGCCGGCTGTCCCAGGTCAGACGGTTCACCGCGGTACGCGATGTCGCGGTCCGGCTGGCGCTCGCCTTCGGTCCACCCGGCTGACCGGCGGCTACAGGTACATTCCGGTGCCCTCGGACCGGACCGCCGGCTTCTCCTCGCCGAAGAAGCGCTTGCCGCCGAACTCGCCGTGCAGCCGGTCGTCGAGTTCGTCGGCGAGCCCGGTCATCACCTGCACCGCGAGCATCAGGTGACTCGCCTGGAAGTCGCGGCCGAACACCGGTACCGACGCCCACACCGTGCCGCCGGTGAAGTACAGCCGCCCGATCGGCATCCGGCTGGTCAGCTCGGACAGCCGCTCGTACAACGCCTCGCTCGGGTGCAACTCGGTCAGTACCGGGGAGAACACGTCGACCAGGGGCGGGTTGTCGCGCACCTTGACGAACACCATCGCCGACCCGGCGCGGATGCCGATGTCGCCGTCGGCGTCCACCGGTACCGCGTCCGCCTCGGTCTTCATCATCGCCGCGAGCACCAGGTGTACCCGGTCGGCGAGCGACAACCTCTCGAGGTCGGCGAGGTCGGCGGCGGACCGGGGGGCGGTGTCGACCGCCGACGCGACCAGCGGACGGGCCGAGCCGAGCGCCGGTACCGCCGCCTGCTGGTCGTCCGGCGCCTCGACGAGGTACGTGACGAACGCGGGATGCGGAGCGCCGTACACGTCGCGCAGCGTGCGGGTCATCACCACTGCCGCGGCTCGCGCCTCGTCGGCGCGGGTGACCAGCCCGAACTGCTGCCCGGAATCCTCCACCACGCCGGGCGGCGACCAGCCGAGCGCGACGAGTTCGGCGATGGCGGCGCGGTCCAGGCGGTACCCGTCGGGCAGCGACGCGTTGCCCACGGCGAGCGCGCGCAGCACACCTTCCGCCTCGGCTTCCACCTCGATGCCGTACACCGCGTCGCCGGTGCCGGACGCGGTCGGGTCGAGGGTCAGCCCGAGCCGCGCCCCGGCGGGAAGGGCGGGCAGCGCGTCTGCCAGCGCGCCGGCGAATTCCCGCCACGCCTCGTGGACCTTCGCGGCGAGGTCGGACGTGGTGGGTTCGTCGAGAAGCGCCGCCTCCGCCGGGCTGTCAGCCGTCATGCCCACACCCTAGCCGCGGATGACGGCTAGGGTCCTCCACGGGAGGACGTCTATGGCCACGCACGCACCGCACGACGACATCGGCGACCGCGATCTCACCGTACTGCCACCGCAGCGCTCGGCTGCCGGCCCGGCCGGCGTCACCCACGGGCTGCGCGCCGGCATCGGTCAGATGGGTGTCCGCCGTACCACGCTGACGCTGCTCAAGGTCAACCAGGTGGACGGCTTCGACTGTCCGGGCTGCGCCTGGCCCGACCCCGCGCCGGGCAAGCGTTCGCACGCCGAGTTCTGCGAGAACGGCGCGAAGGCGGTCGCCGAGGAGGCGACGCTGCGCCGGGTCGGACCGGAGTTCTTCGCCGCGCACCCGGTCGGCGAACTCGCCGCCCGTACCGACCACTGGCTGGGTCAGCAGGGTCGGCTGACCGAACCGATGGTGCTGCGCGAGGGCAGCGACCGGTACGAACCGATCGCGTGGGACGACGCGTTCGAGATGATCGCCAAGGAGCTGCGCGCCGGTACCCCGGACCAGGCGGTGTTCTACACCTCGGGGCGTACCTCGAACGAAGCCGCGTTCGTCTACCAGTTGTTCGCCCGCGCGTACGGGACGAACAACCTGCCGGACTGTTCGAACATGTGCCACGAGTCGTCGGGCGTGGCGCTGTCCGGCACGATCGGGGTCGGCAAGGGCTCGGTGACCCTGGACGACATCCACCGCGCGAAGCTGATCGTGGTGGTGGGGCAGAACCCGGGTACCAACCACCCCCGCATGCTGACCGCGCTGGAGCAGGCGAAGCGGAACGGCGCGCGGATCGTCGCGGTGAACCCGCTGCCGGAGGCGGGGCTGATCCGGTTCCGCAATCCGCAGAAGGTGAGCGGCTGGGTGCGCGACGGTACGCCGCTCGCCGACCGGTTCCTGCACATCCGGGTCGGTGGCGACCTCGCCCTGTTCCAGGCGATCGGGTCGCTGCTGGTGCAGTGGGGCGCGGTCGACCGGGCGTTCGTCGACACCTACACGGAGGGGTACGAGGGGTACCGCGCCGCGCTGGAGGACCTGGACTGGGACCGGGTGTGCGCCGCGACCGGGCTGCCGCGCGAGGAGATCGTCGCGACCGCGAAGTTGTTCGCCGCGTCCGACGCCACGATCGTGTGTTGGGCGATGGGGCTCACCCAGCGGCACGACTCGGTCGCCGCGATCCGCGAGATCGTCAACGTCCAGTTGCTGCGCGGCATGGTGGGCAAGCCGGGGGCGGGGCTGTGCCCGGTACGCGGTCACTCGAACGTGCAGGGCGACCGCACCATGGGCATCTGGCACGAGCCGCCGCCCTGGGTGGGGGCGCTGGGCGAGGCGCTCGGCTTCACGCCGCCCACGACGCGCGGGTACGACACAGTCGAGGCGATCCGCGCGATGCGCGACGGCAAGGTCCGGGTGTTCATGGCGCTGGGCGGCAACTTCGCTTCGGCGACTCCGGATACCGAGGTCACCGAGGCGGCGCTGCGCTCCTGCGCGCTGACCGTACAGGTGTCGACGAAGTTGAACCGGTCGCATGTGGTACCGGGGCGCACCGCGCTGATCCTGCCCTGCCTCGGGCGTACCGAGCGGGACCGGCAGGCAGCCGGCGAGCAGTTCGTCACCGTCGAGGATTCGATGTCGTCGGTGCACGCCTCGCGCGGCAACTTGCCGCCCGCCTCGCCGCACCTGCTCTCCGAGGTGGCGATCGTGTGCCGGCTCGCCCGTACCCTGCTGGGCGACGCGCTGCCCTGGCAGGCGTTCGAGGCGGACTACCGGGCGATCCGGGAGCTGATCGCGCGGGTGGTACCGGGGTTCGCGGACTACGAGGCGAAGGTGTCGCGACCGGGCGGGTTCACGTTGCCGCATCCGCCTCGCGACCTGCGTTCCTTCCCGACGCCGTCGGGCAGGGCACGGTTCACGGTCACGCCGCTGACGTTCGTCGAGGTACCGCCGGGGCGGCTGCTCCTGCAGACGGTGCGCAGCCACGACCAGTACAACACCACGATTTACGGGCTGGACGACCGGTACCGGGGGGTGCACGGCGGTCGCCGGGTGGTCTTCGTCAACCCGGACGATTTGGCGAAACTCGGTATCGCCGACGGCGCGACGGTGGACCTGGTGTCGGAGTGGACGGACGGGTCGCAGCGGCGCGCGCGCTCGTTCCGGGTGGTCGGCTTCCCGACGGCGAAGGGCTGCGCGGCGACGTACTTTCCGGAGGCGAACGTTCTGGTGCCGCTCGACTCGACGGCGGAAGGCTCGAACACGCCGGCTTCGAAGAGCATCGTCGTCCGGCTGGAGCCGGTGCAGCCGCCGGCATCGTGACCGGGTTCCGTGCCCGTCATCGTGTACACCTGTGCGACACATCCGACCGCCGCATCGGGGGTCCGACCCGGCGGGCCTCAGCTCGGCTCGGCCGGAGCGGACCAGTTCGCCGCCAGCGCGCTGATGGTCGCCGCGACCTCGGCCGGGTCGGCTCCTCGTCCGACGGCGACGCCGACCAGGTACGCGGTGAGCGGGGCGGCGGGTCGGGCGACTCCGTGCGCCACGTCGCGCGCGAGGTCGAGCACGAGGCGGGTGTCGACCGGGTCGACGTTCAGCGCCGACCGTACCGCCTCATTCCACTCGTCCAGCGTGCTCATCTGCCCATCCTTCAGCGCGTACCAGATCTTCCGCAGTGTCGCAGTCGTACCAGGGCGCCCGCTCGGTACGCGCCGAGACGAGCTCGATCGCGTTCAGCGGACCGAGCAGGCGTCGCATCGACAGACCGTCGTACCGTGGGCCGATCCGCGCGAGCCGGTCGGTCAGCGCGGCGGTTCGCCACACCCCGCACAGCCACTGCCGGTGCCCGGTCGCGTCGACGTACACCGCGCCGTCGGCGCTCGACCCCGCCAGCGCGCCGCGCAGCGCCGCGACCGACTGCCGATCCAGAAACGGCAGGTCGGCGGCGAGCAGGGCGACGTACCCCAGCCCGGTCGCCGCACCCTCGGCGAGCGCCGCGAACCCTGCCGCTACGCCCGCGACCGGTCCGCCGCCGGGCGGTTCCTCGCGGGTCCGGCGGACACCCTGCGGCAGCGGCAGGCTCGGCGGGCCGACGACGATCCGTACCTGCGCGTCGGCGACCGCGTCGAGCACCCGGGCGAGCATCGGTCGCCCGGCAACGGTCAGGGTGGGCTTGGCGTCGCCGCCGAGGCGGCGACCCGCGCCACCGGCGAGCACCACCGCGACGTACCCCACGTCGGGCGCGGAACCGGTCGTCACAGGAAGTCACGGTACCTGGGCACATCGTCGTGGGCGCGACGAGAATGGACCGATGGCACGGGTGACCTCCCGACGGACCGTGGTCCGCGTCGACACGCGCAGCGGTGTGATCCGTCGCCCTGACACGCTCGCCGCCGAGGAACCGCTGGAACTGCGGGTCGGATCGGCGGGGGTACGCCGACCGCCGCTCGCGGTCACCATGCGCACTCCGGGCGACGACCTCGACCTCGCACTCGGGTTTCTGCTGACCGAAGGCGTGATCCGCGACGCGGACGACGTGGTCACCGCGCAACTGTGCGCCGGCAGCGAGGAGCCGAACACGTACAACGTGGTCGATGTGGTCCTCGCGCCGCACGTGCCGCCACCGGTCACCGATCCGAGTCGCAACTTCTACACCACCAGTTCATGCGGCGTGTGCGGCAAGGCCAGCATCGACGCGGTGCGGACCCGGTCGGTGTTCCCGGTCGCGGACGACCCGGCGACCGTGTCCGCCAAGACCCTCGCCGCCATGCCCGACGCGCTGCGGGTGGCGCAGAAGACCTTCGCCGCCACCGGCGGGCTGCATGCCGCCGGACTGTTCACGCCCGACGGCGAACTGGTCGTGGTGCGCGAGGACGTGGGACGGCACAACGCGGTCGACAAGCTGGTCGGATGGGCTGTCCGGCAACGCCGGCTGCCGCTGCGCGGGCACATCCTGCTCGTCTCCGGGCGGGCGAGCTTCGAGCTCACCCAGAAGGCGTCGATGGCGGGCATCCCGGTGCTCGCGGCGGTGTCCGCGCCCAGCACTCTCGCGGTCGACCTGGCCGACGACGTCGGGCTGACCATCGTCGGCTTCCTGCGCGGTACGACCATGAACGTCTACACCCGCCCCGAACGGATCACCTGAGCCGGCTGTCCGGCGGGGCGGCTGCCGGTCAGCACATCCGGCGGCAGCCCGTGTCGCAGCGCCTCGTCGAGCAGCCGCGCGAGCCGGTAGTCGGGGTCGACGCCCAGGGCACGCTCGAGGGCGACCGAAGCCAACGCTCCGTCGCCGCCCTGCCAGGCGGCGAACGCGAGCAGGGTCGCCGGCGCGGCGACGAGATGGGGCTGGGCGCGGCGTACCACGTCGAGCCACAGCGCCCGATGCGTGACAGCGGTCGCGGAGCCGATCAACGACCAGGCGTGATCGCGAACCGGGCGATGGGTCAGCAGCACGGTGAGCCACGCTGCCTCGTCGTCGTCGAGCCGCCCGCCGTCGCGGTACCGGTCGAGACCGGTCGCCACCGCGTCCTCCCCGGCGGCGAGCACCTTCGCCAGGCGACGGCGGTTCGGTCGGGAGCGGGCAGTCGCGCTTGCCGTGCCGTCCGTCGCCGCCCGGTGCGCGCCCGGGTCGAGCAGCCGCTCCAGGCGACGTCCGGCGCGCCTCGTCGCGACGCTCATCGCGGCGCGCGCCGCGCCGTCGACCGGCGCCAGTTGCGCGACCAACGCGTGCCGGTCGGGCAGCGCGACCCAGCCGGCGAGCGTCGCCTCGGCGGCGACCGCGCTGGCGGCGATGTCGTACGGCACTCCGTCCGGCGGGCAGCAGTCCGGCCGGTCGCAGACGTAGGACCAGTAGCGACCGTGCTCGGCGCGCAGCATTTCCGGTACCTCGACGTCGAGCAGCGCGAGCGCGGAGCGGGTCGCCTCGACGGCGGGCGTCACCCGCTCGGCCGCTCCGTATCCGACCAGCAGCGCGGTGTCCACCCGCTGCTGCGCCACGACCCCCGCGACATGGGCGGCGAAGTCGGTGACCGGCAGCCGTGGACCGGGCAGGTCGGCACGCGCCTGGAAGACCACGCGGCAGCGGCGCAGCCCGACCGCGACCAGGCTGTCGGTGGGATGGAACCCGAGGAGATAGGGCACGGCGGCGAGCAGGTCCGCCGGGGTACGCAGGATGAGGTTCGCCATGCCTGGCAGCGTGCCGGCGGTACGGGGCGACGGTAAGGCTATCGCCGACGCCTGTGGATAACCCCGGGGCGGACGCCGCTAGTACGAGAAGCGCAGCCCGTACATGTCGATGCCGCGCGACGGTCGGCGCGCGCCGTCGATGTCGAGGGTGAACGTCAGGCTGGACAGCGTGGTGTACCCGGCGGCGTGGAAGCACCGGACCGCCTCGATGTCCCGGGCGCGGGGACTGACCGTCAGTTCCGCCATGCCCCGTCGGCGCGCCTGCCCGGCGACCTCGTCGAGCAGCGCGTGGCCGATGCCCCGGCGGCGGTACCCGGCGTCCACCACGATCGGCTCGACCTCGCCGCCCCGACCTCGGAGAATCAGCCCGACGAGGCCGATCACACCCGCCTCGGGATGGTCGGCGACCCACACCCCGGACAGGTCCAGCCGAGTCAGGTACTCCTCGAACGCCGCCCCGGCGTCAGCGCCGGTGTCGGACTCCCCACCGGTACCCGCCTCGCCGTAGATCTCCTGGTGGTGACCGGTCAGTTCGGCCCACAGCCGTCGGCCCGCGTGGTGGTCGCTCGGCCGGTACGGGCGGATGGTCACCGGCGGGGCTCCCGCCCGGGTCCTCACCTCGCTCATATCCGTCATCCTCGTCCCTCGACGCCCGCCAGGTCCCGGGTACGGTGCAACGCGTGGACCTGGCGTATCTCAAGGCGCACCCGCAGCTCCTGCCGACCTTCCTGACGCATCAACGCATCCGGGAGACACCGGTCGCGGGCGGGGACATCTGCGACGCGGCACGCCTGACCTTCGACGACGGCAACTCGGTGTTCATGAAGACCTGGCCGACCGGCAAGGGTCGGGGCGGTACCCCGGACGGCTTCTTCGCCGCCGAAGCCGCCGGGCTGCGCTGGCTGCGCGAGGCGGGAGCGGTCCCGGTCCCCGAGGTGATCGTCGAACTGCCCGACCTGCTCGCCCTGGAGTGGGTCGAGCACGGTCGACCGACCCCCGAGGCGGCGGAGCGGTTCGGTCGGGACCTCGCCGCCCTGCACCGCGCGGGCGCGCCCGCGTTCGGGGCGGACTGGCGGGGGTACATCGGCGCGCTGCCGCTGGACAACACGCCGTCGCCCGGTCCGTGGGCGACCTGGTTCGCGGGTACCCGGCTCGAACCGTACCTGCGCGCCTCGGTCGACAACGGCGCCCTGTCGACGTCCGACGCGCAGCTCGTCGAGCGGGTGCTCGCGAACATCGAGCAGTACGCCGGACCCGCCGCCGACGAGCCGCCCGCGCGGGTACACGGCGACCTGTGGCCGGGCAACGTGCTGTGGGGTGAGGACGGGCGCGCCCGGCTGGTCGATCCGGCGGCGCACGGCGGGCACCGGGAAACCGATCTCGCGCTGCTCGCGCTGTTCGGCGGGGCGCCGTACCTGGACCGGATTCTGGGCGCCTACCAGGACGCCTGGCCGCTGGCGGACGGCTGGCGCGACCGGGTGCCGCTGCACCAGCTGTACCTGCTGCTCGTGCACACGGCGCTGTTCGGAGTCGGCTATCGCGACGCCGTGATGTCGGCGGTACGCGCTACGGTCGAAAAATGATCCCGCTCGCTGACCGGTACGGCCGGATAGCCACCGACCTGCGGGTGTCGCTGACCGACCGGTGCAACCTGCGCTGCACCTACTGCATGCCCCCGGAGGGGCTGCCGTGGCTGCCGAGGCCGGACGTGCTCACCGACGCCGAGGTGGTACGCCTGGTCCGGATCGGTGTCGAGCGGCTCGGCATCACGGAGGTGCGGTTCACCGGCGGCGAGCCTCTGCTGCGCCCCGGTCTGGTGGACATCATCGACGCGGTCGCCGCGCTGCGACCTCGACCGTCCATCTCCCTGACCACCAACGGCATCGGTCTCGACCGGCTCGCCGAGCCGCTGGTGCGGGCGGGGCTCGACCGGGTGAACGTCTCCCTCGACACGCTCGACGAGGAGCGGTTCGTGACGCTGTCGCACCGGCGACGGCTGCCCGACACGCTCGCCGGGATCGCCGCCGCCGCCGCTGCCGGTCTGACTCCGGTCAAGTTGAACGCGGTCCTGATCCGCGGTGTCAACGACGACGAGGCGCCGGCGCTGCTGCGGTTCGCCCTCGCCCACGGATACCAGATGCGGTTCATCGAGCAGATGCCGCTGGACGCGCACCACTCCTGGTCGCGCGATCTGATGATCACCGCCGACGAGATCCTGGCGGCGCTGACCGCCGCTTTCCCGCTGACCCCCGACCCCGCCGAGCGGGGTGCCGCCCCGGCGGAGACCTGGCTGGTCGACGGATACCGGGCGGCGGACGGGTCGCCCGCCAGGGTGGGGGTGATCGCGAGCGTGACCCGCCCGTTCTGCGGCGCCTGCGACCGCACCCGGTTGACCGCCGACGGGCAGGTCCGGGCGTGCCTGTTCGCCCGCGAGGAGTCCGACCTGCGTACCGCGCTGCGCGGCGGCGCCGGTGACGAGGAGATCGCCGAGCGGTGGCGCGTCGCGATGGCCGGTAAGCTGCCCGGACACGGCATCGACGACCCGACGTTCCTCCAGCCGGCGCGACCGATGTCGGCGATCGGCGGCTGACATGGTGACCGTCCGCTATTTCGCGGGAGCGCGCGCGGCTGCCGGTACCAGCGAGGAGAAGATTGCCGTGTCCTCCCTCACCGGGCTGGTCGACGATCTGGTCGCCCGGCACGGCGAGCGGCTGGGCAAGGTGCTGGCGATCTCGTCGTACCTTGTGGACGGCGTCGCCTGGCACGACCGGGACGCGACGCTCCCGGACGGCGCGACGGTGGACGTGCTGCCGCCGTTCGCGGGTGGCTGAACGGGTCGCCGACCGGGTCGGTCGAGCGCAACACCCGGCGCGGAGGGGCGCCGGTTGAGCTGGACAACGCTGGTGATGTGCGTACATCGCCGTTGTACGCCTCTGACGGGGCACCCCGCGTGGACCGGGCAACGTGTCGGTCTTGTTCCCTATTCGAAGCGTTCGCGATCGTCCGGCTCGGATGAGGCGACCCTCGGAGCGGGTCGGATAGCGCACAGACCGGGCGTGCCGACTCCCGCTGACAGCCGACGGCATGCCAAGATGCGACGTGCCCCCACGCTCGGACTCGTTCGTCGCGGACCTGCACATCCACTCGAAGTACTCCAGGGCCTGCAGTCGGGACCTCGAACTGCCGACCCTCGCCTGGTGGGCCCGGCGCAAGGGAATCACCCTGCTGGGCACCGGGGACTTCACCCACCCGGCGTGGTACGACCACCTGCGCGACGCGCTGGTGCCGGCCGAGCCCGGGCTGTACCGGTTGCGTGACGATCTCGACAGCGACGTGCGCCGCAAGCTGCCGGGTACGGTGCAGTCCACGCAGGTCCGGTTCCAACTGTCGGTCGAGATCTCCACGATCTACAAGCGCGACGGTCGCACCAGGAAGGTGCACCATCTGGTGTACCTGCCGGATCTCGACGCGGTGGCGCGGTTCAACGCCGCGCTCGGTCGGATCGGCAATCTGGGTTCCGACGGGCGACCGATCCTCGGTCTCGACTCGCGCGACCTGCTGGAGATCACGCTCGACGCGAGCGCCGACGGCTACCTGGTGCCGGCGCACATCTGGACGCCCTGGTTCTCTGCGCTCGGTTCAAAGTCCGGCTTCGACGCGATCGCCGACTGCTACGCCGACCTCGCCGAGCACATCTTCGCCGTGGAGACCGGGCTGTCGTCGGACCCGGAGATGAACTGGCGGGTGTCCGCGCTGGACCGGTACCGCCTGGTGTCCAACTCCGACGCCCACTCCGCGCCGGCGCTGGGGCGCGAGGCGACGGTGTTCGACACGAACCTGGACTATTTTGCGGTACGCGAGGCGATGCGGACCGGAGCGGGGCTGGTCGGCACGATCGAGTTCTTCCCGGAGGAGGGCAAGTACCACGCGGACGGTCACCGTGCCTGCGGCGTCGCGTGGGAGCCGGCGCGTACCCGGGAAGCCGGCGGTCGGTGTCCCGAGTGTGGCAAGCCGCTCACGGTGGGCGTGCTGTCCCGGGTGGAGGATCTCGCCGACCAGCCGTCCGGGCGGCGACCGGTCGACGCGAAGGACGTCACCCATCTGGTACCGCTCGCCGAGGTACTCGGCGAGATCCACGGTGTCGGCGCGCGCTCGAAGACCGTCGAGTCCCGCCTCGCCCACCTGGTCGCCACGCTGGGTCCGGAGTTGTCGATCCTGCGTACCGCCCCGCTCGACGACCTGAGCAGGGTCGGTGGTGAAGTGCTCGGCGAGGCGGTCGCCCGGCTGCGCCGGGGTGCCGTGCACCGGGTCGCGGGCTATGACGGCGAGTACGGGGTGATCAAGCTGTTTGCCCCGGGCGAGTTGACGGCGGGCGCACGTGCCGGGGCGGATGCCTTGTTCGAGGTACCCCAGCAGCGCCAGCCCACGGCGAAGCCGACGGCAGCGGCGACACCGGCGAAGGCGGCGCCGCCGCGACCGGCCGCCCCGCCCAGGTCCCGCCTCGCGAAGAAGACCTCGCCCCCGATCACGCCCGCACCGTCGCCGCACGAGCCGTTCGAACCGATGCTCGCCGGCATGGAGGAGGTCGGTACCGGGCTGCTCGACCGGCTGGACGCGATGCAGCGGGTCGCCGCGTCCGCCCCCGGCGGTCCGCTGCTGATCGTCGCCGGTCCCGGTACGGGCAAGACCCGCACGCTCACCCACCGCATCGCCTACCTGTGCGCCGAGATGGGGGTGTACCCGGAGGAGTGCCTGGCGATCACGTTCACCCGGCGGGCCGCGGAGGAGCTGCGCAGCCGGCTCGACTCGCTGCTCGGACCGGTCGCCGAGGACGTCACCGTCGCCACGTTCCACAGCCTCGGGCTGTCCATCCTGCGGGAGAACGCGGCGGCGGTCGGACTGTCGCCCGACTTCCGCGTCGCCGACGACGCCGACCGGATCGACGCCCTGCTCGAGGCGGGCGCGGCGACGGAGCGCGAGGCGCGTCGGATGCTCGCCGCCGGGCTCGACGAGGAGACCGTGGCGCGGTACGTCAAGGTGCTGCGCGAACGCGACCTGGTCGACCTGGACGAGTTGGTGACGCTGCCGGTGGGGCTGCTGTCCGCCGACCCGGCGCTGGTCGAGCGGTACCAGCGGCGTTGGCGCTGGGTGTTCGTGGACGAATACCAGGACGTGGACGCCGTGCAGTACGACCTGCTGCGGCTGCTCTGCCCGCCGGACGGGAACCTGTGCGCGATCGGCGACCCGGACCAGGCGATCTACTCGTTCCGCGGCGCGGACGTGGCGTACTTCCTCCGGTTCGCGCAGGACTTCGCCGACGCCCGGATCGTCCGGCTGACCCGCAACTACCGCTCGTCGGCGCCGATCCTGGCGGCGGCGGTACAGGCGATCGCCCCGTCCAGCCTGGTGCGCGGTCGCCGCCTCGACCCCGCGCGGCTCGACCCCGAGGCGCCGGTGATCGGCGTGTACCGGGCGTCCTCGGTCGCCGACGAGGCGGATTTCGTGGTGCGTACCATCGACGAACTCGTCGGCGGTGTGTCGCACCGTTCGCTCGACTCAGGTCGGGTCGACTCCCGCGAGGTCGCCGCCGGCGGGATCGGGTTCTCCGACATCGCGGTGCTGTACCGCACCGATGCCCAGGCACAGCCGATCGTGGAGGCGCTGGCCAGAGCAGGTATCCCGGTACAGAAGCGCTCCCACGACCGGCTGCGCGACCGCCCCGGCGTCGCCGCGGTCGCCCGCGAGCTGCGGTTCGCGACCGGGCTCGGCGGTTCGCTCGCGGCTCGGGTACGGCTCGCCGCCCAGGTGGTCGCCGGTCGGCTCGCCGCGCCGACCCTGGACGAGACCGACGCCGGGCTCACCCCGACCGATGTGCACCTCGCCGTCGACCTGCTCACCCCGCTCGCTCAGCGGTGCGGCGACGACGTCGAACGGTTCCTCACCGAGATCGCGACCGGCGGTGAGGTCGACGCGCTCGACCCGCGGGCGCACGCCGTCACGTTGCTGACCCTGCACGCGGCGAAGGGTCTGGAGTTCCCGGTGGTGTTCCTGGTCGGTGTCGAGGACGGGTTGCTGCCGCTGCGCCTGCCCGGCGCGGCGGGCGCGACGCTGGACGAGTCGGCGGTCGCCGAGGAGCGACGGTTGTTCTTCGTGGGACTGACCCGTGCCCAGGATCGGCTGTTCGTGTCGCACAGCCGACGGCGGTACCGGCACGGCAGCGAGCGCGACTGCGGGCCGTCGCCGTTCCTCGGCTCGATCGACCCGGGGCTGCTGGAACAGCTTGCCGACGACACCCCACGCAAGCCCCGCGACCGGCAACTGCGCCTGATCTAGTGACGTGTCGTCGCGGGGACAGTGGTTCACGCCGTACAAAACGCCGCACAGTCGGCGTGGGACGTGGCAATGGCGACCAAGACCGATCGCATCGAGATGCGAACTGATCCGAATCCCCTGCGGCTCGTGATGAAGGTCGGCACGGCCCGCGCGGGCCCTGGGCGTGACCGGCTTGCACATGGCACCCAGTGACGCGGCCGAACTCGTGTCGATGGAATGGCGGATGCCCGACGGGAGTTTGTTTCCCGTCGTCGCGTCCCCGGACGAGATGCGACGGCTGGTGGCGCGCATCGGCGAGATCGCGCAGCAGCAGGGCGGGTCCCGCATCCGGTTGGATATCCGCCAGGTTGTGACCGAGGTACTCGGCACAGACCCCTTCGCCGACTGATCCGCGTCGGCATCGGCGCGACGGCGCCTCGAAGGGAACGGTCAGCGCAGCAACGTGTCGACGATGCGCAGCACACCCGGTCCGAGGATCACGATGAACAACGCCGGGAACAGGCACAGCACCAGCGGGAACACCATTTTCACGGTGACCTTCTGCGCTCGTTCCTCGGCGCGCTGCCGTCGGCGTACCCGCATCTCGTGAGCCTGCTCGCGGAGCACCTGGGCGACCGGGATACCGAGTTCGCTCGCCTGAACCACGGCGGTGGTGAAGGTTCGCAGTTCGGTGACGGTGGTCCGTTCGGCGATCGCGCGCATCGCGTCCGCCCGCCGATTGCCGATCCGCATCTCGTGCAGCGCGCGGGCGATCTCTCCGGCGAGCGGTCCGGCGGTACGACCCGCGACCTGCGCCAGCGCCGCGTCGAATCCGAGCCCCGCCTCCACGCACAAGGTGAGCATGTCCAGGAAGTCCGGCAGCGCCGACCGGATCTTGCTCTGTCGACGTTGACCCGCGTCGTACAGCACGCCGAACGGCAGACACAGCCCGATCAGCGCGCCGACGACGACCGCGACCAGGGTCACCACGACGCTGCCGGACAGCGCCCAGCCGACCAGCCCGCCGATCAGACCGACCGCCACCAGACCGATTCCCTGGACCTCGAACACCCGGCTCGCGGGCCAGGCTGGCGGGTTGCCCGCATAGTCCAGCCAGCGTTCCAGCCAGCGCACCCCGCCCTGCGGGGTGAGGACCCGACCGATGGCGGACAGCGCCCGTACCGCCGGGGTGACCGCCCGGTCGACGAACGTCTCGTCGCGCGCCGGTATCCCGCTGGGCGCGTACACCTGGTCGATGTCGGCGAGTGCCCGGGCGATGCCGGTGCGCCCGGTGGCGCCCAGGACGACCGTCGCGGCGGCCAACGCGAACGCCAGGAACAGCGCGGTCAACCCACCGAACAGCAGCAGTTGGTCGCTCATCTCACAACTCCACCCTGGTCACCCGGTTGAGCCAGACTCCGCCGATCAGGACCAGCAGCACGCCGACGAGCAGCATCAGGATGCCGCGCGGATCGGTGAACAGCACCGCGATGTACTCCCGGCGCAGCACCGCCATCGCGGCGCCGACCGCGACGGGCAGCGCCAGCAGGATGTACGCCGAGATCCGCCCCTCGGCGGACAAGGCACGGACGTGCCCGCGCAGGGTTTCCCGCTCGCGCAGGGTGTCGACCGAGGTCGTCAGTACCTCGGCGAGGTTGCCGCCCACGTCGCGCTGCACCCGGATCGCCATCACCGCCCAGCTCAGGTCGTGGTTTCCGATCCGGCGCGCGAGGCGGTCCAGGGCTTCCTCCAGGTCCATGCCGAGGCGCGCCTCGGCGAGCGCGCGTCCGAATTCGGTACCGATCGGGTCGCCGACTTCGCGGCACATCGCGTCGATCGCCTGTGCCAGCGAGAAGCCGGACCGTACCGAGCCGATGACCAACCGCAGCGCGTCCGGCAGTTGGGCGCGGAACGCCGCCGTCCGGCGACTGGCGCGTCGCTGCCGGTACAACTCGGTAGCCAACCAGCCGAGCACCGCCCCGACCACCAGCCCGAGCAGCCCGAACAGGACTGCGAACAGTACCGCCGCGCCCAGCGTCGCGCCGGCACGCAGCAGTACCCACTCGTGCGGGCGCAGCCGCATCCCGGCCCGGTCCAGCCGGTCCGCGATCCGCTGCTCCCAGCCTCGCGCCTGGAGGAACCGGGCGAGGACGGACTCCGGTTCGGCGGTCGGCTCGGCGACCGGTACCGGGCTCGTCGCCGCGTACCGCTCGACCTCGGCGAGTCGCCGCCGCCGCTCCACCCGACCGAAGGCGGGTGTGACCAGCAGCAGCGCGACGGCGAGCAGGGTGCCGAACACGAGCGCGGCGAGCACCGGGTACGGCAGCGGTACCTGCCGGGGCAGCCGGGCGGCGCGTACGGTGCCGGGGTCGGGCGGGAAGGTGACTGGCAGCGAACCGGTCGCGGTGGCGTCCCCCATCGCCACGTCCACCTCGACCATTGCGCTGACCCCGGCGAAGTCCGCCGGGACGTCGACGGTGAGCAGCACCCGCGTCGGGTACACGGCGGCGGTGAGCCGCGCTGCCGCGGTCACCGTCGCCTCGTTGGGGGCGCTGGAGAACCGTCCGCCGACGTCGCCGGTGAGCGACCGCAACGCGGACGCGGGACGACCGGGCACCCGGTATGCGAGCACGTCGACTGCGGTTCCGTCGTTCTGCAGTCCGGCGTCGAGGGTGCGTACGTCGCCGGTGACGACCGCCGGTCCGGCGGTGAACACCACGATCCGCGGCTGCGTGACCTGGTCCGCCCGGTCGATCAGTACCGTCCTCGCGGTGTCGACCGCCTCGACGAGGCTGCCCCGGCTCCCCGGTGCCAGGGCGGCGAGCATGGCGCCGACCCGGTCGCGGTCGGCGGTCGGCGGCAGTACCACCCGTGCCGGTCGGGCGGCGGCGACCAGCGCGACCCGCACGTCGGACGGCAGCGCCGCGAGGTATGCCCGCGCCGCGAGTCGCTCGGTGTCGACGTTGGGCGCGTCGAGGTCGAGGACGAGCACCGCCACGCGCGGCAGCACCCGCCTCGCCGGTACCTGGTCGACCGGCTGGACGCGGGGGGTGAGTTCGGTGTCCTGTACCCGGACGGTGAACTTCGCCGCGTCGATCGGCGCCTGCGGGTCGAAGACCGACGCGATGAGGCTCAGCGTCCGACCCGTCACGCTCGGCGCTTCCACCGCGACCGTGCTCGCCGCGCTCGCCGGCGTCGCGAACGGTACCGTCGCGCACGCCCCGACCAGCCCCGCCGCCAGCGCCCCGGCGAGCGCCGACGCGGTCCGCCGGGTCACCACCTCGGCCCCGTCAGTCCGAACAGCTCAGCCGGTACCTCGATGCCCTGGTCGCTGAGCCGGTCGAGGAAGCGCGGACGCAGCCCGGTGGAGTGCAGGGTGCCCCGGAACCGACCGTAGCTGTCGGTACCCGCCCGGAAGTCGAAGACGTACAGGTCCTGAAGCGACACGACGTCGCCTTCCATCCCGGCGACCTCGCTGATCTGGGTGACCCGGCGGGAGCCGTCGCGCAACCGGGTAAGTTGGATGATCACGTCCACGGCGGACGCGATCTGCTCGCGGATCGCGCGTACCGGCAGGTCCATGCCCGCCATCAGAGCCATCGTCTCCAACCGGGACAGCGAGTCGCGCGGCGAGTTGGCGTGCACGGTCGTCAGCGAGCCGTCGTGTCCGGTGTTCATCGCCTGCAACATGTCCAGCGCCGCGCCGTCGCGGACCTCGCCCACCACGATCCGGTCGGGGCGCATCCGGAGCGCGTTGCGTACCAGGTCGCGGATGGTCACCTCGCCTCTGCCCTCGATGTTCGGCGGGCGGTACTCCATCCGCAGCACGTGTTCCTGACCGAGCCGCAGTTCCGCGGCGTCCTCGATGGTGATGATCCGCTCGTTCGGCGGCAGCATCTGGGACAGCACGTTGAGCAGCGTGGTCTTGCCGGTACCGGTACCGCCGCTGATCACGACGTCGAGGCGACCCTGCACGCAGGCGGCGAGGAACGCGGCGACGGGTTCGGTGAGGGTACCGAACGCGACCAGGTCGTCCACGGTGTACGGATTGGTGGCGAACTTCCTGATGGTCAGCGCCGCCCCGTCCAGGGTGACCGGGGGGATCACCGCGTTCACCCGGCTGCCGTCCGGTAGCCGGGCGTCGACCATCGGGCTCGCCTCGTCGATCCGCCGCCCGACCCGGGACACGATCTTGTCGATGACCCGCCGCAGATGCGCCTCGTCCAGGAACGCCGCGTCGACCGGCTGGATGTGACCGAACCGTTCGACGTAGATCCGGTCCCAGGCGTTCACCATGATCTCGGTGACGTCGGGGTCGCGCAGCAGGGGTTCGATCGGTCCGTGCCCGATCACCTCGTCGAGCACCTGCCGGTACGCCTGCGCGCGGTCACCCGCGGTGAGCTGCTCCTCCCTCGCCAGCACCCCGGGCAGCGCCTCGCGGACCCTCCGCTCGACCTCCTCCTCGTCGGCGTTCGCCGTGTACAACTGCGGACCGAGTTGTTCCAGCAGGGTGCGGTGTACCCGACGCCGGACGTCGGCGAGCGGGTCGTAGGCGCGCCGCGTCGACCGCCGACCGAGCACCGCCGTCCCGCCCGGTCCGGCGTGCGCCGGCAGCCCCGAGGCGGGGAACCCGGTGACCGGGATCGCGGTCACCGGGTACGTGTTCTCCTCCTCGACGGTGTCGTGTCCGACGCCGGCAGCGGTATATCCGCTGCCGACTCCGTCGGCGGTGTACGCGCTGCCGACTCCGTCGGCGGTGTACCCGGTGCCCGCCCGTGGATATCCGTCCACGCCTCACCTCCTCGCCAGCTTCGACAGCAGCCCGCGCAGCCGCTTCGGGGTCGGGTCCGCCCCCTGGTACACCTGCCGGGTCAACTCCGCGATAGCGGTGCTCACCGGGTGCGTCGGGTTCTCCAGCACGATCGGTACCCCACGGTTCATCGAGATCGCGACGTCGCGGCTCGCCGGCAGGTGCACGCTGATCGGGGTACGCAGCACGCGTTCCACGTCGGCGGGGGTGAGACCGAGCCGCGAATCGGCGCGGTTGAGCACAACCAGCCGGTTCTCCTTGCGGTAGTCGAGCATCTCGAACGCGTCGAGCAGGAGCCGCAGGTTCTTCAGCGACGCCACCGACGGCAGCGCCACGAGCAGGTACTGGTGGGACGCGTCGAGCGCGGCGACCACGTGCTCGTTGAACGAGCCGGGACAGTCCACCACGACCACGTCGTACATCCCGCGCGCCAGGTGCAGGATCTCCGTCACCAGATCGCGACTTACCTGCTCGGCGACCGTGGGCTGGACCGGTGCGAGCAGCACGTCCATGCCGGGGCAGTAGTTCGTGACCAGGGTGCGCAGCCCGGTTTCGTCGATCCGGTCCGCCACCGGTACCAGGTCGGCGACGGTCCGCTCGGGCGTGAGTTGGAGCGTGATCGCCACGTCGCCGAGGGTCAGGTCGAGGTCGACGAGGAGGACTTTGCGCTCGCCGCCGGCGGCGAGCGCGACCGCCAGGTTGGTGGCGATCATCGTCTTGCCGGTACCGCCCTTGGCGGAGAACACGCTCACCACCTTCGCGTCCACGCTGTGCCGCGGTTCGGCGTGGTCGGGCACCGGTCCGGCGAGCTGCCGCCGGGACAGGTCGAGCGAGCGGGCGCAGGCGGCGAGCACGCTCGCCGGGTCGGCGACGTCGGCGACCTCGCGCACCCCGGACCGGATCGCCTCGCTGAGCACGGAGACCTCGAGGTTGTGGCGCAGCAGCACCACGCCCAGCGTGGGGCGGGACAACCGCTGCCGGGCGGCGAACGAGACCGCCTCCGGCACCGGCGTGCCGGGACCGAAGACCACCAGTAACTCGGCGCGGTCGCTGTCGAGGATCGCGTGGACCTCGTCGAGGGTGGCGGCGGTACGCGCGTCGCCGCCGAGCAGCATCGCGAAATGCTGCGCGACCTGCCGTGCCGGCTCATAGATCACGGTCATCGGGGCTACTCCAGGAAGTTGGAGCTGTCCGCCCCGACGCCGGGCTTGACGTCCGAGCTGTCGGTCAGCAGGGCGAGGTAGAGCGCGTCGTTCGCCAGTACGATCTTGGCGGCGTCACGTTCGTTCACCGCGAGGGTGACCAGCAGGGTCTGTGTGGACGAGGGCGACGAGCCCTTCGCGGTACCGGAACTCTGCCCGTCGGACTGGGTGCCGGTGGTGACCCCGCCGGCGCCGTAGGCGCCGACGGCGATCACCTCCGCCTTGGGGATGAGTACCCCCGCGCCCCGGAAGTCGTTGCCCGAGCCGTTGTCCCCGGCGAACGTCTTGGTGTTGTTCAGCACCTTGTACCGGACGAACACGGCGACCTGGGAACCGGGTCGCACGTACCCGGCGACCTGTACCTCGAGTTTCGCCTCGAAGCTGACCGCCATCAGACCGTCCGGGATCGCGAGACCTCCGGCGGTTTGCGTGGACGGTCCGAACATCCGCCGCAGTAACAGCTGCCCCGGCTGCAGGTCGGTGGTCACCACGAGCTTGTCCAGTTCGGACGGGATGCTGGACAGCACCTCGCCGGTCGGGACGCTCGCCTTGGGCATGGTCACCTGGTCCGCGTACCCGCTGCCGCGGATGGTCTCCGCGCTGGTACCGGCGGGGATGTGGCGCTTGGCGACCAGCACCGTGACCGGGCTGGTACCGGCGAGCGCGCGCTGGTCGGCGCGGTTGACGTACAGCAGCACGGCAGCCGTACCGAGCACGGCCAGCACGATCGCGACGACTACGGCGAGGAGGCGACGAGGCATGGTGCCTTCCGTTTCTCGATCGGTCAGCCGATGGTCTTGATGGTGTCGAGTCCGAGGTCGGTCGATCCGACGCCGGTGACGTCGCCGACCGGGATCAGGTCGCGGACGTAGTAGCCCGACACGCAGTGGGAGCCGCCGGTACAGGGCATCGTCCCGGTCAGCCACGAGGCTGCGGCGACGCTGGGCAGGTGGTAGCCGGTGATCACGAATGCGGCGAGCCCCAGGATGTGGTACTGCGCGGTCGCGCCGTAGAGGATCACGTTGTCGAAGATCGCGACGTACACGACGGTCGGGTGGTGCGCCACCGCGTCGGCGAGCACCGCCTGGCAGTCGGCGGTCGCGTCGGCGCCGGTGCCGCTGCTCACCCAGGCGTCCGCGGCGATCGTGATCTGGCAGCCGCCGCTGTCGGGCAGCCAACCGAAACCGCCGGGTATGTACGTCCCGGCGGGACCGGACGGGCACTTCACCTTGCTGGTGGTGTCCAGGTAGATCACGTGCTCGAAGGATGCCGGCGGGATGTCCGGCGGCGCGGGCGCGAAGACGGTGCCGTTGCTGGTCGCGGCCTGCCAGGTGCAGTACGACGTGGTCAGGGCGAGCGCCTTGCCCCCGCCGGCCGGCATCCAGGTCACCTTGGCGCAGGCGCCGACCGTGGTGCCGTCGGTACCGGTGACCGCCTGCGCGAAGATCGGCGGCAGCAGGGTGCTGCCGTCCGCCTCGCGGGTGGTGGTACGCACCCGAATCCACGGCTGACCGGGGACGGGGTCCTTGCCGGGCAGGCACTTGGTCAGGTTGTCCGGCTCCGGCGCGCACGGCACGTCGAGGCGGTACGGCACGTACCCGCAGATCTCCGCGACGTTGGACGCGCCGTCGTTGGCGTTCGCGCCGGCGTACCCGGCTGCGGTCCCGAGTTCGCCGACGGTGCCGCAACTCGCGCGCCCGGTCGCGCAGTCCTTGGCGACGCGCACCGCGACGGCGTCGGCGCCGCTCTGCAACTGCTCCCGTTCCGCGTACAGCTGACCGACGTCGATGGCGAGCGCCGCCATGCCGAACAGCACCCCGCCGGCGAGCAGTACCGACACGATGACGGCGATGGAGCCCCGGTCGCGTCGCCCGCGCAACCTGATCAGCACGCCGGTCAGCCGCGACATGGCATCACCCCGTGTCCGGTCAACGTGAGCGTGCCGAACCCGCTGCCGCCGAACATCTCGGCGAGCGCACCGACCGGCGTGACGAATTCGAACTGGTGCGTGGCGACAACGGTCGCGTCGTCGTTCGGTCCCGGCGTGCTCGGACAGAAAGTGCTGCCGCTTATGTCGGCGCTCGCATCGACCTGCTGTGCGGCGTCTTCGGCGCCCGCCTGGTCCATTCCGATCGACGACGCCCGAGCCGCTTCGCGGGCTGCCTCGGTAACACTGATCTGGGCGTTCAGCATCCGACCGAAGTCGATGACGCCGAAAACGATCAGTAGTAGAAGTGGGAGGAGCAGCGCGGCTTCCACGGCCGCAGCCCCTCGATCACGGGCCCCCCGACCCTCCACGCTGCTCCCCCCTCGTTCACGTACCGGTCCCGACGCGGACACGGTGGTCACGCGGTCCAACGACCGACGGACAGCACCGAGGCGTCGTCGTCAGCACGAGTTGGTGCCGCTGGAGACCGAGTCGGCGGTGCAGGTGAACCTGTCCTGGATCCGCGGAGCGAGGTACGCGGCGCCGATGAGCAGCGCAAGCCCGATGATCGCGATGATGATCGCGTACTCGGTGGCGGTGGCCCCCCGGTCCCGAGCCTCGCGCATCGCCTTGGCCCGGTCGATCAGTGTGCGCAACAAGGAAAACCCCCTCTGTGGTCGCCGCCGTGGCGGCGTGTCAGCCCGACGGCCGCGGCGACGTATGACGAGCCGGGCGCCGGTACTTCCCCCATCCGACCGCGCGATCATGCTCAGTGATCTTCGCGTGACGCACAGTCACGCCACAAGGTATGCCTCCTGCAACTTGCAATCGATAGCCCTTTCAGTCGATGCGAAAAGACCTCAAACCCAACGAACCGTAACGAGGCGACTACGGGCAATACCACGACAAGACGGCCACTGTCCCCAGTAGACGAGTCGTTATGTCGACAGTGGACTCGGCGGGTATCGAAAACGCTCTCGACCCGCGTCCAGCCGCTATCGCTCCGCGCCGAGCGCGCCGCAGGACCCGCGCTGACCGCTGACCGCTATCGCCCCGCGTCCAGCCGCTATCGCTCCGCGCCGAGCGCGGCGCAGGACCCGCGCTGACCGCTATCGCCCCGCGTCCAGCGCGGCACGCACCATGACCGCGATCCATGCTCCGACGAGCAGCGCCGGACCCAGCGGTACCGGGGTCCGTCGATGCGCCCGCCGCGTCACGAGGAGGACCAGCGCGACAGGTCCGTTGATCAGGTGCGGCAGCAGTGCCCCGAGCAGTACCGTCCCCCAGCCGAGCCAGCCGAGCAGCACGCCGAGCACCCCGGCGAGCTTGACGTCGCCGAAGCCCAGACCCGCGCCGGGCAGCAGGGCGAGCACGAGGTACACCGCGCCGAGCGCCGCCCCGGCGAGCAACCCGCGCACCAGCGGACGGGCGGTACCCGACGCGACGCCGGCGACCGCGAGCAACCCCAGTTCGGCGACGAAAGCGCTGCCGACCAGCGGATCGGGCAGCCGCAGGCAGGCGACGTCGACGAAGGCGAGCAGTACCCCGAACGCGGCGACCGCCACGAACGCCGGCAGCGCCGGCACCGGGACCGCCCAGCCCAGCCCCGCGAAGGCGACGGTCGCGACCGGTACCGTCAACCACCGCGACGGCCCCAGCCGTCGCCGACACCCCGGGCAGTGGTTGTCGACGGGCGCCCAGCCCAGCCGGCTCGACGCGAGCGCGTACCCGCATCCCGCGCAGTCCGCCCGGGGCGGCGCGCCGTACTCGACGGACAGCCGGTACGCCGGTCGCGGCACCAGCGCACCGATCGCGACGCCGAGTAGCGCACACACCACGACGAGCACTCGCGGATGCTAGCCCTGGGTACGTCCGGTCGGGAAGCGTCGTCGCGCTGCCCGCCCCAGCGCGCCGCCGACGCGCCGTCGCCTGCTGCGGCGCGCGGTCGCCCGCCCAGGTCAGTGAGATTGCGTCGTGATGAGGGCGGCGCACGATCACGCTACCGTGACCGGGGCACCGGGTACCGGTGACCGCACAGCCGACGGCACGGGGAGGCGTTGATGTCGATGTATGGCCCACCGGGCGGGTCGGGGCCGTACCCGGAACCACCGAGGCACGCCAGGGACGCCGACGACCCGCCGACCGAGTGGACCGCCGCCGGGTACCGTCCGACCGGGTCGAGCGGCTACGACCCGTCGACCCAGCCGACCGGTGCCGGCTACGACCCGCCGACGCAGCCGACCGACGCCGCCTACGGTCCACCGACCCAGCCGACGGCGGGTCCGGATTTCACCCGGTACACCGAAGACACCGAACCCGGAGTACCCGCCTGGGCGACTCCACCGGCGCCGCGCCCCAAGCGTCCGACCGGACTGATCATCACGGTCGCCGCGGCGGTCGTGGTACTGCTGTGCGGCGGTGCCACCGCCGCTTTGTACCTGCTGCGTCCCCATCGGCCCGGCAACGCCGCAGCCGCCGGTACACCGAGCGCACGCCCGACCGCCTCGCCATCGGTGGCGGCGCCCAGCGCGACCCGACCGTCGGTGAACCCCACCGACGTACGCGCGTTCGCGACCGGTCAGTGCGTCGTCAACCAGGGCAGCGAGGACGACCCGAGCCTGCGTACCGTCGCCTGCGGACCGCACACCCTGAAGATCATCGCGCGCTTCGACGGTACCTCCGACGTGCGCAAGTGCGACTCCGTCACCGGAGCGACGCACCACTACTACTACAAGACGACCCCGGAGTCGTTGAGCTTCGTGCTCTGCTTCCGGCAGCAGTGACCGCGAGCGGGTATCGCTTGTTCTACCGCTATCTAGCTCCTGAACTAGATTTCGGTAGAACCGGCTCGACAGTGTCGACACGCCTATACCGGGTTCTACCGCCACGGGTAGAAAGCCCGATACGGTGCGAGACGTGGATCCGGTCCGCAACCCGTACGCGCCGGGCGCCGGTCAGCGGCCGCCCGAGCTCGCCGGGCGGGACCGTGAGGTCGCCGTGTTCGACGTGGTCCTGGAACGCGTCGCGCGGGGTCGACCCGAACGCAGCCTGGTCCTCACCGGACTGCGCGGCGTCGGCAAGACGGTGCTGCTCAACGCACTGCGATCGCAGGCTATCGGCAGGCTGTGGGGTACCGGCAAGATCGAGGCACGACCGGACCAGTCGCTGCGCCGACCGATCGCCGCCGCCCTGCACATGGCGGTCCGCGAGATCGCGCCGCACCATCGCGCACCCGATCGGGTCGACGAGTTCCTCGGGGTATTGAAGGCGTTCGCGCTGCGCTCCGCGCCCGGCGGCAAGCTGCGCGACCGGTGGCAGCCGGGCATCGACGTACCGGCGGCGACCGGGCGCGCCGATACCGGGGACATCGAGATCGACCTGGTCGAACTGTTGACCGACGCGGCCGGTGTGGCGACCGACGTGGGTACCGGCATCGCCCTGTTCATCGACGAGATGCAGGACGTCGCGCCGGGCGACGTGTCCGCGCTGTGCGCCGCCTGCCACGAACTCTCCCAGCTCGGCGCGCCGCTGATCGTGGTCGGCGCCGGGCTGCCGCATCTGCCGGCGGTACTGTCCGCCGCCAAGTCCTATTCGGAGCGGCTCTTCCGGTACCAACGCATCGACCGGCTCGATCGGATCGCCGCCGACCAGGCGCTGTGCGCGCCTGCCGAGCGCGAAGGCGTGGAGTACGAGCCGAAGGCGCTCGACGCCCTGTACGAGATGTCCGGCGGGTACCCGTACTTCGTGCAGGCGTACGGGAAGGCGACCTGGGACCACGCGCCCCGTACTCCGATCAGCGCCGAGGACGTCCGGGTCGCCGCGCCGGAAGCCGAGGCGGAACTGGCGGTCGGCTTCTTCGGCTCCCGGTACGAGCGCGCCACCCCCGCCGAGCGGGAGTACATGCGCACCATGGCCGCCCTGTCCGAGGTGGACACCCACACCGACGCGGCGGTACCGACCGCCGAGATCGCCCGCGCGCTCGGGCGCAAGCCGGCGAGCCTGTCCCCGGCTCGGGACGCGCTCATCAAGAAGGGTCTGATCTACTCCGGCGAGCGGGGTACCGTCGCCTTCACGGTGCCCCATTTCGGCAGGTACCTGCGCACCCAGCCGGCCTGACCAGGCTGGAACGTGTCCGCGACCGGTCGCCTCCGGACCCCGGAGCCGGGCGCCCGCCGGGTCCCCGATCCGAGCGGACCGAGCCGTACCTCGTGTGGAGCGGCGGAACGCGGGGTATGAACGGGTCATGACACCCGTGCGCACCGTTGCCCGGGCGATGCTCGGGACGATCTTCGTCGTCACCGGCTCGCGCGCCCTGACCAGGCCGGAGCCGTTCACGCCCGCCGCGGAGCAGGTCGCCGACCGGCTCGGTCCGGTACTCGAGCGCGCGCCCGCGGCGATGCCCCGCGACCCGCGGTCGCTGGTCCGCCTCAACGGTGCCGTCCATGTGCTCGGTGGGCTGCTGCTGATGACCCGGTTCAGCCGCCCGGCGGCGGCCGCGCTCGCCGGCTCGCTGGTACCGACGACGCTCGCCGCCCACCCGTTCTGGTCGATGGACGACCCGGGCGCGCGGCAGGGACAGCAGATCCAGTTCATGAAGAACCTGGGGCTGTTCGGCGGGCTGCTGCTCGCCGCCGCCGACACCGAGGGCAGGCCGGGGCTGCGTTGGCGGACCCGGCACTACCTCCACGACACGCGCCACTATCTGCACGACGTGAACAAGTCGGCGCGGCGGGTCGCGAAGAACACCACCAAGCAGGCGCAGATCGCGGTTCGTGCCGCGAACGCGGGTCGGCACCTGCCCGGCTGAGGGCTCGGTCCCCGGCGGGTCGTCGGTCCACCGTGACGGCGACCTGCCACGACGTGCGGTCGGGTCGCCGTCAGGCAAGATGGTGAATTGTCGTTCATCATTTGGTTCGCCCCGTGCTCGACGGCAGCGAGATGAAATGTCTCTATCCCGTGTGGGATCGGACACGTTCACATAACGGCGGAGGTAACCCGATGCCGCGCCGTTCTAGGCTCCTGAGCGGACCTGGGCGGGATTTCCGATTACGGTACGGGGAGGACTCCACCATGCCGGCGACCGTCGAGCGACGGCCGCGCCTAGCCCCGGACCAGCGCGCCATCCGCACAATCAGTCTGCGGACACTCGTCCGTCTCGGCATCGTGGCCGGTATCGCCTATGCGGCGGTGCTGGCCATCGAGTCGTTCGGACGCACGTACGTGTTCTTCGACATGCGGATCTACCACGGCGCGATGGTCTGGTGGGCAAATGGCGGCGAACTGTACGAGTATGTGGCACCAGGAACGACCCTCGGGTACACGTACCCGCCATTCGCCGCGCTCGCGATGGTTCCCATGGCGGTCCTGCCGGAAATCGTCGCCGGCTGGGTGAACGCCGTCGCCAGCCTCACCGCGCTCGCGGTCGTGCTGACCTGGCTGCTGGTACCGATCGCCGACCGGCGCGGCTGGCCGCGCTGGTTCGTGGTCGCGATCGCGGTATCGCTGGCAGCCGCGACCGAACCGGTCCGCGAGACGATCGGGTTCGGACAGGTCAACCTGCTGCTGGGTCTGCTCGTGTACGCCGACATGGTGGCGCTGCGCAACCGGCACCGGTATGCCACCGACCCGACCGCGAAACTCCCCGACGACCCGGTGGCGCGGCTGTGGCGATCCGGTGCCCTCGCCGGTGTCGGGGTTGGACTCGCTGCCGCCATCAAGCTCACGCCCGGCTTGTTCGTCTGGTACTTCGTGGTCACCCGGCAGTGGCGCGCCGCGCTCACCGCCGCCGGTACCGCCGTCGGTGTCACCGCCGCCACGTTCTTCATCGACGGGCGCGAGTCGACCACGTACTTCGGCAGTGTGCTGTGGGACACGAGCCGGGTCGGCGAGGTCGACGCCACCGCGAACCAGTCGCTCGCCGGGATGCTGGCTCGGCTGTACGACTCGCCGACCACCCCGACGCTGATGTGGCTCGCGTTCGCGATGCTGATCCTCACCGTCGGCATGTCCCGAGCCGCGACCGCGCACCGCGAAGGCGACGAGTTGACCGCGTTCACGCTGGTCGGGCTGACCACCAACGTGATCTGCCCGATCTCGTGGTCGCACCACCTGATCTACGTGGTACCGGCCCTGGTGATCCTCGCCGACACTGCACTGCGCCGCCGGTCCGCGGCGCGTGGCTTGACCCCGCGCGGCTTGACCCCGCGCGGGTGGTTGCAGCGCAGACCGGCAGGGGTACCGGCGTTCGCCGGGCTACGCCACGCGCTCGCCGCGATCGGGTTGTACGTCCTGTTCGTGGTGTCGCCGATCTGGCGGTACGAACACAAGTTGCCGGACGTGTCGCACTATGCGGACGGGCTGCACGGCGCGCTGGCCGAGAACTCGCTCGCGCTCGCCCTGATCGCGTTGGTGGTGCTGCTGCCGTGGCGACCAGGTGCCGAACCGGCGTTCTACCCGGAGCCGTCGCTGCGGGAACGGATCCCGGTGGGTACCGCCGTCAGGCGCAGTTGACCCACTCGTCGGAGCCGTCGGCGAAGACCTGCCGCTTCCACACCGGAAGTCGCGCCTTGACCTCGTCGACGAGCCGGGCGCAGGCGGCGAACGCCGCCGCCCGGTGCGCGGTGGACACGGCGGCGACCAAGGCGACGTCGCCGATCCCCAGGCGTCCGACGCGGTGCGCGACCGCGACCCGGTACACCTCAGGGTCGGCGGCGATCTCCTCGGCGACCTCGCGCAGCACCGCCGCGGCGGTCGGATGTGCCTCGTACTCCAGCCACCGGACGGTACGTCCATGATCGTGGTCGCGGACCACGCCCTCGAAGCAGACGGTCGCGCCGGCAGCCGGGTGCGCGACCGAGCGCTGGCAGCCGGGCACGTCGAGCGGCTGGTCGGTGATGGTCGCGGTGGCGTTGGTCGCGGGTGCGCTCATGATCTACTTCCTCGTTCCCCAGGGTCGCCTCGCTCACTCCTCCCGCTCACGGCAACTCCGCGCTGGTGAGCGGCAGTGGTACCAGCGGATGCATCTCGCCCTCGTGACCGGGCGCGACGACCGCGAACCCGGTGGACACCGACAACCCGCGCAGCATCGCCGAGCCGACATGCGCCACCGGGTAGGCGAGACCGTCGGAACGGTCGACGCGGACCAGGGCGAGATGGGTGAAGTCGCCGCGACCGGGGATCGGGGTGCCGAGCCGGACCCGGGGCAGCTCCGGCAGTGCCCGACCGGTGAGCCCCGCGAGCGCGGGCGCGACGAGCGACATCAACGCCACGACCGCGGACTGTGGGTTGCCGGGCAGCCCGGCGAGCAGCCGGGCACGCCCGCCCGGACCGGGCACGACAGCGAGCATCATCGGGTACCCGGGTCGGACCGCGACCGTGTTCACCACGTAGTCGGCGCCGAGCGCGGCGAGCGCCGGGTGCAGGTGGTCGACCGGTCCGCGCATCGTGCCGCCGGTGGTGCAGATCAAATCGGCGCCGTCATGCAGCGCCTGCTCGATGGCGACCACGTGCGCCTCGAGGGTGTCCTCGACCGGCCCGATCGTGCCCAGCGGGCGGGCACCGAGCCGGCGCAGCCACGCGGGCACGGACGGACCGAGCGAGTCGCGTACCCGACCCGCGCCCGGCTGCCCCGAAGTAAGCAGTTCGTCCCCGAAGACCAGCACGGACACCCGAGGTCGGGGTCGTACCGGCAGCGTGTCGTACCCGCAGGAGGCGGCGAGCCCGATCACGCCCGGCGTCACCGGCGTGCCGGCGGGCAGCAGTTCCTCGCCGCAGCGCGCCTCCTCGCCCGGCTCGCGCCACTCACGGACCGGGCGGGGCGTGCCGGTCACCGCGCCGTCCGCGACCCGGGACTCCTCGATCCGCACGATGTGCTCGGCGCCCTCGGGCACCATCGCGCCCGTGGCGATCTCGACACAGGTGCCGTCCTGCGGCAGCGGCTGCGGAGTGTCGCCCGCGAGCACGCGACCCACGATCCGCCACGGCGCGGGACCGCGCACCGCCCAGCCGTCCACGCTCGAGGTCGGGAACGCCGGCAGATCGGTCAGGGTCGTCAACGGTCGGGCGAGGGCACAGCCGTCGGTCTCGGCGAGCGGCGTCTCGACCGGGGGAGGCGCCGCGGCGACGCCCGCCGCATGGGCCGCCTCGCGGGCGAGATCCCACGGGACCGGCGTCGCGGTCGGGGCGTCGGAGTGTGCCGCTGTGGTCACGAGCCGAGCCTATCGGTTGGGTCCGTCGGACCGCCGTGATCGCGGCCGCCGCCACCCGCCGGCGACGCCGATCGACGGTCGCTGCCGACGGGATGCGGATGGTCGCCGCCGCGCAGTTGGTCGACCGCGTGGGCGAGGATCGGGCCGAGCACCGCCAGCCCGTCCTTCGCGCCGCCGGTGGAGCCGGGCAGATTGACGATCAGGGTACGGCCCGCGACCCCGGCCAGCCCCCGGGACAGCGCGGCGGACGGCACCGCCGCCCGGCTGTGCGCCCGGATCGCCTCCGCGATGCCCGGTACCTCGTAATCCAGCACGTCGCGGGTCATCTCGGGAGTCCGGTCGGTCGGGTTGAGCCCGGTCCCCCCGCTGGTCACCACGACGTCGATCCCGTCCGCGACCGCGTCGCGCAGCGCGTCGCGTACCGGCTCGCCGTCCGGTACCACCACCGGACCCTCCACCGCGCAACCCGCCTCGGTCAGCCCGGCGACCAGCAGTGGTCCACTGGTGTCCGGGTACACCCCGGCCGCCGCCCGGTTGGACGCGACGACGACCCGCGCCCGGATCGCCCCGGTCACGGCCGCCCCTCCGGTCGGGTCCACAGCCCGGTCTTGCCGCCTTCCTTGCGCAGCACCCGGACCCGCTCGAGACTGGCCGCCGGATCCACCGCCTTGACCATGTCGATCAAGGCGAGCCCGGCGGCGACCACCGCGGTCAGGGCTTCCATCTCGACTCCGGTGCGGTCCGCGGTCTTCGCGCCGACCTCGATGTCGACGTGGGCGTCCGCCAGGTCGAAGTCGACCGTGACGCCGTGCAGCGCGATCGGGTGGCACAGCGGTACCAGGTCCGGTGTCCGCTTCGCACCCATGATCCCGGCGACCCGGGCGACCGCGAGCGCGTCGCCCTTCGGCAGGGCGTCGCGACGCAGCAGGTCGACGACCTCCGGCGTGGTCGCCACGCGACCCGCCGCGACGGCTCGGCGTACCGTCACCGACTTGCCCGAGACGTCGACCATGCGGGCCGCGCCCGACTCGTCGACATGTGTCAGTTCAGCCACGCTGTCGAGCCTACGAGCCGCCACCGACGGGTACCGGTGAGGTCACGGGTACCGCAGCCGACCGGCTGCCGCGACAGCGGGAGAATTGACGCGATGACCACGCTCGCCGCCGTCTTCCTCGTCATGTACCTCGCCGCGCTCACGCAGACCGTCACCGGATTCGGGTTTGCCCTGGTTGGAGTGCCGCTGTTGGCCGTCGTCACGGATCCGCGTACCGCCGTGGTCGGTTCCGCCCTCGTCGGCATCCCCCTGTCGGTCATGACGGCTGCCCGCGACCGGTCCCACGTGCGCTGGCGACCGGCGGCACTGCTGCTCGGCACGGCCATCCTCACCATCCCGCTCGGGGTACTCATCCTGCGCGACCTGAACCCGCGACTGCTGACCCTCGGCATCGCGGTCGTGGTGATCGGCTGCACCCTGATCGTCTGGCGGTCGCCCCGGTTGCCCGGCAATCCGGGCGCGGTCGCCGGGGCGGGTCTGCTCGCCGGCGTACTCGGAGCGGCGACGAACATGAACGGTCCGCCTCTGGTCGCCACCCTGCGGTCGCTGGACTGGCCGCCCCGGCCGTTCCGGGCGACCCTGGCGGCGGTCTTCACCGGTACCGGCGTGGTCAACCTGCTCGGGTTCACGGTCGCCGGTCAGGTCACCCGGACCGTGCTCCTGGTCACCGCGGTCAGCCTGCCGGCGATGGCGGCGGGCTGGCTGACCGGGGACAAGGTCTTCTCTCGCATTGACTCTAGTAAGTACCGATGGGTAGTGTTGATTTCGCTCGTCGGATGCTCGGCCATGGCTGCGGCACGCGCCTTATCGATCTGATTGCGGCGCGGCACACTTGATTGCCCCATCCGTTCATCCGATCTTTTCCTCCGTTTGTCCGGGGAAGGATGCGCTGTTTATCTGATTACACAGCGTGCAAGATCGTGTGACGATTGTCCCGACCTCGGCGCAGCACCTCACCGGCTTGTAACAGAACGTGACGTCGCTCGCGCAATTCGTGGCCGATTCTGCGGCAGTTATCAGATGCCGCATCGACCGACAATTCGCAATTTACAAATGCGCGAGCCGCGGTTACCTTTCTCGTATCGGCGCCGGTGACGGAAAGCAAAAAGACCACCGGCAACGGCGATTGGTTTGCGGATCACTCGAGGAGATCGAAATGCGCGACTGGGTTTGGGGTCGGTAAGCGACCGACCGGGCACGGCCCCTCAGATAACGAATCAGCCAGGTTGACAACACCCCGTCCTCGGTGAGCACCATGAACCAGGACCTGCAGGGGTGGACTTGATCAGCACCAACGACAGCGCGACCGACAGACAGCTGCGGCTGGTCGTCGGTCTCGTTGTCGTTTCCGCGTCGGCTGTGCTCGTTGGCGTGGGCCATGCGGTGTCCGGTCAGCGCACGCCCCTGTCCGGAACCGCGTTCGTGCTGGCCACCGCCCTGATCGCGGCAGGCTCAGCCGCCGTGCTGTACGTCCGCTACCGGTCCACCCGCGAAGGCATCTCCGCGATGTCGGCGGCCCTGCTGTTCGCGATCGGAATCCTGCCGGCACCGTGGCCGATCCTCGCCACCACGTTGGCGGTGTTCGCCCTCAAACTCCCGTCCCGGCAACCGCTGATCAAAACGGGATTCAACGTCGCCAAGGACACCCTGGTCGCCGCCGCCGCAACCGGGGCCGCGCTGGCGGTCGGACTGCACCCCGGATCATCGGATTTCGCCGCGCTCGCGCCACGGCTGGCCGTCGCCGCGATCTGCCTCGCCGCCGTCGACGCCGGCCTGACCGCGCCCGTGCTCGCCCTGGCCAGCCGCACCCCCGTGCGTGAACGCCTCACCGCGCAGTGGCAGCTCCGGGTGATCGCGCCTGCCGGAAACTACCTGGTCGCGATGGCGTCGCTGGCCGTATGGCAACTCGACCACCTGCTGATCGTCGCCCTACCGGTCCTCATCCTGGCCTCCCAGCTGACCTACGCGAACCGGCTGCGCGCCCGTACCGAACGCGAGGCGTGGCAGAAGCTCGCCCAGGCGACGGACGAACTGAACGAGGTCGACCTGGACGTGGTACTGCGCGCCGGGGTGACCCGCGCGGCGCAACTCTTCTCCGCCGACGAGGTCGACATCGAGATCCGCCAGGGCAACGTCCCGCCCCGGCTGGTCCGGGGTACCAGCGAGCGGGTGACCTTCGACGGATCGCCGGGCGAGGCGCCGCTCCGCTCCGGGCGACTGATCACCACCGCCCTGGAAAGCCAGGACGGTCAGGCGGACATCGGCGAGCTTCGGCTGCGGTTCCGGGGCGAAGTGAACCTCACCGACCGCGAGCGGTACACCATGCGCACGTTCGCCGCGGCGCTGTGCACCGCGCTGCGCAACGCCGCGACCTTCGCGGAAACCCAACGGCTCGCCGAGCAGCACGCCCATGCCGCCGCGCACGACGCGCTCACCGGGCTGGCGAACCGGCGCCGGCTGCAGGACTATGCCGCCGAGGTGCTCGACGAACGCGGCGACGCGGGATCGGTCGCGCTCGTACTGATCGACCTGAACCACTTCAAGGAGATCAACGACACGCTCGGTCACTCGGCGGGCGACCGGGTACTCATCGAGATCGCGCGCCGGCTCGCCGACCGTGCCGCCCCCGACGACATGGTCGCCCGGCTCGGCGGCGACGAGTTCGCCGTCCTGTTCACCCGGCTGCCCGCGCCGGCGCTTGCGGTACCCCGGGCCCGGAACATCCTCGCCAGCCTGGACGAGCCGGTGGTACTCGACGACATGCGGATCGTGGTGGAGGCGAGCGCGGGCGTGGCTGGCGCCCCGGCACGCGGCGGCGTGGCGGAACTGCTGCGCCGCGCCGACGTCGCGATGTACCAGGCGAAACGCGAGGGACAGGCGATCGCGGTGTACGCCCGCGCACGGGACACGGCCGACGTCGGTCGGTTGGCCCTCGGCGGAGACCTGCCCCGCGCGGTCGCCAAGAGCGAGTTCGTGGTCAACTTCCAGCCCATCGTCGACCTCACCAGCGGCGAGGTCATCGCCGCCGAGGCGCTGGCGCGGTGGCTGCACCCCGACCGCGGCTCGCTCAACCCGCAGCGCTTCCTCGACTCGGTGGAACGCTCCGGTCTGCTCCCGGCGTTCGCCGAAGGGGTCCTCGACCAGGCGCTGCGTGCCGCCGCCGCGTGGCGGGACAGCGGGTTCGACCTGCCGGTGGCGGTGAACGTGTCGCCGCGCAGCCTGCTCGACCCGTCGTACCCGGACGTCGTCGCGGAGCGGCTGGCAGCCCGAGGGGTGTCCGCCGACCGTCTGGTCATCGAGCTGACCGAGTCGCTGACGTTGAGCCAGCTCGACGTCGTCGACCACGTCCTCCGCGCCCTGCGTGACCTCGGGGTACGCCTCGCACTCGACGACTTCGGCACCGGGTACTCGTCGCTGGCGACGCTCGCCCGCGTCCAGGTACACGAACTGAAGATCGACCGCGCGTTCGTCGCCGGCATGGGCTCGCCCACGGAGGAGGCGGTGGTCCGGTCGACCATCGAACTCGGGCGCAGTCTCGGTCTGGTCGTCGTCGCCGAGGGCGTGGAAAGCGAGCAGCAACGCCGCGCGCTGTGGGAGTTGGGCTGCCCCGCCGGGCAGGGGCACCTGTTCGGGCGACCGATGCCCGCCCACCGCCTCGTCGCCACGCTGCGGCGCGGCTGCGGCGGTCGACCCGGCGTACTCGCCACCCCGCTGCACGAGTCGGGCAGTGTGATCAGGCTTCCCACTGCCAGGCGGGGACGTACCGGCGAACGCCGCGACGAGACCGGCTGACGCTGCGAAACTGACCCCGTGGCGCAGGCGACGGCGGTAGCGGCACAGGTCAGAGGCGGTATCGCGGGCACGGTGACGGCCCGGCAGATGGCGGCCCGGCAGGCGGCCGTGGCGCTCGCCGTCGACTTCGCCTTGTACCTCGCGTCCGCCGCGTTCGCGACCGCGACCGCGATGAACTCCACGCTTGCCCCCCACCGGATGTGGGGCACGGTCGCTACCCCGGCGTACCTGGCAGCCGCGCTGGTCACGGTGCTCGGGCTCGCCGCCCGGGGTCGCACCGCGCTGGCTGCCGCGCTCAGCAGACCCGCCGTCCGGTCGGGTATCGCCGCTGTCGCCTGGGCGCTCGCGGGGCTGCTGCCGCTGATCGTGGAGGCGCTGGAACGTGCGCACGGTGAGCCGGGTCGGGCGCAGAACGAGGTGGCGGTGATCGAACAGAGTGGACGGCGACTGTGGGACAGCGGCACCCCGTACCTCGGATCGCACGCGATCGCGGCGCTGCCGCCGGGCTCCCGGTTGACCGCGTACCTGCCGTACCAACCGGGCATGGCGCTGTTCGGACTGCCCCGCGCGCTCGGCGGCGACGTCTGGTGGACCGACGCGCGGATCTACCTCGCCCTGCTCACCGGCGTCGCGGTGGTCGCCGCCCTGGGACTGCTACCGGCAGCGCCGACCTCGCACCCGGCTCTGCTGCGGGCGGCGCAGGCGGCGACGGTACTGCCGGTCTGCGCGCTCGCCATGGCGACCGGCGGGGACGACCTGCCGGTACTGGCGCTGTGCCTGCTCGCCCTGGCGCTCGCCGCCCGACGCCGGTACCTCGCCGCGGGGCTCGCCGTCGGGGTAGCCGGGGCGCTGAAGCTGTTCGCCTGGCCGGTCGCGGTGGTGCTGCTGGTGCTCGTCGCGCATCGGCAGCGCGGCAGAGCGCTCGGGTACGCCCTGGGCGCGCTCGGCGTGCCGCTGGCGGTGCTCGTACCGCCGCTGCTCGCCAACCCCGACGCGGTCGTCGAGAACACGGTCCGGTTCCCCCTCGGTCACGGGCTGGTCGTCAGCCCTGCCCGGTCACCGCTGCCGGGGCACCTGATCGCGTCGGGGGTACCCGGCGGACACGTGGTCGCCGCCGTCCTGCTCCTCGCGTGCGGATCGGCGATCGCCGGGTGGCTGGTACGCCATCCGCCGAGTAGCGCGGCCGGGGCGGCGGCGGTCAGCGCGATCGGGCTCGCGGTCGCGATCCTGCTGATGCCGTCGACCAGGTTCGGCTACCTGCTGTACCCGGTGGCGTACGCCGCCTGGATACCGGCGCTGTACCGGGCGGAGGCGGCGACGTCGACACCTCGAGCGGAAAATCCCGTTGCCCGGCTGAGTCGGGCGGCGCGACCATCGGTGGCGTCACCGTCACCTCAGGAGGACGTACCGGTCATGTGATTGCTCACCCGCGCTCCGGCCCGTAACCCACCACACCGAGCGGGGTGAGTTCTTTGATCAAAACCGTGTCCCTGTCCAAAGATATCGACGGCGATCTCCTTTTCGCGGACCTGAACCTGGTGCTCGGCGGCACCGACCGGATCGGCGTGGTCGGACCGAACGGCGTCGGCAAGTCGACCCTGCTGCGCGTCCTCGTCGGCGAGGAACCGCCGAGCTCCGGCACCGTCGACGTCGCGCCCGGCACCCGGATCGGCTACTACGCCCAGCAGATACCCGACCCCTGCGGTACCGTCGGCGCCTTCCTCGCCGAGGCGCCCGGCGAACTCGCCGCACTCGCCCGGCGGTTGGACGCCGTCGCGCCCCGCCTCGGGTCCGGGCAGCCCGACGTGCTCGCCGAGTACGGCGAACTGGCGGACCGCTGGGCGCACCTGGGCGGCTGGGCGTACCAGGCGCGTGTCGACGAGGTACGTGCCCGACTCGGCGTCGACCACCTGCCCGCCGACCGCACCCTGGGCAGCCTCTCCGGCGGCGAGCAGGCGCGGCTCATGCTGGCGCGGGTCCTGCTCGCCGAGCCGACCGTACTGGTCCTCGACGAGCCGACCAACCACCTCGACGCGGAAGGCGGCGCGTGGCTCGCCGGGTACCTGGGCAGCTTCCCCGGCGCGGTGCTCGTGGTCACCCACGACCGGGCGTTCCTCGACCGGGTCGTCGAGCGCGTCGTCGAACTCGACGGCATCCACGACGACGTCCAGTTCTACGAGGGCGGATACACGGCGTACCGGGCCGAGAAGCAACGTCGATGGCAGCGGCTGCTGCTCGACTTCGAGGCGCAGCAGAAGTGGCGGGTACGGCTCGAGCAGGACATCGAACGCACCAAGGAGCAGGCGCAGGGCGTGGAGACCGAGGTACGCGGCGGGCTCGGCTCGGACCAGCTGCGGCGGTACGCGAAGAAGGTGGCGAAGAAGGCGAAGGCGCGCGAGCGGCGGCTGCGGCGACAGATGCTCGCCGCCGGTTGGGTCGCCGAGCCGCGTACCCGACCCTCGCTGACGGTCGCGTTCGGTCCGACCCGGGTCGCACGCGGCGAACCGGTCGTCACCGCCACCGGGCTGACAGTGGCGGGACGGCTGTCCGGTGTCGACCTCGACCTGCGAGCCGGCGACCGACTGCTGGTGACCGGACCGAACGGGGCGGGCAAGACCAGCCTGCTGCACGCCCTGGCGGGTCGGATCGCGCCGACCACGGGTTCGGTGACCGCGTCGGCGCCGGTACGGCTGCTGCCGCAGACCCACGACACGCTGCGGCTGGACCGCAGCCTCCTGTCGTACTTCCGGGCGCACGTACCGATGTACGAGGAGGATGCCGAGGCGCTGCTGGAGAGCTACCTGTTCGACCGGGACATGCTGCGCCGTCCGCTCGCCACGCTGTCCGCCGGGGAACTGCGTCGCCTGCTGATCGCCGTGATGGTCAACTCGGAGGCGGAGGTGCTGCTGCTCGACGAGCCGACCAACTACCTCGACTTCGACGCGCTCGACGTGGTCGAGGCGGCGCTGCGGGAGTACCGGGGCACGCTGGTCACCGTCACCCACGACGAGTACTTCGCGGACGCGGTGGGGCACGACCGTCGCCTCGAGGTACGGCCAGGACGGGTCGACGAGCCGTGTGGCGTCACGTCCGTCGAGCGACAGTGATGATCTCCGGGCTGGCGTCCGTCACCGGTGCCCGGTCCCAGTCGCCGAACTGGGCTTCGACCGCGAAACCGGCGGCGGACAGGAACGCGGACAGCTCGTCGCGACCGACGAAGCGCAGCGTGCTACGGCTGTACCGGGGCGTCCGCCGACCGGGACTGTCGAACGTGGTGGTGAAGGTGACCAGGCGACCGTCAACGGGATGGTCCACCTGGTGCCAGACCCGGACGGTCTCGCCCGCCGCGTCGACGACCTCGACCGCCTGCTCCGGCGTCCAGCGCTGCCACGGGCGTACCAGCGGATTGCGGGTCTCGAACGCGAACCGACCCGAGTCGGCGAGGGCATCGCGTACCGCCGCGAGGTTCGCCCGGATCTCGTCGTCGGTCAGCAGGACCTGGAACGCATGACCGGTCATCACCACCAGGTCGAACTCGGCACGCCAGGACCGCGACGTCAGATCGCCGAGCACCCACTCCACGTCCGGCTGTTCCCGCGCCTGGTTCAGCATCGCCGCCGCCGGGTCGAGTCCGCACAGTCGGCCGACGTGGCCCGCCTGCCGCGCCCGACGCAGGAGGGTACCGGTGCCGCAGCCGACGTCCAGCACCGACGTCGCCCGCATAACCAGGTCGAGGTAGAACTCGTCGCACGGCCGCCACGGGTTGAGCACGTCGTACAACTGGGCCAGGCTCGGGTCGGCGAAGGCGAGATCAACCACGACCCGAGTCTGTCTGACGGGACGGCCGGCGGCCAGCGATATCGGGTCCGGGTCCGGGTCTGTGGTCCGCGACCTCAGACGATCGCCATGTCCACGAACCGCGACAGGTGCAGTTGCGCGGCGACGGTCACGGTGTCGGTCGGGCCGTTGCGGTGCTTGGCCACGATGAAGTCCGCCTCCCCGGCGCGCGGCGACTCCTTGTCGTAGTAGTCATCGCGGTGCAGCAGGATCACGACGTCGGCATCCTGTTCTATAGATCCGGATTCGCGCAGGTCGGACAGTTGCGGGCGCTTGTCGGTGCGCTGTTCCGGTCCACGGTTGAGCTGGCTGACCGCGACGACCGGGCACTCGACCTCCTTGGCCAGCAGTTTCAGTCCCCGTGACAGGTCCGCCACCTCCTGCTGGCGGCTCTCGACCCGCTTCGGCGAGGTCATCAACTGCAGGTAGTCGACGACGACGAGCTTGAGATCGTGGCGCTGCTTGAGCCGGCGTGCCTTGGCGCGGATCTCCATCAGGTTCATGTTCGGGGTGTCGTCGACGAACAGCGGCGCCTCGCTGATCTCGCCCATCCGCCGGGCGAGCTTGGTCCAGTCGTCGTCGGACAACTGCCCGGAACGCAGCACGTGCAGCGGTACCCGCGCCTCGGCGGACAGCAACCGCATCACGATCTCGACCTTGCTCATTTCCAGCGAGAAAATCGCGCTCGCCAGGTTGTGCTTGACCGAGGCGGACCGCGCGAAGTCCATGGCAGCGGTCGACTTACCGAGACCGGGACGACCGGCGACGACGATGAGCTGTCCGGGATGCAGCCCGTTGAGCAGTCGGTCGAGGTCGGTGAAACCGGTGGGTACGCCGGTCATCACGCCGCCCTGCGCGCCGACCGCCTCGATCTCGTCGAGGGTCGGCTGGAGCAGCTCCGAGAGCACCGAGAAGTCCTCGGCGACGCGACGCTCGGTGACCTCGTACACCGCCTGCTGCGCGAGGTCGACGAGATCGTCGACGTCCCGTCCCCCGCCGGCGGCGGTGCCGTATCCCAGTTGGACGATCCGGGTGCCCGCCTCGATGAGCCGACGCAGCACCGCGCGCTCGCTGACGATGCGCGCGTAGTACGCGGCGTTCGCGGCGGTCGGTACCGACGCGATCAGCGTGTGCAGGTACGGCGCGCCGCCGATCCGGGCGAGGTCGCCGGAGTCCGCCAGGGCTGCCGACACGGTGATCGGGTCGGCGGGCTCACCGCGCCCGTACAGGTCGAGGATCGCGTCGAAGATGGTGGCGTGCGCCGGACGGTAGAAGTCGCCGGTGCGCAGGATCTCCACGACGTCGGCGATGGCGTCCTTGGACAGCAACATGCCGCCGAGCACACACTGCTCAGCGGCGATGTCCTGGGGAGGCGAGCGGTCGTACGGCTCGTCGGTCGATGTGGAGGTGCGCGGCGCCGGCGGACCGTAGTCCGTCGCACGCGCGCCGTCCGCGATTGTCACGGCCCACCCTCCGCCCTGCTGTCCCCCACGGTCCGGGATACCCGGCCGGTACGACAGTTCCCCCGATCGTCAGGCTGAACGGGAACCATACGGACCAGGTTGCGTGCCGCACAAACTGTCCGGTGGACAGTCCTTGGGACAGACCTGTGGATGACGCTGCCCAGGGTGTGCGAAACCCTGTGCACAGCCTGGGGATAACTGCTGGGGAAAGTTCACAACAACAGTGGTGACCTGGGCAGACACAGTCAACAGGGTGTGTACCGAAGATTCGTCGTCGGCGTGTCGCCGATCCGTCGCCCTGACCGGCGTATCTCATTCCCCTGGAATGCTGGCTACACGGCGGATTGTGTGCCGCCGTGGCGGGGATCACGCTGCGAACGTGGGCTACCGGGATCCGTGGGACGACGCGCCGCAGCGGCGCGACCGGTTCCCGTACGGCGTCGAGCCCGCCGCGGGCACCGCGCACGTCTGGGACGAGCGGGGCGGGGCGGGCGCCGCACAGACCCCCGAGACATGGGACACCGGCAACCCGGTGACCGCGACGTGGGTACCGCCGAGGCAAGCGCACCCCGGCTGGGACAACGCCGGGCGCGAAGAGTCCCGCTGGGACAACCCTGGGCGCGAAGACTCGCGCTGGGACAACCCTGGGCGCGATGAATCCGACTGGGACGCTGCCGGCTCGCCCGGTCGCCGCTGGGACGTCCCCGCGCCGACGGACCGCGCCGGGTGGACCAGCACTCAACCGGGCGGCGCCGGGTGGAACACCGGCCGACCGGACGGCGCCGGGTCGAGCGGCGCGGGGTGGGACGCCGCGACGGGGGCGATTCCACGGCAGCGTACGCCGCACCGACCGGTGGGGTATCCGACGGCCGAGCCGTCCGCGATCGGACGCGTCGCCGGTCGGGTCGACGACACCGAGCCCGACATGGACGACGCCGAACCCGGGTACCTGCGGACGTTCGCGTGGACGGTCGCGTGGTACGTCGTGCCGACCGCGCTCTATCTGCTGTGGAGCTTGACGCTGAGCGGTACCGGATGTGTCGGCGCGGTCGGAGCGGCATGCCAGTCCCCCCGCGCGCACATGCTGAGCGCGCTGGTCGACCACCTGCCGGCGATGGGCGTGGCGTTGGCGGCGTCGCTACTGTTCGCGGCCGTGATCCGGCGGGCGACCGGCGAGTGGCGTGCGGTGAGCGTCGGGTTCGCGGCGAGCGTCGTCGGGTCGGGGCTGGCGACTGTCGTCTTCTCTACGTTGGCGGGCTCGTCGAGCTGAGCGGGTCCGGCTGCGCATTCGTGGCGACGTGTCGCCCGGGTACGCGACAGGGCCGCCCGGATCGGGCGGCCCTGTCGACGGGATACCGCTACTTCGCGGCAACCACGGTCAGGTCGAACTTCGCCGTGACCTCCGGGTGCAGCTTGACGCGCACCGGGTAGGAACCGACGGACTTGATGTGCGCCGGCAGTTCCAGCCGGCGGCGGTCCAGGTCGGGACCACCGGCGGCCTTGACCGCGCCGACGATCTCGGCCGGTGTGACCGAGCCGAACAGCCGACCGCCGTTGCCGGCGCGCGCCGTCATGCGCACCTTGAGGCCCTCGAGCTGAGCCTTGACCTCGTTCGCGTGGCCCAGGTCGCGGATCTCACGCGCGGCGCGCGCCCGCTTGATGAGCGTCACCTGCTTCTCGGCGCCCTTGGTCCAGCCGATGGCGTAGCCCTGGGGCAGCAGGTAGTTGCGGGCGTACCCGTCCCGGACCTCGACGATGTCGCCGGGCGCACCGAGACCGGAAACCTCCTGGGTGAGGATGATCTTCATGTCCGGCCTCCCGTCAGCGCGCCGTCGTGGTGTACGGGAGCAGCGCCATCTCGCGCGCGTTCTTCACCGCGCGCGCGATCTGCCGCTGCTGCTGAGCGCTGACACCGGTGACGCGCCGAGCGCGGATCTTGCCGCGATCGGAGATGAACTTGCGCAGCAGCGCGGTGTCCTTGTAGTCGATGTAGGTGATCCCCTCCTTGTCGAGCGGGTTCACCTTCTTCTTGGGCTTGCGTAGGACCGCAGCCTTCGCCATGTGGAACTCCGTAGTGCTTTAGAACGGTGGCTCGTCGTCAAAGTTGGACCCGCCCGAGGCGGGCGCGGCGGTTGCCCACGGGTCGTCCGAGAGGCCGCCCGACTGGCCGCCGGAGGCACCGAACCCGCCGCCACCGGAACTGCGCGACATCTTCTGGACCTTCGCCGTGGCGTACCGCAGCGACGGACCGATCTCGTCGACTTCGAGTTCGATGACGGTGCGCTTCTCGCCTTCCTTCGTCTCGTAGGACCGCTGGCGCAGTCGACCCGAGACGATCACGCGGGAGCCGCGCTGCAGCGATTCGGCGACGTTCTCCGCCGCCTGACGCCACACGGTGCAGGACAGGAACAGCGGCTCGCCGTCCTTCCACTCGCCCGACGCACGGTCGAGAAAGCGCGGCGTCGAGGCGACGCGGAACTTGGCGACCGCGGCGCCCGACGGGGTGAAGCGCAGTTCCGGGTCATCGGTCAGGTTTCCGATGACCGTGATGGTGGTGTCTCCAGCCATGGCCACTCCTCGGGCATTCAGCTCTGTCTGGCGCGCAGGCTGTCACATGGGTGCGACAACCGGCGGGAAGCTGATCGGGCGCCGGGCGTCAGCGGACGTCCGGCCGGATGACCTTGGTGCGCAGCACCGACTCGTTGAGTCGGAGCTGACGGTCCAGCTCGGCCACCGCCTCGGCACTCGCCTGCAGGTCGATGACGGCGTAGATGCCCTCGGTCCGCTTCGCGATCTCGTACGCGAGGCGCCGGCGGCCCCACACGTCGAGCTTCTCCACCGAGCCACCCGACGAGCGGATCACGTTGTTGAGATACGTGTCGAGCGACGGGGCGACGGTGCGCTCCTCGAGGTTGGGGTCGAGGATCACCATGATCTCGTAATGACGCAAGACGTACTCACCTCCTCTGGGCTGAGCGGCCACGGTCGGTCCGTGGCAGGAGGTCTGGCGTCGGTTCACGAACGCGCCGTGGCAGGTGCCACGGCGGCAGGCGAACCGGATAAGGATAGCCGGCGCGAAGACGTCGGCAAAAAGAGCCGCGGGGCGCGGTCATCCGGCTACCTGGGTGGGACCTGGGGAGGAACGACCACACCGACGAGTTGGATGAACGGCGCCCCGCGGAGCCTGTCAACTTTTATGGTACGCACGACCGGAACGGCTTGCGCGAACAGTAACGATAGCCCGTATTGCAGCCGTTAGCGTGCCTATTACGAAGGTTAAAGCAATCAGGGCGATTGTGCCCCGAGATCCTGTCATCTGTACCCCTGGGTCCACCCGAGCTAACGACCTTGACCGGGCGGCGGTGACGGGCGCCCGTACTGTCGCCGCCCCGTCGTAGGCTCTGGCCCATGCGTATCGGAGCCCACGTGGACCCGGCCGACCCGCTGTCGGCAGCCGCCGCCCGCGGCGCCGACCTGGTGCAGTTCTTCCTCGCCGACCCACAGGGGTGGAAGGCGCCCGAACCCCGACCGGACGCCGACGAGCTGCGCACCGCCGCCGTGGACGTGTACATCCACGCGCCGTACGTGGTCAACGTGGCGACGCTGAACAACCGGATCCGCATCCCCAGCCGGAAGTTACTGGTCAGCCACGCCGACGCCGCCGCGACGGTCGGGGCGAAGGGCCTGATCGTGCACGGCGGTCACGTCAACAAGGGCGACGACCTCGCAACCGGCATCGACAACTGGCGCAAGACGTTCGCCTACGCCGACGAGTCGGGCGGATTCGCCACACCGATCCTGATCGAGAACACCGCCGGGGGCGACAACGCCATCGCCCGCCGGTTCGACAGCCTGGCCCGGTTGTGGGACGCGATCGGCGGCTTCGACGTGGGCTTCTGCCTCGACACCTGCCATGCGTACTGCGGCGGCGAGGATCTCGTCGGGATCGTCGACCGGATCAAATCCATCACCGGTCGCGTCGATCTCATCCACGCGAACAGTTCGCGCGACGAGTTCGACTCGGGTCGGGACAGACACGACAACCTCGCGACCGGCACCATCGACCCGGAACTCATCGCGGCCGTGGTCGCGGCGGCCGGCGCGCCGGTCGTCGTGGAGACCCCCGGTGGGGCGACCGGTCAGGCCGCGGACATCGCCTACCTGCGGGAGCGACTGGGCAAATGAGTCTTGAGCAGGAGCAGACCGACCCGGAAGCAACCACGGAAGCGATCGCCGGGACGGACGATCCCACTACGCCGGTCGGCGATTCCGCGGACGCCCCTCCGCCGGTCGTCGAGGGCGGGGCTTCCACCACGCCGGTCGGCGAAGCTGCCGACACCCCTACGCCGATCGATGACGCCCCGGTGACGACGGTGTCGCCGGCCGACGAGCCCGACCGGTGGTCGTCGTTCGGGCCGGCGCCGGAGCGGCAACCCGGACGCCTGCGCCGCTCGGTCCGAGCGGTCGGACGCGTGCTCGCGCACGAGTGGTTGCTCGTGTCGCTCGCCGGGCTCGCGCTGTCCGCGGCGATGACCTGGCCCACCCTGCGGTACCCGGCGTCCACCATCCCCGGCGACATCTGGGACCCCACCCTGCAGGCGTGGCAGATGGCCTGGTCCGGACACATCGTCAGCACCGATCCCAGCCAGCTGTGGAACGCGAACGCGTTCTACCCCGACCGGTACAGCTTCGCGTTCTCCGACACCCTGCTCGGGTACCTGCCGGCGGGGCTGATCGGGCACGGTCCGGTCGCCGCGCTGGTCCGGTACAACATCATGTTCTGGCTGCTGTTCGCGCTGGCGTTCGTCGGGGCGTACGCGCTGGCCCGACAACTCGGCTCGGGGCGCACCGGCGCGGCGGTGGCGGGCGTCGCGTTCGCGTACGCGCCGTGGCGGTGGGGTCAGGCAGGGCACATGCACGTGCTGTCCACCGGCGGCATCGCGCTCGCGCTCGCCATGATCGCGCGTGGTCACGGCTTCTCGTTCGTACGAGGATTCCAGCGTGACCGGCTGCGTCCGGGGTGGGCGCTCGCCGGGTGGCTGGTCGCCGCCTGGCAGATCACCCTCGGGTTCGGCATCGGTCTGCCGTTCGCGTACGTGATGGCGGGCGTCTGCCTGGTCGCGATCGTGTGGTGGCTCGTTCGCGGCCGCCCACGGCTGGGTCGCTGGATGATGGTCGCGGACATCGTCGGCGCGTTGGTCTTCGTCGCGGTCGGCGGACTCATGGCGCGGCCGTACCTCAAGGTCGTCGAGCTGCACCCGTACGCCAAGCGCAGCGAAGCCGACCTGCAGTTCTTCTCGCCGCCGCTGCGCGGGTTCTTCACCGCCCCGCCCGAGTCGCTGCCCTGGGGCAGCCTGCACGCGCCCGCCCGCGCCGCGCTGTCGGCGCCGCCGGAGATGGCGCTGCTGCCGGGCTTCGCGTTGTACGGGCTGGCGCTGGCTGGACTGTTCCTGTCGGTGTGGCGGCTGCGCACCCGGCTGCTGCTGCTCGTCGGCGTGGTCGTCAGCATCGCACTGGGGATGGGCACCCAGTTCGCGTTCGCCCAGGCGGGATACCTGCTGCTGTACCGGTACCTGCCCGGCTTCGAGTCGATCCGGACGCCGGGTCGGCTGGTGGTGTGGACCACGCTGCTGCTCGCGCTGCTCGCCGCCGGGGCGGTGAGCGCGCTGGTGAATCGCGCGCAGGAGATCGCCGACCAGCGGGTGCCGTACCGCCCGGGGCCGCTGCTCCGGCTCGCCACTCTGCTACCGCTGCTGCTCGTGCTCGCCGAAGGCACCAACCAGCTGAACCATCCGGTGGTACCAGCTCAGCCGGCGGCGCTGCGTGAAGCGACCGGGCCGATGCTGGTACTGCCGAGCGACCAGTTGACCGACGAGAACGTGATGCTGTGGTCCACCACCCGGTTCCAGAAGATGGTCAACGGCGGCAGCGGCTTCACGCCTCGCGACCAGGAGCAGACCCGCGAGGTGGCGAAGAGCTTCCCCGACCCGGCGAGTGTCGACTACCTGCGCCGGTTGGGCGTGAAGACGGTCATCGTGCTCAAGGATCGCGTGCAGGGCACGCCGTACCAGCACGCCGCGACCGATCCGGTCGACGGGCTCGGCATCAGCCGGCGGGACGACGGCGACACGGTGGTGTTCACGCTGAACTGAGCTCCCGGCGCGGTACCCAACCGACGTCCGGCGCACCGTCGAACACCCCGCCGTCCGGGTCGTCCGGGTACGTGTCCCGCACCGCGTCACGCCTCGGGCGCAGGATGTCGTGCACCACGAAGCCCGCCAGCACGCAGACCGTGACCAGGCGCAGGATCGCGGCGAGCACGAACACGCCTTCGGGGAACACCTGCTTGCCCGAGGCACCCATCAGTTCCCCGTAGAACGCCGCGAAATAGCACAGTTCCGCCGCCTGCCAGGCGAGGAACGCGCCCCACCTCGGCCTCGCCAGGACCGCGAGCGGAAGCAGCCACAGCACGTACTGCTGCGACCACACCTTGCCGGTGACCAGGAAGGCGGCGACCACGAGGAAGGCGAGTTGAGCGAAGCGCGGTCGGCGCGGCGCCCGGATCGCGAGCACCGCGATCGCCAGGCAGGCGAGCGCGAACAGCGCGAAGTACCACACGTTAAGCAGCGGTACGTCGTTGCCCAGCGGGGCGAACAGCCCGAGACCGTACCGGCTGTCGCCGAGTGGGAAGTGCTGGCCGATGTACCAGAACGTGCCCCAGTCGATGCCTCGCGTGTTGTTGAGCCGGAAGAACTGCAGCCACGCGTGGGGGTACGCGGTCGCGATCGGCAGGTTGACCGCGAGCCAGGTTCCCGCGCCGACCCCGACGGTGGTCAGCGGCGCCGCCCAGCGGCGGGTACGCAGCGCGAGCAGCAGCAACGGCCCGGCGAGCAGCAGCGGATAGAACTTCGCCGCCACCGCTAGTCCGAGCAGCACCCCGGCGAGCACCGGCAACCGCCTCGCCCATGCCCACATGAAGAACCCGGTGAGCGCCACCGCGAGCAGGTCCCAGTTCACGGTCGCCGACACGAACAGCGCCGGTGCCAGCGCGAACATTGCCGCGTCCCAGGGTCGTCGTCGGCGCAGCGCGAGGATCGTCGCCGCGGCGGCGACCCCGAGCGCCCCGAGTACCAGGGCATTCAGGTCGTAGAACGCCTCGCCCTGGTTGAAGCCGGGATCGCCGGCGCCGTACGCGTGGACCGGCAGCCCCAGCAGACCCATGAACGCGCCGGTGAGCACCGGGTACTCGACGGGATGGTCGGCGTACGGGACCTGACCCTCGGAGAGCCCTTCGTTGTAGTACAGCGCCAGCACGTCGGTGTAGCACATGTACTTGTACTGGCTGAGGTTCTGCCACGCCCCGTCCCGGCACGGCGACTTCTGCACCCAGTGCAGGGCGAGCGTGAGGCAGACCAGGGCGAGTACCACCCGCGAGGCGGTCCAGAACCGCCGCCGGGCAGCGGCGTGACCGCCGAGCGGACCGCCGATCACCTGGGACAACCCGCGTACCACCGGGTCGGACCGGCTCGGGTGGTCGATCGATTCCGGTGCCGCCTCGTCGTACACGGTCACGCTCATGCCGGTCATCCTGCCGTAGCCGGGACGATGACGGTACGTGGCCCACGCCGCCCGGCGGCCACACAGCGGCGGGCGGGACGTGGTTTGCCAGCCCGGCGCTCACACAGCGACGGGCGGGAGGTGACCCTCCCGCCCGTTTAGCCGCGAACCCGCTACCAGCGGCGGGTCGGCGCGGTGCTCGGCGTCGGGGAGGGCCATACCAAGGTGCCGGTACCGCCGCCGGTGCCGCCGGTCGTACCGCCGGCGGTGGTGCCGCCACCGGTACCGCCGCCCTGTCCACCCGGCGGGCAGGGCAGGATCGGCAGACACTTCTTGTTGCCGCCGCCGTTGCCCGGCGGGTTGCTGGGCGCCGGCGGGGGCGCCTCGGCGGGCAACTCGCCCTTGTCCGGGTCGCCCTTGAACACCGGCTGCGGGAAGGTGGTCTTGGGCGCGTGGGTGCCGTCCAGCGCCTGTTCGAGGAACTGCTTCCAGATCTCGGCGGGCAACCCGGCTCCGTAGATCATCTGCAGCCCCTCGCCGCGGACCTTCCACTGGATCGGCGCGTTCTTTCCCGCGTTACCGACCCACACCGCAGCGGACAACTGGTTCGGTGTGTAGCCGACCATCCAGGCGTGCAGGTTGGCGTCCACGTCGCCGTTGTAGTCCCAGGTGCCGGTCTTACCCGCCGCCACCCGGCCGTCCGGCTGGTTGCTGTGGTGACGCCCGTCGTCGTGCGTACCGCCGTGATCCACGACCTTCTTCAGCACGTAGTCGAGGTCCGCGACCGTCTCGGGGCTCAGTACGCGGGTCTGCTTGACCTGCTCACCGTAGATCAGCTTTCCGCTCGCGTCGTACACCTTCTCGACGAAGTGGGTGGGCGCCGCGATGCCCCCACCCGCGAACGTGGCGAAGCCGGCGGCGTTGTCCAGCACCGTGATCGGGAACTGTCCGATGCCGGCGCTGTTGTCGAAGTGGTCGACGCCCTTGGTGAGATCCCACGCGTGGCTGCCGGCCTCACCGGCCGCCGGCTTGTCCCACATCGTGCGTACCCCGGCCTTCGCGGCGAGTTCGAGGACCTTCTGGTACCCGAGCTTCTCGGTCAGCGCGTAGTACACGGTGTTGAGCGACTCGACGGTCGCGTCCTGTAGGGAGACCCGCGGGTAGTTCTCGCCACAGCAGTTGAGCACCGGGGACTGCCGGGTCTTGAACGTCCGGGGCGTGGAGCCGTTCCACATCGACTGGATCGAGTAGCCCTCCTGGAGCGCCTCGGCCAGCACGTACGCCTTGAACGACGAACCCGGCTCGTGCCCGCCCCACGGTCTGCCGTTGTCGTCGTAGTTGATCCCGGCGTAGTCGGTACCGGTGGGGTTGTTGCCGCCGTAGTAGGCGAGCACCCGACCGGTCTTCGCCTGCACCGCGACCAGCGCTGCCTGGAGGTTCTTCGGCTGCCCGTACACCGGCGAGGTCTTCAAATCGCGGTTCGCCGCGTTGATCGCCGCCTTCTGCATGATCGGGTCGATCGTCGTGATGATCTTCAGCCCACCCGGGTTGCGCAGGTCCTTGATCCCGACCTTCGCCAGCTCCTGCCGTACCTGGTTGACGATGTTGCCGTTGGGCTGACCGTTCTCGATGCCCCACTGAGCGCCGGGGATGGGCTTGTTCGGGTCGGGCTTCACCCAGGTCGTCGGGTACTGCAGCTTGTCGGCGTCCGCCTGGCTCATGAACCCGAGGTCCACCATGCCCTGCTTGACGTAGTTCCACCGGGCCTTGGCGTTCTCCAGGCTGTTCGCCGGGTCGTACCCGGGGTTGCCGGTCGCCGGGTCCTTCTCCGGCTGCTTGATCACGGCGGCGAGCACCATCGCCTCGGCCACGTTCAACTTGTCGACGGACTTGTTGAAGTACGCCTGCGACGCCGCCTCGATACCGGTGGCGTTGCGACCGAAGTACACCGTGTTCAGGTACATCTCCATGATCTTGTCTTTGGTGTACTTCTGGTTGAGCTTCATCGCGATGACCGCCTCGCGCAGCTTCCGCGAGTAGGTGATGCCGGACAGGTCGGCGACGTGCCGGGCGTACTGCTGGGTGATGGTCGACGCGCCCTGCCGGTCGCCGCCGGTGAAGTTGTTCCACGCGGCGCGCAGGATGCCTTTGACGTCGATGCCGTTGTTCTGCTCGAACGTCCGGTCCTCGGCGGAGATCACCGCCTGCTTGACGAAGTCCGGAATCTGCTTGCCGGTGACCAGCGTGCGGTTCTCCTTGCCGAGCTTCGCCATCGGCGTCTTGCCGTCGCTGAAGTAGACCATCGTCGACTGGCTGAGCTGCTCCTGCTCCGGCAGGGTGACGCTGTCCATGTAGTACGTGCCGCCGACGACGGCGAACCCGGTGAGCATGATGACCGCGGCGATGCTCGCGATGATGATGTTGCGGCGGCGCGCCTTCTTCGCGCCGGGCGTGCTCGGACCGTTGCCACCCAGTCCGAGCAGCCCGCGTACGCCGCCGGGACGCCCGCCGCCGGGACCGGTGGTCGCGTCGCGGCGCCCGCCCGGTCCGCCGACGCTCGCGCGTCCGACGGTCGCCCGGCCGGCTGCCGACCCGACCGACGCCGATCCCACGGACGCCGACCCGACGGACGCCGACCCGACGCTCGCCCGTCCGGACGGTACCGAGGCGCGCCCCGCCGGGCGGTACGGATCGTCGGAGGGGCGACCGACCGAGGCTCGACCGACCGACGCGCGACCGCTCGCCGGAGAGGTGGGCGCGGGAGTGTCCGCGTACGGGTCGTCATCGTCGTAGCTGAAACCGCCGGACCCAGGAACGTGGGCCCGGCCGCGCGCTGAGTTCGAGTCGCCGTTGGCGGGATTCATTCGTCACACCTTGCCGGTTCTGGGGGGATGGGGCGGATGCGACCGCCGGTTGTCGTGAGTCGTACCACGGCACACTTGCGGACGAATCCGGTCAAGTGAGCGTTGCCTGCTCCACCGGGAGGGAACCGGTGAGGCAGGTAGGTTCACTCCGCTGCCTTCCGCCGGAGCGTCGCGCCACCGTTCTCGTCGCCGGGCAGACCGTCCCGACCGAGCAGGTACTGCTCGACCAGGTGGTTCCAGCCGCAGCCACGGCACACCTCGACCACGTACACCTGGAACTCACGGAACGTCATCGCGAGCACCGGCAACTCTTTCAACGAGCGAGCCTGCCCAGCGGACTGCTTCAGTTCGTCCCCATAGATGTAGTGCACGTACGTCAGGTGCTCCCGGCGGCACACCGGACAGCGCACGTCGGTCGGTTCGCCGTGGAACCGGGCCGCGCTCTTGAGGTAGGGCGAGGCGTCGCACACCTCGTAGGTGCCGACACGCCCCGAGTACACCTCACGCAGCAGCGCTCGCTTCTGAAGCGAGTAGTCCACGACCTGTCGCTGCGTGCGCATGCGCACGAGGGTACGCGGTTCCGTCCCGCCGGGCGACTTCGCTGACTCTCGGTGACAAATGCCATCCGATGCGTTCCGGTTGTGCGAACGCGCCCGGCATGATTACCGTAGCGATGTATCGAGCCGATACATCGGTTCATGAGGTTCACCCACCGCTCCGGCCTCGGAGCTGCACACCCCGGAAGGAGGCGGCTTCGCGTGCTCGAGTTCGCCATCCTGGGGCTGCTGCACGAGGGGCCGATGCACGGCTACGAGTTGCGCAAGCAGTTGGCGGCGAAGCTCGGCGCGATGCGCGCGGCGTTCTCGTACGGGTCGCTGTACCCGACGTTGCGGCGGATGCAAACCTCCGGCTGGATCACCGAGGCGCCGAACCAGACGCCCGAGTCGGAGATCCCGCCGCTGAGCACGCGTCGCGCGCGGGTGGTGTACCGGATCACGGCGGAAGGCAAGGAGCGCTTCCAGGAACTGCTCGCCCAGAGCGGTCCGGAGACGTACGAGGACCCCGGGTTCGGCGTGCACTTCGCGTTCTTCTCCCGTACCGACGCCGACACCCGGCTGCGCATCCTCGAAGGTCGTCGGCGGCGCGTGGAGGAGCGCCGGGAGGGTCTGCGCGACGTGCTGGCCCGGGCCGCCGAGCGGCTCGACGCGTACACCCTCGAACTGCAGAGACACGGCCTCGACGCGTGTGAGCGCGAGGTCCGCTGGCTGGAGGAGCTCATCGCCACCGAGCGGTCCGGCCGGCAGCCCGGGGAACAGCCCCGGACCAACGAGACACCGCCTCCGGACACGCCGGAGCGGCCGTGAGCAAGAAGGAGGCACTTGCGATGGGCTCCGTCCGCGTCGCCATCGTCGGTGTCGGGAACTGCGCCTCGTCCCTGGTTCAGGGCGTGGAGTACTACCGCGACGCCGACCCGAACGACCGTGTCCCGGGTCTGATGCACGTCACCTTCGGCGACTACCACGTGTCCGACGTACGTTTCGTCGCGGCGTTCGACGTGGACGCCAAGAAGGTGGGTCGGGATCTGGCCGAGGCGATCGTCGCCAGCGAGAACAACACCATCAAGATCTGCGACGTACCGCCGACCGGCGTGATCGTCCAGCGCGGGCCGACTCTGGACGGCCTGGGCAAGTACTACAAGGAGATCGTCGAGGAGTCCGACGAGCAGCCGGTCGACGTCGTCGCGGCGCTGCGCGAGGCGGAAGTCGACGTCGTCGTGTCGTACCTGCCGGTGGGCTCCGAAGAGGCCGACAAGTTCTACGCGCAGGCCGCGATCGACGCCGGCTGCGCGTTCGTGAACGCCTTGCCGGTGTTCATCGCCTCCGACCCGGTGTGGGCACAGAAATTCACCGATGCCGGGCTGCCGATCGTCGGCGACGACATCAAGAGCCAGGTCGGCGCGACGATCGTGCACCGTACCCTGGCGAAGCTGTTCGAGGACCGGGGCGTCGAGTTGCAGCGCACGTACCAGCTGAACTTCGGCGGCAACATGGACTTCATGAACATGCTCGAGCGGGAGCGGCTGGTCTCGAAGAAGATCTCGAAGACCCAGTCGGTGACCTCGCAGATCCCGCACGAGATGGAGCGCGCCAACGTCCACATCGGGCCGAGCGACCACGTGCCGTGGCTGCTGGACCGCAAGTGGGCGCACATCCGACTGGAGGGCAAGGCGTTCGGCGACGTACCGCTCAACGTCGACCTCAAGCTCGAGGTGTGGGACTCGCCGAACTCGGCGGGCATCATCATCGACGCGGTACGCGCCGCCAAGATCGCTCTCGACCGGGGCATCGGCGGGCCGCTGCTCTCGCCGTCCAGCTACTTCATGAAGTCGCCGCCGGTGCAGTACTCGGACAGCGAGGCGCGCGACGCGGTGGAGAAGTTCATCGTCGGCGAACTCGAACGCTGACCCGCCCTGGCCGGGTGTGTCGCGACCGGTGTACACCGCTGGTGATGTACGTACATCACCAGCGGTGTACACCTGACCAGGCACACCTCCGGACGTCGGAGCGCATTGCCGCTTTTGTCCGACGTCCCCAACCGCGACATCTGACGGCGGCCGATCCGACCGCCGGTGCTCACCGGTCCGGCGGCCACCTCCCCGAGAACTGAGCCTCGAGCAGTACCCGCGCCTCCAACTCCAGCAGGAAGCGCTTGCGCGGCAGCCCGCCGCCGAACCCGACCAGCTTGTTCCCCGCGCCGACGACCCGGTGACACGGCACGACCAGCGGCAGCGGATTGCGGTTGCAGGCCACGCCGACCGCGCGCGCCGCGTCCGGCTCGCCGACCGTCGCCGCGATCTGCCCGTACGTCCGGGTCTGTCCGTACGGGATCGCCGCGATCGCCGCCCACACCGCGCGCTCGAACCGGCTGCCGCCCACGTCCGCCAACGGCAGATCGAAGTCGACGCGGTCACCGGCGAGATATTCGGTCAACTGGCGGGCCGCGTCGTCCAGCAGGCGGTCGTCGCCGAGCCGTCCGCCCACGCCGCGGAAGCTGACCGCCGCGACCGCGTCGCCCGCGACCGCGACGCCCAACGGGCCGATCGGAGAGTCCAGTACGCGCCACCGCATCCGACCATTCTTCCGCCTGGCGGCGACAGTCCGATCTGGCGGCGCGGCTCTACCCTGGGGGCGGATTCACGGAATTCACGCCAGTGAGCCCAGCGTAGTGGCGCGGGGGCGGCCCGCGAATGATCGCGAGGGGGCCCCGCCAGGGCACCGCGAATGATCGCGAGGTCACCCCGCCGACATCCGACGCCGTAGGCTCTACGCGTGCCCGCGACCGGAAACCTGCGCGCCGTCCTCCGTGGGAGCGGCTTCCGCAGGCTGCTCGGCGTACGGCTGCTCAGCCAGTTCGCCGACGGCTTCTTCCAGGGCGCGCTCGCCGGCAGCGTGCTGTTCAACCCGGAGCGGCAGACCAGCCCGTTGGCGATCGCGGGCGGGTTCGCCGTACTGCTGCTGCCGTACTCGCTGATCGGCCCGTACGTCGGGGTGTTCCTCGACCGGTGGAGCCGGCGCTCGATCCTGTACCTGGCGAATCTGATCAGGATGCTGCTGGTGCTGCCCGCGGCGGTACTGCTGTGGTACGGGCGGGAGGACGCCTCATTCATCCTGATCACCCTGCTCGTGATCGGAATCAACCGCTTCTTCCTGGCCGGGCTGAGTGCGGCGCAGCCGCACGTGGTCGACGAACCGCGCCTGGTCACCGCGAACGCCCTCGCCACGACGCTCGGCACCGTGGTGTTCTCGATCGGGCTGGGCGCAGCCGGCGTGCTCGCGACGCCCGGCTACCGGGGGTACGCGACGATCGCGGGGTTCGCCTCGCTCGGCTATCTCGCGTCGGCGCTGCTCGCCCACGCCTCGTTCAGCCGCGACGCGCTCGGGCCGGACGAATACGAACGGCGATCGGACGCGGTGGTCGCCGCGATCGTCGAGATCGCTGTCGGCATGGTGCAGGGCATCCGGCACCTCGCCGCTCGTCGCAGCGCGGCGTACGCGCTGCTCGCCCAGTCCGCCCACCGCATGCTGTACGGGGTGCTGCTGCTCACCACCGTGCAGTTGTACCGGCAGGTCTTCTACCCGGACGACCCGTCCGGAGCGATGGCCGGTCTGGCGCAGATCGTGGTCGTCGGCGGCGCCGGGGCGCTCGCGGCGGCGTTCATCACCCCACCGGTGACCCGACGGATCGACGGGTGGCGGTGGATCACCGGGCTGATGGGCACGGTCGCGATCACGATCGTCGCGTTCGGGCTCCCGTTCCGGGAAACACCGCTGCTCGCCGCCGTCTTCGTCATCAACGTGGCGTCGCAGGGTACGAAGATCGTCGTGGACACGGCGTTGCAGCGGGACTGCGACGACGAGTACCGGGGCCGGGTGTTCAGCGTCAACGACACCGCGTTCAACCTGAACTTCGTGATCGGCATGTTCGTCGCGGTACAGCTGCTGCCGGCGAGCGGTCGCGCGCCGCTGGTACTGATCGGCATCGCCGCCGGGTACGCGCTGCTCGCGGTGGGCTACGGGATGGCGGCGAGTCGCTGGCACAGCCGGTCGGTCACCGGTACCCCGGTCGACACCGCGGCCTGAGCCGGTCCCGCCGGGCGCTCAGCCCGCCGCCCGCTCAGCCCGTGGGCGGTTCGACGCCCCGCTCGCGCGCCCAGCGGAACAGTTCCTCGCGCGCCTCGTCGGGGTCCAGCGGACCGCGCTCCAGGCGCAGTTCCTTCAGGTACCGCCAGGCTTCGCCGACCAGCGGACCCGGCGGTACCCCCAGCAGCCGCATGATCTCGTTGCCGTCCAGGTCCGGTCGTACCCGCGCCAGATTCTCCCGTTCCTCGATGCGGGCGATCCGCTCCTCGAGCGCGTCGTAGTCGGCCGCCAACTGGGCCGCCTTGCGCCGGTTGCGCGTCGTGACGTCCGACCTGGTCAGCTTGTGCAGCCTGGGCAGCAGGTCACCGGCGTCGGTGACGTACCGGCGGACCGCCGAGTCGGTCCACTCGCCCCGCCCGTACCCGTAGAACCGCAGATGCAGCGCGACCAGTTCGACGACCTGGGCGGTGACGTCCTTCGGGTACTTCAGCGCCTTCATCCGCTGCCTGGTCAGCCGCGCGCCGACCACCTCGTGGTGGTGGAAGCTGACCCGACCGTCCGGTCCGACCGCCTTGGTCGCCGGCTTGCCGACGTCGTGCATGAGCGCGGCCATCCGCAGTACGAAGTCCGGACCGTCGTCCTCCAACGCCATCGCGTTGCCGAGCACCTTGAGCGTGTGCTCGTACACATCCTTGTGCTGGGCGTGCTCGTCGATCTCCAGGCGCAGCCCGGACAGCTCCGGCAGGAACTCGTCCGCCAACCCGGTGTCGACCAGCAGCCGCAGTCCGGTCACCGGGTCGCTGCCGCACAGCAACTTGGTGAACTCGTCGCGGATCCGTTCGGCGGTGATCCGCCGCAGGTCGGCGGCCATCGCCCGCATCGCGTCCACGACCTCGGGCGCGACTCCGAACTCCAACTGCGCCGCGAACCGCGCGGCACGCAGCATCCGCAGCGGGTCGTCGGCGAACGAGTCGTGCGGGGTACCGGGCGTGGTCAGCCGCCGGTTCGCGAGGTCGGCGAGCCCGCCGTACGGGTCGGTGAAGACGTGCCCCGGCACGGAGATCGCCATCGCGTTGACGGTGAAGTCCCGCCTCGCGAGGTCGTCGCGCAGGCTGGTGCCGTACTCCACGGTCGGGTGCCGCCGGATCCGGTCGTACGCCTCGGCGCGGAACGTGGTGATCTCGAGCCGCAGCCCGTGCCGCGCCGCGCCGATGGTGCCGAAGTCGCGACCGGTCTCCCAGATCGCCTCCGCCCAGCCCGCCAGCAGCTTCACCGTCTCGTCCGGGTGCGCGCTGGTGGCGAAGTCCAGGTCGTTGCCGAGCCGGCCCAGCAACGCGTCGCGCACCGTGCCGCCGACCAGATGCAGTTCGTGCCCGGCCGCGTCGAACCGCCGCCCCAGCTCGTCGGCGACCGGCGAGAGCCTGATCAGCTCAGCGACGGCTCGTCGCTGAGCGGCGGTGAGCTCGCGGTCGGCGGAGCGCGGGGCGCCGGTGACGGGCGCGGTGGAGGAATCGGACATCGCGCAGGCAAGCCTAACGGCAGTGTGCGGGGGGTCATCGACGGGGCGGCGGGGTACAGGTACGCCGCGTGACCGTCGGCACGAGCCCGCGCGCAGCGGGCTAAGGTCTGCGCATGGCCGGGATGCCCGACGCGCGCGAGCCGCGTCCGCACGACACCGACCGGACGGTACGGCTGCCGTTCGACGAGCCGACCGTGGTGCTGCCCACGGTGGCGGCGATGCCGGGCGTCGCCGGGGCGGCGGCCGGGTCCGCGGACACCACGGCGGTACTGCCGGCGATCGGCGGACCGGACGAACCGACCGGCGGGTACGCGTCGCCGGGCGGGGCGGCAACCGCCGGCGAGGCGGTGCCCGCCGAGGCGGAGGTCGGCTCGGTCGCCCGGAACAGCGCGGTCATGGCGGCCGGCAGCCTCGTTTCCCGGGTCACCGGACTGCTGCGTACCGTCGCGATCGGCGCCGCGCTCGGCGCGACCGCCGTCGCCGACGACTACAACATCGCGAACACGCTGCCGAACATGGTGTACGAACTGCTGCTCGGCGGCGTGCTGGCGAGCGTGGTGGTACCGCTGCTGGTCCGGGCGCGCACCCACGACGCGGACCGGGGCGAGGCGTACGCCCAGCGCCTGCTCACGCTCGCCACCGTGTTCCTGGGCGCGGCGACGGTGCTCGCGGTCCTCGCCGCCCCATGGCTGACCACGCTGATGGCGAGCGGGCGTACCCCCGCCGACGAACGCCCCTTGATCACCGTGCTCGGCTACCTGCTGCTGCCGGAGATCTTCTTCTACGGGCTCGCCGCTCTGCTCGGCGCGGTATTGAACACCCGTGGTCATTTCGCGGCGCCGATGTGGACGCCCATCCTGAACAACATCGTGGTGATCGTCACCGCGGGACTGTTCATGCTGCTCACCAGGGGAGCGAACCCGACACCCGGCACGATCACCCCGGCGCAGGTGCTGGTCCTGGGCGTCGGTACCACCGCCGGGATCGTGGTCCAGGCGCTCGGGCTGTGGCCCGCGCTGCGCAGGGTCGGTTTCCGCTGGCGGTGGCGCTGGGACTGGCGTTCGCTGCACCTGTCGGAACTCGCCCGCGTCGCGTTCTGGATGCTCTGCTACGTAGTGGTCAACCAGGTCGCCGTGCTGGCGGTGCTGAAGGTCGCCAAGTACGCCGGGGACCGGCACGCGCCCGGTCCGACGGTGTACCTGTACGCCTTCCTGATCTTCATGATGGTGCACGGCATCGTCGCGGTGTCGATCATCACCGCGCTGATGCCCCGGATGTCCGCGGCGGCCGCCTCGCACCGGTACGGCGACCTCGCCGACAACCTGTCGCTCGGTACCCGGCTGTCCGCGGTGATCCTGGTCCCGGCGACCGCCGCGTACATCGTGCTCGGTCGCCCGCTCGCGGTGACCCTGTTCGACTGGGGCAACTACGGGCACGACCAGGCGCTGGCGACCGGTAGCGTGATCGCCGTCTCGGCGATCGGCCTGGTCCCGTTCGCGATCAGCCAACTGCAGATGTTCGCGTTCTGGGCGATGCCCGACACGAAGACTCCGGCGCTGCTCAACGTGCCGGTCGTGATCCTGCGGGTCGGCTCGTACTTCCTGTTCAACCTGGTGCTGCCGGCGGCGCTCGTGGTCGGCGGGCTGATGCTCGGCAACGCCCTGTCGTACCTGGTCGCCGTGGTGCTCGGGTACTGGCTGCTGCGGCGCCGGATGGGGCGGCTGGGGCTGACCAGGGTCGCGGTGTCGCTCGCCCGGCTGACCGCGGCGGCGGTGGTCGCGGCGGTACCGGCGCTGCTGGTCGTCCTCGGGCTCGGGCACCTGCTCGGTACCGACAAGCTGGGCGCGATCGTCCAGCTGGTCGCGGGTGGACTGGTCCTGGTCGCGGTGTACCTCGCGGCAGCCGTCGCGCTGCGTGCCCGCGAAGTCACCGAAGTATGGGCGATGGTTCGTGTCCGGTTGGGACGCTGAGGCGTGTCTCACGGCAGCGGCGTGTCTCACCCCGCGGCGTGTCGGTGACGGCGCGGTGACGGCGCGTCGCCGTCGGCTCCGCCGTTCGGCGAGTGGTTGGTGTCGGAGAGACGTCTGTCCGCTACGGGTACGAATGGATATTTCCGAAAAGACGGGGCGACACTCCACGACGGACTGGCACCCGACGCTCACTCCGGGGAAGATGACGTGTCGGCGGATGGCGGAGGACCGGTAAGGTCGCTCTCGACATCCCGTGACAACCTAGGCTGAGCGTTGAAGCGCCCGTTGAAGAAGACCGAGCGGGTGACAGACAACCGGAGGGAGGACGGGTGACCCAGATCGACGAAGGTCCAGAGTCACCCGGCACGCACCCCGGACTGCTGATCGTCGGTTCGTCACACCCCGGCGAGGTGCTGGCGGAGCGCTACGAACTCGCCGAGCACATCAGCGACGACGCGTGGGGCCGCCAGGTCTGGCGCGGTACCGACGTGGTGCTGCGCCGGGCGGTCGCCGTGGTGCTCCGCTACCCCGGTGGCGACTCAGCCGCCGAGATGCTCGCCGCCGCCGTGTCCACCAGCCGCGTCATGCATCCGCACCTGGTCGGCGTGTACGACGCGATCGACGAGGGCGGGCGGGCGTACGTGGTGCGCGAATGGGTCGACGGTTCGTCGCTCGGCGACCTGGTCGCCGAGGCGCCGCTGGACCCGGCGCGGGCGACCGCCGTGGCGCGCGCGACCTGCGACGCAGTCGCCGCGCTGCACGCCGCCGGCATCGCCCACGGCAACGTCAAGCCCGGCACGGTACTGGTCCGCAACGACGGGCGGGTGATCCTGACCGACGCGCGCGCCGACGTGTCCGCCACGCCGGACGCTGATCTTCGCGCCATCGGCGCGGTGCTGTACGCGGCGCTGACCGGGCACTGGCCGCACGCCGAGGTCGGACCGAGCCGCCTGCCCGACGCGGTACGCGACCCGTCCGGGCGGCCCGTCCCGCCCCGGCAGATCCGTGGCGGCGTACCTGCCCAGCTCAGCGACCTCGCCAGCGAACTGCTCAATCCGGACCGGGTGCTCCCGTCCGCCGAGGCGCTCGCGTCCGAGCTGGCCCGGCTCGACTCGGCGAACGACGACGCGCTGTTCGGCGCGGACTCGCCACTCGACTTCGGCGAGGCCGCCCCGGTGTCGACCCGTCCCGCCGGCGGCAAACTCGCCCTCGGCGTCATCGGGCTGCTGGTCATCGCGCTGGTCGGACTGCTGCTCGGGACGCGCTGGCTGTCCGGCGACAAGGGCTCCGGCAACGCGCAGGCGCACAATCGCCCCGCGCCCAGCGCGTCGGCGTCCCACGGCACCCCGAACGGTCAGCCGACCCCGATCAACCTGACCGCGGACCAGGTCCGAATCGTCGACCCGCCGAAGAGCGACCGGACCGAACTCGACGGTGCCGGCAAGGTGGTCGACGGCGACCCGAACACCGGCTGGAAGCCCGCCCACTACACCACCGCCAACTTCGGCAACAACAAGCCCGGCATGGGCATCCTGATCGACCTGGGCAGCGCGAAGAAGATCAGCTCGGTCAAGGTCGACATCGCGACACCCGGCGCCACCGTGTCGCTGCGCACCGGACCGAGCGATCCGGGCGCTACCGCCGACGGGGACCGGCAGATCGCGACGACGTACCAGACGATCGGCGCCCCGAAGACCAGCGGCTCGACGTTGTCGTTCCCGGTCGACCAGGAGGTGCGCTACCTCTTGGTCTGGGTGAGCCAGTTGGCCGAGGACCAGCCGGGCGAGCAGTACCCCTTCGGCGTGCAGATCAACGAGGTCACGGTTCTCGCCGAGTGAGCACGGCAGTCGGGGTCGGTCGGTCCTGTCGGACTCCGGTACCACCTCGGTAGGGTGCAGCCGTGGACGATGCCGGCGAGCAGTCCGACCGCGCGCTGCTCGGTGCTCACGTGGACGGCGACCCGCACGCGTTCGCGACGCTGGTACGCCGCCACCGCGACCGGCTGTGGGCGGTAGCCCTGCGCACCCTCGGCGACCGCGAGGAAGCCGCCGACGCGCTGCAGGACGCGCTGATCGCGGCGTACCGGGGCGCGGCGGGGTTCCGGGGCGACGCGGCCGTGACGACCTGGCTGCACCGGATCGTGGTCAACGCATGCCTGGACCGGGTACGGCGCCGGCAGGCGCGGGCGACGGTACCGCTGACCGAGGCGGGACCGGCGGACACGGTACCGCCGGTCGACTCGGACACCGCGCTCGACGTGCGTACCGCGCTGGCACGGCTGCCGGTCGAGCAGCGAGCCGCACTCGTTCTGGTCGACGTCCACGGGTACTCGGTCGCCGAGGCGGCGACGATCCTCCAGGTCGCCGAGGGCACCATCAAGAGCCGGTGCGCGCGGGGTCGCGCCCGGCTCGCGGCACAGTTGGGGTACCTGCGGAACCCGGTGACCGAACGTGACGTCCGACTGGGTACGTCGGCGGACAGTCAGGAGGGGGACGGGTGACCGAGCACGTCGATCTCGACCTGCTGGCCGACCACGCCGCGGGCCTCCTCCACGACGCGGCGGCAGCCGACGTCGAACGACTGATCCGCGAGCAACCGGAGTGGGCGCGGATGAGCGCGGCTGTCCGAGCGGCGAACCCCACAGTCGAGGCGAGGCTGCGTGACCTGGGCGAGGAGACCGAGCCGATGCCGGCGGACGTCGCCGCCCGGCTGGACGCCGCGCTGCTGGCGCTCGGTACCGATCATGCCGCCTTCAACGGAGCAAACAGCGACCGCGACGAGCCGGTGGTACCTATCACCGACGCGCCCTCCCGGCGCGCGGCGCGCCTGCCGGGCGGCGGGAGGGCGCGTTCCCGTCGCCGGTCGATCGCCGGCTGGGCGTCGGCTGCCGCTGCCGCCGCCGCGCTGATCGTCGGTGGGTTGGCGCTCGGCGGCGAACTGACCGGCGGTACCGTCGCGCCGAGCGCGCAGTCCGGCAGGCACGCCCAGTCGTCTGCCACGGCGGCTACGGGCGATTTAGGGTCGAAAGCGCCGCTCTACGACCCCGCTGCCGTGTACACGACGGGTCGCGACTACAGCCGGCAGGACGTGGTCGACGCGGCGGCGTTGGCCGGGGGACGGCACCTCGGCGCCCGAGCGGTACCGCAGGTACCGGACGAGTTGCGCCGGTTGCGCGACCCCGCCGCGCTGGACGGCTGCCTGCGCGCGGTGGTCCGGATGCACGGCGGAGCGGTAGGCGCGGTCGACTACGCGCGCTTCGAGGGCGCGCCCGCGCTCGTCGTGGTGCTGCGCAACGCCGGCGGCGCGGGTACCCGGATCGTGGTCGCCGGACCGGACTGCGGTCAGCCCCGCGCCGGCGCGGACGAGCGGTACACGCTGACGGCGTGACGTGTCGCACCACACCGGTCGTCGGGAATGCCGCTCCGTACGATGGCGTTGGGGCAATCGCTATCGGATACATCGCTGACGATGAGGAGCGCCGCAGGTGGACGAGGTCCGCAACCTGATCATCATTGGCTCGGGGCCGGCCGGATACACCGCGGCGGTCTACGCGGCCCGCGCCAACCTCAAGCCGCTCGTGATCGAGGGTGTGCAGTCCGGTGGTGCGCTGATGACCACCACCGAGGTGGAGAACTTCCCCGGGTTCCCCGACGCGATCCTCGGTCCGGAGCTCATGGACAACATGCGCAAGCAGGCCGAGAACTTCGGCGCGGAGCTGCTCACCGACGACGCCACCCGGGTGGACCTCGCGGGTGCGGTCAAGACCGTGTGGGTCGGCGAAACCGCGTACCGGGCGCGTGCGGTGATCCTGGCGACCGGCTCGGCATGGCGTCCGCTCGGCGTACCGGGCGAGATGGAGCTGCTAGGGCACGGTGTCTCGTCCTGTGCCACCTGTGACGGTTTCTTCTTCCGGGGTCAGCACATCGCGGTGGTGGGCGGCGGCGACTCGGCGATGGAGGAGGCGACGTTCCTCACCCGGTTCGCCGCGTCGGTGACGATCATCCACCGTCGCGACCAGTTCCGCGCCAGCCGGATCATGGCTGAGCGCGCGCTGGCCAACGAGAAGATCGACGTGGTCTGGAACAGTGTCGTCACCGAGGTGCTCGGCGAGGACGGTAAGGTCGTCGGCGTCCGGCTGCGCGACGTGGTGACCGGCGCGGAGCGGGTCCTCGACGTGTCGGGCGTGTTCGTCGCGATCGGCCACGACCCGCGCAGCGAGTTGTTCCGCGGCCAGGTCGATGTCGACGAATCCGGCTACGTGAAGGTCGACGCGCCGAGTACGCGCACCAACCTGCCCGGCGTCTTCGCCGCCGGTGACCTGGTCGACCACATCTACCGTCAGGCTGTCACGGCCGCCGGCACCGGTTGCGCCGCGGCGCTCGATGCCGAGCGCTACATCGCATCGTTGGAATCGTGAGCCCGCACGTTCGGAGGAGTCAGAGTATGGGAGCCACCAAGACGGTCACGGACAGCACGTTCGCTACCGAGGTACTGCAATCGGAGACGCCGGTTCTGGTGGACTTCTGGGCCGAGTGGTGCGGGCCGTGCCTGCGCGTCGCGCCCGTCCTCGAGGAGATCGCCCAGGAGATGGGCGACAAGGTGAAGATCGTCAAGCTGGACATCGACGCGAACCCGAACACTGCCCGTGACTACCGGGTCATGTCGGTACCGACACTGACTGTTTTCAAGGGCGGACAGCCGGTCAAGTCCGTCGCCGGCGCCCGCCCGAAGGGTGACCTGGTGCGACTGATCGAGTCCGCTCTGTAGTTCGTTTGCGCGCGCCCCGTCCCCGGGTATCGGGAGACGGGGCGCGCGCCGTTGTGCGGCGTCCTACTGTGGAGTGTCGCCACACCCCGTCATCAGGAGCGCCACCCGGCTCGGGTACGCTTCGCCGCATTTCGGGCTGATAAGTCCGTCGTACCCAAGGGAGGTCACGGATGCGTCCGTTCCGGCGCGGTGACCGCGGACCCGCGGTCGCGGAGATCCGCTCGATCCTGCACGCACTCGGTCTGCTCGACGGGCGGTACGACGAGTCGACCGAGTTCGACGACGCGACCGAACGCGCCGTCCGGACGTTCCAACAGAGCCGTGGGCTCACCGTCGACGGCAGAGTCACCGAGGAGACCTGGCGAGCCCTGGACGGGGCGCGGTGGCGGCTCGGCGACCGGGTCCTGTTTCACGCCGCGCCGGAGCCCCTGGTCGGCGACGATGTTCGCCAGTTGCAGGAACGACTGCTGGAAATGGGTTTCGACGTGGGACGCGCGGACGCCATCTTCGGCCGACGCACCGCGCGCTGCCTCGCCCAGTTCCAGCGCGAGGTGGGACTGACCCCGGACGGCTCGCTCGGCCCACTCACCATGAACGCGCTGCGCCGGCTCGGTCGCAAGGTGGTCGGCGGGCGACCGCAGATGCTGCGCGAGGCCGCCGCCTTCCGGTACGCCGGTCCAGCCCTCGTCGGCAAGCGGATCGTGGTGGACCCCGGGCACGGCGGCGACGACCACGGCGTGGTGGTACCGGACGGCGTGCTGCGCTGGACCGAGGCGGAGCTCGCGTACGACCTCGCCGCCCGGTTGGAGGGTCGACTGGCGGCAGCCGGCATGCGGGTACACCTGACCCGACCGCCGCGCATGACCGACGAGATGAGCGACCGCGACCGCGCCGCGCTGGCCAACGACCTCAACGCCGACCTGCTGATCTCCATCCACCTCGACGGGTCGCCGAACCCGCTCGCCGAGGGCGTCGCGACGTACCACTACGGCTCCGAGCACGGTGCCACGTCCACGGTCGGCGAGCGGCTCGCCGGGCTGGTACAACGCGAGATCGTGGCGCGCACCGGGCTGTGGGACTGCCGCACCCACGCGAAGACGTGGGACATCCTGCGACTGACCCGGATGCCGGCGGTACGCCTGGAGCTCGGTTATCTGACCTCGCCGACGGACCGCGCGCGGCTCGTCGACCCGATGTTCCGCGAGCGTGCCGTGGAAGCCGTCGTGGCGGCGGTCCAGCGGATGTACTTCCCGGTCGAGGAGGACGTTCCGACCGGCTCGATCGACGTGTCCGAACTGCGTGCCCTGTTCGCCGACGCTGCCGCGGAACTCGCCTGACTTTCCCCGCCCCGACGGGCACCTCCGCTACACCATGGACCGGGTGGCTGGGCGCACCGGACGCAGCAGCGCCTCGGGGCTCATCGAGCCGAGCAGCTTTTCCAGTGCGTACTCGACGTCGGACTTCCACGACAGGGCGGTGCGCAATTCCAGCCGCAGGCGCGGGTACCGGGGATGGGGTCGCACGGTCTTGAAACCGACGGACAGGAAGAAGTCGGCGGGCGCGACACAGCCGCCCGACTCGCCGTCGTCGCCGAACTTCGCGTCGCCGAACGCCTCGATCGCCTTGATGCCCCGCTTGGTCAGGTCGCGCGCGACGCCCTGGACCAGCATCCGACCCAGCCCGCCGCCCGCGAACGCGGTCACCACGCTCGCGGTCATCAGCAGGGCGGCGTCCGGTGAGACGGGCGAGGTGGGAAACGCCATGGATCGGGGTACGTAGGCAGGCGGCGCGTACATCACGAACCCGGCGGGCATGCCGTCGACGTAGGCGAGTTTGCCGCAGGATCCCCATTCGAGCAGGGTCTGGGAAACCCACGCCTCCTTTTCCAGCGCCGGGTCCCCGGCCGCGCAGGCGCGGTCGGCGGACACCGGATCAAGTTCCCAGAACACGCACTGCCGGCATCGGCGCGGCAGATCTTCGAGTGTGTCCAGCGTCAAGTTGACCAGGCGTCGCGACATCGGCGAATCCTCAGCGCAGTATCAGGCGCGGGTACAAAGCACCCCATGAACCCCCTCACGGATCGTACGCGCGCGGAACCTGATGTGGGAGGCATGCCGCGGAGTACGATCGGTGGACCTGGCGGCGTGTCCGTACCGCGGGCAGGCCGGGGCGGCGCGGCCCCGTCACCTCTCGCGCCCGGCGCGCCGTCGTACGTTCGGACGGGCAGACAGGCTCGTCGACCGACGCAGGAAGGTCGCGATTGTGACCGGTACCACGCTGGACGACTACACCGACCGGTATGCGCAGCGCACCCGGGGCATGAGCGCGTCGGAGATCCGCGCGCTGTTCTCGGTCGCAAACCGGCCGGAGGTGGTTTCGCTTGCCGGTGGCTCGCCGTACGTCGCGGCGCTGCCACTGGACGCCGTGGGCGAAATGCTCGGCTCGCTCGGCGCGGTACACGGGTCGACGACCCTGCAGTACGGCGTGGGTCAGGGCGACCCGGCGCTGCGGGAGCGCATCTGCGAGGTGATGTCGCTGTCGGGGATCGACGCCTCGTGCGGCGCGTCGCCGGACGACGTGGTTGTGACCGTGGGTGGACAGCAGGCGCTCGACCTGGTGTCGCGGGTGTTCCTCGACCCCGGTGACGTGGTGCTCGCGGAGGGCCCCAGCTACGTCGGCGCGCTCGGCGTGTTCCAGGCGGCCCAGGCGGAGGTGGTCCATGTTCCGCTGGACGACCAGGGCTTGATACCGGAGGCGTTGGAGCAGGCGCTGACCGAAGTCGCGCGAGCCGGAAAACGCGCCAAATTCCTCTATACAGTTCCTTCTTATCACAATCCGGGCGGAGTGACGCTGAGCGAGGAACGCCGCGAGCGGGTCCTCGCCATCGCGGAACGGGCGCGACTGCTGGTCATCGAGGACGACCCGTACGGACTGCTCGGTTTCGACGGCGAACCGCTCGCCGCGCTGCGGTCCCGGGTGCGCGACGGCGTGCTGTACATCGGGACGTTCTCCAAGACATTCGCGCCCGGATTCCGGGTCGGCTGGGTGCTCGCCCCGCACGCGGTACGCGAGAAGCTGGTCATCGCCTCCGAGGCGCAGATCCTCTGCCCGAGCGCGTTCTCGCAGTCCGCGGTCGCGACGTACTTCGCCACGATGCCGTGGCGCGAGCAGTTGAAGACCTTCCGCGAGCTGTACCGCGAGCGACGCGACGCGATGCTCGACGCGCTCACCGACCTCATGCCGGCAGGCGCCCGATGGACGCACCCCGCCGGCGGCTTCTACGTCTGGGTGACCCTGCCCGACGGCGTACATTCCAAGATCATGCTGCCCCGCGCGATCGCGGCACGGGTCGCCTACGTACCGGGCACCGGCTTCTACGCCGACGGCAGCGGCGGCCAACACCTGCGGTTGTCGTACTGCTTCCCACCGCCAGAGCGGATCCGTGAAGGGGTGCGCCGGCTCGCCGGAGTGATCGAGGACGAACTGTCGCTGCGGGCGGTCTTCGGTACCGGCCCCGTCGACGTGGTTCGGCACAGCGCACAGGCCGGCGCCGACACGCCCGGCCCCGGCCTCGAGTGACCGGCGCCATGGGCGGTACCCCCGGCGACCTGCGCGCCCTCGTCCTCGCCGGTGGACTGTCGTACGAGCGGGACGTGTCGTTGCGGTCCGGACGCCGGGTACTCGACGCGCTGCGCGGCGCCGGAGTCGACGCGCACCTGTCCGACGCCGACGTGACGCTGTTGCCAACCCTAGCGACCGACCCACCGGACGCGATCTTCATCGCGCTGCACGGTGCGGCCGGCGAGGACGGCTCCCTGCGGGGCGTCCTCGATCTGTGCGACGTGCCGTACCTGGGCAGCGACGCACGCGCCGCGCGGGTCGCCTGGGACAAGCCGTCAGCCAAGGCGGTACTGCGGGAAGCCGGCATCCCGACGCCGGACTGGGTCGCACTGCCCCACGACCGGTTCTCCGAACTGGGCGCAGTCGCGGTACTCGACCGGATCGTCGCGCGGCTCGGGCTACCCCTCATGGTCAAACCCGCCCAAGGCGGCTCCGGGCTCGGCGCGGCAGTGGTACGCGACGCCGCCGAACTACCGGCTGCCATGGTCGGCTGCTTCGCCTACGACAGCACGGCGCTCGTCGAGCGGTACGTGCCCGGTGCCGACATCGCGGTCTCCGTCATCGACCTGGGCGACGGACCACGGGCACTTCCCGCCGTCGAGATCGTGCCGGCCAACGGGGTGTACGACTACGCCGCCCGGTACACCGCCGGGCTGACGACGTGGCATGCGCCCGCTCGGCTCGACCCGCCCGTCGCCGATCTGGTCGCGCGTACCGCGCTCGCCGCGCACACCGCGCTCGGGCTGCGCGACCTGTCCCGGGTCGATCTGATCGTCGACGAGACCGGAGCGCCGCACGTACTCGAAGCCAGCGTGTCGCCCGGCATGACGGAGACCTCGCTGCTTCCGATGGCGGTCCAGGCAGCGGGCCTCGACCTGGGCAAGCTCCTCGCCGATCTGATCGCTCGGGTCGCGACCCGTCGCTAGCCGCGTCGCGGCAGCGTCTCAGCCTGCCGCGCTCGATCCTGCGAGGTCTCCGCTCACCCGGCTCCGCGCGTCGCGGCAGATCCTCCCTTGCTGCGCTCGGCACGGCGACGTTTCAACCCGCCCGCTGGGCACGGTGGAGTTCAGTCCGTCCGCGTGACCCGTCGGGGTTGAGTCCGCCCGCGCAGCGGCGGCGGGCGTACGGCTTCTGTGCGGGTCGAGTGCGGGTTGGTTGCGTCTGGCAGTCACCGCGTCAAAGCCCTGGCGCGATGCCGTCGACGCATCCTCGCCGGCACCTGTCGGTCCACTGGGGTCCGCGTCCTCGGCGCTCACCCGAGCTCGCCAGTCCGGAACCACCGCACCACGTGCCCGGTTCACCCGGTTCCCCGGTTTCCGCCGGTACGTCGGTCCCCGGCTAGTCAGTCGCCGCGTACGTCAGTGCCCGCCGTCGCGTCCGTCGCTATCCGTGCCCGGATCACCCGCGGCTGCCGGCCTGTCAGAGACTGCGGGGACCGTCGACCCGGACACGGACGCAACGTCGCCGCCCGGCACATCGCCACCCGGCACGCGCTCGGTCCCGGTGCCCGCCGCAGCGCTGGGCGCCTGGTCGGTCGCGCCCAGCGACTCGTCGTTCGCGAACGCGCCGTCGGCGTTCACGTCGAACCTTGACGGCGCGCGCCAATCGATCCGCGGCGGTTCTGCCAGCGCGCGCCCGCCGAACTCGGCGAGCCACGCGGCGACCAGAGCGAGATTCTCGCGCCACTGGTGTTCGGGAACAGCCGGCAGGATGTCCTGCCACATCGGGAGGAATGAGCCGCGTAGCTGCAACTGGCCGTACGGTCGGGCGAGGAACCACAGATGCAGGTGGGCGGCTCCGTCGCCCCAGCGGTTCACGTGTACCCGCGCCACGCCGTCGAGCGAGCGGATCGCCCGCTCGAGCCGGACGATCAGTACACCAAGTTCAGCGGCAAGCAGGTTCGGCAGGTCACCCAGGTCGAGGTGGGAGCGCGATTCAAGGATCAGCACCATGGGCAGACCGGTGGGGTTGTCCAAGGCGCGGACTCGCCAACGGTCGCTGACCCAGATGTACTCCTCGTCCGGCGCGGCGCAGGCTTTGCAGTCCGCCAGGTTCTCGCCCTCGCGCTGTGGCTCGGGTACCACCGGCGGGTCCAGTCGCCGGACGCGCATATCGCCTTCGAACGGAAAGGTCGGCCAGGACACGAAGTCGGGCAGGGGAAGTGGCGTGTCGGGCACGATCAGACCCTAGCGGAGCGACGTGTCCGTGTCGCTACCAGACCGCGTGGGTAGTGCCGGCGTCTACTCGCTTCGCGTTACCGCGGCGGCTCTCTACCGGCCATCGCCGTACATCCGCGCGGAGCCGCGTCGGCGCATGGATGGCGTCGAACGGGGCGTCGTCGTCCTCACACGGACCAGCAAGCGCACGGATGAACCCGTGACTGGCTGCCAGTCGGGCACCTGGTTCGGTAGCGATGCGTCACGACGCAGCCGCTAGCCGGGCGCCATGTACATGCATTGCCGGCGCGTGGAGAACCTCAGTTCTCACATAGTTATCCACACATCGCCGACGTGTCCTAAGCGTGGTTTCACGTGAAACAACGGCACCTGTGGACAACTCCTGTGGAAACAGTACGGCCCACCGGAGGCTGTTCCGATGGGCCGCAGTAGTGACGGCGAGTAGTCACTCCTCCGATCGTTGTCCCTCAACGCCGATGATGCCGACGATGCGCTCCAGGTCGTCGACCGTAGCGAACTCGATGACGATCTTGCCTTTGCTACGGCCGATGTCGACCTTCACCCGGGTGTCGAAGCGATCGGAGAGGCGCTCCGCGAGATCGTTCAGGGCTGGGGCGTGCGGCTTCGGTCGACGCTTGGGCGACGCCTTGTGTGGCTGCTCGGCGGCGGACAACGCCACAAGCTCCTCCGTCGCCCGAACCGACAGCCCCTCTGCCACGATCCGAAGCGCGAGTGACTCCTGGCGCTCGCTGTCTTCGAGCGCGAGGAGTGCTCGGGCGTGCCCAGCGGTCAGCACACCGGCAGCGACCCGCCGTTGTACCGAGGCCGGCAGGTTCAGCAACCGGATCGTGTTGGAGATCTGTGGCCGACTCCTGCCGATCCGGCGCGCCAGCTCCTCGTGGGTGGCGCCGAACTCCTCCAGCAACTGCTGGTACGCGGCCGCCTCCTCCAGCGGGTTCAGATTCACGCGGTGGATGTTCTCGAGGAGCGCGTCGCGGAGCATCGCGTCATCGCGGGTATCCCGAATGATCGCCGGGATCGTATCGCGTTCCACGGCCTGGGCCGCTCGCCACCGGCGTTCACCCATCACCAGTTCGTACCGACCGTCCGGCAACTCGCGAACGACAATCGGCTGGAGCAACCCGACCTCGCGAATCGAGGTCTTGAGTTCTTCCAACGCTTCCTCGTCGAAGACCTGCCGCGGCTGCCGTGGGTTCGGAACGATCGAGGCGACCGGGATCTCCGCGAAGCGAGCACCCGGAACTGGCGAGAGGTTGTCCTCGCCGACGGCTGGCGCGACGGCTGGTCCTCCAACCGCGTTGGGTACCACCGCGCCGGGCACTCGCGGCTCCGTCACCTGTACCGTCGGCGCAGTCGGGATGAGCGCGCCCAGCCCTCTGCCAAGTCCCCCGCGACGGGTGCTCATACGACGCCCTCCACCTGTGCTCCGCGCAGGGCGATCTCCTGAGCCGCCTCGAAGTACGCCATCGCACCTCGCGAACCGGGGTCGTACGTCATGACCGACTGGCTGTAGCTCGGCGCCTCGGACACGCGGACGTTGCGTGGGATCACCGCCTGGAGCACCTTGTCACCGAAGTGCGCCCGGACGTCCTGCTCGACGAGATCGGCGAGACGGGTCCGCCGATCGTACATCGTCAGGATCACCGTCGAGATCTCCAGATGCGGGTTGAGATGCGACCGGACGAGCGCGATGTTGCTCGTCAGCGCCTGTACGCCCTCGAGCGCGTAGTACTCGCACTGGATCGGAATCAGCACCTCCTCGGCCGCGACGAGAGCGTTGACCGTCAGCAGGCCGAGGGACGGCGGACAGTCGATGAAGATGTAGTCGTACTCGGCAGGGCATGCCTGAATCGCTCGACGCAGTCGCGACTCGCGTGCGACGACCGAGACGAGTTCTATCTCAGCGCCTGCCAGGTCGATCGTGGCTGGCACGCAACTCAGGTTCGGGATGCCGTCGACAGCCTGGGTCACGTCCGCGAGTGGAGTGCCGTCGATCAGGCAGTCGTACACGTCAGGTACGCCGGCGTGATGTGGCACGTTGAGACCCGTAGAAGCATTGCCCTGCGGGTCAAGATCGATAACGAGTACGCGGTTACCGTGCAGAGCCAGCGCGACTGCCACGTTGACGGCAGTGGTCGTCTTCCCGACGCCGCCCTTCTGATTCGCGACGCAGATCACGCGTCGACGAGCCGGTCGCGGCATCGTGATATCGCCGCTCGGATTCAGGATCTCCACAGCGCGCTTAGCCTCCTGAGCGAGGGGTGGGTCTTCGGTTTCACGTGAAACATGCGCGTCGTCCACGGCGGCCTCCGTACCGAGGTAGGCGGCCGCTGCGAGCGGCCGAGCGGATGACGGGTCAGGCGCCGAGTCAACCTCCAACTGAGGGGCCGCTACCGAGGGAGTGTCAACGACGCCCGCGCCAGGGTCGTGAATACCGCCCAGGGTCGGGGCGGAGGGTACGACAACCGGCATCGCCATCGTAGGGCCGACGGCGAATCCTGTCCCGGTCCGGGGATAGGGAACCGCGATCGTTGTGGTGTCCGGTTCCGGATCGCCGCTGGTTTCACGTGAAACATGGCTCTCGTAGATCGACTCCAGCTCTCTTGTTTCACGTGAAACATCGCGCCGGTCGGCCGGCTCGAACCCGTCGCCAGTCCTGCCTCTGTCGTCCACCGCCATCCCCGCCCGATCCGAATTCACTCGGTGCTCCGCCGTGTCAACGACCGGAGGCACCACCGCCCTCGCCCACGCGACGCTCACTGCCCTCGGTCACGCCATTGTCCGTGAGACGCGAGGCCCGGCCAAACACGCTTGAGCGATCCTGTGTACAACGGCACGAGACCTGTGCAGGACATCCCGGCGCGACGGCGCATGTGCGAGAGTGGCGCGGCCCTGACACGCGGGCAGGGACGTTCAGGCGGGCGGCGCACGGCACCCGCACAGGTCCTCCTCCCTGCGGGGTCGCCACCACAGGACGAGCCGTCTCCCTGCGCGCACGACAAGCGCGCGACCCACGCAGGACGCGCGGCTCACCCGCCAGGGCGGAGCGATTCACCGTGACGGAAAGCGGCGAACCAGCCGGGACAGGCGGCGAACCACGCCCGACGAGCAGTCCACCCCCGGGCAGAACCGGCGGGCCGCGCATCCGGCGAGGCAAGATCGAGCCTCGCCGGATGGCGGCGAAACAGGCGACGACGTACGCGGCAAACGGAGACTAGCGTCGGGGGCGTCGCGAGCGGCGCGCCGAATCCGTGCTCCGCTCGCGTACCACCTCGATGACGGTCGTCGGAGGATCGATCAGGCCGACGCCGCATAGCCGTACCTGCGGCGGTCCACCGCCGAGTCGGCGGACGACGTCGCCATGCTCCGCGACCTCTTCCTCCGCCGAGGAACCCTTCAGCGCCAGGAGCCTGCCGCCCACCTTCGCGAGCGGTAGCGACCAGGCGGCGAGTCGATCGAGCGCCGCGACCGCCCTCGCGGTCACCACGTCCGCCGGGGCGACCATCCGCGTGGTCGCTGATTCCTCGGCGCGTGCGCGCACCACGGACACGGCATCGGCGAGCCCGAGTTGGTCGACAGCCTCATCGAGGAAGGCGACGCGACGAGCCATGGGCTCCACCAGCGTCACCGCCAGGTCCGGACGAACGACCGCCAATACCAGTCCCGGCAGACCCGCTCCGGAACCGATGTCCACCACACTCGCCCCGACCGGTACCAACTCCGCGACCGCCGCGCAGTTCAACAGGTGCCGTTCCCACATTCGAGGTGCTTCGCGGGGACCGACCAGACCTCGGACGACGCCATCGGTGGCGAGAAGTTCTGCGTACCGTGCCGCGAGTTCCAGCCGCTCGCCGAACATCTGCCGGGCCGCCGGTACGAGAACCTCAGGCAGCGGAGCCGGGCTCTCAGCCAGGATCGTCGGCTCGAACGGAGTCGTGCCGGACCGGGAGCCGCCGCCATCGGCGAGCCGGGGCGCAGCGACGGCGTCCGGGTCTGCCACGGGGTCCGGGTCGGCGACCGCGTCCGGGTCGGCGATCGCGTCCGGGTCCGTGACGACGTCCGGGTTCGTGACGGTGCCAGGGCACGGTCGCGCGTCCGGTGTACCGCCCCGTCGACCTCCCGGGACTGCGGCGCCCGCGCCTCCCTCGACGCCGGGTCGACGGTCGACGGCGGGTCGTACTGGTTCCGACATGGGACGAGCCTCGCAGACGGCGGCGCGCCGGGTACCGGAGGCTCCCGGTACCCGGCGCGCCGGGAAGAACCTATTCGGTAGGACGAACGATGATGCGACGGTTGGGTTCGACGCCCTCGGACTCACTCTGTACACCGGGCAGGGCGTTGATCACGTCGTGGACGCACTTGCGCTCGAACGCCGACATCGGCTCGAGCCGCACCGGCTCACCGTACTGCTTGACCTTCTCCGCGGCGTTCTTCGCGACTGCCGCAAGCTCCTTGCGCCGGTTGGCGCGGTACCCGCCGATGTCGAGGAGCAGCCGCGTCGGCGCACCGGTCTGGCGGTACACCGCGAGGCGGGTGAGTTCCTGCAGGGCTTCGAGCGTCACGCCGCGCTGCCCGACCAGGTTCTGCAGCTTCGCGCCGACAACCTCGACGACCGGTCGCCCATTCTGTACAAGCTCATCGATGTCGCCGTCGTAGTCGAGGATGTCGAGCAGTCCCTCGATGTAGTCGGCGGCGACCTCGCTCTGACGGAACAGATCGGTGTCGTTCGGGGCGCTCCGGCCCTCGGTCTCGCTCTCCGCAGTCGCTGGGCTACTGGTATCGGTCACGGTCGTCATCTCCGGATGGTGAGCCGGCGTGGGCCGGCCAACTTGTCACTCACGATCCTCTGATTCCGCCCGGGCGGAGAGGAGTTCTGTCGAAATGGCCGGGGGTCAGCCGGTCCGGCGCGCGGCCGGTCCACCCTTCTTCGGTCGTACCGGCTTCGCGCCGGGGCGGGGCGCAAGGGATCGACCGTCGACGGGCTTCGGCTCCGTTACCGTGGCGCCCTTGCCGCCCTTCGCGCCGGTACGGTCCCGACCCGCGCCCGTCTTGCTGTCGGCCTTGGCCGTGGTCGGCTTGCCCGCGCCGGTCTTCGCGGTGACCGGCGGCGGGAACTTGCGCAGCACCCAGAACTGCTGGCCGAGCGAGAACAGGTTGGTGGTGACCCAGTAGATCACCACGCCGATCGGGAAGGCGAAGCCGGACACCAGCAGGGACACCGGGACGCCGTACAGCATGAGGCGCTGGACCATCCGCTGCTGCGGGTCCTCCGACCACCCGGTCTTCAGGATCATCTGCCGGCTGGTGAGGAAGGTCGTCGCGATCATGATCGCGACGAGTACCGCCGCGACGATCCGTACGTTCGTGACGCTCGACCCGAGCGCGGTGACGTCGGCGGCGGGTGACCGGAAGGCCGCGGAGATGGGCGCCCCGAACAGCGTCGCGTGCGACGCGCTCTCGAACTGGGCCATGGTCCAGCCGTACAGCGTCTGCAAACGCGGCGGCATGGTCGGCTTCAAGTGCCGCAAAACGTGGAAAAGTGCCAGGAAGACCGGAGCCTGTACAAACAGGGGCAGACAACCCATCAGCGGGTTCGCCTTCTCCTTGCGGTACAGCTCCATCATTTCCTTCTGGAGCGTCTCGCGGTCGCCCTTGTGCTTCTCCTGTAGCGCCTTGATCTGCGGTGCCAGCGCCTGCATCGCGCGCTGCGACTTGATCTGCTTGACGAACACCGGGAACAGGAGCGCCCGGATGGTGATCACCAGGAAGATGATCGCGAGGATCCACTCCCAGTTCGTGGCGAGGAACGCCCCGCCGGGCAGCGCGAGATCCCACAGCGCGTGCCAGCGCAGCAGGACCCACGAGATCGCCGTGTAGATGGGCTCCATCACGATGACGGTGCTCCGTTTTTCCGGTCGGTCGGCGGGGGAACGGGGTCGTACCCGCCTGGGTGGAAGGGTTGACAGCGCAGCAGCCGCCGGATCGTCAGCCAGACCCCTCGGGCCGGGCCGTGCACCGCGACCGCTTCGAGTGCGTACGCGCTACACGAGGGGTAGAACCGACAACGTGCCGGCATCGCCGGGCTTATCCACCGACGGTACGCGACGATGGGCAGCGCGACGATTCGACCGCCGAGGGTGCTCGGCTGTGGAATGCTCACGACCGCTCTCCTCGCCGACCCGTGCGGTTCCGAGGGGTGCTGGCAGCGGTCAGCGCGGCGTCGAGGTCGGCGCCGAGTCGCTGGTACGACGTGTCGGCGGCGCCGGGAAGCGCCCGTACGACCAACGCACTGCCGGCGGGCAGTCGGGGAAGCCGTTCGCGGACCAGGTGCCGGAGGCGGCGGCGGACCTTGTTGCGTGTCACCGCGTTGCCGACAGCCTTGGACACGACGAAGCCGGCGCGAGCCGGGAGGCTACTCCCAGCGCGCACCGGCTCGGCTTCTGCGCCTGCCGTCGGCACACTCAGATGGATGACCACGACGCCTCGGCTGGCTCGCCGCCCACCTCGAACCGCGGCGGCGAAGTCACTCCGTCGCCGCAGGCGCTCCGCGGCGGCCAGCATCGTGCTCCCTCTGGGTCCTCAGGCGGACAGCTTGGCGCGGCCCTTGGCGCGACGGGCGGAAAGGATGGCGCGGCCGGCCCGGGTGCGCATGCGCAGCCGGAAACCGTGGGTCTTCGCGCGCCGGCGGTTGTTCGGCTGGAACGTGCGCTTGCTCACGTCGGCACTCCGTCTTCGTATGCTGGGCGGCGGGTACCGCTCCGGTCTGATCTTCAGGACTTCGCGCGTGATCGCGCGGATGAGCCACGCTCAACCCTAGCAGAGGGCGGCAAAGTGGCCGGACAAGCCTACGCCAGTGATCAAGACCGGTCAAACGACGCGGCGGCGGGACGCCTCACCCGTCCGTTGCCCACAGCCGTCGACCGGGCGACGCGTGGTCATGTGGACAACGGTTGAGGGGTTGTGGACAACCCTGTTAGCGTGCCCGTCTGCCGGTCGACATCTTCCTGGTCCTTACTGCCAAACGGGCCATACCGGACGAGGGCGTTCGGTCGTTCGCCAGTGTGTACCACATCGGCGCCGGGTACGGCGCCGGCACACAGCGCGCGGCCCGGACCAGTTTGGTGCCGGCATACACAGGTTGTGGACAACCTGTGGACAACCGGCTGACGAGCGATGGGGGTGCGCGGTGGCGGGTACGACTGACCTCGGCGCGGTGTGGGCCGCGGCGACAACTGAACTCGCCGACCAGATCGGCTCGGCGCAGCAGCGTGCCTATCTACGCCTCACTCGGCTGCGGGCGATCGTAGACGATACCGCTCTGCTCGAGGTACCCGACGCGTTCACCCGGGACGTGATCGAAACCAGACTCCGGGCGGCGATCACGGACGCGCTCGGTCGCCAACTCGGTCGACCGGTACAGGTCGCCGTCATCCTGCGGCCACCGACCGACCAGCCCCCGGTCACGGAGCAGCCGCCCCTGGTGGAGGCGTTCCCACCGGCAGACGGGTACGGCTCCCCGGAGGGGTACCACGCTGCCGAGCCGCCCTCCGGGATGCCGCCCGCCGCGATGCCGCCCACCGCCGGCGTACCGTCGGCCCGTCCCGGCTCCGACGCGCTGTTCGACATCGTGCCGCCGATCGCGCCGCCCACCGACCACGTCGGGTACACCCGCCCGCCGTACGGTTCCGGCGGCCTCGCCTCGGCAGCCGCACCGGCGCTCGGGGGACTCGCCGCTCCGACCACGCCCGGCGCAGCGGGTCCCGGTACCGGTCGCGACGACCGCACGCGCCCCCCGGCGACCGGCGACGGGAACCGGCTCAACCCGAAGTACACCTTCGAGACCTTCGTCATCGGTTCGTCCAACCGGTTCGCCCACGCCGCCGCGGTCGCGGTCGCGGAGTCGCCCGCCAAGGCGTACAACCCGCTGTTCATCTACGGCGGGTCGGGGCTGGGCAAGACCCACCTGCTGCACGCGATCGGTCACTACGCGACCAGCCTCGGCAACGCCAAGTCGGTGCGGTACGTGTCCACCGAAGAGTTCACCAACGACTTCATCAACTCGTTGCGTGACGACAAGACCAGCGCCTTCCAGCGCAGGTACCGCGACGTGGACATCCTGCTGATCGACGACATCCAGTTCCTGGAGAACCGGGAGCGGACGCAGGAGGAGTTCTTCCACACCTTCAACACGCTGCACAACGCGAACAAGCAGATCGTCATCACCTCGGACCGGTCGCCGAAGCAACTGGCGACGCTCGAGGACCGGCTGCGGACCCGGTTCGAGTGGGGTCTGCTCGCCGACATCCAGCCTCCCGATCTGGAGACCCGGATCGCGATCCTGCAGAAGAAGGCGGCTCAGGAGCGGCTGCCCGCGCCGCCGGACGTCCTCGAGTTCATCGCCTCCCGGATCGCCAACTCGATCCGTGAACTCGAAGGAGCGCTGATCAGGGTCACCGCGTTCGCCAGCCTCACCCGATCGCCGGTCGAGTTGGCGCTCGCCGAGGAGGTGCTGCGCGACTTCATCCCGGACGGCTCGGGTCCGGAGATCACGGCGGACCAGATCATGGCGTCCACGGCCGACTACTTCGGGGTGAGCCTGGAGGACCTGCGGGGGCACTCGCGTTCCCGGGTGCTGGTCAACGCGCGGCAGGTCGCGATGTACCTGTGCCGGGAGTTGACGGATCTGTCGCTGCCGCGCATCGGCCAGGCGTTCGGCGGGCGCGACCACACCACGGTGATGCACGCCGATCGCAAGATCCGACAGCAGATGGCCGAACGGCGGTCGCTGTACAACCAGATCGCCGAACTCACCAACCGGATCAAGCAGATGTCGTGAGTGATCCACAGACTGTGGATCGGTCCTGGGGATTTCCTGTGGATGTCCCCGATTTTCTGTGGATCTCCACCGGGAAACGGTGGACAACCGATGTCCACAGGACGTGGGAAAACCTATGGATTACCGGTGGATAGCCGGTGGACGACGGTGGATAACGTGTGTGGACAACCGCGCACTGTGGACAACCAGGCCGTTTTTCCCCCGTCCGTCCACAGCTCGTACACCTATGGCTATCGCGACTGAGCAGCGCCGAAGGCGCTTTTCCACAGAATCCACAACACCGATGACGACGATGAGAGAGATCTTCTAAAGAAGCCAAAGACAATCATCGGGGTGGGGAAAACCGGGCCGGTCGAACCTCGGGGCGGGTGCCCGCCGTTGGACCGATGGCAATACAGTTCGTTGAGCACCCCGAGACCCGACGCGGAGGCACCGCATGAAGTTCCGAGTCGAGCGCGACACGCTCGCCGATGCCGTGGCGTGGACCGCGAAGAGCCTGCCCAGCCGGCCGTCCGTGCCGGTGCTCGCCGGCGTGATGCTGCGCGTGACCGACGGGCAGCTGCACGTCTCCGGCTTCGACTACGAGGTTTCCAGTCAGGTCAGCGTCGAGGTCCAGGCCGACGCCGACGGCGCCGCGCTGGTGTCCGGACGGCTGCTGGCTGAGATCACCAAAGCGCTGCCCGCGAAGCCCGTGGATGTCGCCGCCGTCGGCGCCCACCTGGAGCTGGTGTGCGGCAGCGCGCGGTTCACCCTGCCGACGATGCCGGTCGAGGACTACCCGACGCTGCCCGACATGCCCGCCACCGCCGGCACCGTCGAGGCGGGCGCGTTCGCCCAGGCGGTCGCTCAGGTCGCCGTCGCCGCGGGCCGCGACGAGACCATCCCGATGATGACCGGCGTACGGCTGGAGCTGGAAGGCTCGACGCTCGCGCTGCTCGCCACCGACCGGTACCGCCTGGCGATCCGCGAGATGACCTGGCGACCGGAAGACCCGCAGACCAGCCTGCAGGCGCTGGTACCGGCGAAGACGCTGTCCGACACCGCGAAGACGCTCGGCTCGCTGGGCGGCGAGGTGACCATCGCGCTGTCCCGTGGCGGCGTCGGCGAGGGCATGATCGGGTTCTCCGGCGGTACCCGCCGCACCACGAGTCGACTGCTCGACGGCGACTACCCGAAGGTCCGCTCGCTCTTCCCGGACAGCTACAGCGGCCAGGCGAACGTCCCGGTCGCCACGCTCGTCGAGGTCGTCCGTCGCGTGGCGCTGGTCGCCGAGCGGACCACCCCGGTACGGCTGAGCTTCAGCGAGGACGGGCTGGTGGTCGAGGCGGGCGGTACCGAGGACGCGCGCGCGAGCGAGGCGATGGAGGCGACCTTCACCGGCGACCTGCTGACCATCGCCTTCAACCCGCAGTACCTGCTCGACGGGCTCACCGCCGTGAACAGCCCGCGCGCGATGTTGTGTTTCACCGACCCGAGGAAGCGGGCGGTCATCCTGCCGGCTGACGAGGATGGCGGGATCATCGAGGGGTACCGGTACCTGATCATGCCGATTCTGATCGGCGGCTGACCCGCGGCGGATCGGCGACACGACGCGAAAGAGGGGGTTCACCATGCAGCTCGGGCTGGTGGGGCTCGGCAGGATGGGCGGCAACATGCGGGAGCGGCTGCGCCGCGCCGGCCACGAGGTGGTCGGGTACGACCGCAACCCCGAGGTGAGCGACGCGGCGAGCCTCGCCGAGATGGTCGGCAAGCTGGCGGCGCCCCGCGTGGTCTGGGTCATGGTCCCCGCCGGGCAGCCCACCGAGCAGACCGTCGACGAGCTGGCCCGACTGCTCGAGCGCGGCGACATCATCATCGACGGCGGCAACTCGCGGTTCGACGCGGACCGGCCGCGCGCCGAGCGGCTGGCGGAACACGGCATCGGGTACATCGACGCCGGTGTGTCCGGCGGCGTGTGGGGGCTGGAGAACGGGTACGCGCTGATGGTCGGCGGCTCGGACGAGGACGTCGCGCGGTGCATGCCGATCTTCGAGGCGCTGAAGCCGGAAGGCGAGTTCGGGTTCGTCCACGCCGGTCCGGTGGGTGCCGGTCACTACGCGAAGATGGTGCACAACGGCATCGAGTACGGCCTGATGCACGCCTACGCGGAAGGGTACGAACTGCTCGAGGCGTCCGAGTACGTGACGAACGTGCCGGGCGTCGTCAAGTCGTGGCGCGAGGGCACGGTGATCCGCTCCTGGCTGCTCGACCTGCTGGACCGGGCGCTGGACGACGACCCGACGCTCGCCAAGCTGCGCGGGTACGCCGAGGACACCGGCGAGGGCCGCTGGACCGTCGAGGAGGGGATCCGCCTCGCCGTACCGATGAACGTGATCGCGGCGTCGCTGTTCGCGCGGTTCGCCTCGCGGCAGGACGACTCTCCCGCGATGAAGGCGGTCGCCGCCCTGCGGAACCAGTTCGGCGGGCACGCCGTTCGCGCCGAGTAGCGGCGCGAACGGCCGGCCCGTTCGCGCCGGTGGCGAGGGGGAGCAGGTGTACGTCCGGCGACTGGAACTGGTCGACTTCCGGTCCTATCCACAGGTCGGCGTCGACTTCGAGCCGGGCGCCAACGTCCTGGTCGGTCAGAACGGCATGGGCAAGACAAACCTGGTGGAGGCGCTCGGGTACGTCGCGACGCTGTCCAGCCACCGGGTGGCGACCGACGCGCCGCTGGTACGGTCCGGAGCCGCCAGCGCGGTGGTCAGGGCGGCGATCGTGCACGACCGGCGCCAGTTGCTGGTGGAGATCGCGATCGAGCCGGGTCGGGCGAACCGCGCCCGGCTCGGCGGCTCGCCGGTACGCCGCACGCGCGACGTCATCGGCGCGCTGCGCCTGGTGAGCTTCGCGCCCGAGGACCTTTCCCTGGTCCGGGGTGATCCCGCCGAGCGCCGCCGGTACCTCGACGAACTGCTGGTCGCCCGGCAACCGAGGTACGCCGGGGTACGCGCCGACTACGAGCGGGTGCTCAAACAGCGCAACGCGCTGCTGCGCACGGCGTACCTGGCGCGCAAGGTCGGCGGCTCGCGGGGCGGCGACCTGTCGACGCTCGACGTGTGGGACGTCCACCTTGCCCGGCACGGCGCCGAACTGCTAGCCGGGCGACTGGATCTGGTCGATGCGCTCGGTCCGCACGTCGCCAAGGCGTACGACGCGGTCAGCGCGGGTCGGGGCGGCGCGGCGATCAGTTACCGGTCCAGCGTCGACGTGTCGACCGGGCGGGACAGCCTCGCCGACGCGTTGGCGTCGGCGCTGCGCGAGATGCGGCGAGCCGAGGTCGAGCGGGGCGTGACCCTGGTCGGTCCGCACCGTGACGACCTGACCCTGACGCTCGGTCAACTACCCGCGAAGGGGTATGCGAGCCACGGGGAGTCGTGGTCGTTCGCGTTGGCGCTGCGACTGGCGGCGTACGACCTGCTGCGCGCCGAAGGCATCGAGCCGGTACTCGTGCTCGACGACGTGTTCGCCGAACTCGACGCCGGTCGCCGTGACCGCCTTGCGGACCTGGTCGCCGGTGCCAGCCAGGTGCTCGTCACGTGTGCTGTGGAGGCGGACGTACCGGTCGGACTGCGTGGGGCACGCTACGAGGTGGGCGGGGGTGAGGTGCGTCGTGTCGCGTGACGACGGGCGACCGGTCGACGAGGTACCGGAGCGGACGGGTTCGCCACCGATCGGCTCGCACCCGGACGGGTCGGCTCCCGGGTCGGCTCCCGATGGGTCCGCGCCGGACGGGACCGAGTTGACCGGTCCGGAACTGGCGCGGGCGGTACTGGACGCGGCGAAGGCGCGCCGCGACGCCGCGCGTCGCGGCACCGGGCGCTCGCGAGCGAGCGGGCAGGGCTCCGGCGAGGCGAGGCAGGGGCGCCGACTGCGCGGGTACTCCGGGCCCGGTCCTGATCCCCGCGACCCGCAGCCGTTCGGCGCGGTGCTCGCCCGTCTCGTACAGGCGCGTGGCTGGCAGCGACCCGCTGCGGAGGCGTTGATCTTCGCGGACTGGCCTCGGATGGTCGGCGCGGACGTCGCCGAGCACTGCCGCCCGGTGAAGCTGGAACAGGGCGAACTGACCGTGGAAGCGGATTCGAGCGCATGGGCGACGCAGTTGCGCCTGCTCGCCGGCAAACTGCTGGCGCGCATCGCGACGCAGGCGGGCCACAACGTGGTGACCCGGTTACGGATCCACGGTCCGGCTGCTCCGTCGTGGTCGCGGGGTCCGCGCCGGGTGCGCGGTCCCGGCCCGCGTGACACGTACGGGTGAGCCCACCGCCTTCGCAGCACCGCACCAGCCCACCGCCGTCGCAGAGCGCCGCACCCGACGCCGTCCCCGCGCCGTCCGTCGTCCCAGGGGAGGTGTCAGAAATCCGCGTACACCGCGAATCCGCGGTCGGCGCAACGACGGTAGAACCGGGACAGGATCTGCAGTTCGGTCAGGCTGAAGTTCCAGTGCGGCGGCTCGCCCGACTCGTCGCGCAGCGCGTCGAGCCGGCTGTCCAGCCAGCGCAGTTGCTGCTCGGCGAGGCGACCGCCCTGGATCGCCTGGCGGAGCACCCCGGCAACGGAGTCGAAGGTCACGGTCTCGCCGAACGGCTGGTGGGCCGCCACGAACCGTTCGAGCCCGCCGGCGATCCAAGCGCACCCGTCCGGGTCGATCACGGGGTCCTCCTCCTCAGCCGAGGAGTCTGTGGCGTACAGCACACCCTCGAGCCCGAGCAGAAGATCGACCAGTTGGGTGTACCCGGAGGCGCGCACGGTACCGGTCTTCGCGATGTGGTCGGCGAGGGCGGTCGCCGGTCCAGCCGCGGTCGGCCCCACGAACTGGGTGAAGTCGACGAACTCCGCCGGGGCGACCGGCTCGTAGTACTCGCCGGTGCGCGGCCACTGAACGGCGACGTTGTCCAGCCCCATCGCGACCCACCTTTCGTATCGCGCGGGAAGGCTACGGCACCGGTCGACCGTCGCGCGACCCGGAGCGGACGGGCGTGGGCGGGGAACCCGGTACTTATCGGGCAGGCGCTGGTACCGCCGGAGAAAGCCGACGACGGCGAGGCGGCCCTCGGGTGTGTAGGGGGGCTCGGGCGCGGGGCGTTTCTTGCGGCTACGGCGATTCCAGGGGTGCCGCGTGGGCGTTCTGTCGCGCCGGCACAGTAAGATTGAGCAGTCCTAACCAGCCGATCACGACCAGCGGGGAGCCCCTGGGCGATCGGCGCGCCCGGCCGATGGCGCCCCGCCTCTCACGGAGTGTCCGGCCGGCGCGTGTCCGTCGTCGACGCTGTCCGCCTGACCCCCGCCCGGCGCCGCGCAGCGGCGGACCGGTGGAGAAAGTGGCCGAGGGTGGCACCTCAGAAGAAGTCGGACTACACCGCCGATTCACTCACCGTGCTCGAGGGTCTCGAGGCGGTCCGCAAACGTCCCGGCATGTACATCGGGTCCACCGGTGAGCGTGGCCTGCATCACCTGGTCTGGGAGGTTGTGGACAACGCGGTCGACGAGGCGCTCGCCGGGTATTGCGACACGATCGACGTCACGCTGCTCGCGGACGGCGGCGTCCGCGTCGTCGACAACGGGCGTGGGTTCCCCGTCGACCTGCACCCGAAGCTGAAGAAGCCGGGCGTCGAGGTGGCGCTGACGGTGCTGCACGCGGGCGGCAAGTTCGACGGCAAGGCGTACGCCGTCTCGGGCGGTCTGCACGGCGTGGGTGTCTCGGTCGTCAACGCGCTCTCCACCCGGATGGAGGTGGAGATCAAGAAGGACGGGTACCTCTGGCGCCAGCAGTACCAGCACTCGAAGCCGAGTCCGCTGGTCAAGGGTGAGCCCACCCATGAGAGCGGCTCATCGGTGTCGTTCTGGCCCGACCCAAACATCTTCGAGACTGTCGAGTTCTCCTTCGAGACGATCTACCGCCGACTCCAGGAGTACGCGTTCCTGAACCGCGGTCTGACGATCCACCTGGTCGACGAGCGCAAGCACGAGGAGGACTCCGGCCAGCTGCGCGAGGTGACCTTCCTGTACAAGGGAGGCATCTCCGACTTCGTACGGCACTTGAACCAGACGAAGACCCCGATCCACAAGTCGGTGATCGAGTTCGGTGGCGAGGGCGAGGGCATGTCCCTGGAAATCGCCATGCAATGGAACGAGTCGTACGGCGAGTCGGTCTACACCTTCGCCAACACCATCAACACGCACGAGGGCGGCACCCACGAGGAGGGCTTCCGGGCCGCGCTGACCAGCGTGATCAACCGGTACGGCGCGGAGAAGAAGCTGCTCAAGGGCGACGAGAAGCTCTCCGGTGAGGACATCCGGGAGGGGCTCGCCGCGATCGTCTCGGTGAAGCTCGCCAACCCGCAGTTCGAGGGCCAGACCAAGACGAAGCTCGGGAACACCGACGTGAAGAGCTTCGTGCAGCGGGTCTGCAACGAGTGGCTGAACGACTGGCTCGAGCGCAATCCGAGCGAGGCGAAGACGATCATCACCAAGGCGTCCGCCGCCGCGCGGGCACGGATCGCCGCTGCTCAGGCGCGCAAGCTGGCGCGTCGCAAGTCGCTGCTCGAGGCCGGTTCGATGCCGGGCAAGCTCGCCGACTGCCAGTCCACCGACCCACGGGTGTCCGAGTTGTTCATCGTCGAAGGTGACTCGGCCGGCGGTTCGGCGAAGCAGGGACGCGACCCGAAGACGCAGGCGATCCTGCCGATTCGCGGCAAGATCCTCAACGTCGAGAAGGCGCGCATCGACCGGGTGCTGAAGAACAACGAGGTCCAGGCGCTGATCACCGCGCTGGGCACCGGCATCCACGACGACTTCGACATCGAGAAGCTGCGGTACCACAAGATCGTGCTGATGGCCGACGCGGACGTCGACGGCCAGCACATCCGCACCCTGCTGCTCACCCTGCTGTTCCGGTTCATGCGACCGCTGGTCGAACTCGGGCACGTGTACCTGGCGCAGCCGCCGCTGTACAAGATCAAGTGGAACAAGAAGGGTGACGACGCGCAGTACGCGTACTCCGACCGGGAGCGCGACGGGCTGATCGCGCTGCGCCAGGAGAAGCGTCCGAACGCGAAGCCGGACGACATCCAGCGGTTCAAGGGCCTCGGCGAGATGAACTACCCCGAGCTGTGGGAGACCACGATGAACCCGGCGACCCGCACGCTGCTCCAGGTTTCGCTGGACGACGCGGCGACCGCCGACGAACTGTTCAGCGTGCTGATGGGCGAGGACGTCGAGGCGCGACGGTCGTTCATCCAGCGCAACGCGAAGGACGTCCGCTTCCTGGACATCTGACGGCGCGCCCGCGGATCCCCACCGCGGGCCCCGTTATCCACAGCCCGTCCACTGCGTCCACAGCTTTGTCCACAGCTGATTTCACACATGAGGGTTCACTGTGACTGATACGCCGGATCTCACCCCCGACGAGCCCGCCGAGGGCGCCTCCGCACCGTTCGAGCTGCACGTCGGCGGACGCATCGAGCCGGTCGGGCTCGAAGTCGAGATGCAGCGGTCGTACCTCGACTATGCGATGAGCGTGATCATCGGACGGGCCCTGCCCGATGTCCGGGACGGCCTCAAGCCGGTGCACCGCAAGATCCTCTACGCGATGTACGACTCGGGCTACCGCCCCGACCGCGGGTACGTGAAGTGTTCCCGCGTCGTCGGTGACGTCATGGGTCAGTTCCACCCGCACGGCGACTCCGCCATCTACGACGCGCTGGTACGCATGGCGCAGCCGTGGTCGCTGCGGTACCCGCTGATCGACGGCAACGGCAACTTCGGCTCGCCCGGCAACGACCCGGCGGCGGCGATGCGGTACACCGAGTGCAAGCTCGACCCGCTCGCCATGGAGATGCTGCGGGACATCGACGAGGACACCGTCGACTTCGGTCCCAACTACGACGGTCGGGCGCAGGAACCCGCGATCCTGCCGTCGCGGATCCCGAACCTGCTGGTCAACGGCTCGAACGGCATCGCGGTCGGCATGGCGACCAACATCCCGCCGCACAACCTGCGCGAGATCGCCGACGCGGTAAAGTGGTGCCTGGACCACCCGGACGCCGACGAGGCGACCACCCTCGACGCGCTGATCGGCATCGTCAAGGGACCGGACTTCCCGACCGCCGGCTTGATCGTCGGCACCGGCCCCATCCACGACGCGTACCGGACCGGGCGCGGCTCGATCCGGATGCGCGCCGTGGTCGAGGCGGAGGAGGACAACCGGGGTCGGACCAGCCTGGTGGTCACCGAGCTGCCGTACCAGGTGAACCCGGACAACCTCGCCGAGCGGATCGCGGAGCTGGTCAAGGAAGGCAAGATCGCCGGGATCGCGGACATCCGCGACGAGTCCAGCGGTCGCACCGGTATGCGCCTGGTACTGGTGCTCAAGCGCGACGCGGTCGCGAAGGTCGTGCTGAACAACCTGTACAAGCACACCCAGCTTCAGGAGACGTTCGGCGCGAACATGCTGGCGCTGGTTGACGGCGTGCCGCGCACGCTGAACCTGGCGCAGTTCGTCCGGTTCTACGTCGCGCACCAGATCGACGTGATCGTTCGGCGGACCCGGTTCCGCCTGCGCCGCGCCGAGGAACGGGCGCACATCCTGCGCGCCCTGGTCAAGGCGCTCGACGCACTCGACGACGTGATCGCGCTGATCCGCGGCTCCTCGACGGTGGAGGAAGCCCGTACCGGTCTGATGCGGCTGCTGGAGATCGACGAGGTCCAGGCGACCGCCATCCTCGACATGCAGCTGCGCCGGTTGGCGGCGCTGGAACGCCAGCGGATCGTCGACGACCTCGCCAAGATCGAGATTGAGATCGGCGACCTGCGCGACATCCTCGCCAAGCCCGAGCGGCAGCGTGCCATCGTGGCGGACGAGCTGTCCCAGGTGGTGGCGAAGTACGGCGACGAACGTCGGACGAAGATCATTCCGTTCGACGGCGAGGTCTCGATGGAAGACCTCATCGCCCGCGAGGACGTCGTCGTCACCATCACCCGCACGGGGTACGCCAAGCGCACCAAGGTCGACCTGTACCGGTCGCAGAAGCGGGGCGGCAAGGGCGTCAGCGGCGCGAACCTGCGGCAGGACGACATCGTCAGCCACTTCTTCGTGTGCTCGACGCACGACTGGATCCTGTTCTTCACCAACAAGGGCCGGGTGTACCGGATCAAGGCGTACGAGCTGCCGGAGGCGAGCCGTACCGCGCGCGGTCAGCACGTGGCGAACCTGCTGGCGTTCCAGCCGGACGAGCACATCGCCCAGGTGATCGAGATCCCGAACTACCAGGTCGCGCCGTACCTTGTGCTCGCCACGAAGCATGGGCTGGTCAAGAAGACCCGGCTGGAGGAGTTCGACTCGAACCGGTCCGGCGGAATCATCGCCATCAACCTGCGGGACAATGACGAACTCGTCGGCGCGGCGCTCGCCAGCGCGAACGACGACCTGCTGCTGGTGTCCAAGAACGCCCAGGCGATCCGGTTCAACGCGAGCGACGACGCGCTGCGCCCGATGGGCCGCGCCACCTCGGGCGTCATCGGCATGCGGTTCGTCGATGGAGACGAGCTTCTGTCGATGGAGGTCGTACGCGAGGGGATGGATGTTTTGGTCGCCACCGGCGGTGGGTATGCGAAGCGGACTCCCATCGACGAATATCCGGTCCAGGGGCGAGGTGGAAAGGGCGTGTTGACCGCTAAGATCACTGAGCGGCGCGGCGGTCTGATCGGCGCAGTCGTGATCAACCCGGACGACGAGCTTTTCGCCATCACCTCGAACGGTGGCGTTATTCGGACTCCCGTGAAGCCTGTGCGCAGAACGCGGGATCGGAACACAATGGGGGTCAAGCTCATGGACCTTCCCGAGGGCGTGTCTCTCGTGGCCATCGCTCGCAACGCCGACGAGCCTGACGAACAGGACTAGTTGATGACGGAGACACAGGCGAAGTCGGAGGTCGAAGAGATCTCGCCGGACGCGGCCGCGGCGGATGCCAAGGAGCCCGTCGACAGCGCCAAGGCTGCTGACAAGCCTGCTGAATCGCGCGACGAGGATCAGTCGCCGTCGGGTGCGAAGGTCGCCGTCGGCAGGGCGACCGTACCTGGCGACCGCTCCGCGCCGACGTTCACCCGTGCACCGGGGATGGCTCCGCCACCGGATCGACCTCCCGCGGACCACGACGGGCGGGCGCCGGGCACCGCCGACGGCGCTTCCACGAAGACCGATCAGGCGGAGCCCGGCAGCCGTACCGTCGCCCTGGGCCGTGTGGCGACCGGCCGGATCAGCGTCGCCGGTCTGAACACCGCGGCGCTGACCAGCAAGGTCGCGCGCGCCGTCGGGCTGGGCGGGGCGGTCGGCTCGGCCAAGGTCGGCGCGCCGGCCGGGCGACCGGGTCGGGCGACCGGTAACCCGCCCGCTCGGGGACCGCGACGCGCCCGACTGTTCGTCAAGAGGATCGACCCGTGGTCGGTCATGAAGTTCTCGTTCGCCGTCGCGATCGTCCTGTTCGTGGTCGGCATCGTCGCGACCTCGGTGCTGTACCTGGCGCTCGACGCGATGGGCGTGTTCGACAGCATCAACAAGGCACTGGGCGACATGGTCACCCCGACCGGGGCGACGAGCGGCACGACCTTCAAGATCACGGCAAAGGGCGTGATCTTCACGGCCGCGCTGCTCGGTCTGGTCAACGTCGTGCTGTTCACCGCGTTGGCGACCCTCGGCGCCTTCATCTACAACGTCTGCTCCGACCTGGTCGGCGGCATCGAGGTCACGCTCTCGGAGCGCGACTAGGCACGTCCGCGGTGGTCCGCCCGCCGATATCCGGTGGCGGCGGGCGGCTTCCGACGGGGATGATCGTGGTACGACGGAACGGGCCCCCCGAGTTGGGAAACCGGACTCCGGTGGGGTAACGTTTCTCGTCGCGTCACGGGGCTATAGCTCAGTCGGTTAGAGCGCAGAGCTGATAACTCTGAGGTCGCTGGTTCGATTCCAGCTAGCCCCACTCCCTGGTCAGGTCGCCCAAGCGGCGGGCTGCGCACGCGATCGTGAAGGACAGCGTCATGGTGAAGAAGCTTCTGATCCTCGTGTCCATCGTGGGCGCGGCGGCGTACGTGGTAAAGAAGGTCAAGAGCGCGAACGACGAGCGCGCCCTCTGGCACGAGGCGACCACCGCACCGGATCTCCGGTAACGAACTCGGCTGCGGCACGCCGCGGCCCGGTACGCCGGGGACGTAGCTCAACTGGCAGAGCACCGCCTTTGCAAGGCGGGGGTTAGGGGTTCAAGTCCCCTCGTCTCCACCA
>DASUXA010000031.1:0-30040 GCA_036378155.1 Micromonosporaceae bacterium | reverse complement strand
GGATCACCCCCGCGTACGCGGGGAGCACACTTCTTCACCTGCGGTTCTATAGATCCACACGACGGATTCTGTTCACTTCCTTCGGTAATGCAGGTTATACCGAGTGCCCGCGGCGCCCGAACCGGCGGCGCCTCGCCGCCTTGCTCCAGCCCGCCGGCATTGCCGGATTCGTCGACGGTCCGCTGGGGCGGCGCATGAGCGTCACGCCGTCAAGGTCGATCGGCTCCCAATGATGGTCGTGGACCACGAAGGAGAGGCGCTGCTCGCCGCGCACTTCGAAGACCATCAGGGCCCGGCCGGCGCCAGCCATGTCGACCACTCGAGCCCACAGCCTGCTGCGGACACGAGCGTTGATATGTCCGACGTACACCCCGGCGGAGATTTCGAGTAGCCATTGGGTGAGGTACCCACGTAACCCGGCAGGACAGGCGGTGAGGATGATGACCGTCATCAGAAATCGATGTCACCGATATCGGCGTAGTTCCGGCCGGCGGCGACTTCGAAGCCGTCGTCGTCCCAGAGTCCGAGGGAATCGTGATGTTCGAAGCCGTCGTCGACGATGACGCCGCTGGGCTGGGGTTCGAGTAGCAGTGTGCGAATGTCGCGTACGCAGCGCGTCAAGATCGCGCCGTCGTGCACCCGGTCACGCACCGCGCGGCGGGTATCGGCGCCGATGTCGGTTGAGCCGCTGGCCGCCACGTCGAACGCGACCGGAATGGTGATCTCCGCCTTGTACAGGTCCGCGATGTCGTACACGAAGGCGCGTTCGTGTCCGGTATGGACGAAGCCGAGACCGGGCGCCGCTCCAAGCGCGACGATAACGGCGTGCACGACGCCGTACAGGCACGCATGCGCGGCGGAAAGTGCTTGGTTGATGGGGTCGCTACCGGTGAAGTCCGTGCGGTCGTATTCACGCTGGCGCCAGGCGACGCCGGTGCGCGCGGAATGTTCCCGATACGTTCGCCGGACGCGGGCGCCTTCCTTTCCACGCAATTGCTGCATGGTGAGGGTGGTTGTGTCCTCGCCGGGGAAGCGCATCGCGTACATGGCGCGGGCGACCGCGAGTCGCCGGTCGCGGTGGCTGACCTTGGCTGCCTGCGCGATGAGTAGCCGGCTCGAAGCGGCAAGCGATCGGCCGTGTGCGTAGTAGCGCACGCCGCGCTCGCCGACCCAGACGGCGGTGGCGCCGTGGTCGGCGAGCAGGGCGACGGCTTGGTGGGTGACGCTCGTCCCTGGGCCCAGCAGGAGCACACCGACCGAGGCGGCCGGGATATGCACGGTACCGCGGTCGTCGGTGGCGGTGATGGCGTTGCTGTCCCGATGGATGACGCTCCGTTCCAGGTAGACGAAGCTGATGCGGTCGTCGGCCCGAACGAGATCCGCGAGTTCGGCGGGCGGTACACCGGGGATGTTCATTGGCCGGCGCCCCCGGTTTCGTTCGCGGGTGCGAGGGTGAGCAGACCGCAGCCGTACGCCTTGGCGTGCCCGATGCCGCTGGTCAGGGCTCGACGGAAGGCGTGTGTGTCGGTGATTTCGAGTACCCCGTCGTACACGACGCTGGCGAGGGTGACGTCGGCTGCGCCGCGTTTGAAGGTCTGCGTTCGGCGGTGGTGCAGGCGCAGGTTGAGTTGGCCGTCCTGTTGGGTCGCCAGCACGAAGCCGTGTCTGGGTGCCCGGTCGGCAAGCCACGTCGCCTGCTCCTCCTCACGGATGTAGGCGAAGCGCTGGGTGTCTTTGGAGTCGGCGGTCTTGCGCCCGCTGTGCGTTGGGTTGGCGGTGAGCCGGAAGGCCCACTGTTGACCGACGCGCAGTGAATTGAGCAACGTGTCGTAGCTGCGGGTCACCCAGGTTTGGGTGGTGGGCCAGCCCGCCTGCTCGACCAGGTGGGTGAGATCGGGTCGGCCGGGGCTGACGATGTACAGGTAGACCGTTGCGGGCGCCACGGTGTCGAGTCGCCACAGCGTGCGCGTTCCGCCCTGCTCGTGGTCCTCGGTCGCGGCGAAGGCGGCGCGGACCGCGGCGTGCATCGCCTGCGGCGAGGACAGTAGCTTCCGCGCACCCCGGCGCGCCGGATTGATCTGGAACCGGGTGAGGAACATGCTCAACCTCCCAACAGGCTCAATGGATCGTGCTCGGTGATGCCAGCCCGTTCGGCGAGGTCGTTGACGACATTTACGTGTCGGCGGAGCACCGACCGCCAGGTGTGCTGCCGGTGCGCAGGGTCGAAGCTGACCGGTTCGTCTGGGATCGTTTCGGTGACGGGTTCGCCCGGCCGGGCATCCCGGATGATCTCCAACCGGATCACGCGGGCTGCCCGGCGCCGGTACCAGTCTGCGGCGAGCCACGGCCATGACGTCAGAGCGTCGTCGACGGTGCCGTCGTGTACACCGAGGTTGATCGGGCCGACGGGCGGACACGAGCGGCGCCCGAGGTAGAGCGGGAAGCGTGGCCGGTCCAGCGCCTCCGCCAAGCCGTACAGCAGCTCCCGGTCGCCGCCGACGGCCGCGAGGAAGGCCGCGTCAGACAGGTAGAAGCGGTAGGTCAGCGGGGCGCTCGTCCGCCCATCGAGCGAGCGTGCGGTCTGGAACTCGCGCAGGATCTGTCCGGGCTGGTCCAGCCGTACCCCGAATTCCAGTCCGAGCATCTCGGTGAGCGGCTCGGTGCGGCGTACCCCCTTGGCTGCGGCGAGGAGGCCGATGACGCCGCTCTTGGTCGGCGCGATCTCGGTCCCACGCCGGGCGAAGCGGCTGGACGAGCCCCACGACTGCAGCGGACCGGCCAGCCTGAGTAGCAGCACGCTCATGCCGGCTGCCCAAGTGCCATAGCGACCTGCTCCCCTACCCCGTTGACCAGCTCGTCGAAGGTGACCGACTTACCGAGGTCGGCCAGTACCGCGGTTTGCTCGCCGACCTGGGTGACCCAGCTGCCGACCGGGCGCTCGCCGTACGCGCTTTCGACCGCGAGGGTGTGCCTGGCCAGGGCGGTGGCGGCCAGTTCGACCCGTCCCGCCGTGTCCGTCTCACGAATGGGCGTCTCGAACGCGCCGACCAGGTTGATCGGCTGGGTGTCACGGACCCGCACCACCACGGCGTCGGGCAGCGTACGGTGCGCGAACGTGTTCTGTTTGCCGGTCGGCATGCTGCGTACGAACGCGGTCAGGAAGGCTTCGACGGCGGCGCGAGTGGCAGCGGCGTCGCCGAGCGTGGTGTGCAAGGCGTTCACATCGACGGTCGCGTACCTGTACAGGGTGGACGAGTTGAACTCGATGGTGCCGATCATGCCGGCGCCGGTTTCGTCAGCGTCTTCCTTGCGGTCGTCGACGGCGGTGAAGTAGTCGAACTCGTTGTCGACGGCATGCACGCTGATGGCGTGCGATACCTGGCAAGCGGCGTCGACGTTGATATCCGACATGTCAGCTACCATCCGACCGAACATCGCGATGTCCACCGAGTGGTCCCGGTTGGCCAACTCCTTGAACCGGTTCTTGTCCAGCGTGGTACCTGCCCGGTGGGCCTCCAGCGCCGCGGCGGCCAAGTTGTCGATCTGCCGTCGGCTGAGGAACAGCAGGTAGCCGGACTCGACGTCTTTCGGCTCACCCTTCTTCTTGTCCGCTTTCGCCAGACCGGACGCGACAAACACGTCGGTGGCCAACGCCGAGGCGTCCTCCGCCGACAGGCTCGGGTCCAGCTCTTTGATCCGCGCGGCGAGGGATTCGCCCACGCGCTTGGTCCGCTCGCCCAGTTGGGACCGGTCGAGCAGTGTGGCGAAGTCCAGCCGGACCGCACGCTTCCACGCCTGGCTGGAGACGCGGGCGCGGCGGACGCCGCCGTAGACGGCGGTCTTGGGAGAGCCGGTGTCGTCCCGGTTGAGATTGCTTGGTGGCACGGTCTGCAGCACGTACACATCGATGATGGCGCGGCTCATGGTCATCCTCCTCAGGCGGGTTCGGTGGTTGGGGCAACAGGGTCGGTAGCGGAATCGGGCCGGCTCCGGAAGAACTCGCGGCCCCAGACGGCCTGCACCCTGGGCCGGCCGTCGGGTTTGCGCAGCGTGTACAGGTCGTCGGCGAGCAGGCCGTAATCGAGTGCGATCTGGTGTCCGCGAAGAATCGTGATCAGGCTACGAAGGTGGTAAATGCTCTCGTGGTAGCTGCTGGCGGTGCCGAGCGCGGCGAAGCGGCGGCGCACCCCGTCCGGCCCGTTCGAGGCGCGAACGAGATCTGCCATGGCCAGTCCCAGTCCTCGCCCCTCCACGTGCATCCGCTCCCGTTGGGACTGCTGGTGCAGCGCATACAGGGTCACGGCGTCATGCACGGCATGCTCGGCGTCGGTGGCCTCGGCCTCCTTGCCCTGCATCTGGCGGCCCAGAAGGGCATCCGGGACATGCAGATAGTCCTCCAGCGTGTAGTCGAAGCCCGGAGCACGGCCGACGGCACGACGCAGTCGGGCCAGCGCACTGACCGCTTCCGGTTCCGGCCGGTCGCGCAGCAGGCGTGCCTGCAGGCGGCTGACGGTACGAGCGACGTGGTCACCCAACTCGGTTCGGCGCCGCCCCCAGGTCTTGCGGGTCGGAGAGCCCGATTGATCGACGTGGACAGTGGTCATGCTGCTGCCTCCTGCTTCTGATCTGGGCCGGCAGCCATCGGCAGTGCCTTGGCCAGGCCGGTGCGGAACCACGCCTCAGCCTGCGAACTGGAGTAGTGCACCTCGCGACCGGTGCGATCGACGACTGAGCGACCGACCCAGGCGGCCGGACCGGCGGCCGCGACCAACTCTCTGCCCAGCCGCTCGACGGCTCGCCACACCAGCCGCTGCCACGCAGCACGCTCGGCGGTCGGTTCGCTGTCCGGCCCGAGCTGGGCCAGCCAGTCTCGGAAGTGGCGGTCGAGCAGGGCGTACGCGCGCTCGGCCGCCCGGTCGGCCTCCCCGACGTCCGCATCGCGGCTCCCTGCCGCGCGCAAAAGATTCGTAGCCAGTGAGCGCAGCACCCGGACGGCGGCCTCCGCGTCGCCGGCAGCGTCGACAGCCGTGACGCGCAGTGGCGACTGCTCGTCCACCAGCAGGACGTTCATGGTCAGCGCGTCGCCGAACACCTCGTCGATGACCGCGCGTTGCGTGCCATAGGTGACGCTGGTGGCGCGGGGTCGAACTCGGAAGTCCGGCCCAACGGCGCCGGTCACCGTCAGCCTGGCCAGCCACTGCACCACCATCGGCGACAGTCGCTGCGGCGGTTCACCGTTGGGCTGCGGTGATGACGGCAGCAGAGTCTGGAGCCCGCGCCACAACGCCCGGGTGTGGTCGTGCGACCGGGGCAAGTAGACCGGAGTACGTTTCTGGTCCTTCTCCCGCGGGCCGCTGCGCCCCCAGACGCTCATCGGCTCCAGCAGATGCCGGTCCTGCCAGTCGAGCCTGTCGCCGTTGGAGATCATGGCACCCGTGATACGGCGGGCATCAGCGAAGAGCCGTACCCGGCGGGACTGCCAGGTGTAGAGACTCAACACGCCGTACGGGCCCCGCGTCTCGTCGGGCTCCTCAGCGGCCGTCTGCGGCTCCCGCTCCCACACCGGCAGATCCCGCTCGTCAGCCTGTCGCCAGCCCGGGGCGGCCGGCACCAGGTTGAGCAGCAGGGTTTCCAGCAGGTTGGCACCCTCCAGGTGGACCCCGCCCAGGTCGCCACATGAACCGACACCGATCGGATAACCTCGCCCACCCTTGACGCGTGGATCGCCGACTGCCCCGGTCTTGATGCCCGACGGGTCGTACGCCTGGCAGTGCACCAGCCAGCGAGCCGCCTCCGCCGGAGAGATCGACTCCATCCCCTCACCGGCGCGGGTAGTCAGGAACGGCACGCCCGCTGGTACGTCGGCGATGAGCCGCTCCAATCCGAATCTGGTGTCCTTGCCGGCGCGCAGGTCCGCTACCTGGTAGAACGGGTGCTTCGGGTGGAGCAGGTCGAAGCGGTTGCGGAACTCCCCGAGGTAGTCGGCGATGTCCGACAGCGGCAGCCGCCGGGCGCGCCAGAGTGCCTCCCACGCGGCCTCGCCCGGTGGGCCGTCGGTGACCCGGTGCAGGATCGCCAGCGCCAGCCGCAGGATCGCGAACGTCTGGGTGGGCAACTCACAGGCGATCATGCGCAGGTCGCCGGCCTGCTCGAACAGCGTGAGAAGGGAGACTTCCCGGCGCTGGCCGGCGACGTCCAGCACCGGGATCCACGCCTCGTCTACGAGCGAGAAATTGTCCGGTTGGCTTGATGAGTCGATCACCGGCAACACCTCCTTTTGTGATAGGGACTCAGCCGGTGGCGCGGGTGATACGCAACCCTTCGTCCGGGTCGTAGTGCAGGTCGAAGCCGGCGACGGTGGCGCGCCGGTCGATATCGAGGTCGAGTACGAGTTCGCCGGCGAGCCAGTGGTTGTCCTGCCAGGCGGTGACGTCGACGCGGGCCTCCAAGTCGGCGATGACGTCGTCGATGACGTCGGCGGCGGTCATTGCCCGGGGCAGTGGCAGAGTGCAGCGGGCGATCTGTCGCGGCAGCGGCCAGCGAGGGATGCTGCCGGTCGGTACGGGTACCCCACCCCCGTCGATCCATGGGGGCAGGACTAGCCCGTCCGGCGTCCGTACTAGCAGCAGCACCTCGAGTGACTCACCGTCGGTGTCGCGGACGTGGCCCAGTGCGGCACGGTCGTCCGCGTTGCCGACTCCGCCGGACAGCCAGCCTATCAATGGCACGCCGGGCTCGGCGACCGCTGCGAGTCGGAAGCCGTTGGCCTTCAGTTCCTTGGCGGCGAGCTGGTCGCGCTGTCGGGCTTCCGCCTCAGCCATCGCCGGCTGCCACGATGCCGGGCCTACCTGCTCGCTGCCGTAGGCGGTCTGGGTGAGCGGCGCGATGTCGGCGGGCAGCCGCAGCGGCGTACCGGCCAGGTGCGGCAGCAGCACGGCGGTGCTGCGCAGCAGCGTCGAGAGATGGTAGACGCGACGGGAGCCGGAAACCGGCTGCGGCGGCTCCTCAGTCCAGTCGACTCCGGTGATCCAGCAGGTCGGCGTAGCCAGCGGGGCGGGGCGGTCGCCGCGCGGGTGCCTGTGCAGCCGACCGATGCGCTGCAGCACCAGGTCGACCGGGGCCAGGTCGGTTACCAGCAGATCGAAGTCGATGTCGAGCGACTGCTCGGCGACTTGACTGGCCACCACGACATGCCGGGCCGGGCGGTTGCCGCTGCCGGGAGGCCCGAACGTCTGGCGGAGCCAGGTGTCCTTGGCGGCCCGGTCGACCGCCATGAACCGGGAGTGCGCCACCGATACCGGGGTGTCCGGGCCGAGTGCTGCCCGCAGCGCAGCGGCGGTGTCCTGTACCCGCGCCACGGTGTTTCGGACGACCAGCGCGCACCCCCCGTCGGCCAGTTGCTCGCGCAACAGCTCCGCCAAGGCGGGCAGTTCGTCGTCCAGACGGCGTAGCCGCACGTCAAGACCACGGCCGGAGTCGGTGCAACTGATCGCGGCTGCGCCGCGTTCGGCGGTCGACACGGTGACCAGTGGGTACCGCAGATCGTTGCGGAGCTCGGCATAGGGGTCGACCCGGGGCTTGCCCCGGTCGCGCCAGGTCTGCCGGGGTGGGGGTCCGAGCCGGCCATTGTCGTACGCCGCCATGAGTTCCGCCCGTCTGCGCGCGGGCAGTGTCGCCGAGAGCACAACGACCGGCACCCGGTACGCGCCGAGCCATTCCAGCGCACGGTCCAGAAAACAGCCCATGTAGACGTCGTAGGCGTGTGCCTCGTCGATGACGACGACCTTGCCGGCGAGGCCAAGGTGGCGCAGCACCAGATGCTTGCTGCGCAGTGCAGCGAACAGGATCTGGTCGATGGTGCCCACAACGAAGCTGGACAGCATGATCCGCTTCGGCCCGGCCAGCCACTTGTGTACGCCGATATCGGCGCCGCCCTCGTCCTCTGCGATGCCGCGCGGCAACGACGTGGCGCGCAGTCGGTCGTACTCGGGATTGAGCGCTGCCTTGCCGTGGGCGAGGCGGACGTCCCGGTCACCGCGGCCGATCTGCGCGTCGGGCAGCCGGCGCAGCCAGGACAGCATCCGGGCGAACATGGCGTCGCTCGTGGCCCGGGTGGGTAGCGCAAGGTAGCAGCCGGATGCTCCGGTCCGCCCGGCGAGGATCTCCACGGCTGCCAGCGCTGCTTCGGTCTTGCCCTCCCCCATCGCCGCCTCGACGATCATCATGCCGGGCGCGGGCATCGTTGCGGCGACCTCCGCGACGGTGCGCTGCACGGGCCGGGGCGCTGCGCCGGCGGGTAGTTCGAACCGCGCCGCGAACAGTTCGTCCACGCTTGTCGGGGGCTCCGCCGGCAGCCAAGGCACCGGCAGGTCGATCAGCTCCCAACCCACCCGGAGCCGATCCGCGTCAGAACCATCCAATGTGTACGGGAAGAGTTTCTCGTTGCTGGCGATCCAGTCTGCCATGATCACCAGACCGGTGAGGGCTGCCTGTACCGGTTGCGACAACGGCGCTTCGCTCCACGCGACAAGCCGTTCTCCCGAACCCGACCGCTCGGTCATCCAGGTCAGCAACTCCCGCTGAACGTGCTGCCAACTCTGGTCGCCCACGAGATAGGGGCGAATCTGCACATCGCGGATACCCTCATCGGTAGGCGGGGCGCCGTGGTGCCCGCCGACGACGACGGCGTACGGGTGCGGGTCCGCCCAGCCTTGCTCCCGCAGCCAGTCGGCGAGGACGACGTGGCCGGCCGTAGCGTGCGGGGCGTAGCGCCGGTCGGCCCGGATCAGCTCGCGGTCGAACGCCAGCCCGTGGTCACGCATGCGTTCCACCAGGGCGGACGTGTGCGGGAGGAACGACGCCTGCATCGCGAAGGCGGGGGTGGCCTTACCGATGTCGTGTATTCCGGCCAGCCACATCGCCAGCGTCCGGCCGTCCGCGTCGCCACCGGGCACCTCGTCGGCGATGCGTCGACGCACCGCGGGGCTCAGCCAGTGGTCCCACAGCCGCGCCGCCACGTCGGCTGTGTCGGCCAAGTGTCGCCAGAGCGGCAGCCAACCCACCAGCGAGGTGCCCGTGCGGTCGGTCTTGCCCCAGGCTGAACGCGCTGCGTTACTCAGCTCTGGTCCCCCGGTCGCAACGTGGGCGGTCATGCGCGCACCGGCAACAAAGCGCTGGGCGTGCCGCTGTGCGACAGGTAAAGCACGTCACGCGCCCGCGTGAGCGCGACAAATAGCAGGCAGCGCTCGCGCTGCAAGTCCTGCCGGTGGGCGTGCGGGTCCTCGGCCGCCGAGGTCACCGCGCTCGGCGCGGGCAGTACTGCGGCGTCCAGCCCGACCACCGCGAGACACTGGAACTCCAGCCCCTTCATGCGGTGCATGGTGGCGACATATACGCCGTCGACGCCGCGCCGTTCGTCGGCGACCGGGATGTAGGCGTCGGCCAGCGCCGCCGTAACGGTCCTGACCAACTGCCCTGTGCGGGCGGCGACACCGATCGCGTGCGGCTCGACGCCCTGATCCAGCCAGGTGCCCACCTGTTCGACCAGTGCATCGAGCTCGCTGTCGCGGCCGGCGTGCGCGGAGAGCACCGGAGCGAGGCCATGCGTGACTGAGCGGTACCCGCGCAGCGTGTCGGTCTCATCGTCCAGGCCGACGGCAGCGTCGCCGCTGAGCACCTTCACAGAAAGGTCCAGAATCTCGTGAGTGGTCCGATAGTTGGCGGTCAGCCGGCGGGTCCTGCCCCGCACCTCGATGCCCAGCTGGGCCAAGGACACGTGACTGTCGTAGATGCGCTGGTACGGGTCGGCAAGCAGGAACATGTCGTTGGGTCCAGGGGGTACGAGCGCGCGCAGCAGTCGCCATTGCGCCGGATGCAGGTCCTGTCCTTCGTCGACGATCAGGTGCCGGTACGGTGCCCGAGAGGCGCGTGCGATCTCAGCCGCCTCGTCGGCGAGCTGAGTGTGGGTACGCCGGCGCTGCTTGGCCAGCTGGTTGACGACGCCCTGGATCGCGGCCCACACCTGGTCGCGCTGGGCCTCACGCAGCCCTTCGCCGCGGCCCCTACGCACGGCGTTCCGGTACGCCTCGACGCTGGTGAGTTGCTGGGCCAACACCACCTGTTCCCATTCCCGCCTGAGGAATGCGCCGCTGAGTGTCGTCACCCGGCCCGCCCGGTTCACGTAGGTCGGCCCGGCCTTCGCGGCCGCCTCCCACATTCGGTCCAGAGTCTCGTCGTCGATGATGGTGACCTTCCGGCCGGCGCGGGTGACGATGTCGTATGCCAGCTTGTCCACGCTGATCACGTCGATACGGGACCGCACCGCCGGATCGTCGGTGAGCCGGGCCAGCTGCTTGCTCAGCGCGTCGGCCAGTGTGCGGGTGTAGGTCGTCAGGAGCACCTTCGAGCCGTCGTTCGGCAGCCGCCTGGCGAGGAAGACCGCGCGGTGCAGGCCGGTGACCGTCTTTCCGGTCCCGGCGCTGCCACTGACCAGCGCAGGACCGGTGTAGATCTCCCGGTAGGCGACGTCACGCTGAGTCGGGTGCAGGAAGGTACGCCAGAGGTCGAAGGGGTGGGCCAGGATGGCGGCCAGTTCCACAGGACCCGAGACGAAAGCAATCCGCTCCGGAGTACGGCGTGCCGCCGTAAGCAGGTCGTCGGTGTCCACGCCCGAGATGATCCGCTCAGCAAGCTCCTGCCAGACCTCTTCGACGGTCAGCCCGCTGGCAAGCCCGCGCAGCACATCGAGTTGCGCCTCGGGCAATCGCCCGCTCAGGCTCTCCAGCTGCTGATCAGTGCTTATGAGGCGCAATAGCGGAACGAGATCTTCGTCCACGCCGAGCCGTACAAGGTCGGCGGTGGCGACGCCGTCGAACAACCCGGAGGTGGTCGGCGGCACTGACGTGGCGCGCGCAAATTCGTCGATACCCGCCTGGTCCCGCACTTCTAGCACGCCCAGTGCCTGATTGACGGTGAATCGCCGGCTCGCTGCGAAGGCGATGGCGTCGTCATGCGGCAAGACGTTGAGCAGCGCATATCGCTGCTCACCGAGCGCCAGCACCACGCCTCGATAGAACTGGTCGATGCGGATGGTGCGAATGTTCGGATCGCGGGCACCGGCGAGCTTCTCCAGATGCAGGCCGGCGTGGGTGTGCTCGGCGAACTTTCCGATGGCCGCGTCGACCGCACGCTGTACTGGGCGCTGGAGCCTGGCGTAGGCGGGTAGGAACCCACGATCGATCGCCAGCTCGGCCACAGCATCCCCTTCCTATCACCAGCACCCGACGAGGACGCGCCGCAGCACACCGCGAGGAGCACTTTCACGAGTGGAAGTCGGCGGCTTCGCATCGGTGCCGGGCACGTTTGCTCAAATCGACAGCCATTCGACCACATTGTGAACGCCGCTTGCAAGCGTTCTGTAAGGAACGCGATTCACGGTGACGTGAGGGGGGTCGTCGTCCACGACCGACGACGCCCATGCCGTCCCGTACGCAACTAAACTGGCTCCCGTGGTGGCGGGCGCGCACCTCAGAGAACGGTACTTAGTAGGTCGTTACCCGTTGGCACACAGCGGGATGGGCGAGGTCTGGACGGCGCAGGACACGCTGCTCGACCGCACGGTCATCGTCAAGCTCGTCAATTTTGCCATGATGGACGCACAGCTGGTGCGCCGGTTCCGGCGCGAGGCGCTGCTCACGGCCCGGCTGGATCACCCCGGCGTGCCGGCTGTCTACGACCTCGGCGAGCATCACGGCCGCCCGTACCTCGTCCTCCAGAAGATCGACGGAATCACGCTGTCGGACCTGATTGCTGAACACGGCCCGCCGCCGATTGCCTGGGTGGCCGCGATCGGCGCGCAGATCAGCAGCGTACTCATCGCCGCCCAGCGGATCGGCCTGGTACACCGCGACATCAAGCCGAGCAACGTCATGCTGGAACCGAGCGGCGCGGTGAAAGTGCTGGATTTCGGACTGGCCGCGATGCACGACTACCGCTACTCGCGGATCACGCAGACCGGACAGAGCCTCGGCACCGTCGGCTACATGGCCCCTGAGCAGATATTAGGCGAACCCACCGATCATCGCACCGACCTGTATGGACTCGGCGCCACGTTGTTCGACCTGCTCACCGGCAACCCGCCGTTCGTCGGTGACACAACGACCGCCACCGTACGCAACCAACTTGAACAGGTTCCGCCCAATCCTGCCCGGCTACGTCCGGAGGTTCCGGACGTACTCGACCAACTGATCCACGCACTGCTAGCGATCCGACCGCAGGACCGACCGGTCAGCGCCGCTGACGTGTACGCAACGCTAGCCCCGCTCGCCCAGGACCTTCCACCGATCCTTGGAGTGGTTGGCGACGGCACCGACGCGGTAAGGGCGTACGCCGCGATTGTCGGACGGGTGCCACCCTCGTCCCGCACGAGCCCGCCCCCGCAGTCCCCGCCCGCCCAGCCAGTCTCCGACGTGGATGCGGCTGCGGAGCGGGCGGAGCGGCTGTTTTCCGACGGCGAGTTTCGTGCAGCTGCGCGGCAATGGCGTCTGCTCGCCGATGATCTGGCTCGCCAGCACGGCGACGAACACCCGCTGGTGTTCGACTATCGACTACGAGCCGCTCGCGCCCACGTCCCACTGGGCGAACATGATCGCGCACTGCGCCAGCTCAACCGGTTGCTCCGCGATCGGATCGGTGCAGACGGGCCTGAGCACCCAGCGGTGCTGGACCTGCGTCAGGAGATCGCACGGTTGAACGCGGAGCAGTCACGCTGATGTCCTCGATGCGGACCGAACGCGGGTCGCTGAACGGCACTGGCAACAGCACCGCCTTCTGCTCGGGAAAACGTCCGCCTCGGTAATGGAAGGTCTGCGCGCAGTTCTGTCCGCGCGTCTCGGTAGTCAGGGCTCGACGTGCCAGCGGCGAATACATCGTGCTGTGTTTCAACCAGGCCGCTTCCTCGCCGTGTGGATCAAAGCCGCGACCACTGGCCGCATGCCCGAATGCATCATGCACCGCGCGGAACATGTCGTTTTCGCTATCGCTGAGATACGGGTGCGGGTTGCCGGTCGCCGCGCTTGCCCAGACTTTTAGCCGGCGTTGTCGCAGGTCGTCGACCATCGCCTCGGCATCTGGATAGGGATCGTCGTCCACAAACCGTACCGCCACGCCGAGTCCACCGAACTCGACCCGGCCCACCAGAAAGTGGTATTGCCGCACCGTTTCTCGACAGAACGCGGCGTACGCGGAGAAGGCACGCTCGTCCCTCATCGGTGCGGCCATGTAAGCGTCTGAGATGGCGGCACCGATCACCGGATCAAGCCGCACCCGTGCGTATGCCGCTCGCGGGACCGCCTCGCGGACGCGAAAGCCGTACCGCCGCGGCTCGGCGAGCAGGTAGGCAACCGGCGGGAAGCATGCACCCGAAGTGGATGGCAACGCAGGTGCGAACAACGGTGTTCATGGTCCTCCTTAGGCCGGGGCGGAACGGGTCTGATCCGGGCTACGAGTCCGATCCCGGGTCGGGCCGGGCTGGGCTGACGGGCGGTGCGGCACGCTGTTCGCGGCGCAGGAGCTCGCCCAGCACGCGAATCTCCGAGACTCGGCGGTCGTGGTAGACCTTGGCGATCTTGCCAACGGTTGTACTGTGCCCGCGCCGCGGCATGGCGTCCCCCTCAGTGGTCGCGTGTGAACTGTTGGTCACGATAGACATCGTGTACCAAGTTCACAAGTGTTGACGACATGGTAACGTTCACGCGTGACAACGCAGCCGAGCGCAGTCATCGGGGACGCGACCCTTACCTCTAGCGGCATCGCGCAACTCGCCAACGTCGGCCGGGCAGCGGTAAGTAACTGGCGTCGTCGGTACTCCGACTTCCCCACGCCGGTCGGCGGCACGCCGACCAGCCCACTGTTCGACGCGCATGAGGTCGAAGCGTGGCTACGGAGGCAGGGCAAGCTGCATCGTGCGAGTACCGAGCAGTGGGCATGGCGCTACATCGAAAGCTGTCAACCAACGGCGCAGATCGGTGACGTACTCGGCATCGCCGGCGCGTACCTGCTCGTCCGCTCCGTTCAACCCCTCGCCCAGAGCACCCGCCTGCTCACACCCAAGCAACTGGTCACCCGGCTGCGCGCATTCGACCGCCACCTCGCTGATCTGGTCAGCAAGGTGCTGCCGGTGCAGTGGACACCACAGCTCAGCACTGTGCTGCGTACAGTCGAACAACTCGGCCGGGAGCAGGAACCAGAATCGGCCTTCGAGTACCTGCACAGCCAGTACGTAACCTCGGCGCATTCCATGTCCGGTCTTGCCGGCACTCCCGACAGCGTCGCCAAGGTGATGCTCGCTCTCGCAGGTTCCGGTGCGAGCACGTTCGACTTCACGTGCGGCACTGGGTCGATTCTGCGCATGGCGGCCGACCGAGCGCTACGCAAGGGCACAGGGACGCACTGCTACGCGCAGGAAATCAAGCCGGAGTACGCACTGATCGCTCTGCTGCGCCTGTGGTTCGTGCACCAGCGCTCCCAGCGCGCCGGCTTGACCGTGACACCGCCGGTACTCCACGTCGGCGACAGCTTGCTCGCGGACGCTTTCCCGGACCTGCGCGCCGATGTCGTCGTGGCGAACTTCCCGTTCGGTGTTCACGACTGGGGCCACGACGCGCTCGCCTACGATCCGCGCTGGACCTACGGGCTGCCCCCACGGACCGAGCCCGAGCTCGCCTGGACGCAGCACGCCTTGGCCCACCTCTCTCCCAGCGGCACCGCCGTCGTACTCATGCCACCGGCTGCGGCGGCGCGCCCAGCGGGCCGCCGGATCCGCGCCGAACTGGTACGCCGCGGCGCGCTGCGCGCGATCATTGCCATGCCAGCCGGACTCATGCCCCCGACGGGCGTCGGACTGCACGTCTGGGTGCTCACTCAGCCGAACCCACGACAGCCGCCCCTGGGCCGTCTGCTGTTCGTCGACGCGACCACGGTGAAGGCTGACAAGCTCCCCGACGTGGTGACCGGCGCTTGGCGCGCTTACCTGGCCGGACAGGCAAGCGAAGCACCCGAAATCTACGGATCGGTGCCCGTCATCGACCTGCTCGATGACCAGGTCGACCTGACGCCGCGCCGCTACCTAGCGCGCAGGGGCACGGTCACCGCCGACCCGGCCCAGACCATTGCCAAGATCGGTGACTTCATTAGGTTCATCGATGAGGTACGGCACAGCCTTCCCGCAGTGCGGACGGCGAGCACGGCAACCTTGGGCACAGCTCCGCAGGCCAGCCTGGTCGACTTGATCCGGGCGGGCAGCGTATCCGTGTACCGCACCGTCTCGCGTACTCGAGGCAACAAAGCGACCGCCAGCGACGCCGGAATCGCGCCCGCCGACGGCCAGTCGAACCCGGTGGAGACGAGCGCGGTCGCTCGAACCGCCGAGGACGATTCACGCCCACGCATACGCGCGAACGACATCCTCGTCCCGATCATCGGCCGCGAGATCGTCGCCCAGGTAGCCAGTCCAGAGCAGATCGGCGCCGAACTCGACCCCCACGTCCAACTTGTTCGCGTCGACCCGGCCCGGTTCGACCCGTGGTTCGTCGCCGGGGCTCTTTCCTACTCGGATAACCTGCGCGTCGCCGGTCGCACCTCCAGTGCCGCCCATGGTGCTTTCCGCATCGACATCAGGCGCCTGGTCATCCCTGTCCTGCCGCTGGACCAACAACAGATGTACGGACGAGCCTTCCGCCAACTCGCCGAGTTCCGCGCCGGACTCGACAAGACCGCCGAAGTGGGCCGTGATCTCGCCCGCGAGATCCGCGATGGGCTCGCCTCGGGCGCCCTCGTCGTCTCGTCCCGACAGAACGGCTGGGGCACGGAAGCATGGTGAGCAATCGTGTAAGGCACCGGTACGGCACAACTCGCCGAACAAGATCAGCGATGGTGCCGCGTGCCGGGGCTAGCCTGAGCGCATGACGAGTCGCCCTCCGCGTATCCGCGTCGTCGCCTTCCAAGCGTTCTACCGCCTTCCCGCGCACTGGCGACGGCGACTGGTCCGGCTGGGCACCGCGAAGTACACGGTCGGCGCGGTGGTGCTGGTGCGTGCGGCGGACGCCGGTGATCCGGGTGCGCTGCTGCTGCTGCGACAACCACCCGGTCGGGGCTGGTCGCTGCCCGGTGGGCTGCTTGCGCGGCGCGAGCACCCAGCCGTCGGAGCGGCTCGGGAACTCGCCGAGGAGACCGGCATCCGGGTGTCGCCGGAGGAGATCCGGGCGGCGGTACCGAACGCGATCGTGCACTCCGGGGGGCGCTGGGTGGACCTGGTGTTCGAGGCGAACGTACCGAAGGACGTGCCGGTCGTGGTGGACGGAGCCGAGGTGTACGAGGCGGCGTGGCACCCGTTGGACGCGCTGCCGCCGCTCACCACGCCGACCGCGAAGCTGCTCGGGTACTACGACATCGGACCGTTCGCCGGGCAGGGTCGCGCGCTGGACGACTGAGCGATGACCGAGCTGTGCGCGATCGTCCTCGCGGCGGGCGAGGGTACCCGGCTGCGCCCGCTCACCGAGCTCCGCCCGAAGGCGCTGTGCCCGGTCGGTAACGTCGCGCTGCTCGACCTGGCGCTCGCCCGGCTCGCGGCGCTCGGTCTGACCGGCGCGGACCGGGTCGCGGTCAACGCCTGCCATCTCGCCGGGCAGGTCGTGGCGCACGTCGGCGACCGGGCGCACGTGACGGTCGAGCCGGGACCGAAGCCGCTGGGTACCTCGGGCGGGGTCGGCAACCTGCGCGACTGGGTCGCCGGGCGACCGGTACTGCTGACCAACGCGGACGCGTATCTCGCCGGCGGCGACCTGACGGTACTGACGCGCGGCTGGGACGGCGAGCGGGTCCGGATTCTCGGTGTACCGGCGCCGCCCGGTCAGCGCCCCGAGTTCGGCGGGCACGTGTTCGCCGGGTACTCGCTGCTGCCCTGGCGAGATGTGGCGAGGCTGGAGCCGCGACCGGCGGAGATCGTGCGCACCGTGTGGCGGCCGGCCGAAGCGGCCGGCCGCCTCGACGTCGTCGAGTACGGCGGGCGGTACGTGGACACCGGAACTCCCCGCCGATACCTGGACGCCAACCTCGACGCGCTGCACGGCGCGCCGGTCCTGGTCGGGTCGGGCGCGACGGTCACCGGTTCGGCGCGGTGCGCGGTCATCGGCGACGGGGCGCGGGTGTACGGGCGGGTCCGTCGCGCCGTGGTCTGGCCGGGCGGGTTCGTCGGCGCGGACGAGCAGCTCGTCGACGCGATCCGCGCGGGGCGGGAGCTGACCGTACCGGCGTCCTGAGCGCCCGGCGAGCCCCGGGTCGGCACGCCGATAGCATGAGCTGACTTGGTCAACCGTCCACGCCGAGGGAGCCTCAGGTGATCACCGCGATCGTCCTCATCGACTGCGCCACCGACTCGATTCCGGAGGTGGCCGAGGCACTGGCCGCCCTCGAAGGGGTCAGCGAGGTGTACTCGGTCGCCGGCCACGTCGACCTCATCGCGATCGTCCGGGTACGCGAGTTCGACCAGATCGCGGAAGTGATCGCCGGGGGCATCTCGAAGACCGAGGGTGTGCGGAACACCGAGACGCACATCGCGTTCCGGGCGTACTCGCAGCACGACCTCGAAGAGGCGTTCGCGATCGGGTTCGTCGACTCCGACTGAGCGTCGCGTGGACGGCGCGGCGCCGCCGCGCCGTCCACGCCTGCGACGGTCAGAGGTACCGCCCGAACCATTCGACGATCGCGTCGAACCGGGCGACCCGGTGGCTGGGCAGCCCCGACCGGGACAGCTCGTGTCCCTCGCCGGGGAACAGCAGCATCTCGGTGTCGGTACCGGCGCTCTTCAACGCCACGAACAGCCGCTGCGCCTGCTCCAACGGGCAGCGCCAGTCCTGCTCCGAGTGGATGATCAGCATCGGGATGCGGATCCGGTCGGCGTACGCGAGCGGGCTCTGCGCCGCCCGCTGAGCCGGGTCGGTGCCGTACAGGTTGTCGGCGAAGAACCACCCGATGTCGGACGAGCCGACGAAACTGTCGATCGCGTTGACGGCGCGCTCCGACACCGCCGCCTTGAACCGCTCGCCGTGGTGGGCGGCGAGCCACGTGGTCATGTATCCGCCGTGCGACCCGCCGAGCACACCGACCCGGCTCGCGTCCAGGTCGTCGGCGGTCAGCGCCGCGTCGAGCAGCGCGAGCAGGTCGCGGGCGGACGCCTCGCCGACGTTGCCGAGGATGGCGCGACCGTGCGCCTCGCCGTACCCGGACGAGCCGCGCGGATTGCCCATCACGACCGCGTACCCGGCGCCCGCGTACACCTGCGCCTCGTCGAACAGCGTGTACCCGTACTGGGTGAACGGACCGCCGTGGATCATGAGCAGGACGGGGTGCGGTCCGTCGCCGCTGGGGCGGACCACCCAGCCGTGCACCGGGTACCCGTCCGGCGCGGTCGCCTCGATCTCGTCCATCGGGCGGACGTCCACGGCGGCGCTGAACTCGGCGCCGAAGTCGGTGACGGTACGCTCGCGACCCTCGGCGAGGATTGTGACCTCACCCGCCCGCGCCGGGTCGGCGACGCTCGCCGCGAGCACTCCCCCGGCTTCGACCGCGCCGAGCACCTGGCGGCGACCGGCGATCAGCACCTCGGGCTCGCCGCCGTCGAACGGCACCCGGACCAGGTCGACCGCGCCCCGGTTCTCGGTCGGGAACAACACGCCGTCGGGGGTCACCTCGATCGTGGTGTGGTAGCCGATGGTGTATTTCTCGGCGTCGGTCAGCCGGCGCGGCGGCTGCGAGCCGTCGGTCGGCACCGACCACACGCCCATGTTGCGCGCCACCACCGAGCGTCCGTCCGGTCCCGCGTCCTCGCCGAGGAAGCAGATCGCGGCGCCGTCCGGGGTGAACCGGGGGTCCGCCACGGACAGCCCGCCCCGGGTCACCTGCCGCGCGTCGCCGCCGTCCGGACGGCACACCCACACGTCGCTGACCCGGTCGACGTCCCGGTTGTCGTGCCGGGCGGTGACGAAGGCGAGCAGGTCGCCGCTCGGGCTCCAGCTCACGTCCGCGTGCTCGTGGTCGCCCTGGGTGATCTGTACCGGCTCGGGCTCCGGGGAGTCGACGGACACGGTCCAGATGTGGGTGCGACGGTCGATGACGAAGCCGATGCCGTCGAACCGGTAGCTGAACGTGGTCAGCCGGCGGGGCGGCTCCTTCTCCGGACCCACGCCCTCGGTGGTCCCGTACCGCCCCGCTTCCGGCACCCGCGCCAGATAGGCGAGGCGCGTCGAGTCCGGGCTCCACACCGCGCCGGTGACGCCGAGCGGGTGGTCGGTGAGCCGGCGCGGCTCCCCGCCCGCCGTGGGCATCACGTACAGCTGCGGCTTGTCGACCTTGCCGGCGCGGTCCCGCTCGGCACGGACGAACGCCAGCCAGGCGCCGTCCGGCGACCACTGCGGGGCGCTGTCCCGCCAGCCGTGGGTGAGTTGCCGGGGCGGGGCTGATCCGTCGGTGGGTACCAGCCAGAGTTGTCCGGTGTAGTCGTCGGCGTCGAGGTCGGGCCGGGTCACGGCGACGACCGCGAAGCGCCCGTCCGGGCTCAGGGTGGGTGCGCTGAGGGTACGCAGGAGTGCGAGGTCAGAGGGTTTCACGTGGGAGACCCTAACGGCAGGAACCGACGCTACCGGTCGGTAACTTGCCGTGCGTACGATCACCCGGTGGACCATGTGACCGAGTACACCCAGGAGTACATCGACCGCGGCGACCACCGCCTCGGCCTGCACGTCTACCCCGACCCGGGCGGCGACGCCCCGGTCGTGGCGATCTGGCCGGCGATGGGCGTACCGGCGCGGTACTACCGCCCGTTCGCCGCCGACCTGCGCGCCGCCGGCTGCGCGGTGATCGTCGCGGACCTGCGCGGTACCGGCAGCAGCACACCCCCGCCGAGCCGGCGGTGCCGGTACGGGTACGCCGAGCTCGCCGACGACGTGGGCGCGGTCCTCGACGCCCTGAAGTCCCGCCTGGACGGGCGGCGGGTGGTGCTGCTCGGTCACTCGCTGGGCGGTCAGGTCTGCGCGCTGTACCTGGCGCTGAACCCGCACGCGACCGTGGACGGTCTGGCGCTGGTCGCGGTCGGTCTGCCGTACCACCGGGCGTACCCGCGAGCCGGTCTGCGGGTCCTGCTGTCCACCCAGGCGATCGCGGCGACCAGCGCGCTGCTGCGAGTGTGGCCCGGCTGGGGCTTCGGCGGTCGGCAGGCGCGCGGGGTGATCCGGGACTGGGCGTACACCGCCCGTACCGGCAGATTCCCCCGGCTGGACGGCGTGGACGCGGAGGCGGCGCTCGGGTCGGTGACGACCCCGGTGCTCGCGGTCAGCGTGCAGCGCGACCAGTACACGCCGTCCGCCACACTGGACCACCTGTGCGCGAAGCTGACCGCCGCGCCGGTCACCCGGGAGCGGTACACGGCCGACGAGGCGGGCGCCCCGCTGGACCACTTCCGCTGGGTACGCGCGGGTGCTCCGCTGGCGGCCCGGGTCGCGTCGTTCGCCGGCGCGCTGCCGCGCCGCTGAACCCGACCGGTTCGGCTCGACGCGCGGCGGCGGGCAGATCGCTCGTCCACGCGGGTCGCCCCGCCCGCACATCCGCCCCGCCCGCGCGGTTCGCCCCGCCCGCTCGTCCGCGCAGTCGCCCCGCCCGCACGGCTGCGATGCTGGCGCTCGACACGTTCGTGGGCCCGCCGGATTCCCGGCGGGCCCACGAACGAACAGCGACCAGTCGTTACCGACCGGACCTGACCTGCTCTTCCTCCGAGCGCCCGGCAGTGACCTCGGGGCGGGTCGGTGCCGGCGAGATCGGCGCCTCGCTGGGCTCCTCGATCGGGCGGAAGAAGCCGCGTACCGCGGGCAGCAGCGCGCCGATCCGGTTCATCTTCTTGGGCACCGGCGAGCCGGTGTACTCCAGTTGCGTGTGGCCGTGCGCGTCGACCGGGCCGAGCGGCTGGTGTACCTCGATGAACCGGCCGTCGGGCAGCCGCCGGATGATGCCGGTCTCCACGCCGTGCGCCAGCACCTCGCGGTCGTGCTGCTGCAGACCGAGGCAGATGCGGTACGCCGCGTAGAACGCCAGCGGCGGCACGACGAGCAGCCCGATCCGGCCCGCCCAGGTCATCGCGTTCAAGCTGATGTGGAACTTGTCGGCGATGACGTCGTTCGCGCCGGACAGGGTCAGCACCAGGTAGAAGCCGACCGCCATGGCGCCGAGCGCGGTGCGCGCCGGTACGTCGCGCGGGCGCTGCAGCAGGTTGTGGATGCGGTGATCCTTGGTGAACCGCGCCTCCAGCCACGGGTACAGCATCGGCAGGATGGTCAGCACACCGGGCAGCACCACGGTCGGCCAGAACAGCGGCGGCAGCGTGTAGTGGTGTCCCGGCCACAGCGGGAAGCGCGCCTCCCACGGCGGCATCAGACGGGTCGAGCCGTCCAGGAACATGACGTACCAGTCCGGCTGGCTCGCCGCCGAGACGACCGCCGCCGTGTACGGGCCGAACAGCCAAATCGGGTTGATCTGGAACAGCCCGCCGAGGAAGGCGATCACCGCGAACACGATCATGAAGAAGCCGCCGGACTTCAACGCGAAGCCGGGGAACATCCGCACGCCGACCACGTTCTCGTTGGTCCGCCCCGGACCCGGCCACTGGGTGTGCTTCTGTTTCACCAACAGACCCATGTGCGCGCTGATCAACGCGAGCAGGATGGCCGGGATGAGCAGCACGTGCGCGATGTACAGCCGACCCAGGATCAGGTGCCCGGGGAATTCGCCGCCGAACAGCGAGGTGGCGACCCACGACCCGACCACCGGGATGGACAGCATGATCGCGTCGGCGATCCGCAGACCGGTACCGGACAGCGCGTCGTCCGGCAGCGAGTAGCCCGCGAAGCCCTCGGTGAAGCCCAGCCAGAACAGGCTCAGACCGATGACCCAGTTCAGCTCGCGCGGCTTACGGAACGCACCGGTGAAGAAGATGCGCAGCATGTGCACCACGATCGCGGCCATGAACAGGTTCGCCGCCCAGTGGTGCATCTGCCGCATCACCAGACCGCCGCGCACGTCGAACGACAGGTCCAGGGTCGAGGCGTACGCCGCCGACATCCGGATCCCGCGCAGCGGCGCGTAGCTGCCGTTGTAGATGACCTCGTTCGACGAGGGGTCGAAGAAGAAGGTCAGGAACGTACCGGTGAGCAGCAGGACGATGAACGAGTACAGCGCGATCTCGCCCAGCAGGAACGACCAGTGGTCCGGGAAGACCTTGTTGAACAGTCGCCGCAGCGGTGTCGCGATGGTCAGCCGCTCGTCGATCCCGGTCGCTACGGCGCCCGGCAGGGCGGCGGCGCCAGCAGTGCGTCGCTTCATGGCCTCTCCCAGAAACCCGGTCCGATCGGAACCTGATAGTCGGACTTGGCGACGAAGACGCCGTCGGCGTTGACCGTGAGGGGCAACATCGGCAGGCGGCGGGTCGCCGGTCCGAAGATCGGTCGGGCGTTGTTGGTGATGTCGAACTGACTCTGGTGGCACGGGCAGAGCAGCCGCGTGGTCTGCTGTTCGTACAGGCTAGCCGGGCAGCCCGCGTGTGTGCAGATCTTCGAGTACGCGACGTAGTTGTTCCACATGTTGTCCTTGTTGAGCGGGACGTTCTTCAGGTTCGCGCGCAACTTCTCGGCGTCCGCCGCGCGCAGGTGGAACAGCAGGGTCGGCGAGTCGGCGTACTCGTTGGTCGTACCGCCGGGGATGCCGGGGAACACGGTGAGCATGCCGCCGGCGCTGATCTCCTCGGGTCGCACCGGCGTGCCGTCCTCGCGGACCAGCGGTACCGGCTGACCGTTGTTGTTCGCCGGGTCGAACCCGGTGTGGAACAGGATGTCGGTCGGCGTGTGCGGCGACTTGATCAACCCGCCGATCAGCGGCGCGGCGGCGACCAGACCGACCGGGGCGAGACCGAGCAGGGCAGCCCGCTTGAGCAGCGGCCGGCGCTGGATGCCCAGCTCGTCGACCATGTTCAGCATGGTCGCGCTGGTCATCCTCGACTCGTCGGTCGGCGACCGACCGTCGTGCCGCTCCTGCACCGAGACCTCGGCCGGCAGCAGTTTCTTGCCCCAGACGATCACGGCCGCGCCGATGCAGAACAGGGCGAGACCGAGCGTGCCGCCGAGGATCGGGGTGTACCAGTCGGCGAGCCGGTTGCTGCCGTTGAACCGCCACGGCCACCAGATGTACGCGACCAGGAACGCCAGCGCGGCCAGCCCGGTGATCGTGAACAGCAGCGCGATGGTGCGCACCACGCGCTTCTCCGCCGCGGTCCCCGGTACCGGGAACCGCGGCTCGTAGTGGAGGATCTCCACCCCGTCGCGGCGCGCGCCTTCGCGGACCAGGTCGAACCTGGACACGTCCGGATCGTCGACGTCGAAGTCGCGGTCGTTGTCGATGTGCGTGGTCATGACTTCCCTGCAATCCACAGCGTCGTGAAGACGAGCGCCACCATGCCGACGAGGAAGATCACCAGTGCCTCGGGCACCGGACCGTACCGGCCCAGTCCGAAGCCACCCGGGTTGGCCTGACTCTTTTCGTTCTGGATGTACGCGATGATGTCGCGCTTCTCCTGCGGGGAGATCTGGTTGTCACCGAACACCGGCATGTTCTGCGGCCCGGTCAGCATCGCGGCGTAGATCTGCCGGTCGGTCGCTTCCTTCAGGCTCGGCGCGTACTTGCCGGACGACAGCGCGCCGCCGTTGGTGGAGAAGGCGTGGCAGGAGGAGCAGTTCACCCGGAACAGCTCGCCGCCCTTGGCGACGTCGCCGCCCGCGCGCAGGTTCTCGCCCTCGGGCAGAGTCGGTCCGCCGCCGATCTCCTCGATGTACTGACCGATCTGGCGGGCCTGGTCGGCGGTGTAGCGCGGCGGCTTGCGCTCGGCCTGCGCCTCCTGGCGGACCAGCGGCATCCGGCCCGTCGTCACCTGGAACTCGACGGCAGCGGAGCCGACCCCGATCAGGCTCGGACCGCGGCCCTCGACGCCCTGCGCGTTACGGCCGTGGCAGCTGATGCAGCTCTGGTCGAACAACGCCTTGCCGTCCTGCGCGGCCCGCGACAGTTTGGGCGTGTCGTCAGCCTGGCTGCTGCCGGGCGCGAACGCGGTGTAGATGCCGCCGACCAGGGTCAGCGCGGCAACCAGCCGGACCCCGGCCCCGAGTCGGCGGCGCAGCCGGCTCTGCTGGGGGCGCGGTGTGCGCAACCAGCCGAGCGGGCCACGCCGGGGGGCGGGCTGGTCAGGAGGAGCAGCGGTCATGTCTTCACCTTGTGGGATTCGGGCCGATCGACGCCTGCGACGGTTCGCCGCCGGGGAACGCGATTCCACGCGATCACCGGAGAAGGTAGATCATGCTGAACAGCGCGACCCACACGACGTCGACGAAGTGCCAGTAGTACGACACCACGATCGCCGAGGTCGCCTGCGCGGGAGTGAACCGACCCAGGGTCGTGCGGATCATGTACAGGATGAAGGCGATGAGTCCACCGGTCACGTGCAGTCCGTGGAAGCCGGTGGTCAGGTAGAACACTGAGCCGTAGCCGTCCGCGTTGATCTTCACGCCCTCGTGGACCAGGTTCCGGTACTCGTTGGCCTGGCCGAGCAGGAAGATCAGCCCCATCACGAACGTGATCGTGAACCAGACCCGCAGGCGGTGGACCTTGCCGCGCTCCGCGGCGAACACGCCGAGCTGGCAGGTCACCGACGACAGCACCAGGATCGTCGTGAACACCGCCGCATAGCCCAGATGCAGGGACGGCGTGTGCTCCTTCCACAGCCCGTAGTCGGCCGCGCGGATGGAGAAATACATCGCGAACAGCGCCGCGAAGAACATGAGTTCGCTGGAGAGCCAGACGATCGTTCCGACACTGACCATGTTTGGCCTGGTCAGCGAATGAATCCGACTCTGGTCGATGGCTGAGGCCGCAGTCACGCCGTCATTATTGCCCCCTAGCTGCATCGACCAACGCCGGGGGGCCGATCAACGGCCCTACGGGGGCGGATCGACGCGCCGGCGGGCCCGTCCGGCAACGCTCGCGGGGGCCGCGACACCGGTCCGGTGCGCGCCGGAATACGCTGCTAGACGTGGTGTACGCCGATTCGACCGAGGCTCCGCTGCCGCCGTTCAGCGCGGCGGAGATCTTCACCCGGTACGACCTGGACGCCGTGCTGCTGACCACGCTCGTCCTGGCTGCCGGGCTGTACCTGTACGGCGTGCGCAGACTCAAGGCGCGCGGCGACGCCTGGCCGGTCAGCCGTACCCTGCTGTTCCTGGTCGCGGGCCTGGGCTCGATCGCGTTCGTCACGATCACCGGGATCGGCGCGTACGACGACACCGTGCTGTCGGTCCACATGATCCAGCACATGGTGCTCGCGATGATCTCGCCGATCTTCCTGGCGCTGGGCGCGCCGGTCACCCTGGCATTGCGGACCCTGCCGCACCGCCCGAGGAAGGCGCTGCTGGCGGTGGTCCACAGCGCGCCGGTCAAGGTGCTGACCTTCCCGCTGGTCGCGTACGCGCTGTTCATCGCGAACCCGTTCGTGTTGTATTTCACCGGGCTGTACCGGCTGACCCTGGAGAACAACGTCTGGCACGAGTGGATGCACATCCACTTCGTGGTCACCGGCTGCCTGTTCTTCTGGCCGCTGATCGGGCTGGACCCGCTGCCCGGTCGCTGGCCGTACCCGGCGCGCGCGCTGCTGATGGTGCTGTCCACGCCGTTCCACGCGGTACTCGGGCTGACCATCATGCAGAGCACCCGGCTGCTGGCCGGCGACTGGTACCCGTCGCTGCACCTCGGCTGGCTCGACCCGCACGCCGACCAGAAGATGGGCGGCGGCATCTTGTGGGCGGGCGGCGAGATCGTCAGTGTGACGATGCTCGCGGTGCTGGTGGTGCAGTGGATGCGCTCGGCGGAGCGCGAGGCGCGCCGGGTCGACCGGCAGCTCGACCGGGACGAGGCCGAGGTCGCCGCGGAGTGGGCGGCGCGGTTCGGGATCGCGGACGGGTCGGGCCGGGTGGGCACCGGCTGAGCCGTGGTCGGCGACCAGTACCATCAGCGGGCAGCGACGAGTGGGAGCCACGACACGATGAGCACGAACACGTTCACCGTCCTTCTGTACAGCGACCGCGCCCAGGTGCGCGACCGGATGCGGCTGGCGATCGGCAGCCGACCGGCGGCCGACCTGTCGGTCCGGTTCGTGGAGGCCGCGACGTACGACGAGTGCCTGCGGCTCATCGACACCACCGACGTCGACCTGCTCGTACTCGACGGCGACGCGCAGCCCACCGGCGGCATCGGCATCGCGCGGCAGCTCATCGACGAGGTTTCGGACTGCCCGCCGCGCGTCGTGGTGATCGCCCGGGCGGCGGACCGCTGGCTGGCGGCGTACGCGAAGGTCGACGCGACCCTGGTCCACCCGCTGGACCCCGTCGTCACCGGACGCACCGTCGCCGACCTGCTGCGCACCCGGGCAGCCGTCCGCCCGGTAGTCTGATCGGCCCCGACCATCCCAGCTTTCCTCGGAGGCCGCATTGGGCGAGCGCACGTGGCCGCACCTGATCGGCACGCTGCTGCGCGGTGACGAGTTGTCCGGCGAGGACACCCGCTGGGCGATGAACGAGATCATGGACGGGTCGGCGACCGCCGTGCAGATCACCGCGTTCGCGATCGCGCTGCGCGCCAAGGGCGAGACCCCGGCGGAGATCGGCGGGCTGGTCGCCAGCATGCTCGACCGCGCCAACCGGGTGGAACTGCCGTACGCGGTGCGGACCTCCGCCGTCGACGTGGTCGGCACCGGCGGCGACCGGGCGCACACGGTCAACATCTCGACGATGGCGGCGCTGGTCGTCGCCGGCACCGGTACGACGGTGGTCAAGCACGGCAACCGCGCGGCGTCGTCCTCGTGCGGCGCCGCCGACCTGCTGGACCGGCTGGGTGTACCGCTGGACCTGACCGCCGACGGCGTGGCGCGCTGCGTGCACGAGGTCGGTATCGGGTTCTGCTTCGCCGCGATGTTCCACCCCGGCATGCGCCATGCCGCGTCGGCGCGGCGCGAGATGGGCGTGGCAACCTTCTTCAACTTCCTCGGCCCGCTGACCAACCCCGCACAGCCCAAGGCGGCAGCGGTAGGCTGCGCGGACCTGAGGATGGCCCCGGTGATGGCGGCGGTGTTCGCCAGCCGAGGCGACTCGGTGCTGGTGATGCGGGGCGAGGACGGGCTCGACGAGTTCACCACGACCGCGCCGACCCGGGTCTGGGTGGTCAGCGGCGGGACGGTACGCGAGACCGTGATCGACGCCGCAGACCTCGGCATTCCCCGCTCCCGACCGGGCGACCTGCGCGGCGCCGACGCGGCGTACAACGCGGACGTGGCGCGCCGTGTGCTGGCCGGTGAGCGCGGTCCGGTGCGCGACGCGGTACTGGTCAACGCCGCCGCTGCCCTGGCGGCCCAGCATGGGCTGGACGGCGATCCGCACCAGGCGCTGCGCGACGGTCTGGAGCGGGCCGCCGCCTCGATCGATTCGGGTGCTGCCGCGGCGGTACTGGACCGCTGGGTGACGGTCGCCGCCGAGGCCCGGCGCGAGCAGAACCCGCCCGGAGTAGCCGGCCCGTGACGGTGACCGGGTGGTGCCGACCACCACCCGACACGCCGCGCCGCCTCCCCCTATTCGACCTGCTCACGTGGCACGGTCAGAACAGCCGTACGACCCAGGAGGTACCCCCCGGTGCGGACCATGGAGCTGCCCTGCGCCACGTGCGCCACGATCACGCTGTTCGAGCAGCCGCCGTGTCTCGACGGTCACGACGAGTGCCCGGAATGGGTGTGCGTGCGGTGTGGCGAGGCGCTGCTCGTTGGTCCGCCGACCCAGGTCGTGGTGACCGCGCGGGTCACCACCCGGTCCGGGTACCCGCGGTCCAGGGCTGCCTGAGGCGAATGTCCGCCCTGCGTTCTTCGGCGTAACGGTGTGCCGTCGAAGTCCACCTCGCTCGAGATGGGCGTACATCCCGAGCGAGGTCAGCATCCCAGGACGCTCACGACACCCGTGGCGTCGCCACACTGCCCCGGTTGTACGCCTGGCGCTTGTACGCCTGTCGCGACACAGCCGGCTGGGACACCGGTCCGGCTACGACATCGCTCCAGCCCACCGGGTCGGCACCCGGCTGTCGAAACGACGACGCGGCGCAGAAGGGGCGCCCGGCGGCATCGCCGCCGGGCGCCCCTCGTGACGTCTCGCTCAGTGCTCGATGGTGCGCCGGGAGCCGGTGTAGTACTCGAACAGCAGACCGCCGGTCGCCAGCAGTACCGCGACCAGACCGGCGATGACCAGCCACACCTCGAGGAACACCAGCCCGATGCCCGCCACCAGGGCGGCGAGCGCGATGCCGAACGGCCAGTAGCTGCCTGGGCTGAAGAAGCCGACCTCGCCGGCGCCCTCGGCGATCTCCGCGTCCGCGCGGTCCTCGGGGCGCGGGTCGATACGGCGGGAGACGAACCAGAAGTACCCGCCGCACATCAGGCACAGCAGACCGGACAGCAGCAGGGCGACCGTCCCGATCCACTCGACCCCGCCCTGGTAGTTCTGCGACCAGAACGCGTACACGATGGTGGCGGCGAACAGGAACGTCGCGACGATGCCGAAGATGCGCCACTCAGCCTTCATGATCTTTCCTTCGTGAGGTCGCCGGTCAGCTTGACGCGCGTTCGTTGCCGAACGGGTGGGTGGTGGTCGCGAACGGCTCCTGGCCGATCGACCGCAGCGCGTCCGGGGTGCTCAGACCCTTCTTCTTCGCCGCGATGAACGCCTTGTACTGCTCCGGCGTCACCGCCCGCAACTCGAAGTTCATGAACGCGTGGTACGTGCCGCACAGCTCGGCGCAGCGGCCGACGTAGGCACCCTCCTTCTCGATGGTCACCTCGAACTTGTTCTGCACCCCACCGGGGAACACGTCGCGCTTGAAAAGCAGCGCCGGTACCCAGAACGAGTGGATGACGTCCTGCGAGTCCTCCACGAACCGGATCCGCTTGTGCGTCGGCACCACGAGTACCGGGATGTAGTCGCTGGCGCCGATGGTGCGGATCGGCTGGCCGGACGCGTCCTTCTGGTCCGGGTACTCGAACTCCCAGTTCCACTTGGAGGCGACCACGTGCACCGTCACGTCCGGGTTGGGTTGGATCCGGTCGACGTCGGTCTGCACGATCGCGGTGTAGTAGAAGAGCACCGACACGACGAGGAACGGCAGCACCGAGTACAGGATCTCGATGGGCATGTTGTACCGCGTCTGCGCCGGCAGTTCGTCGCCGCGCTTGCGGTACCGGATGAGGCACCAGAAGATGAGGCCCCACACGAATACGCCGACCACGAGCGCGGCGATGACGGAGCCGATCCACAGGTCGAACATCCGGTTGGACTGGTCGGTGATGTGCTTCCTGGGCCAGCCGAAGTAGAACGCGTCGCTGACCGAGCAGCCGGACAGCAGCACCAGAGCCGTGACGACGACGGAACCCAGCCCGAGAACGCGGCCCAGGGCAAGACGCCGTCGGCTCGTCGAGCCCCGTCCGGAATCTCCAGCGACCACCTGTTCCTGCCCTTCTTGCGTATGCACGGCATGGGCGTCCCCAACGGTCGCAGACTACTCGACCATGCTCAGCCGGCATGGTGCGGGGGGCCGCCGGGATACCGTCGTGTCGTGGCTCCACGCGGGTACTTCGATGCCGCCGCCGGACTGCCGACGCATCCCGTGGCGCGGCAGGCGATGCAGGCCGCCGCCGAGGACGGCTGGGCCGATCCGGGCAAGCTCTACGCGGCCGGCCGCCGGGCCCGCCAATTGCTCGACGCGGCCCGCGCGGCGCTCGCCGAGGAGTTCGGGGTACGGCCCGACGAGGTCGGGCTGTGTGCCAGCGGTACCGCCGCGGTCCAGGCCGCCGTGCGAGGCATCCGCGCGGCCC